>UQGD01000001.1 GCA_900540455.1 uncultured Faecalibacterium sp.
TGTTAAATCTTGTTCGCTCAGCACGCAATCGCTTGCGTCCTGTGTGAATTACTTTTTGGAATTGTTTTAAGTGTTTTCCAACACTATAAAAGGTTCCGTTACAAGTTTTTCGATATTGTTCAATTTTCAAGGTCCTGTGCGTCTCAGCCTCGCGGCTGACAGCTTGATTATTTTATCACGTTTGTGATCGTTTGTCAAGCACTTTTTTTCGGAAGCTTGGAAACTTTTCAGCGGACATGAGGTAAACCTCAGTGGTCCTATTTTCTTGCTTCTTAGCCCGTCGGAAGTCATTCTTTCCGGCGGCCCTTGGCGCTCAAGTATAATACCACACGCCGGGGCCGGTGTCAACACTTTTTTGCAAATTTCTTTGCATTTTCTATAAGAAAGCCGCTTTTCCTTGCTGCAAACACAAAAAGGCCGTCTGTGCAGCTCACACAGACGGCCTTTTACGCTCTTTTCTCTATTATAAGGTATATAAAAGATCAGCGCATCTCGATGCCCAGCTTGAACTTCAGGTTGCCCAGGATCTTTTTGACAGCCCGTTCCACCTGCTCCGCAGACAGATCTTCCTTCAGGTCCGAGAGGGTCAGGGCGAATGCCATGCTCTTTTTGCCTTCGCCCAGATTGGCGCCGCGATAGATATCAAACAGCTTGACCTCTGTGACCAGCGGGCTTGCTGCACGAATCGTATCCTCGATCTGGCCGCAGGTGATCTGCTCATCGCAGACCAGTGCCAGGTCGCGCTTGACCGGTGCATAGGGGCTGAGCGGATGATACCGCAGCTCGCTATCCACACAGGACATCAGTGCCTCATAATCCAGCTCGCCCAGGTAGATGTTCTGGCTCTCCTTCTGATCCTTTGCGATCTCCAGCTCACCATTGATCTCATTGGCCAGCTTGCCGAAGATGCCCAGGCGGGTCTCGCCGCAGTAAACCGCAGCGCTGATGCCGGGGTGCAGCCAAGGCGCAGTCTCCCGCTGGTAGGTAAAGTGCAGCCCAAACCCAGCTGCCAGAGCCTCCAGCGCACCCTTGACCGTGAAGAAATCCTCCGCCGGGCCAAAAGCACCCAGGCACAGGGTCTGACGCTCGGTGGGGTGCTCGGCAATGGGCAGCTGCTTTGCCAGGTAGACCGGTGCCAGCTCAAACAGGCGGCCTTCCGCATTGCCCTTCTTCAGGTTATCCACGATGACGTTCAGCATGGAGGGGGTCAGCAGAGTCCGCATGATGGACAGGTTCTCGCTGATGGGATTCAGGATACGGATGGCCTTGCGTGCCTCATCCTCTGCCGGGATATGCAGCATATCCAGCTCGGAAGCCGAGTAGAAAGCCAGGGTGGAAGCCTCATAGAATCCCTGTGCAGCCAGCAGGCGCTTGGTCTTCATCTGCTTCTTCTGGTCATCGTTCAGGCCGCCATTGGTCACAGACGCAGTCTTGAGGAAGGTAGGCACGATATGGTCATAGCCATACTCCCGGATGACCTCCTCGGCCAGATCGGGGAAGTCCTCTACATCCTCCCGGTACAGCGGGGCGCTGACCACCCAGCTGCCATCGGGCTGCACATCCACCGCAAACTCCAGGCGGTTCAGGATATCGATCATCGTCTGATCCGGGACGGTAATGCCCAGCACAGCGCAGATCTTAGCCGGAGTGGTGCAGATCTGTTTGCGCTCCAGGGGACGGCCGTCGGTCAGATCATAGCACAGCGTGGTGATGTCGCCGCAGTCCAGCTCCTGGATCAGGTGCAGTGCCCGCGCCAGACCCAGCTCCGGAGAGTTGCGGTCCACACCCTTCTCATACCGAGCCGAGGAATCGCTGTTCTGGCCCAGCGCACGGCTGGTCTTACGGACGCTGTCCCGGGCAAAGGTAGCGCACTCAAACAGCAGGCTGTGGGTCTTATCGTCCATACCAGAGTTTGCGCCGCCCATGATGCCTGCCAGAGCCACCGGCTTTTCTGCATCGCAGATGACCAGGTTTGCAGGGTTCAGCGTAAATTCCTTCTCATCCAGGGTGGTGATCTTCTCCCCGGCCTGCGCACGGCGCACCGTGATGCTGCGGCCAGCCACCTTATCCAGGTCAAAGGCGTGCATGGGCTGACCCATCTCCAGCAGGGTGTGGTTGGTGATATCCACCACATTGCTGATGGAGCGCAGACCGCACAGCGCCAGGTGACGCTTCATCCAGCGGGGAGACTCGCCCATGCGGATGTTGCGGACATAGTGTGCCATATACCGGGGGCACAGGTCCGGGGCTTCCACCTGCACCGAGATGGGGGCATCCGGCTCGCAGACGGGGGTATAATCCATGGCAGGCATCTTCAGGGGCTTGCCCAGCACAGCTGCCACCTCGCGGGCAATGCCCAGTACGCTCTGGCAGTCCGGACGGTTAGCGGTGATGGAGATATCAAAGATATAATCATCCAGACCCACAATGGGCACGATATCTGCACCGGGAGCCGTATCCTCCGGCAGGATCAGCAGCCCGTAGACTTCGGACCCGGGGTAGAGATCATCGTTCAGCCCCAGTTCTTCGCCGGAGCAGAGCATTCCATTGGACTCCACACCCTGCATCACCCGCTTTTTGATGGTGATGCCGCCGGGCAGCGTAGAGCCATCCAGCGCAGTGGGCACATGCGCACCCACAAACACATTGGATGCACCGGTGCTGATGCGCACCTCATGGCCATACTCGCCGCAGTCCACCACACACTTGTGCAGGTGGGTGCCCTCCTGAAGCTCCATGGCAGTAACAACGCCTACCACCACCTTGTGGATGCCGGCAGACAGCGGGATCAGCTCCTCCACCTCAAAACCGCAGGAAAAGAGCTTCGTCTCCAGCTCCTGTGCCGAGATGTCGATGTCCACATATTCTTTTAACCAACTGAAAGGTACCTTCATTGTTTGCTCTCTCCCCTCTTATTCATGGAACTGCTTGAGGAACTGCAGGTCGTTTTCAAACATCAGGCCGATGTTGTTGATGCCGTACTTGAGCATAGCGATACGCTCGATGCCAATGCCGAATGCAAAGCCGGAGTAGACATCCGGGTCGATGCCGCAGTTCTCCAGCACCTTGCGGTTGACAACGCCGCCGCCCAGCACCTCGATCCAGCCGGTATGCTTGCACAGGCTGCAGCCCTTGCCGCCGCACTCAAAACAGCTGACGTCCACCTCTACGCTGGGTTCGGTAAAGGGGAAGTAGGACGGACGCAGGCGGGTACGGGTGCCATCGCCAAACAGCTTCTGCACAAAGGTATCCAGTGCGCCCTGCAGGTCGCCCAGGGTGATGCCCTTATCCACTACCAGACCTTCCATCTGATGGAACATGGGGCTATGGGTGGCGTCCGAGTCGGAGCGGAACACCCGGCCGGGGATCAGCACCTTGATGGGGGGCTGCTGGGCATCCATCGTCCGGATCTGACCGCCGGAGGTCTGGGTGCGCAGCAAAAACTCATCCGAGAGGTAGAAGGTATCCTGCATATCCCGGGCAGGATGGTCCTTGGGCACGTTCAGGCGGGTAAAGTTGTGGTCGTCATCCTCGATCTCCGGGGACTCTGCCACTGCAAAGCCCATGCCGGAGAACACATCGATGATCTGGTTGGTCACCAGGGTCAGCGGATGCAGGCCGCCTGCCGGACGGGTCTTGGCCGGCAGCGTGATATCCACTGCCTCGGCAGCATTGCGGGCAGCCAGCTCGGCAGCCTTGACCCGGGCAGCTGCGGCATCGTAATCCGCCTGGACCTTCTGCTTCAGCTCATTGATGACCTTGCCCATAGCGGGGCGGTCCTCCGGTGCGACGGTGCGCAGGTTCTTCATCAGGGCGGGGATCTTGCCGTTCTTGCTCAGATACTCCTGCCAGAAAGAGGCCAGCGTCTCCTTGGACGAGACCTGACCAAGGCTCGCTGCGGCCTGCTGGGCCAGCTGCTCAATCATTGCTTGCATGGATCTTCTCTCCTTGTTCCTTGTTGGGCGGGGCAGCAAAAAAGGCCCCGTCCCCTTTGCCCAGCCTTTGCCAGACAAAAGGGACGAAGCCTTGACCATTCTTTTTTGGCCGCTCCGCGGTACCACCCGGTTTCCGCCCTGAGATGCAAAGCAGCCGGGCGGCTCTCAAACGCCGTAACGGGGCGCACCGTCCTGTGCTACCAAGCGGCTGCGCCGCCCTTCCCACAGGCCGCTCGGGAGCGAACTTCAGCTCCAGACACAAACCGGGGGCCCTTTCAGCCGGTGAAGCCCCTCTCTGCCCTGTGT
The DNA here is from genome assembly GCA_900540455.1 of uncultured Faecalibacterium sp. Taxonomy (GTDB): domain Bacteria; phylum Bacillota; class Clostridia; order Oscillospirales; family Ruminococcaceae; genus Faecalibacterium. Next base: position 4,242 of record UQGD01000001.1, read on the forward strand.
GTTCTGCGCCTACTCTCTCCGTCGCTGCGTTTTGAGGTATAGGTTTTTAGTCGAACTACAAATTACTTTACCACACTTTTGTTCTGTTTGCAAGAGGGACAGCGGGATTTATCCGGTCTGTGCCCCCCTTCCGCCCCCGCTTTTCCGCAGGACCTGCTCTCTTGACAAAGGCCGTTGCTTTGCATATAATTCTTCTGTTAGTATCCGCTAACATTCTTGAAAAGAGGGAATGACAATGACGTTAAAGGAATTGCCCATCGGGCGCAGCGCCGTGGTAGAGACCGTAGGCGGCGCAGGCGCTCTGCGGCAGCATTTTTTGGATATGGGGCTGATCCCCGGCGCACGGATCACCCTGGTAAAACTGGCCCCCATGGGCGACCCCATGGAGCTGCGCATCCACGGCTATGCGTTGACCCTGCGGCTGGACGATGCCCAGCAGATCGGCATCACGATGCTGGACGGCCCTGCACCGGATCACCCCGGCGCACCCCATGGGGACAAGCCGCTGGAGCATCCAGGTCTGGGCGAGGGCGGCCGTTATCACACCAAAGCCGGTGAAACGCCCCTGCCGGAGGATACGACCCTGACATTTGCCCTGGCTGGCAACCAGAACTGCGGCAAGACCACCCTGTTCAACCAGCTCACTGGCTCCAACCAGCATGTAGGCAACTTTCCCGGTGTGACCGTGGACCGTAAAAGCGGTCAGATCAAGGATCACCCCGGCACCGAGGTCACCGACCTGCCGGGCATCTACTCCATGTCCCCTTACAGCAGTGAGGAGATCGTGACCCGGCAGTTCATCATTGGGGAGAAGCCCACCGGCATCATCAACATCGTAGATGCCACCAACATCGAGCGCAACCTCTACCTGACCATGCAGCTGATGGAATTGGATGTGCCCATGGTGCTGGCGCTGAACATGATGGACGAGGTGCGGGGCAACGGCGGCACCATCCATATCAATAAGATGGAGTCCATGCTGGGCATCCCGGTGATCCCCATTTCGGCGGCCAAAAATGAGGGCGTGCACGAGCTGGTGGACCACGCCATCCATGTGGCAAAGTATCAGGAACGGCCGGGCCGCCTGGACTTCTGTGCAGAGGATGATCACGGCGGTGCGGTACACCGCTGCATCCACAGCATCCAGCATCTGATCGAGGATCACGCCAAGTCCGCAGGCATCCCGGTGCGGTTCGCCGCCACCAAGTTGGTGGAAGGAGACGAGCGCATCCGCAAAGCCTTGCAGCTGGACCAGAACGAGGAGGATGCGTTGGAGCACATCATCCAGCAGATGGAGCGGGAACGGGGACTGGACCGGGCCGCCGCCATTGCGGATATGCGCTTTGGCTTCATCCAGAATCTGGTGGATCAAACCGTGGTGAAACCCCACGAAAGCAAGGAACAGGCCCGCAGCAACGCCATTGACCGCATCCTGACCGGCAAATACACCGCCATCCCCGCTTTTGTGGGCATCATGGCGCTGGTCTTTTACCTGACCTTTAATGTCGTGGGTGCCGCTTTGCAGGACCTGCTGGCAGCAGGCATCGATGCGCTGACCGCCTCGGTAGATGCGGCGCTGACCAGTTGGCAGGTCAATGCTGCCGTTCATTCTCTGCTGATCGACGGTATCTTTACCGGTGTCGGCAGTGTGCTGAGCTTTTTGCCGGTGATCGTCACCCTGTTCTTCTTCCTCTCTTTGCTGGAGGATACCGGATATATGGCCCGTGTGGCCTTTGTGATGGACAAGCTGCTGCGGCGCATCGGCCTGTCCGGGCGCAGCATCGTACCTATGCTGATCGGCTTTGGCTGCACCGTCCCCGGCGTAATGGCCAGCCGCACCCTGCCCTCGGAGAGGGACCGCAAGATGACCATTCTGCTGACCCCCTTTATGAGCTGCTCGGCAAAACTGCCCATCTACAGCCTGTTTGCAGGGCTGTTCTTTCCGGAGCACGCTGCGCTGGTAATGGTCGGGCTATACTTTTTGGGCATCCTGATCGGCGTAGCCGTTGCCTTTCTGCTGAAAGGGACGGTGTTCCGGGGCGAGGCGGTCCCCTTTGTGATGGAACTGCCCAACTATCGTCTGCCGGGGCTGAAAAACGTGGCGCAGCTGCTGTGGGAAAAAGCCCGGGACTTTTTGCAGCGTGCCTTTACTGTGATCTTCCTGGCCACCATCGTGATCTGGTTCTTGCAGAACTTTGACCTGCAGCTCAGCCTGACCAGCGATGCCCAAAACAGCATCCTGGCACTGCTGGCCGGCTGGATCGCCCCCCTGTTTGCCCCTCTGGGCTTTGCAGACTGGCGCATCTCCACTGCGCTGATCACTGGCTTTATGGCCAAGGAGAGCGTTGTTTCCACCCTGGTGGTGCTGTTCGGCAGCGAAGCCGCACTGGCCGCCGCCCTCCAGCCTGCCGCTGCCGCACCGCTGCTGGTATTCTGCCTGCTGTACACCCCCTGTGTGGCAGCAGTTGCCTCGGTCAAACGGGAGCTGGGCGGCAAATGGGCGGCCATCATGGTGGCAGAGCAGTGCCTTATCGCCTGGGTCTGCGCACTGCTGGTGCGGTTTATTGCATTGGCCATCCTGTAACCCTTTGTATTGATCTCTATCAAGACCAGCGCTTTAGCGCTGGTCTTTTTTTACCCTTTTCCGCAAATGGGGCGATGTGCGGCTGTTTGACCCCCTGCACCGCACCCGAGAGCTGGAGCTTCTTTTCACCCAGACCTATAATGGCATGGTGGATCTGGTCTGCCAGCGCAGGTCTGTTCCCTCCCCTGCTTTATAAACATAAAGACCGGCAGAGCCTAGGCTCCGCCGGTCTTTTTTGTTCTTCAACTTAATTTGTCCAAAGTTATTTCTGAGCTCTTTCTGCCCTGCGGCTTCGGAGCCACACCAGCAGAGCACTGACAGAGATCAAACACCCCAGCACAGCCAGTCCAGCTCCCGCCTGACCGGTCTGGTCTCCGATCCACCCAACCAGCGGACTGGCCGGGATCATCATCAGGCTGTATGCCATACTATCCACACTGACCAGTGTCGCTCTCAGATCGCTGGGAAAGTATTCGTTCATCTGACGGTCGGCATGGAGCATCCAGGCAGACAGCACTCCCTGTACCAATGCAGCTCCTGCCAAAGCCCCCGCTGTTTCTGCCAGACCCACCAGCACCGTGCCCAGTCCGCACAATGCTGCACTGATGATGTAGAGCTTTGTCAGTCTCCTGACCCGAAGGCGACAGCCCAAAACAGAGCCTGCAAATGCCGCCGTCCGACTTAGCAGGTGCGGCACAAATAACAGAGCTGTAGGCCAGCCCAGCTGCACCAAACGCTGCTGCAAAAACATGGTCACCAGATAGCAGGGCACACACACCACCCCATCTGCCAGAATCACCCGTATAGCAGCAGGGCATTGCCGCAAAGCTGCAAGGCTCTGCTGTGCCTGCCGGAAAAATCGTTTCGGCAACTGCCGGAGCGCAAAACTGTCCCGCTGAGCCTGCGCCTGCGTGACCACCGGCTCGGTCAGAAATACATCTGCCGCAGCAGACAATGCATTGCATGCCCCGCTAGACAGATACAGGCCCGTATAGCCCAGCAGCGGCTGTGCGGCGCTGATCACTGCGCCCAACCCGCCTGCCGCCAGGCCAAGCTGATCCAAACGGGCACTGACAGAAAGATACCTCTCTGTACAGTGTGTCTGCACCAAGCTGTCATAAACAAGAGCCGAGGATGTACCGGAGTACATTGACCCGGAGAGTGCCCCCAGCCCCATTGCCAAGCAAACCATCGGCAGGTCGTTGGCCAGCAGCATCGTCGCATCCTGGGCAAGTGCCAGAAGCCCGCCCAGCAGGTAGGTGCGGCGGCGCCCCAGCAGATCCGCCGCCATACCGCTGGGCACCTCAAACATCAAACTTATTATATGATACACAGCCTCTGCCAGACCGATCTCCCACAGAGCAAAGCCCCGGGCCGCCAGCAAAGCCACCCACACGGCATCTGTCAGCCGCAGACCAGAAAGAAAGGTGGAGGCATACAGCGCCCCCAGCTGTTTTTTTAGATCCATACTAGGAAACACCTCTTTTGTTTGCATCTGCATTATAGCAAATAAACGATGGTGCATCCTTTTTAGAGATAAAACAAACGCCCTGCAGCACAGGCAGAGCCTGCACAGAAGAGCTTCGCCTACGATCGCCAAAAGTCCGTCCACTTTCAAATCGCAGCTGGAATTTCTCCTATGCACTCCACAAAAAGGCCGCAGGGCGCACTATCCTCCCCGAGCCATTGCTGAACCGACTCTGCCCCTGTACAAACAGTACAGACGGCAGTATCCTCTAAAAAAGGGCGCACTTCGACCCGGAAACGCTTAAATATATCCTTTTTGGTAAAAGATACCTGCGTCCCAGCCCATATGGGTGCTTCCTCCTTTTCAGCAATGTTCTTTGGTCAGTATAGCACACCTGACCGGAAGAAACAAGTAAAATCCCCGACCAGTCCAACAAAGCACAAAGACCGGCAGAGCCTAGGCTCCGCCGGTCTTTTATCATATCCTGATCGGTTCGTTTATGCCTTTGCCAGCAGCTCCTGGACCAGGGCATCCATCTGGGCTTCCGCAGCGGCATTGGCGGCGGAACGCAGGGTGACGACCTGCTCACAGATGGCAATGTTCTTCATGCCCTCCAGCTCTGCACGCATCTGCTTAGCGGCCATGGGCGCCCAGCTGCCATTCTCCATCAGGGCGATGGTACGGCCCTGGAAGTTCTTGCTCTTCAGATGTGCCAGCAGAGCCTCCATCGGGGGGAACAGGGCCCCGTCATAGGTTGCGCAGGCCAGCACGGTCTTTCCGCAGCGGAAAGCCTCGGTAACAGCATACGACACATCGGTACGGGTCAGATCCATCTCGACCACCTTTGCACCCTGTGCACGCAGCTTTTCTGCCAGGGTATGGGCTGCCGCACGGGTATTGCCGTGGATCGAAGCGGAGGCCACCAGGATCTTTTCCGGCTCCTCTGCACGGTAGCTGGACCACAGATCGTAATAATGCAAGTAGGGGGTCAGGTCGCCGGTCAGCACCGGGCCATGCAGCGGGCAGATGGTGCTGATCTCCAGCGCAGCGGCCTTTTTCAGCACGGCCTGCACCTGCACGCCGTACTTGCCCACGATGTTCAGGAAGTAACGGCGGGCCTCACTGGCCCACTCAGCATTGGCATCGTAGTTTGCCACTGCGCCAAAACGGCCAAAAGCATCCGCGGAGAACAAGACCTTCTCGCTGGTCTCATAGCTGAGCATGACCTCCGGCCAATGCACCATCGGAGCCAGCACGAACTGCAGCGTGTGGCTGCCCAGAGACAGCGTATCCCCTTCCTTCACCACCACACGGCGGTCAGCGGCCACTGCCTGTGCGCCAAAGAACTGGTCCATCATGACGAAGGTCTTGGCATTGCCCACCACCTGCATGGCGGGGTAAGCGGCTGCCAGCCGGGCAATATTGGCCCCATGGTCCGGCTCCATGTGAGAGACCACCAGGTAATCCGGCATACGGCCTGCCAGGGCCTGGGACAAGTTTTCCAGCCAGGCATCCGTAGCCCGGGCATCTACGGTGTCCAGCACGGCCACCTTTTCGTCCAGGATCACATAGGAATTGTAGCTGACGCCTGCGGGTACCGGGTACTGGCTCTCAAACAGGTCCAGGGTGGTATCGTCCACCCCCACGCCAAGGATCGCGCTGCTGATCTTGCTCACACTCATCGGAAATCCTCCTTTATTTTACCTTCTGTCCACAAAAAACGGGCTATTATTTCACACTGCGGCGGCAGCAGAGCAAGCCGCTGCAAAAAGCGCTGTGCTACGCCCGGAAATACACTCTAGGAGCCGTCCTAGTATAGCACAACAAACCGGCCGGTGCAAGGGCTTATTCCTCCGTTTGCTGGGGCAGCCGGGCTGCGGCGGGGCGTCCCGGTTCTGCATCCAGCTCCAGCAGAGCTGCAGCGGCCGGTTCATCCAGCAGCTGCACAGCCCGCAGCTTGCGGCTGATGGCCCGGCTGCGCACGCCGATCAGCTGATCCAACTCCTCATCGGTCTGGCGCAGCCGCTGCTGCATCTTGCTGAGCCCCTGGCCAAACTTTTCAAACTCCGTCTTGACCGCCCCCAGCAGCTGCCACACCTCGCCGGAGCGTTTTTGGATCGCCAGGGTGCGGAAGCCCATTTGCAGGCTGTTCAGCAGCGCTGCCATCGTGCTGGGTCCTGCCACATTGACCTGATAGTCCCGCTGCAGCGTCTCCAGCATCCCCATATTCACCACCTCGGCATACAGCCCCTCAAAGGGCAGGAACAGGATGCCGAATGTGGTGGTATAGGGCGGCTCCACATATTTTTCCCGGATATCCTTTGCCTCGCTGCGCAGCACCATTTCCAGCGCATGGCGGGCGTTGGCCGCAGCGGCAGCGTCTCCGGCCGCCAGCGCATCCTGCAAGTGGGCGTAGGTATCCCCCGGGAACTTGGAGTCGATGGGCAGCCACACTGTGCCCCCATCGGCACCAGGCAGCTTGACCGCATATTCCACACGCTGGGTGCTGCCGGGGATGGTCGCTACGTTGGTGTCGAACTGCTCCGGAGCCAGGATCTCCTCCAGGATGGCTCCCAGCTGGATCTCACCCAAAATGCCCCGGGTCTTTACGCCGGACAGCACCTGTTTCAGTCCGCCCACATCTGCCGCCAGGGTCTGCATCTCACCCAGACCTTTATACACCTGCTCCAGCTGTGCGTTTACCGCCTGGAAGCTCTCGGTCACACGTTTTTGCAGCGCGTCCTGCAGCTGCTCGTCCACAGTATGGCGGATCTCGTCCAGTTTGCGGGCATTTTCCTCCTGGAGTGCCTTCATGCCCTCGTTCAGACTGTTGCGCAGCTGCTCCATCTGCTGGGCATTCTGCTGCTGCAAGCTGTTCAGCCGGCGTTCCAGAGCCTCCTGCTGGCCCGTTTGTCCCTGGGCCAGGGTGGCGCTCATATTCTGCACCGCCGTCTGCAATGCATCGCTTACACTGCGCAGCGCCGCTTCATTCTGCTGCGCCAGCGCCGCCTGCTGGCGGGCATTCTCCTTTGCCTGTGCCGCCAGCTGCTGTGCCAGCCAGCTGCGCAGGGCTTCGGTCCCCTGCTGTCCCTGCTGCGGCCTGCCAGTACGGTAAAGCACCACTGCCAGCAAAAGGCAGATGGTGACCAGCAAAAAAGTATACAGCAGCGCAAGAACTTCCATATTGAATCACCTCGTCATTTCTTTTACCTGGCTGTCCCAAAAGGCGGCCGCTTCCTCCAGCCAGCCCTCCGCATCGGTGCCGATGGCGTGGGGCGCATTTTGGCAGACCCAAAATCAATCTATCCGTGTCGTCAGATGGATTTAAACGGCCTGTACAGACCAGGTTTTCCTGCATTGCATTTTGTCAAAAAAGCTATTATAATAAATCTCGTCCAGCAAGCGGACAGCTTACCGATATCGTCTTTATTGTATCACAACCAAAGGGTTTGTCAAAACCCTGTCTGCTGCGCCGTTCCCTGCCGGGACAGCCTGGCAGACCAACTGCATCGCCCCTGTTTTTGGGGAAAACAGGGGCGCCTTCCCCGCATGTGGACGATATCGCGGGGAAGCATACTGCGGGGGCATGGAGGTCCCCGCCGGGAGTGGGGAAAAAACATGGAACAGATCACAGTCCGGCCTATGCAGCCGGAGGATTGGGACGCCGTCTCTGAGATCTATCTGGAAGGGATCGCTACGGAGCACGCCACCTTTCAAACCGCCTGTCCCCCCTATGCCGCCTGGGACGCCTCCCATACACAGGAGTGCCGCCTGGTGGCGCTGCTGGGGGAACAGCTGGCGGGCTGGGCCGCACTGCACCGGGTAGACCCCCGCTGGTGCTACCGGGGCGTTGCTGAGGTGAGCATCTATATGGGGGAGCGCTTCCGGGGCCGGGGGCTGGGGGCAGAGCTGCTGGCTGCCCTATGCCGGGAGGCCGAGCAGGCCGGGTACTGGACGCTGCAGTCCACCGTTCTGCAGGACAACGAAGCCAGCCGCCGGCTGCACCTGAAATGCGGGTTCCGACAGGTGGGGCGGCGGGAGCGGATCGCCCGGGACTGCCACGGCCGCTGGCTGGACACCTTTTTAATGGAGCGCCGCTGCGCAGCCGATGAGCCGGAAGGCTACAAAAAACTATAAAACGAACAAGCCGCCGGTACCAATGCACAGGTACCGGCGGCTTGTTTTATCAGACCGCGGCTCGCTGGAACATACTTTCCACGATGGCGCAATATTTATCGGCCAGGCAGACAATGATCGCCTCCCGGCATTTGGGCACATGACGCAGGGTCAGGGGCCACATATGGCTGGAGATGATATTCTGTTCCTTTTTTGTAATGGCAAAGTAGCTGCAGGCGTTCAGGCAAGCCGACTTCGGATGAGAGAAGCCGTGCATCTCAAACAGGCGGCGCAGCCCATGGAAACTGCCGGAGGTATGCCAGTCATACAGATAAAAATCATGCAGCAGCGCCCCCACAGCAAGCGCAGTTTCGTCCGCCCCCAGGTGCAGCCGACGGTTCAGCCAGTAACTGACCAGTACGACGTTGCGGCAGTGTTCGTAGGTAGTGACAGAGCCATGCTGGATATACTGCCGCATCTGCTGCACGGCCGGGTGACGGTCGTACTGGTCCAGGATGGCATCCAGCTGCTGTGCTTCGGTTTCAGAAAGCTGCATAGGCATTTCCCCTTCCAGGTTCAAAGACCTTTGATCAAGAATGGAGCTGGTTGGGCGAGGAGGAGCCAAAGTTCTCCGCCTCCGAGGGCATCTGCCGCACAAGGCTCAGATCCACCAGATACTGTTCGCCGTCTCCCAGAGCTTCCAGCTCGGCCAGCTTTGCCTGGGCAGCGGCATCATCCGGATACCACTGGATCAGGAAAAAGTTGTCCTGCTCCACCCCATAATACAGCCAGCGGCCATCGGCCCGCAGCAGGTCATCCAGGTGATCCACCTCGTCGCCGTCCTGCAGGCCAAGGCCCTCCTCTGCATACAAGCTCTCCGGCTCCACCTGCAGCATCTCGATCACCTGGATCGCGCTTTGCAGGTACTCGTCCTGGGAGATGCTCTTATCGGATTTTTCCCACCCGGTCAGGAAAGCCTGCATCAGCAGTCCCCGGACCGAGATCTTGGGCAGTTGCGGGTCTAAAGTCATTGTGTTACGCTCCTTTTTTGCGTTGCCCCTGCTTGTAGTATACACCGGCATCTCCGTGCAGGTCAACGGAATTTTTGTGAATTTTTTGTAGGTGCGTCCGATTAAATATGGAAATCCAGCGTATCGGCCAGCCACTCCAGCGCCAGCGCCAGCCAGTGGCGGCGGTGGGCGCTGTCCGCCCCTACTTCCGCTGTGCTGATGCTGGTGCCGTGGACCCCCTTCTGGAACAGATGCACCTCGCAGGGCACACCCGCTCTGCGCAGGGCCGCCGTCAGCAGCAGGGTGTTTTCCACCGGAACGGTCTGGTCCTCCATGGTATGCCAGACAAACACCGGCGGGACCTCCGGGGTGATCTTATCTTCCAGCGAGAACACCTGCTGGGCAGCCGGGTCCTGGCTGGCCGCCAGCTGCTCAAAACTGCCCCGGTGGGCATAGGCACCGGCGCTGATCACCGGATAGCCCAGCACGACCGCATTGGGCCGGGGCTGCGCCGCCCCCTCTGCCCCAGGCAGGGTGAGCACAGCGCTGGACAAAGCCAGGTGTCCCCCGGCGGAAAAGCCGCAGACAGCGATCTTCTCCGGCTCTACGCCCCAGGCAGCAGCGTGGGTCCGCACCAGACCAATGGCCTGGCTGATCTGACGCAGCGGCTGAAAATCTGCCGCCGCATCCCCTACGCTGTACTCCAGCACGGCGGTATGGTAGCCTGCCGCCGCAAACTGCAGGGCCACCGGGTCCCCCTCCCGGGGGCTGACATGGTTGTATCCGCCGCCGGGAACCACCAGCACCAGCGGGCGCACCAGGGCCGACGGCATTGCCTCTGACGGGGTACGCAGATAGACGGTCAGTTTTGCCCCGCCGGTCAGTTCCAGTTGTTTCAGTTCCATCCTATCCTCCTATTACTCCTTCCAATCCATGTGCCGCCCTTCCGGATGGGCTGCAATAAATTCCACACACAGATCCGCACATATGCGGCACAGTTCCGGGCAGGGGCGCTTGTGGTAATACCCCTCGGTGCGGGCCTGCGCCTGGGTGCCCTGGGTAGGCTGCACGCCCGCCTTAGCCAGCAGTTCCCGGCAGATAATGCTATCCCCGCCGCTGCGCTGACGGTACATCTGGGCGGCCTCCTGCACCAGCGCATAGATCCGGGATTTATCCTGGGGATCTGCCGGGTCAGCATACACCAGGCTGATCACCGTGACCACCCCGCAGAATGCGCCGCACACCTCCCGCATCCGGCCAATGCCTGCCCCAAACCCAGAGGACAAACGCAGGGCCAGTTCCTCGGTCAGCCCCAGCTGGGGCGCAAAGGCAGCCACCACGCTCTGGCTGCAATTATATCCCCTTAAAAAATACTGATACGCCGCTTCTCCCTGTCTGGACAAAACATTTCCCATCCCTTTCTTTTGATTGGTTCCGCTGTACATTATAATGCTTTGCCGCCGGGATGTAAAGCGGACTGCCATGCAGAAACAGCATTTCTGAACTTTTTATGAAAGGGCTTGATTTTTACCTGCCGCCGGTGTATATTAGCACTCGTAAGATATGAGTGCTAAACCGCCGCAGGCGGCAACACCGGAAATAAAGAAGAGCAAAGAGGTTTTGGATCATGGCAAAAATCGAATTTAAGGCTGAAAGCAAAAAGCTGATGGACATGATGATCAACTCCATCTATACCAACAAGGAGATCTTCCTGCGGGAGCTGATCTCCAACGCTTCGGACGCCATCGACAAGCTCTATTATAAGAGCCTGACCGATACCTCGGTGGGCATGAACAAGGGCGACTTCCGCATCCTGCTGACCCTGGATAAAGACAGCCGCACCCTCACCGTCTCGGACAACGGCATCGGCATGACCCGGGAGGAGCTGGAGTCCAACCTGGGCACCATCGCCCACTCCGGCAGCCTGGATTTCAAGAAGGATAACCAGGACGAGAACATCGACATCATTGGTCAGTTCGGCGTAGGCTTCTACTCCGCTTTCATGGTGGCAGACAAGGTCACCGTGATTTCCCGTGCTTACGGCGCAGACGAAGCCTGGCAGTGGGAATCCAGCGGTGCGGACGGCTATGAGCTGTCCCCTGCCGAGAAAGAGACCGCCGGCACCGACATCATCCTGCACATCAAGCCGGACACCGAGGAAGACCACTACGACAACTTCACCAACGAATACGGCATTGCCGCGATCGTGAAGAAATACAGCGACTATGTCCGTTACCCCATCCAGATGGAGCGGGAAAAGAGCCGTCAGAAGCCGGAACCGGACCCCAAGCCGGAGGATTACACCCCTGAGTGGGAGACCTACACCGAGCTGGAGACCCTGAACAGCATGGTCCCCATCTGGAAGAAGCAGAAGAGCGAAGTCTCCGAGGAGGAGTACGCCAACTTCTATAAGGATAAGTTCAGCGATTACGCCGACCCCGCCCGGGTCATTGTGAGCCGCACCGAGGGCACCGCCAACTACAACGCCCTGCTGTTCGTCCCCGGTCACCGTCCCTATGACTTCTACACCAAGGATTACGAGAAGGGCCTGGCGCTGTACGCTTCCGGCGTGCTGATCATGGAAAAATGCGCCGACCTGCTGCCGGATTACTTCAGCTTTATCAAGGGCATCGTGGACAGCCAGGATCTGAGCCTGAACATCAGCCGTGAGATGCTGCAGCAGGACAACCAGCTCAAGCTGATCCACAACGCACTGGAAAAGAAGATCAAGAACGAGCTGCTGGCGATGCTGCGCACCGACCGGGAGAAGTACGAGACATTCTGGAAAGAGTTTGGCCGTCAGATCAAGTTTGGCGCCTACTCCGACTACGGCATGCACGCCGAGCTGCTGCGGGATCTGCTGCTGTTCTGGTCCGCTAAGGAGCAGAAGATGGTGACCCTGGAGGAGTATGTGGAGAAGATGCCTGCCGAGCAGAAGTGCATCTACTTCGCCGCTGGCGAGTCCACCAGCCGTCTGGCCAAGCTCCCCGCCGCCGAGCGCGTGCTGGATAAGGGCTATGACCTGCTGCTGCTCACCGAGGATGTGGATGAGTTCTGCCTGCAGGTGCTGCGCAGCTATCCCCGCAAGGATGCCGAGGGCAAGGACGGCACCGTAGAGTTCAAGAACGTGAACAGCGGTGATCTGGGCCTGGAGACCGAGGAGGAGAAGAAGGCCGCTGAGGAGGCCACCACCGAAAACCAGAGCCTGTTCGACGCCATGCAGACCGCATTGTCCGGCAAGGTAAAGCAGGTCAAGGTCTCCACCCGGCTGAAGGATCACCCGGTCTGCCTGTCGGCAGACGGCCCCCTGTCCATCGAGATGGAGAAGGTCCTGTCCAAGCAGCCCGGCGGCGAGGAGGTCAAGAGCGACAAGGTGCTGGAGCTGAACGTCAACCACCCGGTCTTTGCCGTGCTGAAAGCCGCCCAGGAGGCAGGCGACACCGAAAAGGTGGAGAAGTACAGCGCCCTGCTGTATGCACAGGCCCAGCTGATCGAGGGTCTGCCGGTGGACGACCCCTCCGCTTATGCAGAGGCCGTGTGCAGCCTGATGAAGTGATCTGCCCTATTCTGGCATCATACTGATTTTACCCCTTAACAAAACTGCCGCGCTCCGCTATAATAAAGTGGAACGCGGCTTTTGTTTTTGTAAGGAGCGGATCCCCATGAACCCCAAAAAGCATTATTTCGCCCGCATCCCGGGCATCGTACTTTTTATCCTGCTGGCGGTCTCGCCCTGGCTGAGCATCCTTCTGTTCATTCTCCGTGCCATCGACCGGGACGCAGAAAAAAAGGAGCGGCTCCAGGCGCAGTACTCCTCCGACTTCCGCACGGCTCCCAGCGGGTCTGGTTATGCCCACGACGAAGCCAGTGAAGAACAGCGCAAAGCCAAACAGCGCCACAAGACCCTGACACTGCTCTGCGCCTGTTTTGGCGGGTTGTTTTTGCTGGCTGGTCTGGCCGGTCTGCCGGACGCTTTGGCCTTTTTTGACCTGGGAGAGCTGTTCTCCTGCCTGGCCCAGATGGTGGGCGGCGGCGGTGCGCTGTGGCTGGGCATCCGCATGGACCGTGCCCGCAAGCTGGAGCGTCAGCTGGACCGGATCGTGGGCAGCCGGGACTATATCCCCCTGGCAGAACTGTTTGCCGCTGCCGGTGTCACTACCGCAGAGGGCCGCTCTGCTTTGGACAGTGCCATCGACCACGGATATTTTGGCGCCGATGCCTATATTGACAACCGCACCGATACGCTGGTGGTCCGGGGACAGCCGCCCATTGCGACCCCTCCGCCCCAGCCCCAGCCGGACCCTATGCCGGAGGATCAATACGCCCGGCTGCTGCGCCAGCTGCGGGAGGCCAACGACGCCATCTCCGACCCCGCTATGAGCAGCAAGATCGACCGGCTGGAACAGATCAGCGCCCGCATCTTTGCGCTGGCCAAGCAAGACCCGGATAAGCAGCCTCAGCTGAAAAAATTCATGGACTACTACCTGCCCACGGCCCTGAAGCTCCTGAACACCTACGCCCAAATGGCCATGCAGGATGTCCAGGGTGCCAATATCTCCGAGGCCACACGCTCCATTGAGCGTTCCATGGATCTGCTGGTCACTGCCTTTGAGAACCAGCTGGACAAGCTGTTCCAGGCAGATGCATTGGACGTCAGCGCCGACATCGCCGCCCTGGAAGGGATGCTGAACCTGGATGGATTGACCGGCAGCGATTTTTCATAAGCATGCAAAACACCCCTGGCGATCGGATGCCAGGGGTGTTTTTGTTATACAAACTCTTTGTTCTGCAAGATCTGTTCCGATATGCAGTAGGACGCTGCGAACATCACCAATGCCGTCCCCACAGACACCACATCCACCAGCGGAGCCTTCATATTCATCATGCTCCCTGTAAACAAAGACAGAATACCGGAGATCAGCACAAGCATCACACACGACAAGATTCCCGACAGGATCAGAAAAACATCGCTTTTATCTGTGCCAAATTTCAGCACCAGCGGATAGAGGATGGCGGTCGACAAAGCGGAAAGCGTCAGGCCAAAGGCATATCCATGGAGCACGTCCCGGAAAGCTGGCGCACGCCCCGTCAGCCAAAGACCTCCCAGGGTCAGCGTCCCTGCCCCGATCCCCAGTGCAAACAGCAGGATAAAGGTAAGGTACTTAGCCTGAACGATCTGGCTGCGGCAGACCGGCAGCGTGATCTCAAACCGGTCCCAGCCGGAAAGCTCATCCGCGTGCAGCGAGCTGCCCACGTTGGCAATGAACACATAGATCTGCATGGAGATCACCATTTGAAGGATGCCGTCCCCCTGGATAAAAAGCGGGAGCACCCCCAAGACCAAAGCGATCAAAAAAGAGACCAAGAGGTTGCTTTGCATGGAATATATATTGTTGCGGATCAGCCCTTTCATACCGTTTCCTCCCCTTTCACATACAACAGCATGATCTCATCCAGTGTCGTGGGCGCCAGCAAGGCTTTCGGGTATTTTTTGATGGCTTGTTCCCCATCCCGGACCAGCACCTGGTACTCATAGTCCCGCTTACGGCAGGCAAGGATATCCTCTCTTTCGATTTTTGCAAACTGTTCTGCGCCGCATTTGAGGATACCGCAGCACTCCAGCAGCACATCCTTTGCTTCGCAGAACACCACCCGTCCCTCATGAAGGAAAACGATGTAGTCTGCCACCTTCTCCAGATCGCTGGTGATGTGGGAGGATACCAGGATGGAGTTCCGCTCATCCTGCACAAAGTCCAAAAACAGATCCAGGATATCATCCCGCACCACCGGGTCCAGCCCGCTGGTCGCTTCGTCCAAGATCAGCAGCTGCGGATGGTGCGCCATGGCCGCCGCAATGGACAGTTTCATCTTTGTGCCCCGGGACAGGCCCTTGATCTTCTTGTTTTGGGGGATATGCAGCTGGGTCAGCAGCGTTTCAAAATACGCCTGATCCCACCCAGAATAAACATCGCGCAGCACCTTGCTCAGCCGGAGAGGGGTCAGCTCTTCTGAAAAATTGCAGTCTCCTAAAACCACCCCCACCTTCTCCTTGAGCGATGGGTCCATCGTCTCTGTATCCTGCCCCAACAAGGCAATGCGCCCTGCTTCCTTGTGAATCATCCCCAGCACCCCGCGGATCGTAGTGCTTTTTCCCGCACCATTTTCTCCGATCAATCCTACGATGCTGCCTGTCGGGACGCCAAACGATACATGATCCAGCAGAAAATCCCCATACCGCTTTGTCAGCCCCGTGATCTGCAATGCAGTTGTCATCGTTTATCCCTCCTCATACAACAAGGATAATAGCCTTACCAGATCGTCCAATTTGATCCCGCTCTTTCGCGCAAGATCAATGGCCGAAGTAAAATGTTCCTCGATCTTTTTTTGCTGTTCCTCCAGATATAGGTCCTGGTTTTGCGCCGATACAAAGCATCCCTTTCCTGCTGTGGTCTCAATGAACCCCTCTGCCTGCAATTTGTCATATGCCTTTTGCACGGTCAGAACGCTGATGTGCAGCGACTTTGCCATAGCCCGTATAGAAGGGACTGCGTCCCCTGCCTGCAGTTCGCCGCTCATGATCAGGCCCTTTATCTGATCTGCGATCTGCTCATAGATCGGTTTGCTTGTATGGTTGCTGATCAGTATCTCCAACTTCCCGCCTCCGTATCGCACTGTATTACTCGAGCAAGTACAGTATAGCACGGCCTATTTCCCGCTGTCAATCCCCTTTTTCCACACGGGTGCAAAAAATCCATTCTGCACCGTGCGGGCGGTCCCCGAACAAACCAGCCACGGATTGTTGCTTTTTTACAAGGCTTTTTCTGGTCAGAAGAATATTTTATAGCAGTTGCCGGAGGCAGCCCCGGCCGCAGAAGGTGCCATTTTTGCAACTTTTCATTGAGATGCAACAATAACGCATGGTATTTTATCCACAAAGCCTTTATTATTAAAGTAAATACGGCTGCGTTTTGTGTCAGCCGATGCGTCCACCCAAAACCCGTTACAAAAGGAGCGTCCATGATGAAACCGATTGCCCTTTGGAAGCAGGAGCTGAGCGGCGGCGTCCATGCTGCACGGCTGGCCTCCCTGTATTGCTGTGCGGAGGATGCCACCCCCGCCCAGGCTGCCCGGTACCAGGCCGTACTGGACGGGCTGGAAACCACCTTTGGCTCCCATGAGCAGGCCGGACTGTACAGCGCACCCGGCCGCACTGAGATCGGCGGCAACCACACCGACCATCAGCGGGGCCGGGTGCTGGCTGGCAGCGTCAACATTGATATGATCGCCGCTGCCGCCCCCAACAGCCTCGGCCAGCTGCGGGTGCAGAGCGAGGGATACCCCCTGTGCGTCATCGACCTGGCAGACCTTGCTGCACGCAAGGAGGAGGAAAACTCCAGCGCCGCCATCCTGCGGGGTGAGTGCGCCGCTTTTGCCCAGCGGGGCGCAAAGCTCTCCGGCCTGGACGTATACATCAGCTCCAACGTACCCAAGGGCAGCGGCGTTTCTTCCTCCGCCGCCTTTGAGGTGCTGATCGGCGTGATCCTGAACGATTGCTTTATGTCCGGCTCCATCTCCCCCATTGAGATCGCCCAGATCGGCCAGTGGGCGGAGAACGTCTACTTTGGCAAGCCCTGCGGCCTGATGGACCAGATGGCTTCCAGCGTGGGCAACATCATCACCATCGACTTTGCCGATACCGCCCACCCGGACGTAGAGCCGGTACAGGTAGACTTCTCCGCTGCCGGGCTGGCGCTGTGCATCCTGGATTCCGGCGCAGATCACGCCGATCTGACCGATGAGTATGCAGCTATCCCGGCAGACTGCCGCGCTGTGGCAGCGGTCTGCGGCGGCGAGGTCCTGCGGGAGGTCCCTTACGAGACCTTCCTGGCCAAACTGCCGGAGTGCCGCAAGATCTGCGGCGACCGGGCCGTCCTGCGGGCGTTCCACATCTATGCCGACAACGACCGGGTAGCCCAGCAGGTGGCTGCACTGCGCCAGGGCGATTTTGACACCTTCCTGGCTTTGGTCAACGCTTCCGGCCTGAGCAGCTGGGAGTATCTGCAAAACGTGATCCCCGCCGGGTATACGGAGCATCAGGAAGTAGCGGTGGCCATTGCCGCTGCAAAAAAGGTGCTGAACGGCAAGGGCGCTGTGCGGGTGCATGGCGGCGGTTTTGCCGGCACGGTACAGGCATTTGTTCCCCTGGAGCTGCTGGACAGCTTTAAGGCGGAGATGGAGCGCATCCTGGGCGAAGGCCGCTGCCATGTGCTGTCCATCCGTCCGGAAGGGGGCGCTGTGCTGTGATCTCCACTGCCATCCAGCAGCTCGTCAACTACGGGCTGGACACCGGGCTGATCCTGCCCGACGACGAGATCTACATCCGCAACCAACTGCTGATGACCATGGGGCTGGACGAGTTCACCGAGCCGGAGGGCGAGGTGTGCTATACCGACCTGGAAAGCATCCTCTCCACTCTGGTGGAGGACGCTGTGGCCCGCGGTGTCTGTCCGGACAGCCCCACCGCCCGGGATCTGTTTGACACCAAGCTCATGGGTGTGCTGACCCCCCGGCCCAGCATCGTGCGGGCCAACTTTGAGGAAAAGTACGAGGAGGAAGGCCCCCAGGCTGCCACCGACTGGTTCTATGCGTTCAGCCAGGACACCGACTATATCCGCCGCTACCGCATCAAGCGGGACCTGAAGTGGGTCACGGATACCGCCTACGGCCCGCTGGACATCACCATCAACCTCTCCAAACCGGAGAAGGACCCCAAGGCCATTGCCGCTGCCAAGCTGGCCCCCCAGAGCGCCTATCCCAAGTGCCAGCTCTGTGTAGAAAACGAGGGCTACGCCGGACGGCTGAACCATCCCGCCCGGGAGAATCACCGCATCATCCCGCTGACCATCAACGACAGCGCCTGGAGCTTCCAGTACAGCCCCTACGTCTACTACAACGAACACTGCATCGTGTTCAACAGCCAGCATACCCCCATGAAGATCGAGCGGGCCACCTTCCGCAAGCTGCTGGACTTTGTTGCGCTGTTCCCCCACTATTTTGTGGGCAGCAACGCCGACCTGCCCATCGTAGGCGGCAGCATCCTCAGCCACGATCACTTCCAGGGCGGCCACTATGAGTTTGCCATGGCCAAAGCCCCCATCGAGAAGAGCTGGACCTTCCCCGGTTTTGAGGATGTAGAAGCCGGTATCGTCCATTGGCCCATGAGCTGCATCCGCCTGACCTGCGCCGATGACGAGCGTCTGGTGGAGCTGGCCGACAAGATCCTGGCTGCCTGGCGGGGATACACCGATGAGAGCTGCTTTGTGTACGCCCAGACTGAGGGCGAGCCGCACAACACCATTACCCCCATTGCCCGGATGCGGGACGGCAAGTTCCAGCTGGACCTGGTGCTGCGCAACAACATCACCACGTCCGAGCATCCGCTTGGCGTATTCCACCCCCATGCCAAGCTCCATCACATCAAAAAGGAGAACATCGGCTTGATCGAAGTGATGGGCCTGGCCGTGCTACCCAGCCGTTTGAAGGGCGAGATGGCACAGCTGGAAGCTGCGCTGACCGCCCGCACCCCGCTGGATCAGTATGGCGAGGATATCCAGAAGCACGCCGAATGGGCGGGAGAAATCCTGGAAAAGCATCCGGAACTGAACCCGGAAAACGTCCAAGCTATCCTGCAGGAGGAGATCGGACTGGTATTTGCACAGGTCCTGGCAGATGCCGGTGTGTACAAACTGGACGAGGCAGGCCGCGCCGGCTTTGTGCGGTTCCTGCAGAGCGTGCAGTGATCCATTAAAAGCAGTGCGCCTGCCGGAAAATACCGGCAGGCGCACTGCTTCTATCCCATCAAAGGAGGGCTGACAGCCATGAAAGATCCTGTCCTGGAAGTATGTGTAGACAGCACAGCCAGCGCCCTGGCCGCCAAACAGGGCGGAGCCAGCCGGTTGGAGCTGTGCGCCGACCTGGTCATTGGCGGCACCACCCCCAGCCTGGCGCTGGTGCGGCAGGTCAAAGCGGAGACCGGCCTGCCGGTGCGGGCGCTGCTGCGCCCCCGGTTTGGCGATTTCTGCTACGACCACTATGAATTGGACCAGATGACCCAGCAGGCCGCCGCCCTGGTGGAAGCAGGCGCCGACGGCATCGTGACCGGCGTACTGACCCCGGAAGGCGATTTGGACACCGCTGCGCTGGCCCCCATCTGTCAGGCGGCAAAACAGGCCGCTCAACAGACCGGACGGCCGGTGGCGCTGGCCCTGCACCGGGCCTTTGATGTCTGCCGGGACCCCTTTGCTGCCCTGGAAACAGCCTGCCAGCTGGGATTTGACACCATCCTCACCAGCGGCCAGGCCGCCAGCGCCGCAGCCGGTGCATCGCTGATCGCTGCGCTGGTACACCGTGCGGCCGGACGCATCGAGATCCTGGCAGGGGCGGGCATCACACCGGACAACCTCCCTGCTCTGGTCAAAGCCACCGGTGCTCCCGCTTACCATCTCTCCGGCAAAAAGGAACTGGACAGCCGGATGCAGTTCCGCCGGGAGGGCGTCCCCATGGGACTGCCGGGCTTTTCCGAATTTGTGGTCTGGCAGACCGACCCGGACACCATCCGCCGGGCACGGCAAGCACTGGAACGAACCGAATAAAACAGCAGGGCTGCCTTTTTTGCGGGCAGCCCTGCTGTTTTTGTTATGCAAACTGGCTCATATACAGTGCGGCGTACTTGCCATTCTTTTTCATCAGCTCTTCGTGATTGCCGATCTCCTTGATATCTCCATCCTCCATATACAGGATCATATCTGCATCCCGGATGGTGGAAAGGCGGTGGGCGATCACAAAACTGGTGCGGCCCTTCATCAGCCGGGCCATTGCTTTTTGGATCAGCACCTCGGTATGGGTATCCACGTTGCTGGTCGCCTCGTCCAGGATCATGATCTCCGGAGCAGAGGCGATGGCTCGGGCAATGGTCAGCAGCTGCCGCTCGCCCTGGGAGATATTCTCGGCGCCTTTGCTCAGCACCATGTCATAGCCGCCGGGCAATGTCTTGATAAAGCTATGCGCACAGGCCGACTTGGCTGCCGAGACGATCTTCTGCTTGTCCATGCCATCCTCGGCATAGCCGATGTTGTCCCCAATGGTCCCCTCAAACAGCCAGGTGTCCTGCAGCACCATGCCAAAACGGTCCCGCAGCTCCGCCCGGGACATATCCCGGATATTGACACCATCCACCGTGATCGCGCCATCATTCAGCTCATAAAAACGCATCAGCAGGTTGATCAGGGTGGTCTTGCCTGCACCAGTGGGGCCAACGACTGCCACCTTCTGGCCGGGCTGCACCGTCAGGTTGACCCCCTTCATCAGCAGGCGGTCTGCGGTATAGCCAAACTTCACGTTCTCAAAGGTCACCCGGCCGCTGCGGTCTGCAGGCACAACGCAATCTTCTGCATCAGGGATCTCCTCCTCTGCATCCAGCAGGCTGAAGATCCGGCTGCCAGCAGCAGCGGCTGCGCCAAAGCTGCCCACCATGCCTGCCAGAGAGGAGAAAGGCTCTGCAAAGCGCCAGGTATACTCCAGCATTGCCTGCACATTGCCCACCGTGATCTTGCCCACGATCGCCCACAGGCAGCCAATGGCGGCGCACAGCACATAGCCCAGGTCATTGACCAGAGTCGTAATGGGGCTGACGGCACCGGCGGTGGTCTCCGCCTTGCGGGAGCTGTCCTTCAGTGCATTGTTCAGCTCTGCAAAGCCCTGGTTTGCCCGGGCCTGGTAGTTAAAGCTCTGTACCACCGACTGGCCATTGTACATTTCTTCCACATAGCCATTCAGCTTGCCCAGCAGCTCCTGCTGCTGTCCATAATATTTTTCGCTGGCTTTCATGACCCCCGCAGCACTGAACAGCGAGAGCGGCACCATAACGATGGGGATCAGCGACAGAGCCGGGCTGATGGTAAACATCATCACCAGCACACCGATCGCCGTTGTCACCTGGGTCACCACCGAGGTCAGATTCTGGCTGATGGTGTTGTTGATGGTATCCACGTCGTTGGTGATCACGCTGAGGATATCGCCATGGGTATGGGTATCGTAATAATCCAGTTTCAGCCGGTGCATCTTCTCGTTGATCTCCCGGCGCAGGCTCTGCATAACGTTGGCTGTGATCTTTGCCATGCCAAAGCCCTGCAAAAAAGCAAACAGCTGCGAGATCAGGTACAGCGCCACCAGCGCCGACAGCAGCCAGAGGATGGTCTCCCAATAAAAAGTACCGTCGGCAATGCTGGCAAACAGGGTCGTGGTGACTTTACCCACCAAAAAGGGCGCCATTACCATAAAACCGGTGCTGATCACTGCTGCCAGCAGCACAAAGAACAGCGGCAGGCGGTATGCTTTCAGATAGCCCAGCAGGCGCTTGAATACGGTTGTGTTTTTCATCTCAGATCGCCTCCTTGCCCAGCTGGATCTCTGCAATCTCGCGGTAAAGCGGGCAGCTTTCCAGCAGCTGCTGGTGGGTGCCGCTGCCCACGATCTGCCCATCGTCCACCACCAGGATGCGGTCGGCATCCAGAATGGTGCTGATGCGCTGTGCTACCAGGATCACGGTTGCATCCCCCATATTCTCTTTGAGGTTCTGCCGCAGCTGGCGGTCGGTCTTCATATCCAGCGCCGAGAAGCTGTCGTCAAACACATAGATCTCCGGCTGCTTCATCATCGCCCGGGCAATGGCCATGCGCTGGCGCTGTCCGCCGGAGAGGTTGGTGCCGCCCTGTGCAATGGGGTCGTGGTAGCCCTTTTGCTTTTTGGCAATAAACTCATCGGCGCAGGCGATCCGGGCGGCACGCTCCCAATCCGCCTGGGTGCCATCCTCCTTGCCGAAGTTCAGGTTCTGGGCAATATCACCGGAGAACAAAAAGTTTTTCTGGGGCACATAACCGATCAGCGCCCGCAGATCCTGGGTCCGGTACTCCTTTGCATTGACGCCGTCGATCAGCACTTCGCCAAACATAGGGTCGTACAGACGGGGGATCAGTTTCAGGATGCTGGATTTGCCGCGGCCGGTGCCGCCGATGATCGCAGTGACCTCGCCCGGGCGGGAAACAAAGCTGACATCCTTCAGGATGGGTTCATCTGCACCTGGGTAGGCAAAGGTAACATGGCGGAACTCCACCGTAGAACGCAGCGGGCGGTCCTGCACAGGATAACTGCCGTCCCGGATGGTACTCTCGGTCTCCAGCACCTCTGCAATACGCTTTGCACAGGCATAGCTGGTGGGGAACATCATGATCACCAAAGACAACATCATTACCGACGTAAGCACCATGCTGATATACTGGCTGTTTGCTACCAGAGAGCCAACCTCCATTGCGCCGGTATCCACATAATAGGCGCCCATACCCAGCACAGCCGCCGTCGTCACGCCAAAGATCACGCTGATGGCCGGCATCAGCAAGCTGGAGATGCGCCCGGCGGTCATAGCTGTCAGTGCATAGTCCGTATTGGCTGCCTCAAAGCGGCTGCTCTCGGTCTTTTGTTTGTTGAAAGCCCGGATGACCCGCACGCCTTCCAAGGACTCCAAAAACAGGCGGTTGAGCTGGTCCAGCTTTTTTCGCAGCCGGATGGAATAGCGGGACGCCAGCACCATAATGATGCTCAGCACCACCAGCAGCACCGGGATCGCCACCAGCAGCACCGAGCTGACCTGGCCGCCAGTAGCAGCCGAGAACACCAGACCTGCCACCGCCATCATGGGCGCAAGCAGGCCAATGCGCAGCATCAGGGTCAGAAAGCTCTGTACATTGGTGATGTCAGAGGTACTGCGGGTGACCAGGCTGGCCGTGCCGAACTTGTCCATCTCGGTGGCAGAAAAGCTCTGCACCTTTGCAAACACCTGGCTGCGCAGCTGGGCTGCAAAGTCGGTAGAGATCAACGAAGCGATCTTGACCGACAAAAAGCTGATGATGCAGGAAAATACGGTCACGGCTGCCATGATCGCAGCAAATGTCCAGATGATCTTGTCTGAACCGGCCGAAACGCCGCTGTTGATCATCTCTGCCAAAAAGGAGGGCAGCAGCATCTGTCCGACAGCGGACAGAAGGATCAAGGCCAGCAGACTGACGATCTGCTTCGTGCTGAGCTTGACCTTTGTAAAAATCGTTTTCATGAATGGTGTATCCTGTCCTTTCTTATCCCATGTAATAGATCCGTTCGTTCCACAGCATGATACACCTTACAGTTACTGTACAGTCAACCCCCGTTATCATTTCTTTACAATTCGTTAAAAATACAATAAAACACGGGCTGCGCCGCCGCACAGCCCGTGTTTTTATCATGAAGTTCCGCCGGGGCGTACTTCCCTGCCCTGTTTTTGCAAAAAGAAATAATACCCAATGCCGATGCCATCTGCCAGCGCCCAGCCGATGGGAACGCTGAGCCAGATACCAGTCACACCCAAAGCCGTCGCACTGAGCGCATACGCCAGCGCCACCCGGGTGCCCAGGGAAGCAATGGTCAGCACCACCGACATGGCAGGCCGCTCCACCGCCCGGTAATACCCATAGAGCAAAAACAACACCCCGATGCCGATATAGCAGGCGCCTTCGATCCGCAGATAGTGTACCCCCGCCTGGATGATCTGGGTCTGTGCCGGGTCGATGAAAACACTCATCAGCGGCGCAGCAAACACACAGACCAAACCGCTGATAACAAGGCAAAATACCGCCGACACCGCTCCGGCGCTGCGGATGCCCTGGCGGATACGCTGCGGCTGATGCGCTCCGTGGTTCTGCGCCACAAAGGTGGAGAACGCATTGCCAAAGTCCTGCACAGGCAGATAGGCAAACGAGTCGATCTTTACCGCCGCCGCAAATGCTGCCATGGTCACCGGCCCAAAGCTATTGACCAGGCCCTGCACCATCAGGATGCCAAAGTTCATAATGGACTGCTGCACGCTGGTCATCACCGACAGATTCAAAATGGAGGCAAGCGCCGCCCGATCCCAGCGGCAGTCCTCCCGGCGGGGGCGCAGCTGCGGGAAGCACCGCCAGGCATACACCGCAATGCCGATGCCGGAGACAAATTGTGCTGCCACTGTGGCCAGCGCAGCCCCTTTCACCCCCCAGCCCAGGCCCACAACACAGCCCAGGTCCAGCACCACATTCAATACAGCGGATACCGCCAAAAACACCAGCGGTACCACGGAATTGCCGATCGCACGCAGCAAGCTGGCATAATAATTATAAAGGAAGGTGGCCAAAATGCCCAGGAAAACCACTGCCAAGTAATCCTGCATCAAAGGGCGGATCTCCGCCGGGACACGCAGGACCCACAAGATCCCGTCCATCCCCAGATACACCGCACCATTCAGCATCAGAGAGAGCACCGCGATCAGCCCAAAGGACAAAAAGATACAGCGGCGCAGCCGGTCCTGCTGGCCCGCACCATACTGCATGGAGATGGCTGCACCGCTGCCCATGCACAGTCCCAGCAAAATGGAGGTGAGGAAGGTCATCAGCGTATAGGAGGAGCCTACCGCCGCCAGCGCATCCGGCCCCAGGAAACGCCCCACCACCCAGGCATCCGCCAGGTTGTACATCTGCTGCAGCAAATTGCCCAGCATCAGCGGCAGCGCAAACAACAGCATATTGCGGGTAATGGGGCCTTGCGTCAAACTGTGATTCATAGATCTGTGGGTTCTCCTTCCCTTTCCTTACCGGCAAACCGGCGCTGATATTCCTTGGGGGTGCAATGCTTTGCCTCCCGAAAGCTCTTGGTAAAATAGCTCATATCCGAAAAACCGCAGGCTGCGCCGATCTCGCCCGCCTTGAGGCGGGTGGTCAGCAGCATCTCGGCCGCTTTTTCGATCCGGTACTGTTTGACGTATTGGATCGGCGTAAGCCCCAGCATCTGCCGAAAGCTCCGCAGACAGGCGCTCTCGCTGAGGGCTACGCTGTCTGCAATGCGGGCCACGGTCAGCTCCTCCACATAATGCTCCTCTATAAAGCGCAGCATCCGCTTCATCCGCCGGGAGGCCACCTGCTCCTGCTGCGAGATCGTATCTGTACAGGCGGCACAGTGCTGGTTGACCAGCCGCAGCGCTGTGCAGATGCGGTAGCGCGCCCAGTTTTCGTAATCCATCGCATCGGTGCTTACCGCCTGCCACGCATCCCGAAAGCACTCCAACGCCTGCGCCTGCCAGGGCACAGCCGCATCCAGCAGCACATAAGCCGGCGCACCAGGAGCCTGCAGCGGGGAGACCAGCTTTTGCCAAAACACCGTATCCATGCCCCCCACCAGCCGGGGGTGGAACACCAACGACCGCAGCAGCGAGGGTCCCTCCGGCACCGTCTCCACCTCATGGAGTCCGCCGCAGTTGATCAGCACCCCCTGTCCCTGATGCAGGTACAGGCGGCTTTTGCCCACCCCCACCGTCACCGTGCCCCTAGCTGCCAGGATATACTCAAAATCATCGTGCCAGTGCCAGGGGACATAAAAGCAGGTCAGATCCTCCTGGTAGGCCGCCAGCGGGAACCAGGCTGTGCCATGCTGCACAAGCTCCCGTCCCTGCTGGGTGGCGCGAACCTCGCAATTCTGTGCCAATGCCATAAAACCTCTCCCCTCTTGCTCGTTTCTTTTGCATACAAGCCGGTTTTGTCATAAAATACAGGCGGTTTTGTTCTACATTTTTTGCGCTTATAGTGATATTATTGTAGCACAGCCAGGGCATAGATGCAACGCCCGAGGCTGGTATAAAACAATTTGGAGGATGTGTTTCCCATGACATCGCTGCTGCTTGCAGTCATCTATCTAGCCTTCATCGGGCTGGGGCTGCCGGACTCTCTGCTGGGGGCAGCCTGGCCCATGATCTACCCTCAGTTCGGGGTGCCGGTGTCCAGCATGGGGCTCATCTCTATGATCATCTCCGCCGGGACGATCCTTTCCAGCCTGAACAGCAGCCGCCTGACCCGGGCACTGGGCGCCGGCAAGGTGACCCTGCTCAGCACCGCACTCACCGCCATCGCCCTGCTGGGGTTCGGGATGTCCCGCAGCCTGTGGCAGCTCTGCTTCTGGGCTGTCCCTTACGGGCTGGGCGCCGGCAGTGTGGATGCTGCGCTCAACAACTATGTAGCGCTGCACTATGCCAGCCGCCATATGAGCTGGCTGCACTGTATGTGGGGCGTGGGCACCATCATCGGACCCTCGCTGATGAGCGCAGCCCTGACAGGCGGTCATGGCTGGAGCGGCGGCTATCTGCTGACCGCTCTGGTGCAGGGGCTGATCGTGGCGGTCCTGCTGCTCAGCCTGCCCCTCTGGGGACGTCCGACTTTCGGCAATGGCTCGGAGACAGAGACCGTCGCCCTTTCCCTGCGGGAGGTGCTGGCGATCCCCGGTGCAAAAGAAGTGATGCTCTGCTTTTTTGGCTACTGCGCCTTGGAGAGCACCGCTGGCCTGTGGGCCGCCAGTTATCTGACCTTGGCCCGGGATATCCCCGCCGAGACGGCCGCCGGTTTTGCCGCGCTGTTCTATCTGGGCATCACCGCCGGGCGGGCGGTCAGCGGATGGATCGCCCCGCGTCTGGGGGACGACGGCATGATCCGTCTGGGGCTTTGGGGCATTGGCCTGGGTCTGGCAGCCCTGCTGCTGCCGGGGCCTGCGGCGGTCTCTCTTGCAGGGCTGGTGATCATCGGACTGGGGTGCGCACCGATCTACCCCAGCATCATCCATTCCACCCCGGCGCACTTTGGGGCGCACCGTTCCCAGGCGGTGATCGGGGTACAGATGGCCAGCGCCTATGTGGGCAGCATGGCTATGCCCCCGCTGTTTGGGCTGATGGCCCGGCAGATCACCCCGGCGCTGTTCCCCTTCTATCTACTTGTTTTGCTGGGTCTGATGGCCTGGATGCACCATCGCTTGGTGCACAAGGCCACACCCTTCACACATTCAGATCCCATCTGAATCGGTTGGACCAAAGGAGGTTCTTATTATGCTGTATATTCAAGTTATTGATAAAGATCGTTTCATGCACCAGGTCAAGGCCAGCCAGGGCGGGGTGTTCCTGCATCTGGAGGACGGCACCGTCTGCAACCTGAAGCAGGACCATGTGGCTTCGGCTCTGCTCCAGCAGATGGAGGCTCCCTCCCAGGGGCTGGCCATCAGCCTGGAAAACCCCGCTGACGTGAACGGTTTCTTCCGCTATATGCTGGAGGCTGGTCGTAAGATGCCCCAGGCCTGCTGAGCTGCCTCTTGATCGGCCTTTCCCGTCTTTTCAGACATCACAACAAAAGCAAGCAGCCCGCTCCGAAAACCGGAGCGGGCTGCTTGCTTTTTGGTTTAGCGCTCTTTCAAGGAGGAAGTATAGCCAGAAAAACAGGTTTAGTAGATCACCACAGGGTCTTGAGCTGGCGGTTCAGCTTATCCAGCTCAGCTGCATCCCGGTTCGGGTCCAGCAGAGCCAGCGCTGCCTTTGCATTGGCACGGTCGGCTGCAGAGTGAGTAGCCTTGGCGTGATCGAACAGGGTCTCCACCAAAGCGTAGCCCGCCCGGACGATGGGATGGTCCGGAGAGGTTGCCCCTGCCTTTGCCACCAGCTGGAACTTGCCAGCCGCCATATCGGCCAGCAGAGCGCTGAGGGCGGCATTGGGGTTGCCGGCGCGGTTGCTCAAACCCTGGTAGAGGATCTGTGCCACGAAGCCCAGGGTAGAAGAAGTGTACCAGTTGCCGTTGAACTTGTTGGGGTTTGCGGCCTTATTGGTAACCGGAGAGTTGATCTTGTTGGTCAGGTAGACCACCACCAGGTTCTCCACCGGATCGATCAGGGTCAGGGTACCCGTCCAGCCCTGGTGACCAATGGTGCCGGAAGAGGACTGGGTGCCGAAGTACCAGCAGCGGCCGTCGTCGGCCTCACGCCACCAGCCCAGGCCCCAGTTGGCTGCATTTTCCTTCTTGGGGGCGGTAAAGGTATCGATGACGTTGCGGGAGAAGAATTTCTGCTGGCCGTAGCCGCCGGTGAGCATCACGGAAGCCAGCTTTGCCAGGTCGGCAGCGTTGGAGAACAGACCTGCGTGGCCGGAGATGCCGCCCATGGCGTAGAACGCCTTCTCGTCGTGGACCTGGCCCTGGATGGTAGCGGTGCGCACGCCGGTAAAGTGGACTGCACCGTCACGGGTATTGCCGTTCAGCTCGGTTGCAGCACAATCGTTGGGGGCAAAGCCGTTGAGCAGCGGGTTGTAGGTGATGTGATCCAGGCCCATGGGTGCCCAGAAGTTCTGCTCCAGGTACTGGTCCAGGGGCTGGCCGGTGACCGACTCGATGACAAAGGCCAGCAGCATATAATCCACGTCAGAATAGACGGTCTTGGTGCCGGGCTTGTACATCAGCGGGGTCTTAAAAATAGCCTTCAGGGTCGCCTGACGGGTCGCAGGGGTGCCGTCCCATCCGGAGAACAGCGGGTTTGCCACGCCTGCAGCAGGCTTCTGGGTGTGCTGATCAAATGCGTCGTTGTGGTACTGGGGGTCAGCCGGGAAGCCTGCCTGGTGCCGCAGGATGTCCCGCAGGGTCAGCTCGCTCTTCCACTGCTTGTTGACCTCCAGGCCCGGATTCTCGTAGCCAGAGAAGGTAATGTCGATGGTGTCATCCACAAAGCTCTGGCCCAGCAGGTCCACGATGCGGCTGTCCAGGTCGATCTTGCCCTGGGTGACCAGCAGCTGCAGTGCGTAGTTTGCCGTATACATCTTGCTGTTGGAAGCCAGATCGTACAGAGTGTCGTTGGTCACAGCCGGGCTGGCGGTGTTGGGGGTGCCGTCCGGCAGATAAGCATTCACGCGGCCCCAGGCATTCTGGTACACCAAGCGGCCGTTCTTGATCACTGCCATCTGTGCGCTGGGGAAGCCGTTGTCCACGTCAGACTGGATCAGCTGCTCCAGAGCCTCCAGCACATCCCGGTCCAGGCCGACCTGCTCCGGCGTGCCCTCAATGACCACCGGGTACGGGATGGAGACCTGCACCGTTTTGCCTGCGGGCTGGACGGCGCTGACCTGGATGGTGTTGTCGCCGTTCAGGGTGCAGCCGGAGATATCCACGGCATAGACCCCGCCGCCAGCCATTTGTGCGGTGTTGATGGGCTTGTTGTTCACAAACAGTGCAAAGCTGGCGACACCGGCTTCCGGTGCAACATACAGCGTGCCCTGGCCACTGTAATGCTGGAAGGTGAACATGCTGTTCAGTGCCAGCGTATCGTCCACATAGCCCGCCCAGGCCGGGAACACCGGCTGTGCCTGCCACTGCCCGCCGGGCAGACCAGACAGCTGGCTGACCTTGACATTGGTCAGCTTGGATGCCAGCACATTCAGGCAGTTCTCCTGCTCTGCCGCTGCCGGAGCTGCAGCGGATGCACCGCACACATTAAGGGCCATCAGGCCGACGCCTGCTGCGCCGCCCGTCAGAAAAGCTTTGCGGGAAAATTTGAAAGCCATGATACGTTTCCTCCTTTATCCTCTGCGGCGGCCAGCAGCCGCCTGGCTGCACCCAGGACGCAACATCTCCGGGCGCTCTCGTTTTTGGGGGATCGCCCCTGTCACCACAGACTTTACGCAAAACGGAACAGAATGTCAATTCTTTTTGTGCATGATGGCACAAAGTTTCAGGTTTGACCGGCTTTCT
This sequence comes from uncultured Faecalibacterium sp., assembly GCA_900540455.1. GTDB lineage: Bacteria > Bacillota > Clostridia > Oscillospirales > Ruminococcaceae > Faecalibacterium. The sequence goes on from UQGD01000001.1 coordinate 34,078, forward strand.
GCCAAATTCTCATATTTTTCACGAAAATTATTTCGCAAGTAAGGCTGTTTTGTATCATATGCCAGCAACTCTGCTCCAAACAAAAAAACACCGCGCATCTTCTCCCGAGGATGCACGGTGCGGCACAAAACTTTTTATGGGTTTATAAGATGCAGCTGCTGATCGCCCGGGACACCCGGATCAGGTCTTTGTCATCCGCCAAAAAGCCAAACTCCATCTCATGCTGGTCTGCATAACAGACCGTCAGCCGAGAGGAAGGGACCGGATCGCCGAAGCCCGTCGTCAGAATACCAAAATGCTGGATCTTCCGGTAAGGCAGCACAAAGATCTCCTGCCGGGTCCCGGTCAAGCCCTGCATATCCACCATAAAGATCCGGTGGGTGGTAAACACGACCTGATCCCGCACCGTCTTATAGGCGGCCACCAGGCTCTCCCCCTCCAGCAGCATCTCCCGCACCTTGGCGCAGACCTCTTTTTCCCGGATCGAAACCAAGTTTTGCATCGGTGTATCGCGAAACTTCATCCCAAAAGCCTCCCTTTTGTTTTCCCCATTGTAGCACAGGGCGCTGTTCTGCGCAAGGACGTTTTTCAAGAAGAGCCGGTTGGCAGAGCACCGGGCTTTTACGACCGGTGCGCCGGGTTTCTCTCCGCTGCGCATTGCCAGCACCCTTGCGGTATGCTATACTTTGCATGGAAAAATACATGACCCGGAGGTTTGCGTTATTATGGAGATCCTCATTCACCAGGCGATCCTGCACGTACTGGACACCACCCTGGATGCACCGGTGTTGTCCGGCAGCTGCATGGAGTTGACCGCCGAAAAAACAGCCTATCTGCAAAGCCATATCGAAAAACTGTTTGCCAGCGATGAGATCCGGCTCTGCCGTCCGCTGGCTGAATCCGCTTTCCGCAACGAGCTGGAGCATAACCAGGACTTTATCGATCTGTCCTGCCGGATCGCCGGCGTGCTGTTTGACTATATGCACGCCCATACCACGATCCCCGGCGCTGACTTGGCTGTGGTGGAGTTCAGCCGGGAGGGCGAACCCTGGCTGGGCATCCTGAAACTGAACTATAAAAACGGCTATACCCACTGCACTGAGACCGTAGGCGGGGCACCGGTCAGCTCCATCATCCAGCAGCGGGCCTGTCTGCCTGCACAGAGCGGGCGCGTGGAGGAAGGCGCCTTGGTCAGCCTCCAGGACTATTCCATGCGTCTGTTGGAGAAGAAATATGACATCGACGGCCATAAAGAGTTTTACCTGTCCACCGTCGTGTTCCAGTACACCCAGGCCGAGCCGGAAAAAAAGAAGCTGCAAGCACTGCAGGAGGCAGCTGCCCAGGCTGTGCGGGAAGCCTATGAAGAGGAGCCTCATGCAGAAGCGCAGGCCGCAATGCTTATTGCACAGCAGGCTGTTCTGCACGACAACCAGGTATCGGTAGCCCAGGTGCGCCAGCAGCTGGCCGAGGAATACCCGCTGGCCGCTGTTCCCTTTGACGATTATGTGGAAAAAAGCGATCTGCTGGAGCCTACTGCGCCGCCGGTCACCGTAGCCCCGGCCCGCATCCGCCGGATGGAGAGCCGCAGCATCCGCACCGCCAGCGGCATTGAAGTGAAGATCCCCACCGAGGTGCTCTCCTCTGAGGCCGAAGTGGAGTTTTTGCACGATGCAGACGGCAGTGTCTCGCTGCTGATCAAGAACGTGATCCTGTGACCCGATGTAAAAACGGCGTCTGCTGCCCCTTTTTGGGGACGGCAGACGCCGCTTTTTTATCGCCGGACCATATCCGGGGTGATCTGTGCCAGAGAGTGGGCACCGCACATCTGCATGGTGTCTTCCAGCTCCCCTGCCAGTTTATCGATGTAGCACTGCACGCCCGCCGCATCGCCGCCATAAACAGCGGTGACGAAGGGGCGGCAGACCAGCACTGCGTCTGCACCCAGGGCCAATGCTTTAAAGATATCCACCCCCGAACGCAGGCCGCCGTCCACCAGGATCTTGACCCCGCTGCCCTTCAGTGCAGCGGCGATCTCCGGCAGCACCTCAGCGGTGGAGGGGCACTGGTCCAGCACACGGCCGCCGTGGTTGGACACCACGATGCCCGCAGCGCCTGCCTGCTGCGCCTTGAGCGCCCCGGCCACGGTCATGACGCCCTTTACGATAAAGGGGCGCTGTGCCATCTCCACGATCTGGCGCAGCTCCTCCACGCTTTTGCAGCCCGCAGGCGGGTCCATATTCTTCAGGAAGGGCAGGCCCGCTGCATCCACATCCATGGCCACAGCAAAGCAGCCGCTGGCCTTTACCTGCTCCATCTTTGCCCGGATGGTCTCCATATTCCAGGGCTTGACGGTGGGCACGCCGCAGCCGCCTGCCCGGGTGATGGCACGGGTCGCCTGGGTCATCACGTCCGGGTTGACGCCATCCCCTGTAAATGCTGCGATACCCCCCTGCGCACAGGCCTGCACCAAGACCTCATTATAGGTCGTATCGGTGTAGACATCCGAATAGTGCAGGTTCACTGCGCCTACCGGACCCGCAAAGAACGGGTAACGGAAGCGGCGCCCAAACAGCTCCAGGCTGGTATCCGGTCTGCCGCCCCCGCACAGGGTATCCATATTGACCCGGATCTCTGCCCACTTATTATAGTTGCGGATGGCCGTGTCCCCCACTCCCTTGGCCCCTGGGCCAGGGATCTGGTTTTTGCAGGCCACGCCGTTGCACACCGGACAGGCTTTGCAGTACTGGCCGATGCACTCTCTTGCATGGGCCAAAACATCCGAATAGTTCATATAACTTCCTCCATTCCGATCCTCCGGCCGCCGCCCGCAGGCCGGTCTCTGACTCCATCATATCCTCATCCGTACACCCCGTCAAGTCCCTCCGTCCTTTTTGCAAAAAAGAACAGCGCCCCTGCGTCACTTTTAAAAAACACAAAAAAGTTTAAAAAAATGCTTGACAAAACCCTGGGTTTGCGGTATTATAGTGGAGCGCTGAGGGACACGGTCCTGAGGCAAGAACAAAAGATGTGGAAAGATGGCTGAGTTGGTCTAAGGCGCACGACTGGAAATCGTGTAACGTGTCAAAAGCGTTCTGGGGTTCGAATCCCCATCTTTCCGCCAAAAGAGCCCGCTGGATCGTAAGATCCGGCGGGCTTTTTGTTTGTAAAAACCGGCACAAGAAAGGGAGCTGCAAGGCAGCTCCCTTTCTTGCTGTGCGTACACGCCGTTATTTTTCATGATGCACATACACCCGTATGGGGTCCGGCTCCACATACAGCGCACAGAGGTTCGGGGTCAGATCCTTTCGGTCGCGGAAGTCGTTTTCAATGATGCCTGCTCCGGCTGCTGGGTCAGGTCAGCGAGCTTATATCCCATTTGCTTTCTCCTTTTTCCGCCATGCTTCCAGCTGGCGCTGGCTGCGTAGCAGCACAAACTTATCCGGGTAAGTCTGGGCGATCTGGGCCAGCTGGGCACGATAGGCATGGCTGCGGCCCCGCCAAAGCACCCAGCCGATAAATTCCAGATCCAGCTTTTCTTCGCAACCCGGCGCAGCGGAGCAGCGCACCCGGCCCCGGTTTTGCAGCCATCGGCGCACCACCCGATATAAACAGGTGAACCGTCCAAAATACAGCACCAAAATCTGATCTGCCTCCGCCAGACGGCGTGCCATACAGGTCTTGGTATAGTTGCCGTCCATGACCCAGGATGGATTTTCGTCCAGAAAACGAGTGACCATCTCCCTCTCCTGTTCCAAGGGGCGTTCCTTCCATCCCGGCAGAAAATGCACGGCATCCAGATGCAGCACCGGCGCACTTCGCTGTGCACCCAACGTCTGCGCCAGCGTGGACTTGCCGCTGCCGCTGGTACCCAGGATCAGGGTCTTCACGACTGTGCCTCCGGCACAGCCCAGGGCTGCAGCAGACCCTCCGGCAGCTCACCACTCAAAAGAGTACCCAGCTCTTCTCCGGGCAGGGTGCCCAGCGGATAGCTGATCCTGTAATGATCGCTGGCTATCACCACCATATCCTCGGTCAGAGCTTCCAGCATCGGCGCCCGGCGCGGGTCCTCCGGGTCTACCTGCCCCAGCAGCATCTCCTTGGCTTCGGCCTCCGGCACAGCGCACAGGCTCCAAAACGAGAGCTTTTCCCCGGTGGTGCGGTCAAACGCCGCCCCGACCTGGTAGCTGGTCTGCTCCCGGCCGCCAAGGGGCAGGGTGACATCCGTCACCACATAGACCACCTGCTCGGCCAGGGCTGTCTCCCAGGTATTCTGCCGGGCCATCCAGGGAGAAAAGCCCGCCGGGTCTTTCTTGTACTCCGCATAGGCTCCCTGCAGCAGGCTTTCTGCCGAATACCGGCGGCCCTGACGGGCGTAATGGTTCTGGATGCTCTGGCGCACCTGTTCCGGCAGCGTCTCCGGCAAAGCTGGCGGATAAAGATCCTGCTCTTGCAGCAGGACCGTGCCATCCTCTAAGCAGTAGTCCACCCAGCCGCTGGGCAGATGGACATCCGTATCCGGAAAGGTCTCGTATTCCCGCCAACAGTCCACAGCCTGTCCGTCCGAAAGGACCAGAACATCCTCTGTCTCCATCTCCAGCACCTGCTGGCTCTGTGTCAGGCCCGATCCGCAGCCGTTCAAGACTGCCGCCAGGCCAAGGGCTGCCATCAGCACTGCAATTTTTCTCATGTTGCAGATCCCTCCTTTTTATGTAGGGACAATATACACTATCTCCGGGGACAAGTCAAGAGAGGACCGCTGCCAAACATGGACACTTGACATTTGACCGGCAGGCGCTTATTCTAAGAATATGACCTTTGGTTTTGAAAGGAGTTTTTATCAATGGCAACCAAAAAACGCCGCCGTCGCCGCACGGTGCTCTGGGTCGTTTTGGGCCTGCTGTCCCTCTGTCTGGCGGCAGTGCTGGTATTTGGTTTCCGGCTGCGCAGCCGTCTGCAGTCCTTACAGCAGGGTGCGTCCTTCCAATTTGGATATGAGATCACCTCTACCAAGGCAGATCCCTCTGCCCTGTATCAGATCCTGGAGCAGCTGGGTGCCACGCGAGGCCGGGTACACGGGATGTACGCTCCCGGGCAGCTGGGTGTTGCCCTCTACCTTCAGGACGATGCAAGCGGTGCGCCTCTGACCCGGCTGTATATCGACCAGGACGAGACCTTGTTTGATGCAGGCCAGGTGTACCGCACCGCCCGCGGGTCCCTGGTAGCACGGGCGCCCCTGGCAGATGTTCTGCTGCCCAAGTGGAACTTAGGCGACTATATTTCTCAGACGCAGCTGGCCACGCTGCTGGGCGTGCCCATTGCAGAGGTGGAAATGCAGGAGTTCTCTCAGTTTGCGTTGCTGCCAGCCGCACTGAAGCGGGTCGAGCCTGCCCAAGCAAAAAAGGGATACACCTATTTTCAGCTGCAAACGGACCAGACCAACGCCCCCACCCTGACCCTGGGGCTGCCTTTAGGCGAGCTGTTTGCAGAGAGCACGCCGCTGCATGTATTGATCCTGCATCCGGCACACAATGCAGCGCTGGAGCTGGACGGCAGCCTGTCTGCCGCCACCCCGATCCTGACGCCGCCCACTTCCCGGATGAAGGACGACGACATTGCAGTCTTTGCCCAGATCCGTCAGACCTTGCAGGACGTGATCGCAATGTTCTTCCCCAAAAACTGAAAACAAGAAAAGACCCGGTCTCCCGGCAGCAGATGCTGCGGCAGAGACCGGGTCTTTTGCTCTTACTCGTTCCAGAATACCTTTTTGGCGTTCTCGTAAAGGATCATCTGTTTTTGCTCCTCTGCCAGGGCAGGGTCCCGGGCTATGGTATCCACCATCTGCTGGTAGGTCATATGGCAGAGGTTAGAGGGCGCATCGGTGCCAAACAGCAGCCGCTCCGCCCCCACCGTCTCCACCGCCCGTGCTATAAACTGCCGTGTAATGGGGAACGGCGGTTCATCCGGGCGGACATTCCGCTGCAGCGAGGCCAAGTCAAACCAAACATTGGGCAGGTGCAGCGCTTCCAAACCATCGGTCATCTGCGCAAGCTCCGTCTGTTTGGGCGCCAGCAGGTGGCAGACCACGAACTTCATATCCGGATGCCGCAGGATCAGCCGGCGCAATGCCCCGATCTGGCTGCTGGGACTGCCCAGCTTGCCAATATCGATCACAAACACCAGCCCATGCTCGGCGGCAAAGGCAGCCTCCCGGCACATGACCTCTCCATCCAGCGCAAACACCGGATGGGTGGCCATCAGCCCAGAACCCGTGCTGACCTCAAATTTCACCACCCGGATGCCCTGCTCCTCGAACAAGTGATGTACGATCGCATCCCGGCCACGGCTGTAAGGATCATAGGCGGCAGCCGCCAAAAAACGATGCGGCCACTGCTGCTGCGCCTGCCAGCTGTACAGATTCTGGAACCCCAGATAGCCCCCTTGCAGCAGAACGGCTCGCTCCACCTGGTGGGCATCCATCAGCTCCAGCATCCGCTCTGGGGTGACCTGGTCGGTCCCCCAGGCAGGCGGGATCAATGCACAGACCGATCCATCCGCATAAATGCCCTGTCCGCCGCCGCAGCTGCGCAGCTCGCCCCCGGCACCCGTACCCGCAATGCACTGCACCAGATGGACATGCGCATCAATGATCTTCATGTACCCGAACTCCTTTTTTGTCTCAAATCGCTTCCGGCTGTTTTGTCCGGCTCTTTACAGGTCCGAGAACAGATCTGCCTGGTAGATGCCTTCTGCCAGCATCCGGGCAAAGCTCTCCTTCACGGCGGGCACATCCTCTTTATAGGTCATGCCGTACCACGCATCGTTGGTCTTCAGCACCTTGACCGAGATCTTGTTCTGGGACAGCAGTTCCCCGATAAAGGTCGGGATCAGATACTCTGCCTTGAGGGGATTTGTCGGAACCTCTTTTTCAAAAAATTCCGCAAAGCCCTGCTCAAGCACCTGCAAAAAGTCCAAAGTCAGGCCCCACATATTCATGGACACCAAGGAATCCAGATCCAGCTCCACACCGTCCGCCTGGGCGCCTGCGGCCGTTTTCAGGATATTTTTGGTCTCCGTCACCTGGGTCAGGCAGCTCTTTTCGTCCATCTTGCAGATGCCGCGGGTCACACCGCCATTATCCGAAAGTGTGTTGCGCAGCACAAAGCCGGCCATGCAATCCCCGCCGCCGGACACCAAATGCCCGTGGAGCGCCCGCAGGCCCTCTTTTCCGTAATAGTCATCTGCATTGATGACCACAAAAGGCGTTTTCAACACCTGTTTTGCGGCCAGCACCGCCTGCCCTGTGCCCCAGGGCTTTGTGCGCCCTTCCGGGAACTGACCCGGGATATCGTGCAGATCCTGGAAGGCATAGTCCACCGTCACGCCCTTCGCTGCACACACGGCAGCGATCCGGTCCCCGATCACCTCCCGGAACTCTGCCTCGATGTCCTTGCGGATCACGAATACCACATGGTTGAACCCTGCCTCGATCGCATCATGGATGGAATAATCCATAATGATATGCCGCCCGCCGTCCACCGGCTCCAACTGTTTGATGCCTCCGCCAAAGCGGGAGCCGATCCCGGCTGCCATAATAAGCAATGTCGTTTCCATAGAGGTTATTCCTTTCTGTTTTTGATCTCGTTGTTATTTTTCCGGCATGTACCGAAAAAGGGATATAAAAACAAGGGGCTGCCCAGCACCTTTTGCTGCATTCCAGGCCGCACCCTCTGTGCATACATTTTATCCTATCATGCACCCTGCACCCGGACCAGGAGCATCACTGGACCGGAAGTCCGAACAGACAGGTACACCACACCGTTTTTCACCCGCACTGGCACCAGCTGAGACTGTCCGCTCCGGTTCCAGCAGACGGCTGCCAACTGGGTCCCCTCCTCTACACCCGGCACCATGATGGCTACTTCCATACTTGGCTGCTGTGACAAAACGGTAAGCGCTGCAGGAGACATTGTCACATCATACATTGCGATGGGCGTATACTGCGCTGTTCCCGCACCTACAGTCGATTCAAAAGAAGCAGCTGCCTCCGGCGCTATGCTGTCCATCAACTGCTGTGTGGACTGCGCCTCACGGACCTGCTGATACAAAGCACTCAACTGCCCATTGGCTGCAAAGGTCAGTCCGCTGCCCGTAGCCACATCAGCCAGCTGTTCGCTGGTCGCCTGCGGGTTTGCCGCCACGACCGCCGCATTGGCTGCCAAAGCAGAAGATACTGGCGTGATCTGGATAAGCGCCTGTGTGGCGGACTCGACCTGGAGAACTTCTTCCGCCTTTGGCACGGTGCCCTGTTCCACCGCAGGCGCCGTGTGGATCGTGATCACCGCGCCATCCGACGCCGTCACCTGATCCTGCACTACTTCCACTTCCTGTTGGGTGCGGCTGGGATGCCACTGCGCAGCAAAAGCCTGCATTCCCATCGCTGCTGTTACAAGCGAAACCAGAGCCAGCCCCGCTATACGAACCATTCTTTTACTTTTCATTTTGTTTTCCTCTGCGGGTCGGCAGCTTTTCATGTGAGGCCCCACGGCCATACCGAGATCCACCATATCTGTACCCATTTTCATAATAGTATCCACCGCGATAATACCGGTGATAATACGCACTGGAACGACTGTTCAAGTCCACCCGGTTCAGAACGATCCCCAGCAGCGGACTCTCTGCCCGTTTTAGCATCTGGACAGAGTTTTCCACCAGTTTGCGAGGGGTATCTCCGCTACGGACCACCAGTACGCTTCCGTCGCAGTACCGGGCAATATTGAGTGCATCCGCCACACTGCCCAGCGGCGGCGTGTCAACAAGAACATAATCAAAGTTCTGCCGGCAATAATCCAAAAGCTCTGCAAAGCCTTGGCTTTCCAACAAAATCGTCGGGTTCGCAATGGAGGACGTTACCGGGACCATATACCCATTGGGTATGTTTGTCTTATAGATCACATCCTGCATCTCAGCCCGTCCTGCAAGATAATACGGCGCACCGATCAAATTTTCTGCATCGACACTGGCAATATTATACTTATACCGCATCTCCGAATTCCGAAAATCGCAGTCGATCAGTACGATAGAGCCCCCCACCTCCGCCATCATCTTCCACAACTGCATTGCAATAAAGCTCTTTCCCTCATTGGGGACGCTGCTGGTCACCATGACAGTCTTGACCTGACTGCCACAAAAACTCAAGTTGATGCGCAGCTGGTTCAGCGCTTCCGTCACATTAAACGGAAGCTCCGGCAAATTTCGGATTTCCAGTTCTTTCATTGTGCCTTTTTCCTCCACGCCCGGCCAGCTCTTTTCCGCCGCCCATCTTGCACATCTGCCTCTGGAATAGTAGCCAGCGGCTGTACTCCAAAATAGCGGGAAATATCATCCGGTGTCTTGAACGTATCATCCAACAGATACCGTACCACCAGCACCGCACTGCACAGAACAGCTCCCAGCAACCCACCCAATATAATATTTTTTGCATAGCTGGGACTGGACTTGACCGTTGGCGGAATCGCCCGTTCTACCAGGTTGGGCTCCTCGGTTTCCATGATCTGCGGCAGGTAGATGCACGCCTGCTTCACCAGCTCATTTGCAATATCGGCCGCCTGGTTCGGGTCCGGACTGGTCACCGCGATTTTTAAGATACGGGTATCCGGGGTGTTCGTGATCTGGAGCATTTCCGACAGCTCACTTACCGTGAGATCCAGATCCAGATTTTTGATGACATCTTCCAGCAAGGGGCGGCTGTACATCAGTTCCCGATAATCGGCCGTCAGCTGTGCACCGATCTGCAGATCGGTCAGATCTACCACCGATTTATTGGACGCTGAAACGATATAGATACTGGAGTCTGCCGTGTACAAGGGTGTCACCCAGAAATGCGTCCACCCAAACGACACTGCCGCCCCCAGCACCAGGCAGAGAAAGATTTTCCACGCCTGACCCCATAATGTATAAAATAATTCTACCAGATCTATGGTGTCTTCTTCCTCTGGACTGCGCCCGATCTGCATGGCGGGCATTTCCCCGAAGTCCTGGTTTTCCGTAGCGTCCATTCCTACACCCCCACTTATATTTCCTGATAGAACAATTCCAAAACCGTCTCCTGCAGGCTGTCCGGGTCCAGATAATAGGCCCAATATCCGTTTTCTACCGTATTTTCCCCTGCAATGGTCATCAGAGGAAGTTCTTCATACTGCTTTAGCCGGTCCGCAATATTTACCGCAGTCCCGCTGGCAATGTCCGTAATGATATATTCGGACAGGGCATCGTATGCTGTAACCGCAAATTCCGAATCCATACCACGAAGTTTTTCTTCAAAGGCGGTCAAAAACTGCCGCTGCCGGCCCATACGGGCCAGGTTGGTCTGGTCATCCACATCCTTACGGGTACGGACAAATTCCAGCGCCTGCTCCCCGTTCATCGTGATGGTCTGTCCCTCTGTAAGGGCAGGATCTACCGCAAAAAAGTCGGAGGTCACCTTTACGGTGATCCCTCCCATCAGATCCACCAGAATCCCCACACCGCCCATGTTCAACGACAGATACCCGTTGATCGGCTGGTCATCCAGCATCATGGAAACAGCGCGCACATTGTTTTGGCAGCTCTGTTCCCGGCCATCGCCATAAGCGTGTGCCAAACAGATCTGCTGTACCAGGGTATAGGGCACCGTGCCCATCATGCTCAGGACCGGCACTTCCACCATGCTGTCCCGGTTGATCTGCAAAATACGCCAGGTCTTTGCTGCATTGTCCAGCACCAAAAGCATCTGGGTATCGGCTTGTCCTCCGGCCACATAACTTTGGGTGCCTACCGCCTTGCCCATCTGGTCGATCCCTAAAAACAGGTAGCTTTCCAGCTCCGGCCGCTGCCGATAGGTTTTGTGACCGTAGGTCACCTCCCGCAGCTCTGGCGGCGCACGATGGTCGTCCGTCTCCCCTGTTCCGGATACAGAAGCTGCACTCTGCCGGTCATCCCAGGCTTGCAGCGCATATGCACAGCCGCCCAGCGCAGCCCCAGCCAGGACCATTCCGCCAGCCGCTTTCAATACATCCCGGCGGCTGATCCGTTTTCGTCCATATCGACTCATGGCACCACCTTTTCTGCCGCAGCACAAAGGACATCTGCGGCATTTTTATCGATCTGTGCTAAAAAATCCTCTCCCATCTTTTGTTGAAGGACCTTGCGTGCTTCTGCAAGGTTTGGCGGGCGGCTGGTAAGGTTGTGGCAGTCACTGGCCAGCAGCGGACAGGAAGTCTCCCTAAGAAGTTCCAGACCCAGCCGCCGGGTGCTCCAACGCATCAGGGTACGGGCATTTACTTGCAGCGCCAGGGGCAATCTCGCCAGCTGCCGCAACCGCTCCCGATTGACTGCCACCGCACAAAACCGTTCCGGATGTACTAGTATCACCCGATATCCTTGATCCAGCGTCAACGCAGCCACTTCTTCCATCTGAAACTGGCTCCATTCCATAAACGGAAGTTCCAGCAAAAGTGTTCTCGTCCCCTGAATACATAGGCGTTCCAGCTCAGGGCAGCGGCTGATTCCAGAAAAGAAAGCAATCTCTGTCCCTAAGAGCAGACGGGGCATTTTTGCTGCCCCGGCGGCTTCCAACTGTTTGAATGCAGCCGCTCTTCTCTCACAAAACCGATCAATGGAATTCTTCTCCGCATAGAAATGGGGCGTAGCACAAACCACACCCACCCCTTGCTCCGTTTGCAGATGGAGCATCGTCAGGGAGGTTTCCACATCCGGACTGCCATCGTCTATTCCCGGCAGGATATGGCTGTGCAGATCCACGATCAAAATTTACAGCCCCCTATCATCTCTCCCTTTGCGGAGAGCAGCTTTCTTTCCATTCCAGGTACCAAAATCATTGAAACGCCAGGATTTCCACTTTTCTTATAACTTTTTTATAGTACCATGTTTTTGCTTCCGCTGTCAATGCGATTCCACGCACTTTCAGCCTAAATGCGGCAATTCTTTCAAACAAAAAACGTCCGGGCTTTTTGGACAAAAGCACCAGACGTTTTTATCTTATGAGATCTCCTGTTCGCAGAGCTCGCGCAGCTCCGGACTCTGCTGCACAAGCTCCGGATCCTCTGTTTGGATCGTGCGCAGGAGCACCTGTCTCATCCGGGCCCCCAGCTCTTTCTCCCCCGGCTTTTGGGGGATATGCCGATACAGCGGCGACTTGTTGACCTCCCATGGGTGCGTCAGCGCGCGCAGCATCGGCAAAAGCATCCGCAGCTGACCTGCCCGATCTTTCCGCGCGTCGTACAGCTGGGAGTAGGGCAGGTACTGGTTATACTCCCACAGGTCAAAAAGCTGTGCCGCCTGGCTGTCCACCCGGGCGATTGCCTCTGCATCCTGGTCCCGTTCTTCCTTTAAAGCGATCTCCATCAGGGTCATCAGCGCAGCGTGGACTTCCGTAAGGGCACTCAGCAGTTTTCGCTCCATCTGCAGGGCTGCCTTGGCAAACTCCCCCTGTGCCAGCAGAAGATTTGCCTCCAGCTGCCCCTTATCCACCAAACTTGGCCCGGACATTTTCTCCAGCAGACACTGCGCAGCTGCATACTCCTTTTTTCTCATCAGCCGGTTGACCTGCTGGGAGAGCGCCTGCTCCCGAGCCTCCGAGTCCTGGCTGTCTGCGGCACGGCTGTAAAAGGCGTCGATCTGCCGCTGATATTCCTCCTCCCGTCCATCCTTAGGCGGGTACATAGCCAACGCCCCTTCCAGTGTCATTGCTGTGCTGCACAGCAATGACCCGCAGCTCGGATATTGACGCAGTTTTTCCTGCGCCAGAGCATAGCCCGCCGCAAAGCCTTGTTGGTGGAGCGTCTCGGACAAGGTGTTCAAAAACAGAGCGGTCTCCTCCTTGGACAGCTCGGTCTGGAAGCAGAGCAGCGTATTCAGGTCGGTATCCAGCAGCCGGGCTAAAGGGGGCAGCAAAGTGATATCCGGGTACGAAACTCCTTTTTCCCATTTATTCACAGCCGGGGCGGTCACTCCCAGACACTCGGCCAGTTGTTCCTGGGTCAAATGTTTTGCCAGCCGCCGTTCCCGAATGATCGAATGGATCTGCATGGTCATTTTCCTCCTGTGGCATCCTTTTCTGCTTTGATTATACCAGCGGCAGCAGCAATTTGCCATTGAGCTGTTTTTAACTTTGCCTTCAAAAAGATAACCATCGTTCACATCCACGGTCCCAGGTCCAGACAGGCTGCTCCGCCCCCCTATATATTATAATAAGGTAGGAACCTCTGCTGGCAGCCCAAAAAGCCGGGCGGCTTCCCGGCTTTTCTTCGGCTTATTCTGGCTTCAAGGTCCTGATCCCCCAGATAAAATATACGATATGGAACCCCCATACGCCAGCCAGCACAGCACAGCCCACCCAAACCGACTGTGCCGCCATAATGACGAAACCCACACTCATCAGCGCAGTCACCAGCAGCATGATCCGCCGCTTGGCCTGCCAGGTCATGCCCCGGCCCTGGACATAGCTTTCCAGGTTGTCCTTATAGAGCTTTGTCCCCCGGAACCACCGGTCCAGCCGGGCAGAGCTTTTTGCAAAGCAGCAGGCCGCCAGCATCAAAAAAGGAAAAGCCGTCAGCATTGGCAGCACCGCGCCCACTGCGCCCAACCCCAGTCCCAGACACCCCAACAGCAGGTACACCAATTTTTTGATCTTCATACCCGATCCATCCTTCTTTTTTCCTTTGTGCTCTCCACCAAATGCCGGATCGCCAGCACCGGGTGATAAAACAGCATACGCGGGCCGGAAAACCGCATGACCATGCGGATCTTCTCCCGCATATCCGGGCAGTAGCAATGCACACGGCAGTTCGAGCAAAAGGTCTTGCTCTCCATAAAAGGGCATTTCTCTGTCCGGTGCTGTGCATAAGACTCCAGCGCTGCACAATCCGAACAGAGCGCCCCCTTTTGTGTCCCATGCTTCTTTTGGCAATACAAGCGGATCATCTGCCCTACCACCTGCTGCTCCCTCTGCCGTTTTGTTTCCAGATCCATACGCTCCCCCTTTTTGAGTTAGCAAAAGCTAACTTTGTGCTCCCAAAAGAGCTGCGCCCTCTCCCAGAGCGCAGCTTTCCGTTCCGGATTCAGCTCATTCGGCCATTTTCCACCGAATAGACCCTGTCTGCGATGCCCATTGTAGACTGACGGTGCGAGACCAGCACCACCGTTTTATCCCCCCGCTCCTGGTGAAGGGAGCGCAGGATCACCGCTTCGTTCAGGCTGTCCAGGTTGCTGGTGGGTTCGTCCAGCAGCATAAACGGTGCATCGTGCAAAAACGCCCGTGCCAGCCCCAAACGCTGCCGCTCGCCGCCGGATAACGTGTCGCCCAACTCTCCCACCGGGGTGTCATATCCCTGGGGCAGTGTAAGGATAAAGTCATGCACCGACGCCTTTTTGCAGGCCGCCTCGATCTCCTGATCGGTGGCATCCAGCTTTGCAATGCGCAGGTTATTGCGGATGCTGTCGTGGAACAAATGGGTCTCCTGCGTGACATAGCTCTCCATCTGACGAAGATCCGCTGTATTGATCTGGACCACATTCCGATCCGAGATCCGGATCTGTCCCTGCTGCACCTGCCAGAAGCGCATAAACAGCTTGAGCAGCGTGCTTTTGCCTGATCCGGACCGTCCCACGATGCCCACCACCTGATGGGGAGGGATGACAAGCGACAGATCCTTCAAGACCGGCTCTCCCTGGTAAGCAAAACTGACATTCTGGCTGGCTGCACCGGAAAACTCCACCTCCGGCTGTCCTGTGACCTCCTCCACTACCGGGGATTCTTCCAGGATATCCAGCACCCGGTTGCCCGCCGCAAACGTATTTTGCAGGGTGCTGCCCAATGCTGCCAGCGCCACGCAAGGCCCAAAGGAGCTCATCAGCGCCAGTGTAGTGATCAGACAGCCGGAAAAGCCACACAGACGTGCAGACAAAAACAGCATTGCCAAATCAAACAGCAGGATCACCAGGTTGGTAGCCGCTGCATTGCGTCCCGCCGTGCGCTTCAAGCGAGCTTCCTCCTCGGACAGCTGATCTGTCATCCGGTCCATCTGTTCCAGGCGGGCAGCTCCTTGGCCATATTGCAGCGTTTCCGACAGTCCCCGCAGCGAATCCAGCACAAATCCGGCCAACTGTCCGGCACCGGTGCGGAAACGCATTCCGTCCTCACCGCTGTACCGGGAGGTCAGCAGCGGGATCACTGCACCCACCACAATATAGGCCGCCAAGGCCAGCAGCCCCAGCCCCCAATGATAAGAGCCGATGAACCACACCATACCCGCACTATACAGCACAGCAATGCACACAGGCGAGATGGTATGGGCATAAAAGACCTCCAGCAGCTCAATATCTGAGGTGATGACGTTGATCAGGTCGCCTTTATCCCGTCCTTCCAGTTTGGCCGGGCAGAGGCGGCGCAGCGCTCCAAACACCTTATCCCGGATCAGTGCCAGCAGCTTAAATGCAATAAAGTGGTTGCAGGCTTGCTCTGCATAGCGCAGCACGCCGCGCACCGCCGCAAAAACCAGTACAGCCCCAAACAGAACCGCCAGCCCCGGGCTGCGGCCGGGACCCAGCACTTCCAAAACGCCAAACCCGCCAAATACGGTGATCATGCTTGCACACAAATGCCCCGCCAGGCCCATAAAGATGGCCAGCAGCATCGTCCCCGTAAGGGGTCTTACCAGACCCACCAGCCGCAGCATGACCTGCGCTCCGCTTCGTTTCATACTGCATCCCCCACTTTCTTCGTATACTGTTCCAGCTCCTGCTGGGCGTTCCACAGCCGGGCATACAGCCCTTTTTGCGCCAGCAGTGCATCGTGCCTGCCGCTCTCCACGACCCGGCCCTTTTCCATTACATAGATCCGGTCCGCACCAGCTGCATTGACCAGACGGTGCGAGATGAGGATCACGGTCTTTTTCTTAGCCAGCGCATGGATCAGCGCCATAATGTCATTCTCGCTCTCCACATCGATATTGGAGGTAGCCTCATCAAAAAGATAGACCGGGCTGTCATGCAGCAGCGCCCGAGCCAGTGCCAGACGCTGCCGCTGCCCGCCGGAAAGATTGCTGCCCTGCTCTGCCACGGGGGTATCCAGTCCCTGCCCGCTGCGCAGAAAATCTGCCAGCCGCACCTGTTCCAGCACCTGCCACAGGGCACTCTCCTCCGCTTGGGGAGCTGCCAGCAGCAGGTTTTCCCGGACGGTGCCCTTGAACAGGTAGCTCTGGTGGCTGATATAGGTAATGTTCTGGTTCAGGCTCTGCTCTGAGAGCTGGTCCAGGGACACGTCCCCCACCAGCACCTGACCTGCATAGTGCTTATTGCGCCCCATAAGGATACCAGCGATCGTGCTTTTTCCGCAGCCGCTCTCCCCCACCAGCGCAGTAAAGCTGCCCTGCGGGAATTCCATGTCCACCGCATGCAGCACCTCCCGGCCGGGCTGGTAGGAAAAACAGACCTGCTCCATGCAGATGGAAGGGTCCTGCGGCACACACTGGGTCTTTTGCTCCGGCTCCGGCAGGTCCAGCAGACGGAAGATCTTATCCGAGGCAGCCATACCGTTCATCGCAATATGGAAGTAGCTGCCCAGCAGGCGCATGGGCAAAAAGAAATCCGCCGCCAGCAGCAGGATCATGATGCATCCCGCCAGGTCCACCCGCCCTGCCCGGAACTGGGTCACAGCCAGGATCGCCCCCAGCGCTGCGCCGCCATATGCGATCAGGTCCATTATGGCAATGGAGTTGAGCTGCATGGTCAGCACCTTCATGGTGATCTTGCGGAAATGCTCGCTCTGCTGGTTCATCTCCTGGTGCTTGAAGCCATCGGCCTGGTAGATCTTGGTGGTGGTCAGGCCCTGCAGGTTTTCCAAAAAGGTATCCCCCAAAGCGGTGTACTGCCCCCAATATTTTGCCAGCAGTTTTTTGGCCCAGCGCTGCACCCCGGCAATGGTCACCGGGATCAATGGCACACACACCAGCAGCACCGCCGCAGAGGGCAGATTGATGAACGCCAGCACCCCAAACAGGGTAAGGGGGGCCAGCATCGCATAAAAAAACTGCGGCAGATACGCACCAAAGTAGGTCTCCAGCTGGTCCACCCCTTCCACAGCCACCTGCACCACCTGGGATGTATTGACCTGCTCTTTATACGAAGCACCCAGCCGCAAAAGCTTTTGATAGATCTTCTCCCGCAGGGTCCGCTTGACCATTTTGGAGGAAAGATAGCTCATACGGGCACTGGCAACGCTGCACCCATAGCGCACCGCCAGCGCAGCAGCTGCCACCACAGCGGTGCGGATCAATGTACTGCTCAGATCCTCCCCCGCATACAGACCTTGCAGCAG
Organism: uncultured Faecalibacterium sp.; assembly: GCA_900540455.1. GTDB lineage: Bacteria > Bacillota > Clostridia > Oscillospirales > Ruminococcaceae > Faecalibacterium. Next base: position 51,452 of record UQGD01000001.1, read on the forward strand.
GGCGGCGATAGCCCCCATCATGGCAATGTTGGCCACCAGAGCGAGCCACTGCAGCACTACGTTTGCAGCGATGTACTTTTTGCTCTCTCCCACGGCAGCGATCAGACGTTTGTTGAGCATCATAGGGACTTGCTTCTCCTCTCAGACCTTCAAATAATAGTTAGAGACCTCTAACCTTTCCTGCAAAAAAGAGGTGCAGGGCAGTACTGCCCAGCACACAAAACTGCACCCCTGCTCCGGGGGGCAGAGCTGTCCCCTCCGCATACCAGCAGGTTAGAAAACGCTAACCATATGATATCATAGCCTTTCGGGTTTTGCAACTATTTTTTCAAAAAAATCCCCCCGGCGCATCGGGTGCGCCAGGGGGACAAATCGATCTGACTGCGTTCAGGCAATCACTGCGTCTTACTTACCGCTCTTGAAATCCAGGGGCAGGCTGGTCCAGCGGGCACGGAAGTGGAAAGCAGCATCCTTGGGCTGACGCTGACGGGTGAAGATGCCCTTCTTGTTGCCGTTGGCACGCATGATGCCCTCGGTGGTCTGGAAGTCTGCAAAGTTCCACACCAGCTCGCCCTGCACAAAGTCGTAGCTGTCAAACACGGCGTGGTTCATATCCAGGTACTCGTTCTGGTACTCCTGGCTCCACATCACGCTGGGCAGCTTGTGCTCGGTGGGCATGGTGTCGGCGCCGTACTCGGTAAAGATCATGGGACGGCCGTTGAGCACCTGTGCCCAGCCATCCATCTCCTTGCGGAATGCCTGCTCTGCATCCACGATGCCCATGCCGCCCATGACGTACCAGCCATAGTAGCGGTTCAGGCTGATGAAGTCCGCAAACTGCTGGCCCTTGCTGGTGTTGGGCAGGCTCATCATGACCACAGCGTAGGTGCGGGGACGCTTCTGGGGATCCAGCTCATGTGCCAGATCAAACAGCGGCTTGAAATAGGCCTCGGTGCCCTCGCTGGTGCACTGGGGCTCGTTCAGGATGCTCCAGGCGATGACCGAAGCGTGGTTCTTATCCCGGTTGATCATATCGGTCAGTGCATCCTTGTGGTTCTGCAGCAGCTGCGGGGTGGTATCCTTCTCAAAGTAGCCCTGCTTTTTGCCGTTGCCCTGGTTGGCTGCCAGGAAGTTCATGGTGCTCTGCATAAAGCCGACAGCGGGCACCTCATCGATGACCAGGAAGCCCTCCTCATCTGCCATCTGATACAGCTCTTCTGCATAGGGGTAATGGCTGGTACGGAAGCAGTTGGCGCCGATCCACTTCATGCACTCGTAATCGCGCTTGACCGTAGCCAGATCCAGGCCGCGGCCGCGGATGTCTGCATCCTCGTGCTTGCCGAAGCCGCGCAGGTAGACCGGCTTGCCGTTCAGCAGGAAGTGGCCGTCCTTGATCTCAAAGGTGCGGATACCGATCTTGTCGGTGTACTCATCCACCACAGCGCTGCCGTCCTGGATGCGGATGACGATCTTGTACAGGTATGCATTGTGGACGTTCCACAGCTTTGCCTGGGGCACGGTCAGGGTGCCGGTGGTGCCGCAAGCCTCTGCCACCTTGGTCTCGCCGTCGTACAGCTCCACAGTGACCGGATGGTCGCCCGTGGTGGTGACCGTGTAATCCACCTCTGCGCCAGCCTCGGTGAGGCGGTGATTGACCGAGTAATCCAGGATGCGCTCAGAGGGCAGAGCCAGCAGCTTGACCGGGCGCTGCAGACCAGCGTAGTTGTAGAAGTCGAAGTAGGGGGCTGCGATCTTCTTGCCGTTGGACAGCACAGCGGTGGCGCCAGCCGGCAGCATATACTCGTTCAGCTCATTGTTCAGCAGAACGCTGAGCTTGTTGTACTGGTTGTAGCGCACGATGTCGGTAACAAAGGCATCAAACGGCAAAAAGCCGCCCTCGTGCTGTGCGATCTCCACCCCGTTGACGAACACGCGGGCATGGTGGGTAGCGGAGCCAAAGCGGATGGCGACCTCCTTGCCGCTCCACTCGCCGGGCACGAAAAAGTCGGTCTCGTACCAGAAGTCGCCGCAGTACTCGCGAGAGTCCTTATCGGTGAACAGGTCACAGAAGGAGGACGGCACCGGCATGGAGATGGAGTCGGTCAGGCCGTTCATCCACTTCTGCTCCACACCGCAGCTCTCCGGGTCAAAGCGGAAACGCCACATCCCGTCCAGGCTGACCGCCCGGCGGGTAGCAGAGGTGCAAGGATAAAGCATGGATTTGTTCATGATAGTTAACCTCACTGTTCAGAGCCATAGGCTCGATTTAGGGGCGGAGCAAGCCGCCTCCTGTCGGGAGTTCCGATTTCTCTACGCTGCTAGTATACCAGTAGCTCCCAGCGAAAGCATAGAAATTTTTTTATGAAAACAGAGAAATTTTATTCAACAGCTCTTATTCCGGCAGATATTCTGCACCGCAGATGCATCCTATCCCCTTACAGCTCATAGCGCAGGCCAAAGCCCAGCTCATAGTAGCTGCCTGCTGCATCCCGGTAGGCATAGGCTTTGCCGTTCTCATCTTTGAGGGCGTCCGGCATATAGGCGTCCTTGGCATAGCCGGGCACATCGTTGGGGCTGACGCAGCGGCCCGCCGCATCCACCCGCAGCACCTCATCCCCGCGGGGCAGGGTCAGCGGCAGTTTGCCCACCGGAGCAAAGCGGCCCATCATCACATCCAGCACCGCTTCGGGGAAGGTATCAAACCCAGCGGTCAGTGCATCGGCCCAGCGCTCCACATTGCCCACCTGCCATGCCAGCGGGAAGTTGATGTTCGCCACCAGCTTGCCGCCGTTGGCCCGCACCGCTTTTGCGATCTCCGGGATGCGGCTGGCCCCTACCAGGGTAGTCTCCTGGTGGGTCTCTGCCTGCGGACGCCCATCCTCGCCTACATTGCAGACCGTCTTATCTTCACAGATATCCAGCTCCAGATAGCCGGGGGTTGCGTTGAAGTATGCACCGGAACCGGGGCTGATCATCAGCAGCGCCACGTCTGCCTCCGACGGCTGCTCCACCAGGGTCTGGTCTGCCAGCAGGCTGCGCAGGCTCTGGGTGGCCTTCTCCCCTGCTTCTGCGGTGCGGCCAAAGGCTTCCGCATAGATGCGGCAGCCCGGTTTCAGAGGCAAGGTACCGTCGTTTTTCAGCAGCACCACCGATTCACGGTGTACCCGGGCTGCCTCGTCCCAATCCTCTTTCCGGCTTACAGCAGCCTCTGCCTCCGCAGGGTCGGCGTAGCAGTCCTCAAACATCCCCTGCCGGAACAATTCGGTCAATGTACGGGTAACCGCCCGGTCGATGCTTGCATCGGTCAGCACCAGCTGCTCCTTGGCAAACCCTTCCGGCAGCGGATGGGTGTCGTAGTGGTCGTTGGTGGCGCGGGCGTAGGCTTCGGCACCGGCTTCCTCGTCAAACAGACCGGAGATCAGGTCCACTCCGCTGTGGGTGACGGCATAACCAATGCGCTCCGGCACATCCAGCATATCCACGCCCCAGCACATATTGTGGGTAATACCGGTGTCCGAATTGATATATCCCTCAAAACCCATCTGCTCCCGGAGCATCCCATCTATGAACACCTTATTGTAGGCAAAACCGTATGGCTCCATGGGCATCGGCTGGCCGCAGAAGTCCTGCTGGGGGGCACTCTTTTCTGCGCTTGGCTTGGAGTAATAGGGCATCACCGCCTCTGCCTTATGGCGCACAGCGGCCCGGAAAGGCGGGACATGGTATTTTTGCAGGGACCCGGGGGTAGCATAGATGTTCCACTGCCCTGCGGCATAGTGGGGGTCAAAGCCATTTTCCCGGGCTCCGCCGCCGGGGAAGTGTTTTACCGTTACCGACACACCCTGCTGGGTAACGCCCTGGCTGCCGCCCTGGATGCCGGGGATCAGATGGTCAAAAATCTCCTCGATCAGCACTGGGTCCTCGCCAAAGGTGCCAAAGGTGCGCTGCCACCGGGGGTCGGTGACACAGTCTGCCATGTACATATAGCCTTTGCGCAGGCCGCAGGCCCGCCACTGGCGGCGAATGGTGTCCGCAAATTTATCAATGATCTCGATCCGGGCGGTGCCCTTGACCGCAGCAGCAATGCCCAGCGTACCCGGCCAGGCAGCAAACACACCGGCTGCGTCGTTCATACCAAACACAGCCTCGCCGTTCTCGTTGCGGCTGTTGGACATGACCTGCACCGGCACAAAGTGGGGGCAGCCTTCCGCCACATATTGCAGCTGGTCCAGATAATCGGCCAGATCCGGGGCGGCGGGGTTTTCCCGAAGGATCAGGTGGCGGATAAAGCGTCCCTGCAAAAGCTCGGTGGTTCCGGGCAGCTTCTGCTGTCCAAAGATCGTGCTGGCCGCCTCTACCGGTGCTTCGTCCAGCAGGCCGCTCTCATCTGCCACCGGGTGATGGTCTTTGAGCCGGGCCGAAGGATACTTGGGGCCCATGCGCCAATCCGAGGTGAACAGCTGGGCGATTTTCTCCTTTACAGTCAGGGTCTTGACGTAGGCTGCTGCCCGCTGCGCTGCCGGCAGCCGCCAGTCATTTACCGGGGTCAATGCACCGGTGCCGTCAATATCCTTGAAGTACAGGCCATCCTGCTGAAAGACCGGGCGGGAAACGGTGCTGATGCTTGCGCCGCCGGGATTTTGGAACCGTTTGATCTGCTGGGAAGCTTTTTTGACCATATGATCCACTCCTTTTGTCCATCCGGACAAGATAATACTGATACCTATATTATACCGGCAAATTACGGAAGGCTGATAGAATTTTTTTACGAAAAACTCGGAAAACTTGACCTTTGTGAAAAATTTCGTCAAGTTGCATCATCGGTATATCAGTTTATTGTGCAACTAGCCCATATTATTTTTTCAACAAGAGCTTAAAATAGAGATAACGCAAAAATCTTCTAGTAGGCATAAAAAATTTTCTAACATGATTTTCAAAAAAACTTCATAATAGAGCCACAAAGCTTCCTGCTGTGCTGCGCCATAGAAGCCAACAGGGAAGAGAGAAACGACCGGGTCGGGACGCTGCGCACACACGGTGTCCCAGCCAAAATGAAAGGAGTCAACATTTATGGCTAAACTGAGATCCCTGCCGGATAAGTTCTACGACAAGGACTACGAGACCAACGGCATCCACCGCGTTCCGCTGTGGCGCATCGGCGGCTTTGCGCTGAACAACGCCGCTACCAACCTGTATATGTTCTTGATGAACTATGTCTCCTACTATCTGCTGGGCTGGGTCGGCGTCGGCATGATGCTCGCCTCTTCCCTGACCATGATGATGCGCATCTGGGACGGTGTCACCGACCCCTTCGTAGGCTTTTTGCTGGATAAGACCAACGGCAAGTTCGGCAAGAACCGTCCGTTTATCATCGTCGGCAACCTGATCCTGGCCAGCACCAGCTTTATTCTGTTCCATGTGACCCACAAACTGCCGGAGGCCGCCCGCTTCCCCTTCTTTGTGGTATTTATGATGATTTACTACCTGGGCTATACCTGCCAGTGCGTCGTCACCAAGTCTGCCCAGAGCTGCCTGACCAATGACCCCAAGCAGCGTCCTATGTTTGCTGCTTTTGACAGTGCGCTTGTCACCGTTCTGTTCTCCGGCCTGGCCGTTGTTACTGCCAACATCGCTGACCACTACAAGGACGTGGGCGGTTACGCTTCTACTGAGTTCTTCCACACTTACTGGATGATCACCGCCATCCTTTCCGCTGTCTTCACTGTGATCGCTGTGATCTCCATTGCCCCCAAGGATCGTGCTGAGTTCTTCGGCACCGGCAAGGCTGTCAAGGTTGGCCTGAAGGACTACTGGGATACCCTGAAGAACAACCGCGCCATTCAGATGCTGGTGCTGTCCGCTTCTACCGATAAGCTGGGTTCCACCTCTAAGACCAGCGCCGTCGGCGTTGCCATGTTCGCCTGCATCGCCGGTTCCACCCTGCTGCAAGGCAACGTTACCGCTCTGACCGTGGTTCCCAATGCTGTCTTTGCCTTCCTGTTCGTCTCCTTCTTCGCTCCCAAGTTTGGCCAGCGCAAGGGCATGATCATCGGCTCTGTGGGCGCACTGATCACCAACGGCCTGCTGGCTGCCCTGTGGCTGTTCGGCGACCCCACCACCATGACCTCCAACCCCGAGACCGGCGCTCTGAACTGGGGCTACTTCCTGACTGCTTATGTAGTGCTGACCATTATCACTGCTGGCTTCCAGGGTCTGTCCGGCAACATCGTTATCCCCATGACCGCCGACTGCGCCGACTACGAGGTCTACCGTTCTGGCAAGTATGTTCCCGGTCTGATGGGCACCCTGTTCTCCTTCGTGGATAAGATGGTCTCCTCCTTCGCTCCCATGGTCGCTGGCGCAATGTTCACCATCTGCGGCTTTGCTGATCACAACCCCGTCATGGGCGACGTGGCCACCCCCGCTCTGCGCAATGGCGTTGTTTTCTGCGCCTACGGCATGATCATGCTCGGCCTGATCTGCAACCTGATCGCCATGAAGTTCTACCCCCTGACCAAGGAGAAAATGGCCGAGATCCAGAACGAGGTCGTCAAGATCAAGGAGCGCGCTGCACTGGAGAACGCTTGATCCCCACGCTCCACTTCCCCTGTATTCCCGCTGTATCAACCTGCGACTGTGAGGTAAATGTATATGATGAGCCAGACCCAGCATACGGACACAGACAGCCAGAAAAAAAAGAAGTTTGAGTATACCCCCGATCCGAATCACGGCTGGCTCTGGAATTTCATCGACCGCACCCTGACCTGGCGGGAAAACCGGGAGAAACATTGTGTCAACCGCAAAACCTACCTGCTGTGGTGTCTGCTGGGCGTGTTCGGCGCACACCGCTTTTATGAGAAGCGCCCCATCCTGGGGCTGGTCTATCTGGCCACCTGCTGGAGCGGCTTCTCCGCAGCGATGACTCTGCTGGACGCCATTATTGTGATCCCTATGAAGCCGGACGAAAACGGCAACATCTGGTTGTAAGGAGGGCCTTGGATATGGAGCAACTGACTCAGTTCCTGTTCAACACAGATCACTCCGCCCCGGGTATAGGGGAGCTGATGATCTTTGTAGCTATCATCCTGATCGTCCCCTCGCTGACACAGGCATTGTATGCACGGCGCTGCGCCAAGCGCCGCAACAAGCGGGATTGACACATCCTCTTTCGATTCCTTCTCTTCTTTTCTTCTTTTTCAATTCCTCCTAAGAGACAGCAGGAGCCTGCGGTGCAACGGCCGCAGGCTCCTGCTGTTTTTGTTTATTTTTTCTCCGCTTCCGGCTTGGGCGCCAGCTGGGCGCTCTGCTCCCGGCTGACCCGGCGGTAAAGGGTGGGGGTCATCTGGTATGCTTTTTTGAAGATCTTGGTAAAGTAGTTCACATCATAGATGCCCACCTTTTCCGCAATGGCTGTAATGGAAAGGTTGGACTCGGTCAGCATCCCAGCAGCCCGCTTCATCCGGCTGGAGTTGATGTACTCCACCAGCGTCACCCCTACCTCACTGCGGAACAGGTTGGACAGGTAGCTCTGGCTGATAAAGAACTGCTCTGCCAGTGCCCGCAGGGACAGCGATTCCGCCAGGTTCAGATTGATACAGTTGATCACACTGCGGATCAAGGGCGAATAATTGCGCAGCGCATACTCCTGCACACAGCGGCAATAGCCCACAAGCATCTCTTCCCGCAGCGCCGGGACCTGCTCGACTGTGACCGTGCGGATGCGCTGATAGTACCCGGCAGATAAGGTATCGATATAACAGGGGTGGACCTCCGCCCGCTGAATGGACTTGCGCAGCAGCACATTCAGTACGATCAGGCTGTTGCGCAGCTCCTGCAGATCGTTGAAAAACCGGTCATCGCTGTAACGGAAACGCCGGTGCCGCTCCACGATCTTCATTGCCTTTTCGATATCGCCCTGCGCCACAGCATCCATCAGGTCCGACTCGTTGTTGTACCGCTCCTCCAGCATCGTGCGGGACAGCCCTGCGCTGGCTTCCAGGTGGGTCTCCCCTAGGTCCACAGCTGTAAAATTAAAGGGCAGCAGCTCTTTGCGCATCTCAATATGGAAATCCTCCCGCCCGTCCACATGAGGAAATGCGGCCGAAAGCAGGCTCAGAACGGTTTGACCAAAGAGGGACTCGTCCTCCATCAGATAGATGCCGCTGTAAAAGTTCTCCACAAGATCCCGCATCTGCTGCGAGGTGCGCACCCCGAACCACTCCAGATTTTTTTGCAGCTGCTCCCGGGAGGCAGCGCTGCGCCAGGGCCCTATGATATAGGCTTTGTCCTGCTCATCCGGCATACGGAAAATGAAATACCGCATCCCAAAGGTGCCTTCCATCAGCAAGAGCGCCCGTTCCGGCGTACTCTCCAGCAGGGTGCGGCCCATGAGCTTCCAGTCAAATTGGGGGTCCAAAGCATCCCGCAGGCCATAGTCAAAGCGGTGCAGCTGGTCAAAGGGTTCCACCAACGGAGTGATCTGCAATTCATGCACTGCCAGCACCCGCCGCAGTGCGTCGATCAGATCAATTTGCATTCTTGTTCTGCACATCCTCTCTCGGCGGCAAGCCGCACAATATAACTTTATTTTACACCTCTGCTGTACGAATTACAACAAAAAACCGCACAGGCGATAGGGTTTGTATCGCCTGTGCGGAAAAATCATCGTTTGACTGAAGTTTTATATCTTACTTCTTGATCTTGATCAGCTGTGCGTTGATGCTCTCCATAAAGCCCTCGGGCATAGAGGTCATAAAGTCGCCCATCTTCTCCAGGGTCATCATCTTCATCATATCCCACATACCTACGCCGGGGGTCAGATCAAAGTTGGTGGCCAGTTTGACAGCCTTTGCAACGATGGCAAAAGCCTCCTCATTCTGAGAGATAACCTCCACGTTATCCTTGATGCTGTAATAGCCCTCGGGGAACTCCATGGGGCTATCCAGATCCATGCTGCCCATCTGCTTGAACCAGTTGGCCACGCCCTCCTGACGCTCGTTGAACTCCGGCAGGGTGTAGCAAGCGGGCTCGGTCTCCACCTTTTCCAGTGTGATGGAGTCCTTCACATCGCCAGCCACAGCCAGCAGGATGTTGAAGCCCTCCTCTAGAGCCAGCTCAAACTCGAACACACGGTGAGCCGCCTTGGTCTCCACCAGGGTACCATTCAGGTACAGCGAGACCTTGTCCTGGTTGGAATAGACCTTGACCTTGGTGGTGTCCCCTGCCCGCTGTGCATAGCGGCGGCCAGCGATGTGCACCATGGGCTCGGTGCTCCAATATGCCTGGTAGACATAGAAGCTGTCCTTGCGGGTCTTGCGGTCCATGGTGACCAGGCCCTTATTGTTGCGGCCGCTCACGCCGCCCTCGTTGCGGGCTGCGCAGCCAAAGTCGAACATATTCCACACATGGGTAGCCCACAGCCAGGGGCGATCCTCAAACACCTGTGCCATATGCTCATGGTACAGGGCCTGATACTCCTCGGTGTAGTCCTTGCACTGGGGGGTGGAGCTATGCCAGTTGATGATACCCTCGCAGCCGTACTCCGACACGCCCAGGCAGATGTCCGGGTGCTCGGCGTGGAACTTATCCAGCCAGGGGCCGTTGTCCTCGGTCTTGCCGCCGTACCAGCCAAAGTAGTGGTTGTAGCTCTCCAGGTCGGTGATGCGGTGCATGGGGCCGTTGACCGGAGTGTTGGAGACGTGGGCAATGGTGGTCAGACGGGTGGGGTCCAGCTCCTTGCACAGCTTCTGCAGATCGTGGTGGCAGTCCACCAGCTTCTGGCTGATGCCGCCGATCAGGATCTCGTTGGAGATGCCCCAGAACATGATGGAGGGGTGGTTGTAGTTCTGCACCACCAGCTCGGTGAGCTGGTTGCGGCAGTCCTGATGCGCCTCATCGGCCTGCTTGAACACGCTGATAAACGGGATCTCTGCCCAGACAGCAAAGCCCAGTCGGTCGCAGGCATCGTAGAAGTCCTGGCTGTGCTGATAGTGTGCCAGACGGATGGTGTTGGCGCCCAGCTCCTTGATGATCAGTGCATCCTCATAGTGCTCATCGGCAGTCAGAGCGTTGCCCTCATACATCCGGTCCTGATGGCGGGAGACACCGCGCAGCGGGGTAGCCACGCCGTTGATGAAGAAGCCGCCGTCCGGGGTGACGCTGAAGCTGCGCACACCCACCTCAGCGCTGACCTCGTCATAGGTCTCGTTGTTGCGCTGCAGCCGAGCGGTAACGGTGTACAGGTTGGGGGTGTCCATGCTCCACAGCTCTGCATCCGGCACATACAGGGTGACGGCAGTGTTGTCGGAGGGACGGACCGCAGAAGCCACCTCCTGGCCGTAGCAGTCCTCGATGCTGTACAGCACGGTGAACTTATCGGCAGGGTTGGTGACAAAGCTGCGGATCTCAAAGGTAGCGCCGCCGTCCTCGGTGGGTTTCGGGGTGACCATCAGGCCGGGGCCGCCGTAGTAATCCAGATCAAAGTGGCTGTCCGGCACGCTGATCAGGTTGACGCCGCGGTACAGGCCGCCGTAGAAGGTAAAGTCGGCAGAAGCGGGATACATCGAGGGGGTGTCCTCATTGCTGACCTCAATGACCAGCTCATTCTCGCCCTCGTGGCACAGATCGGTCACATCGGCGCGGAAGATGGAGAAGCCGCCCTCATGGGTGGTTGCCACCTGACCGTTGACCTTGACCGTAGCCGCCAGCGCAGCTGCCAGCACTTCCACATAGGTGCGGCCGCCTGCCAGGGGCTGCTGCGGCTTTGTGAAGGTGCGGGTGTACACGCCGGTGGTCCGCAGATAGGAACCATTGCCGTCCATGCCGTCCACTGCATTCCAGGTGTGGGGCAGGGTGACCTGCTGTGCCGGGCGCTCCCCCTTGGGGAAGCTCAGGGTCCAGTTCTCGTTCAAGGAAATGATCTCTCGCATAGATGTACGTCTCCTTTTTGATTGAATAAGTCATGCCTGTTTATGGCTGTAGCTTGTTGTACTGATTGTACCACACGGATATGGATTTTCTGTGGTAGTTTTTTTGAAAGATTTCGTATTATTTTGTGTATTCTGTACGCGCGGCAGTCCCTTGTTTTCTTTCATCGCTTCTACGTATTTTTATGCGTCCGCCGGACCTTTCCTTTGCCACCCGCAAAAAAGCCTGCACCGGCCGGGGTGCAGGCTCTTTTTCTATTTGTTCTCAGTAATTTTCGCACCGGATCTCAAAATAGCTCTGGGGGTGGGCGCAGGCGGGGCAGACCTCCGGAGCCTTCTCCCCTACCACGATATGACCGCAGTTGCGGCACTCCCAGACCTTGACGCCTGCTTTCTCAAACACCTGGCGGGTCTCCACATTGCGCAGCAGCGCACGGTAACGCTCTTCATGGTGCTTTTCAATAGCTGCCACCAGACGGAATTTCTCAGCCAGCTCGTGGAACCCTTCCTCCTCTGCCGTTTTGGCAAAGCCATCGTACATATCGGTCCACTCGTAGTTTTCACCATCGGCAGCTGCTGCCAGGTTCTGCGCTGTATCCCCAATGCCGTTCAGCTCTTTGAACCACAGCTTTGCGTGCTCTTTCTCATTATCTGCGGTCTTGAGAAACAGCGCTGCGATCTGCTCATAGCCCTCTTTCTTGGCCTTGGAAGCAAAGTAGGTATACTTGTTCCGGGCCTGCGACTCCCCAGCAAAGGCAGCTTCCAGGTTCTTTTCGGTCTGTGTGCCCGCATAGGGGTTCTTCTTCTGCTTCACCAGCACCAGCTTGTCTCCCTTTGCTTTGCACTTGGGGCAGATGGGTTCCAGCCCCTCCTCCACCTCAAACACCAGACCACAGACCAGACACTTGTAGGTTTTCATCGCTTTATCCTCCTTTTTATCGTTGCAGGGAAGCAATGCCCCCAGCTTTATGCCCTCTCTGCCGGGAACCACGGCCCGTACAGCACGGACTTTTCTTGTGCCAGAAGGTTTTGCGCTTTTCACGTTCCATCAAGCGATCCATTCCCCATCCACTTTCATTGTACCAACCCTTCGCTGATGGCTCAATAAATCCATACCCGCTGAAACATACAACTTTTTTGGCATTTTTTGTGGATCTTCCCGGTGGCCAGCGCAACACAGCATCTTCCCACAAAGAGAGTATGCGCCGCACACCGCCCCCTATGCACCCGAACACAAGTGGGTTACAAAAACAAAAACGACGCCGATTTGCAACAAATCAGCGTCGTTTTTCATGGTGGAGGCGATGGGAGTCGAACCCATGTCCGAAAGGAGTTCAGCGTAGGTGTCTCCGGGTGCAGGCGATCTACAACATTCCCTCCGCGTCACGCCGGTCGCCAGGCTAACGCATTGGTAGCTTCATGAGTTCCTGCCGGTCCGCAAAGCTTAGGTCCGTTCAGGTGCTGTGTCTAAAGGACGCCCCGACCCCACACGACACAAGAGTGGGCGGAACGCGCAGCACTCAGGCTGCGAGCAACTGATAATTATTGTTGTCAGTTCATTGTTTGGAGGTTTTTTTAGCAGGTCCCCCACTGCTACCCGCTGCCCAGGCCTCGCTCCCCCCGTCGAAACCTTTACGCCCCCATAAAAGCACGCCCGAAAGCGTGCATATAACAGAGAAAAGTGTTTCCTTGGCAGGAACTGCCTGTAAGGATCAATAATATTTGCCGTTGGTCTTCAGCGCACGGTCGATGCTGCGCTTTGCGTCCCGCTTAGCGGCATCGGCCCGCTTATCATAGAGCTTTTTGCCCTTGCACAGGCCCAGCTCCAGCTTGACCCGTCCATGCTTGAAATACAGCGACAAAGGCACCAGTGTATAGCCTTGCAGCTTGCACTGCTGATGCAGCCGCCGGATCTCGCTTTTATGCGCCAGCAGCCGCCGCTCCCGCATAGGATCGGGGTTGAAGATGTTGCCGTGGGCGTAGGGGGTGATGCGCATCCCCTTTACCAGCAGCTCGCCTTCTTCAATGTCCACCCAACTATCTTTCAGGTTGACACCGCCAGCCCGGAGGCTTTTCACCTCTGTGCCTTTCAGCTCCACGCCGGTCTCCAGCGCTTCCAGCACGAAGTACTCGTGGCGCGCTTCCCGGTTCGTGGCGATGGTCCGTGTAGCGGGACGCTCTTTGCCTGGCGCCATGGTGCGCGCCTCCTTTCCTATGCTTATCGTCTTATCAGTATATCACAGTTCTGCGGTTTTGCAAGGGGCGTATTTTGAAGAAAATGCAAATTTTCCGCCGCTTACAGCTCCCCGCGGCCGGACAGTGCCCGGTACAGGGTCGTTTCGTCGGTATATTCCAGGCTCGCTCCCACCGGCAGGCCATAGGCCAAACGGGTGGTGCGGATGCCCAAAGGTTTGATCAGCTTTGCAAGGTACATAGCTGTGGCTTCTCCCTCCACAGTGGGGTTCATCGCCATGATGACCTCCTTGACCTCGCCCGTGCCCAGCCGCGCCAGCAGCTCTTTGATGCAAAGCTGCTCGGCACCCACGCCGTCCATGGGGCTGATCAGGCCATGGAGCACATGGTACAGGCCATGGTACTCCCGCGTGCGCTCAAAGGCCTGCACATCCCGGGGCGTTTCCACCACACAGATCACCGAGCGATCCCGTTTTGCGCTGGCGCACACCGGGCACAGCTCGGCTTCGGTATAGTTCTGGCACACGCGGCAGCGGTGCAGCTTTTTATGGGCGTTTTGGATCGCATTGGCCAAAGCCGCCGCGTCCTCATCCGACATACTCAGCACCTGGTAGGCCATGCGGGTCGCACCCTTGCGGCCGATGCCCGGGAAACGGCTGAACTCTTCGATCAGCTTTTCCAGCGGGGCAGCATTGTAACCCATACAGCAGCCCCCCTGGTCTTAGAGACCCGGGATGTTCAGCCCGCCGGTCAGTTTGCCCATCTCGGCCTCAGCCGTATCGTCCACCTGCTTGACGGTCGCATTGACAGCGGCTGCCACCAGGTCCTCCAGCATCTCGATATCGTCCGGGTCCACAGCCTCCGGCTTAATGGTGATGCCCAGCACCTCGTGCTTGCCGTTCATCCGCACGGTGACCATCTCGCCCGAAGCAGAGCCGGTATACTCGGCAGCTTCCAGCTCGGCCTGCTTCGCCTTCATATCTTCCTGCATTTTCTGTGCCTGGCGCATCAGGGCGTTCATATCGGGGCGGCCAAAGCCTGCGGGCATTCTTGCTTTCATAATCGTATCTCCTTCTTGATATCATAACCACTTCCAGCCGGGATCTGCCCGGCTGGGAAATGTTTTCAACGTTTTCGGCGGGCCGTCTCCTCAATGGAGACCTCCAGCCCCAGCTTTTCCAACGCACGGAGCGAACTCTCTGCATTGGAGGCGGTGCGGGCAGCGGTCTTTGGCTCATACGGCCCAATGGGCACGGCCACACCGGAGACCTGCGCGATCAGCTTTTTGATCAGGCGCTGGCTGTCCTTATTGGCCCGGATAAAATCCCGGAAGGTCTTGCCGCCGTCGATCAATACCCGTGTGCCGTCAAAATACGCCTTGGAGCGCTTGAGATAGGTATAAAGCATGGGGTCCATCTCTTGCAGCTTCTGGATCACCTCGGCCCACTGGGGATAGGGGTTGATCCCCTCCGCAGCGACCCGGCGAGGTTTATCCAGTGCCGGGTCTGCCGGATAGACCGGCTGTACCGGCTGGACTGTCTCCTCCGGTACGGACGGCGTCTGTACTGCCGGCACGCTCTCTCCATCCAGGATGGGCGGCTGCTCCTCCGGCGGAGGCGGGGCTTCGTCCCAGGGCAGCGGCGGCATCTCCTCGGAAGGGGCAGCCGCTGCTGTTTCCAAGGGGGCTGGCTGCTGTGCAGCGCTCTGCGGTGCAGTCTCCTGCACAGCAGCAGCCGGGGCAGGCTCCACCGGTGCCGACACAAAGGGCGCCGCTTGTGCCGAAGCAAAGGGCCGCGGCGCTTCCCGCTGCGGGGCAGAGGACGCTGCCGTTTGCTGGACTACCACAGTCTGTGCTGCCTGGGGCGGCTCAGACAGGGAAAACAGCGCCAATTCCAGCTCGATGCGCTGGTCACTGCCCCGGGTCATATGCTCCAGGGCTGTGCCCAATGTGCGGATAGCCCGGATCGCTGCCCGCTGCCCCAGTTTGGGGCCTTGCTCCAGATAGCGGGCTTCTTCCTCCGGCGAAACGCCGGAAAGCAGGCTTTTGCCGCCGGGCAGCGCTGCCAGCATCAACGCACGGTAGTGTGCGATCAATTCTTCGGTCAGACGTTTTACGTCCACCGACTGCTGCCGCAGCCGGGCCAGCAGTGCCAGAGCCGCCGCTCCATCCTGTGCTTCCAGCGCATCGGACAGCTCGAACAGATAGCCCCGGTCGGTAACGCCCGCCATGCGGCGCACAATGTCCGCATCGATCTGGGTCGTGACACCGGCACAGGTATCCAGGATCGACAAGGCGTCCCGCAGCGCACCATCCGCCAGACGGGCGATCAGCTCAGCGCCCGCCTCGGTCAGCTGCAGCTGTTCCTGTCCGGCGATATACTGCACCCGGGCCGCAATATCCTCCGGGCCGATGCGGGTAAAATCATACCGCTGACAACGGGAGAGGATGGTGGCCGGGACCTTTTGGATCTCGGTAGTAGCCAGGATAAAGATAACGTGGGCGGGGGGTTCCTCCAGGGTCTTGAGCAGCGCATTGAAAGCTGCTGTGGACAGCATGTGCACCTCGTCGATGATGTACACCTTGTACTGACAGGCAGACGGGGTGTAGGCGGTCTCGTCCCGCAGGTCGCGGATATCGTCCACGCCGTTGTTGGAGGCTGCGTCCATCTCCACTACATCCAGAATACTGCCATTGTCCAGGCCCTTGCAGATCTCACACTCCCCGCAGGGGTCTCCGTCCTGGGGATGCAGGCAGTTGACTGCCTTTGCAAAGATCTTGGCACAGGTGGTCTTGCCGGTGCCCCGCACTCCGGTAAACAGGTATGCGTGTCCCACCCGCCCGGCAGCGATCTGGTGCTTCAGCGCCGTCACAATGGCACGCTGACCCACTACATCCTCAAAGCGGCGGGGCCGCCATTTGCGGTACAGCGCACGATACATCGGCATTCTCCCCCTTTTTTGTGATAGAACAAAAAAATCGGGCAGCGCTGCGGGGATCGATCCCCGCCTTGCGGAGCTCGGCATACGGATGCAGGCTGACTGAAACGCACGGGGCACACCGCTTAAGGCTGCTTGGTTCCCCACCTGACCTGGTTCACAGCGGCCCCATCGTACAGGGCCCGCATCCGTATGCCGAACCTCGCAGCAGGCGCTGTCCGACGATGCACATACACATTGTATGCGCAGATATTGTATCACATTTGCACGCAGATTGCAAGAGGGCGGTTTTGCAAAGGCAGCCGCACCGCCCTTGCCCCCAAAAGTGCGCATCTCCACACAATGCCGGGCATAAAAACGGGGGCAGGCGGGAGTTTTCATCCCCCTGCCTGTCCCCGCAGTTACTCATGCCGGATCGTATTCTTCATCGGTCGGGCGAATGGTCTTGAGGTGCTGATAGTACAGCGCCGTGGTCGCATAAGCATAGGCCGAGACCCACAAAGTGCCCACCCCCAGGCAGAGGATGCCCACCAGGATCCACCCCAGAAAGCTCAGCTGCAAGACAAAAAACTCCCCTTTATGGCCGCTCATCAGCCGTTTGCTCTCGCCGATGCACTGGCTCCAGTTATACTCCGGATGATCCACCTTTACAAAGTAGCTCATGGAGTAGGACAGTTCCGCCACGATGCCGGGCAGGATAAATAGCAGCGTCCACAGCACAATAAAAAGATTCTGCATCAGGTTCAGCAAAAACAGGCCCTTGAAATCCTCCCGGAAGCCCCGGAACAGTTCTTTCAGCTTCATCGGCTGGCCGTCCCGGCTCTGCTGCATGAACATCCGGGCCAGCCCGTAGCTGATGGGGCCGCCCAGGATGAGGACCAAAAGGTTCAAGCTGACGGTGACCAGGTACGGCATTCTCTGGTAATTTGACGTGGTCATGGTGCCTGCCACACCCGTAAGCAGGGACGCCACCAGCACGGTCAGCACTGCGTGCAGCCATACCGGTCCAAACAGCTTTCCTCCCAAAGAGGCGCGGGCTTGGCGTTTGAGTTCTGCTCTGTCCATATAGTTCCACTCCTTTCGTGCGGTCCCATATCCAAGGGACAGCCCTATCGTATCTGCCACCAGTATAGCACATTTCCCCTTTTCCTGTACAGAGAAACCGCCAAAAAATCCTCTTTCTTCCGTGGTTTTGCCCCGCACACGCATAAAGGGCCGCTGCCCTTTGGAGAGCAGCGGCCCTTTGGATATTTTCCGGCGTTCGATCAGGACTGGCAGGCAGTGATCAGGCTCATCTTATAGACCTCGTCTGCGTTGCAGCCGCGGGACAGGTCGTTGATGGGAGCGTTCAGGCCCTGCAGGATGGGGCCGTAAGCGGCATAGCCGCCCAGACGCTGTGCGATCTTATAGCCGATGTTGCCGGCCTCGATGCAGGGGAACACAAAGGTATTTGCCTGGCCAGCCACCTTGCTGCCCTTGCACTTGGTCTGTGCCACCTCGGGAGAGACCGCAGCGTCAAACTGCAGCTCGCCGTCCACAGCCAGCTCGGGGTCCATCTCCTGTGCCTTGATGGTAGCATCATGGCTCAGGGCAACGGTGCCGCCCTTGCCGGAACCCTTGGTGGAGAAGCTCAGCACAGCCACCTTCGGGTCGATGCCGAACAGCTTTGCGGTGCGGGCAGTCTCCACAGCCACCTCTGCCAACTTAGCAGCAGCGGGCACCTTGACCTCGCCGGTAGCCTTGTCCACCGTATCGGTGTAGTCGATGTTCACGGCGCAGTCGCCCATAGCGATGCGGCGCAGGCCCTCTTCGCCAAAATCACGGTCCAGGATAAAGCAGGAGCTTACCAGGTGAGCGCCCTTCTTGGTCTTGACCAGCTGCAGAGCGGGGCGGATGGTGTCGGCAGTGGAGTAGGTGGCGCCGCCCAGCAGGCAGTCGGCCTTGCCCATCTTCACCAGCATGGTGCCAAAGTAGTTGGACTTCTTCAGCAGTGCAGCGCACTCCTCTGCGGACTGCTTGCCCTTGCGCAGCTCCACCATGGTGGAGACCATCTCATCAAAATCTGCATAGGTGGCGGGGTCGATGATCTCTGCGCCGGAGATATCGAAGCTGCCCGCAGCAGCGGCAGCCTTGCACTCGGCCTCGCTGCCCACCAGGATCACCTTCAGCACGCCCTCCGACAGCAGGCGGCTGGCCGCCTCCAGGATGCGGGCATCGCCGCCCTCGGTGAACACGATCGTTTTGGGAGCCGCCTTCAGCTGTGCGACCAGGGGTGCAAACATATCAGCCATTGTTGATTACCTCCGAATTTGCTTTTGCTACAATTCTCCCATCCCTGTTGGACACAAGGATGACTTTCCTCTTTATTCTAACACACAAGGCGGAAAGTTCAAGACAAAGCGGTGGATTTGTGGTATATTTTTGTTGGGACGTATCTAAGCAGCTGGTTTTTGCAGCCATTCCGTCCCCCAAGATGGACCCGAAAGGATGAAAAAAGCATGGATTGGAACGAGCTGGAGAGCCAATGCCTGGCCTGTACCCGCTGCCCGCTGCACACCACCCGCACCCATGTGGTGTTTGGGCAGGGCGTCCAGGATGCAGAGGTGCTGTTCGTGGGGGAAGGCCCCGGCCAGAGCGAGGATGAGCAGGGCCTGCCTTTTGTGGGCCGCAGCGGCCTTTTGCTGGACAAATACCTGTTTGCGATCGACCTGGACCGGCAGAAAAACTGCTATATCGCCAACATCGTAAAGTGCCGCCCGCCCCAGAACCGCGACCCGCTGCCCGCCGAGAGCGAGGCCTGTATGCCCTGGCTGCGGGAGCAATTCCGCCTGCTGCGGCCCAAGATCGTGGTCTGCCTGGGACGGGTGGCTGCGCAGCGGATGATCCGGTCGGATTTTTCCGTCACCAAAGAGCACGGCCTGTTTTTTGAAAAAGGCGGTGTGTGGTTCATGGGCACATACCACCCGGCAGCGCTGCTGCGGCAGCCCCAGAACAAGCCCGAAGCATTTGGGGACTTTGCCGCCCTGCGGGACAAGATCCATGAGGTATGCACCCACACCTATTTGTAAAGAGCGTCCCCTTGGCTGCCTCCGAATGAGAAACCATTGCCCGCCGACTGACGATTTTGTGCAATTGCTGTGTCAAAGCAGCTTGCCAGCCAGCAAGGATGCCTGCGCCGCTCCTTTTTGTGGCAATCCCCCTCGGTTTTGCATAGTGTAAAGCAAAAGCGAGGTGTTTTTTATGGAACAACAGCGACAGCCCAGCCTGGACTTCTTTTTAGGGGCCACCACCCCGGCAGGTTTCAAGGGATATTTCCCCCAGCTTGCGCAGGAGAAAGACCGGCAGCTGTATCTGATCAAAAGCGGGCCGGGGTGCGGCAAATCCACCCTGATGAAAACACTGGCGCAGCGTGCCTCCGGCCCGGTGCAGCGCATCCACTGCGCCAGCGACCCGGATAGTCTGGATGGAGTCGTATTTACCCAGCCTTGCGCCGCAGTGCTGGACGCCACGCCGCCCCATTCCCTGGAGCCTACCGCGCCTGGTGCTGACGAGGTGGTGGTAAGCCTGTACCACACCCTGGATGCACCGGCGCTCCATGTCCACCAGGAGGAGATCCAGCAGCTGCTGGCCCGCAACCAGGCTTTGCGGGGGCGGGCGTCCCGGTACGTTGCTTCTGCTGGCAGCCTCTTGCTGGACAGCCGCCGGGCCGAAGCCTGCTGTGCCAACTTTGATAAGGTGCGCCGGTATGTCAAGCGCCTGTGCACCCGGCTTTTGCCCCGGACCGGGGAAACGCCCCAGGAACAGCTGCGCCTGCTGTCTGCCGTGACCCCCAAAGGCATGGTATTTTACCGCAGCACCGTAGAGACGGCCGCCCAGCGGGTGATCCTGTTCCGGGACGAATACGGCGCTGTGTCCCGGCTTTTGCTGGAGCTGATCCGGGCCGAAGCACTGGCCCGCGGGCACAGCATCATTACCTGCCCCTGTGCCATGCACCCCGAGGACAAGATCGACCATATCCTGATCCCCGCTCTGAGTCTTGCTTTTGTGACCGACAACAGCTGGCACCCGGTACAGATCTCCGGGGCACAGGCCGTGTGCTGCACCCGTTTTCTGAACAGGGAGCACCTGGCAGGCTACCGGGCCCGACTGCGGTTCAACACCCGGGCTGCCGGGGAGCTGCTGGACCAGGCTGTGGCGCTGATGGCGCAGGCCAAGAGCTGCCATGATGAACTGGAAAACTATTACCGGGCCGCCGTGGATTTTGCACAGGTGGATAAAGCCGCCCAGGACTGCGCCCGGATGCTGGGGCTTTTGTAAGGCCAGCGCCCGCCCTTTTGCAGGATGTTATATAAAGATGGAGGTGAAAAAGGTGGCAGAGATCCGTTTGGCTGTGCGGCAGCTGGTGGAGTTCCTCCTGCGCAGCGGAGACATCGACAGCCGCTTTGCTGGCTTTGACCGTGCCTTAGAGGGCGCACGCATCCACCGCCGTCTGCAAAAGCAAGGGGGCGAGGGGTACGCTGCCGAAGTATTCCTCAGCGGCAGCCGCAGCCTGGATGGGCTGACCTTTATCGTGGAGGGCCGGGCCGACGGCATCCTGACCCGGGAGGATGGCAGCGTCCTCATTGACGAGATCAAGACCACCACCCGCCCCTGTGCCGAGATCACTGCGGACGCCAACCCGTGCCACTGGGCACAGGGCATGGTCTACGGCGCACTATACGCCCAGCAGCAGGGGCTGGACCATCTGGACGTACAGCTGACCTACTTCCAGATGGACGAGGAGCGCATCTTCCGTTTTGTACGGCATTTCTCCCAGGCAGAGCTGGAACAGGCCCTGCTGGATCTGCTGCGGCAGTACGCCCCTTGGGCCGCCCGGCAGCAAGCGTGGCAGGCCCGGCGGGATGCTAGCTGCGCCCAGCTGGCGTTTCCCTACCTGGCCTACCGTCCGGGGCAGCGGGCTTTGGCCGGGGAGATCTACCGGGCCTGTCGCACCGGCCGGGAGCAAGGGCGCAAGGGCGGCTCCCGCCTGTTCTGCCAGGCGCCTACCGGCACCGGCAAGACCATGAGCGCCCTTTTCCCTGCTCTGCACGCTATGGGCGAGGGCCACGGTCAGAAGATCTTTTACCTCACCGCGCGCACCACTGCCCAGACCGCCGCCCAGCAGGCACTGGAACAGCTGCGAAAAGCCAGCCCGGAGCTGGCGCTGCGCAGCCTGACCCTGGCAGCCAAAGACAAAGCCTGTCTGTGCAAAGGGCCGGAGGGGCGTCCGGTCTGTCTGCCGGAGGTATGTCCATACGCCAAGGGCTATTACGACCGGGTAAAGGATGCTTTGGGCGGGCTGCTGGACACCGGCAGCCTGGACCGGGACACGCTGGCGCAGGCCGGACGGCAATACCAGGTCTGCCCCTTTGAGCTGGGGCTGGACCTGAGCGAATGGTGCGATGTCGTGATCGGGGATTACAACTATCTGTTCGACCCCACTGTGCATCTGCGCCGCTTTTTTGATTCTGCCGGTGACTGGCTGTTCCTGATCGATGAAGCTCACAATCTGCCGGACCGGGCCAGGGCCATGTACTCGGCCCGGTTTTGCAAATCCAGCCTTACGGAGGCCAAACGGGCCTTAGGCCCCGGGCGCAGCGGATTGAAAACCGCCCTGGGCCGGGCGGACAAGGCTTTTTTGGCTGCCCGGCGGGAGGCCGAGCACCTGGCGCCCCGCCGCAAAAAGGCGGAGACACCTGCCCCGGAAAATGCCCCTGTGCAGACCGTTTTGTTTGAAACAGAGCCTGCACCGCCCGCCGAAAAGATGCTGCCGGAACAGCCGCTTTATGCCCAGGACGGCGTATTGTTTTTTGAACAGCTCCCCACAGCGCTGCTGCGCCCTTTGCAGCATCTGGTGCCGCCCCTTCAGGATTGGCTGGAAGCAAACCCCGACTCACCCGGCCACCCGCAGCTGCTGGACCTGCTGTTTGAGACCCAGGATGTTCTGCGGGCTGCCGAGCGGTTCGACAGCCATTTTGCCGCACAGCTCACGGTTTTTGGCAGCGAGCTTGTCCTGGAGCTGCTCTGCCTGGACCCCGCCCCCTTTGTGGATGCCAGCCTGGCCTGCGGCCGGGCTGCTGCCCTGTTCAGCGCCACCTTCTCCCCGCCGGGGTACTACCGGGAGGTGCTGGGCTGCCCCGAAGCCCGGGCTGTCGCTCTGCCCAACCCCTTCCCGCCGGAAAATCTGGGGCTGTACTGTCTGCCCATCTCCACCCGTTACCGGGATCGGGAGGCCAGCATCCGCCCGGTGTCCGACGCACTGGCCGCCATGACCCAGGGCAGAACAGGCAACTATCTGGCCTTCTTCCCCAGCTACACCTATCTGCGGCAGGTCTATGAGGACTTTACTCTCCGTTACCCGCAGATCCCCACCCTGGCCCAGGAGAGCGGCCTGGACGATGCCGGACGGGAGGCTTTTTTGGCCCGGTTTTCTCCCCAGCCGGGAGCAGTGCTGCTGGGGTTTGGGGTGCTGGGCGGCATCTTTGGAGAAGGCGTGGATCTGACCGGGGAACGGCTGATCGGCTGCGCCGTTGTGGGCGTGGGCCTGCCCCAGGTCAGCCCCCGGCAGGAGATGCTGCGCCGCTATTACGACCAGAACGCCCAGGCAGGGTTCGATTACGCCTACCGCTGCCCCGGTATGAACAAGGTCCTGCAGGCTGCCGGGCGGGTGATCCGCACCCCGGAGGACAAGGGCGTCGTGCTGCTGATCGACGACCGCTTTGCCCAGGCCGACTACCGCCGCCTGCTGCCAGCCCACTGGGCCCACCTGCGCTATCTGCAAAATCTGTCCCAGCTGGAAAAAGCGCTGGACACCTTTTGGCACGCCCCATGCTGAAACAGCCGCCGTACACACACGGCGGCTGTTTTATATTTCTTTTTGTAAAATATACTTGACACAATGTCCTGTATATGCTATTCTTTGGGCACAAAAGATCTGCTCCTCACGGGCAGGAGAAACGAGGTGTCCCCATGCCAAAAAATCTGAAGCTGAAAGCTGCCCGGGCGGAAAAAGACCTGACCCAGGGTGCGCTGGCCGAAGCGGTCGGTGTGTCCCGTCAGACCATCAACGCCATAGAAAAAGGCGAGTATAACCCCACGATCAAGCTGTGTCTTGGCATCTGCCATGCCCTGGGCAAAACGCTGGATGAATTGTTTTGGGAGGAATAAAAAGATGAAATTCTGGAGCAAGAAAAACACCTTGGATGAGATGCAGGAGCAGCAGCTGCTCCATTTAGAGGCACAGGGTTTCCGGCTGTTGTGGGGCGGGCTGCTGCTGGCCATGCTGCTGCAATCCGGCCCGGCCTTTGACCCCCGCCAGATGCTGGGCGAGAGCATCGTTTTTATGGCGGCCTGCATTTATCTGCTCATCGGGTGCCTGCGCCGGGGCATCTGGGACCGGCATTTTCTGCCCAATGCGGAGGCCATCCCGCTGGAAGCCGGTGTGGCTGGCGTCATCGTGTTCCTGCTCAACCTGTGCTGGCACGGGATGTGGCTGCCCGCCCTGCTGAGCGGACTATTTACCTGGGGACTGACCGCCCTGATCCTGTGGGGGACCCTGCTGCTGTACAAAAAACGCCACAGCAGCTTGGAGCACGAGGAGAGCGAAGGCAAAGATTGAGCAAAAAAGCCCATTTCACATTTGGTTTCTATTGACAGCCCCCCCATGATATGGTACCTTCTTGTCGTAAAAGGGGCCGTGCGCCCCACTGGTTCTGCAAGCCGGGCAACCCGGATCTTTCAGGAGGAATGATATAACATGAACGAAACACAAACCACCAAACGGGAGTTTGGCCTGTTTGCAGCCATGGCCTTTGGCCTGCCGCTGCTGATGATGCTGCCTTTATGGATGGGCTATCGGGCCGGGGCCGACAACAGCGGTTTTGCCAATGTGCAGATGTTCTACCCTGCGGCGGGGGTCATGCTGGCTTTCTGGCTGTGCGGACGGCCGGGCCTGCCCAAGCGGTTCTTTGGGCTGCACCTGGCCGGGACCATCCTGCTTATGGTGCTGGCGCTGCTGTCGGTGCTCTCCCCCTCTCCCAGCTGGCCGCTGTACAGCAATCTGCTGATCATCGCACTTTCGCTGGCGGGATGGGCGCTGCTGCTTACCGAAAAAAAGCCCAAGCGGCAAACCTATGGTCTTTGCTGGCAGGGCAGCATTATCCGTGCAATGGCCCTGTGCGGACTGTTTTTGGCCCTGAAAACCGGGATGATCTTTCTCTCCATGGCACTGGAAGGCGCTGAAAGCTTTGCGGCCTATCTGAGCTACTGGGCCTCCCCCGTCCCCTGGCTCAACCTGCTGATCCTGGTGCCCAATTTCTTCCTGGCTTTTCTGCCCTTTTTGGGGGAGGAATACGGCTGGCGCTATTATATGACCCCCGCTCTGCAAAAACGCTTTGGCCTGCGCAAAGGTCTGCTGCTGACCGGCGCAGCCTGGGGACTGTGGCATCTGCCGCTGAACCTGTTCTTTTACAGCCCGGACACCTCGCTGCAAAGCATTGCCTCCCAACTGGTGGTCTGTGTTACGATGGGGGTGTTCTTCAGCTTTTGCTACGAAACCTGCGGCCGGAACATCTGGGTCCCGGTGCTGCTGCACTACCTGAACAACAACATGATCCTGGTCTGGGCTGGCACCGCAGATATCAGCAACCAGGTGCTGACCTGGAGCAGCGTGGCACAAAGCGCCGTAATGTACATCCTCTGCTTTATGCCCTTCCTGGCGGCCAGATGCTTCCGGGATAAATCCAAGGCCGCCTCTTGACAGCGCCCGCATTCCATGCTATGATATAATCACTAAAATAGCGTGTGGATTTTTACAGCCCGCTTATTCCTGGGTTATTTTTCGCCACACAATGGCCTGCAAAAAGCCGTTGTGTGGTTTTTTGTGCGCATTTTTTCAAGGAGCAAAAAGAAATGAACGATACTTGGATGAAAACCCGACCGGTTCTGCCGCTGCTGATCTCCATGGCACTGCCCAACGTGATCTCCATGATGGTCAACTCGCTGTACAACATTGTAGACAGTTTGTTCGTGGCCCGCATCAGTGAGGACGCCATGACTGCATTGTCCCTGGTGTTTCCGGTGCAGAACTTTGTCAACGCCGTTGCCATCGGCTTTGGCATTGGCATCAACGCCATGATCGCCCTGCATCTGGGCGCTGGCGAGCAGGAAAAAGCCAACCAGGCTGCCACCCATGGGATGCTGCTGTCCATGCTGCATGGTGTGGTGTGCATGGTGCTGGGCATCGCGGTCATGCCGATCTTTCTGCGCCGGTTCACTGCCGACGAAAACCTGGTAACGATGGGTGTCACCTACGCCACCGTAGTGTTTGCCTTTGCGGTGGTCAACATGGCCAACCTGGCCTTTGAAAAGCTGTTCCAGGCAGTGGGACGGATGAAGACCACGATGGTGGCCCTGATCGCCGGGTGTGTATGCAACCTGCTGCTGGACCCGCTGATGATCTTTGGCGGCGGCCCCTTCCCCCGGATGGGCATTGCCGGTGCTGCACTGGCCACCGGCATTGGCCAGGTGACCAGCCTGCTGATCTACCTGGCCGCCTACTTCTACGACAAGCCCTCGGTGCAGCTGACCCGGAAAGCCGCCGCAGCCGCCCCCAAGCTGGACAAGCGCCTGTACTCCATCGGCATCCCGGCTATTTTGAACCTGGCGCTGCCCTCCCTGCTGGTCACCTTCCTGAACGGACTGCTGGCGGCCTATGCGCAGAGTTATGTAGTGGTGCTGGGCATCTATTATAAACTGCAGACCTTTTTGTATCTGCCCGCCAACGGTTTTGTGCAGGGGATGCGCCCGCTGATCGGCTACAACTACGGCGCCAAGGAGCATAAGCGGGTGGGCCAGCTGTATCGGCTGACCACCGCCCTGAGCGCCGTGATCTTGGCAGCCGGCACGGTGGCCTGTCTGACCGTCTCCGGCCCGCTGATGCGCCTGTTTACCGAAAACCCGGAGACCATTGCCGCCGGGCAGACTGCGCTGCGCATCATCTGCATCGGGTTCATCGTTTCGGCCATTTCCACCACCGCTTCCGGTGCGTTGGAAGGCTTGGGCAAGGGCATGGAATCCCTGGTCATCTCCCTGTGCCGGTACATCCTTTTCATTATGCCGCTGGCCTTTATCCTGTGCAAGGTGCTGGGTCCGGACGGCGTGTGGCACGCATTCTGGATCACCGAGGTGCTGTCTGCCGCGGTCGCCTATGTGGTATACCGCCGGGCTGTGCGGAAAAAATAAGGCGGCCTGCCCCGCTGTTATAGCAAAAAATCCGTGCTTTATCTCCAAAGCACGGATTTTTTGTGGTATTTCCGGTGTTTTTGCTGTATACTGAGGAGGAATCCAACCCGAAAGGAGCTTTTTTCAATGGACACTCTCTGCCCGCGCCGCCCTTCGGAGGTAGCCTCCCACGCAGCCGAGATCGAGCGTTGTCTGTGGGGCAGCCGGATGCGCCGGGATGACAGCTTTGCCATGCCGGACGACCACATCCACTCCTGCTACGAGCTGTTCTACCTGGCCCAGGGACACTGCCGCGTTTTTGTGGACGATGCATTTTACGCCCTCTCCCCCGGCTGCGGCCTTTTGCTGCCGCCGGGCATCCTGCATCACATGGTCTACGCCTCCGGGCAGGAGAGTCTGCGCTACTCCTTTTACTTCTGCGCTCCGCTTTTAGAGGACCTGCGCCAGTGCGGAGCCTCGCATCTGGCCAGCCTGACCGCCGGGCCGGTGCAGCTGGGCGAAGCCACCCGCACCGAGGTCCAGCGCCTGCTGGAGCTGCTGCTGCAGGAGCAGCAGGGCATCGACGAATACAGCCTGCTGCTGTGCCGCCATACCCTGGACCTGATCCTGGTGCTGCTGATGCGCCAATGCTGTCCGGTGCCCAGCCGCACCGCACCGCCTGCGCCCCGCCGCTCCGGCGGCTGGCAGGAGGCTATGGTGCAGGACACCATCCACTACCTGATGGAGCATTTTGCCGAGCCCATCTCCCTGGACGAGCTGGCGGCACGGGTCCCCGCCAGCCCCACCTATTTTTCCAAGTGCTTCAAAAAAGCCACGGGTCTGGGCTACCGGGAGTATCTGATCTATATCCGCATCCGGGAAGCCAAGCGCCTGCTGACCGAGACCGACCTCCCCGTTCACGAGATCGCCCGGCGGTGCGGCTACACCAGCAGCAACTATTTTGGGGATGTGTTCAGCGCAGTAGTCGGCACCTCTCCCCGGCAATACCGGGCCGGCCACTGAGCCGGACCGCGATCCGGGCCATCCGCTGGATGTTGGGCATCCACGCTGCGGCACAGCACAGGTTGAAAAGGGTGTGTGCGTTGGCGATCTGACGAGCGATCACGGCACATTCCGGCCCAAAGGGCGGAATCCGCTGTACCAAAGCCACAAACCAGGGCAGCGCCGCCAGACAGACCGCCGCCCCGGAAAGATTGAAGATCGTGTGGGCTGCCGCCACCTGCCGTGCTGCACGCCCCCGCCCCAGACTGGCCAGCCATGCGGTGACGGTCGTGCCCAGATTTTCTCCCAGCAGCACCGGCACCGCCCCAGCCAGCCCCAACAGGCTGGCCGTACTGCCAGGGATGGGCTGCGCTGCCGCCTGCTGCAAGACCGCCACTGTGGCCGAGCTGCTCTGCGCCAGCAGGGTCATACCCAGCCCCAGTGCCAGCCCCCAAACCGGGTGCTGGCTGACCTGTATCAGCATCTGCCGGAAAAACGGCGCCTGCGCCATGGGCGCCAGGGTCTTTTCCATTAGATGCACGCCTTCAAACAGCATCCCAAAACCAAACAGCGCCCGCCCTGCCCCCTGCGCCGACGGCTGCCGGGCAGCCACTGCCAGGCAAAACCCTGCTGCCAGGGCTGGACGGCCCAGCCAATCCAGGTCCATCGCCAAAAGCTGCGCTGTAAGGGTCGTACCCACATTGGCGCCAAACAGCACGGGCAGCGCCTGGGGAAGCTCCAAAACGCCTGCGCTGACAAAACCCACCACCAAAACTACTGCCGCCGAACTGCTTTGCAGCGCCGCCGTTACCAGCACACCGGTCAGCAGACCTTGCAGCGGGCGCCCCGTCACACAGCGCAGCACCTGCTGCATCCGCTCTCCGGCAGCCTGCTGCAGCCCCCGGGTCAACTGGCACATACCAAACAAAAACAGTGCCACTCCCGCCGCCAGACCGGCGGCGCTGTACAGTGCCTGCATCTCTTCCCTGCCCCCCTGTTGCTTTTGCTTCAGCATAGCGTCCAGCAGGCGCAAACCAGCCCGAAAAACGCACTCCAACAAAAAGCAGCTCCCTTCTGTGCTCTGCGGCACAAATGGGAGCTGCTCTTTTTTATTTTTGTTCCTCGGCACGCTCATCCCACACCGGGGTATCGGTGCCTGCAACTTGGGAGGTAAAGGGAGTGCCGTCCGCCTTTTCAAAATGCCGCCAGGCCCGCAGCACATACCGGAAGCCCAGATACAGCAGCGGCAGGTTGCAGTACACCATCAGGATATTGGCAAAATCGCTGAGGTTCCACAAAGCGCTCAAGTCCATGCCTGCAATGTTGGTGATGACGCCAAAGGATACCACCACCAGGCAGAGCACCCGCACCCCATTGATAAAGGCAGGCTTTGCAGAAATGCGGTTGGCGCACATCTCACTGAAGGACATAAAGCCCAGCAGACAGGTAAAGGCAAACAAGCCAAAGCAGACGCTGATCAGGGTGGTGACCAGGTCGTACAGCACACCGCTGCCGCCGGTCAGCGCCCCGCAGGAAGCCAGGAACTTTTCCAGCTGGCCCAGCTGGAACCACGCCTCGGCCTGCTGTCCCCCTGCCATCCATACCCGGCCCATGATGACCACAAAACCGGTCAGTGTGCAGATAACGATGGTATCCAGAAAGACACCCAGCGCCTGTACACAGCCCTGCTCACAGGGGTGCTCCACCTCAGCGGCAGCCGCAGGCATCGTGATCGTGCCCTGGCCTGCCTCGTTGGACATCAAGCCCCGCTTGATGCCCTGGCTGAGCGCCACGCCGAATGCGCCGCCAAACACCGCCTGCGGCCGGAACGCCTGGCTGAACACCGCCCCAAAGAACCAGGGGATCCGGGTGAAATTGCCCAGGATCAGCGCCACCACCGTGGCCACATAGATCACAGCCATGACCGGCACCACCCGGTCGGTGACCTTGGTGATCTTTTTGATGCCGCCAAAGCTGATCAGCGCCGTGGCAAGGAGCAGCACGCCGAAAGCGATCCAGTACAGCGCAGAATTGGTGGCGATGGTCTTGCCTGTGACCGTAGAGGCAATGGCTCCCACCGCAGAGATGGTATTGAAGCCCTGTGCCGGGAAGCACAGCAGCGCATAGACGATGTACAGCAAACTCAGCGCTACGCCTGCCCAAGCCGCATCGCCCAGCAGCTTGCGGCCATAAAACGGCATACCGCCCACATAGCCATCCTCCCGCTTTTCCTTAAAGATCTGGCTGAGGGTAGACTCTACAAAAGAGGTAGCCATGCCAAAGAAAGCCGAGATCCACATCCAGAACAGTGCTCCCGGCCCGCCGATGGAGATCGCACCGGTAACACCCAGGATATTGCCCGGCCCTACCCGCATAGCGGTGGACAGCAGAAAGGCCGTCAGCGAGGAAACGCCGTTTTTGGGGCTGCCGCGCCGCAGCAATGCCCGCAGCCCATACCCAAAACGCCGCACCTGCACAAACCGCAGTTTGAAGGTAAAAAACACGCCCGTACCCACCAGCAGGATGATGGCCAGGCTGAAATTGCCCAGCACCGGGATCGCCGCATACCAGTCCAGATTGCAGGGAAAGCTCCAGAACCAATCCGACACCAGCTGGATCTTGGCGCAGATCACATTGACCATGTCAAACAGCGCCTGCATACACATTCCTCCTTATACGGCAGTCAAGGCCGCCGGTTTCGTACCGTCGGCTGCACACTTTGCAGCCGTATACCGTGTTTATTTTACAGGATTCCACCATATTTGGCAAGTAGAACGCCTAACTTTTGTACAGAGACAACAAGCCCCCGTCCGGCAGCTCTGCCAGACGGGGGAAAAGATCTGTATTTTCGGCTCAGCCGTTGACCAGCAGCAGCAAAACCGACGAAGCAACGCACTGCAGGATGACCCAGCGGGCCACTACCTGCTCATCGCTCCAGCCTAAGCGCTTGCGGGCATGGTCATGCAGCGGCGTCAGGGTATTTTTCAGCACCCAAATATGCAGGAAACGCTTGAGGCTGATCTTGATGATGCCCAGGCTGCCGTCCACGATGAACACTGCACCTGCCAGCAAAAAGGCAAAGGGATGACCGCTCTTCAGGGCCAGCAGCGCCAGGAAAAAGCCCATGGCCCGGCTGCCGGCATCGCCCATCAGCAGAGAGGAGGGCTTTGCGTTGGCCCACAGATACGCCAGCAGCGCACCAATGAACACCGCACCCACCGTGGTGTACGCACCCAGCTGGGACTGATATGCCATCAGGAACGTGCCAATGGACACAATGCCCACACTGGCGGACAGCCCGTCCACACCATCGGTACAGTTGACCACATTGATGCTGGCCCAGATCAGGATCACGATCAGCAGCAGATACACCGGGTAGGGCAGCGTAAACTCCCAGCCCAGCAGCTGTACGCCGCAGCCGTTGAAATTCAGGTAGGTCACACCTGCCACCACCGCAATGGCCAGGTCGATCAGACCTTTTTTGTACTCGTTCCAAGCTTTTTCCGCTGCATCATCCAGATAACCGGACAGCATAGAAGCCACCAAAAGCACCGTGTAGATCAAATACTCGGTGCGGAACGGTACAAACGCAAGGCTGACCAGCGCAATGCACAGCACAAAGATCAAGCCGGAGCCACGGGCTTTGCCCTTGGACAGCTCTCCGTCCACTGCAAACGCACGGCCATGGTCCTGGGGAAGTTTATCACGGAACAGCGAGTCCATCAGTGCGGTCAGTACAAATGCCAGCAGCAACGCCACTGCATCTACACCCCGCTGCCCAATGGCAGATGTCAGCATCGAAATCATTTTCAGTATCCTCTTTCTGCTTTGAAGTTCAATTACACGAAAGAGTGTATCACGTCCGGGTGGAAAAATCAACCGGACAAGTCCCCTCAGCGGCGGCCATGGAGCAGCGGAGACAGCGGCTTATAGATCAGCATACAGATCCCGGCATCCAGCAGACCTTTGACGATGGTAAACGGCATATTAAAGATGACCAGACACTCCATCAGCGTATCGGCTGTGGGCAGGATGGCCCGGTACATCCCCAGGATGGTCTCCATCGGCATATGGTAGAACTCCACATAGGCCGGGTAGGTGATCCAATAGTTTACCGGCACGCTGACCAGCCCCATGACCACAGCACCCGCCAGCGCCCCCAGCAGGGCGGTGGTGCGGTTTTTGCGGCGCCGATACAAAAAACCGGCGGAGGCTGCAAAGACCGCCCCCAGCAAAAAGTTGCACAGCTCGCCTACACAGGCGGTAGACGTGCCCTTTATGACGATGTGCAGCAGGTTTTTCATAAAGCTGATCACCACGCCGTATACCGGCCCCAGGGCATACGCCCCCAGCAGGGCGGGCAGGTCCGAAAAATCCATTTTGACAAAGCTGGGGATCAGCATCGGCAGCGGAAACTCGATAAATTGCAGGATGAACGCCACGGCACTGAGCATGGCGGCGACTGTGAGACTGCGGGTCGTTGTGTTTTTCATGGGGTATTCCTTCCTTTTTTACAAGTTCCCCAGGAGGCTCCCCCTGGGGGGAAAAGCCCTTTTCCATCTTGATGGGTCCCGGACGGACAAACCAAAAATGCGCCCTGCTGCATGGTTTTAACAAAACACTGCAACAGGGCGCACAGACACACGATCTGCCTGCCGTTTCTTACATCCGGACTATACCGTTGGCCCCGGAGTCTCACCGGGTCAGCACGCTGCGGTGCAGCGTGGTCGCGGGCTATACCGCCAGTGGGGAGTTACACCCCGCCCTGAAACGAACTTTCCGCGCAAAAGTATACCGCACCCCGGCTGCACTGTCAAGCCCTCTGCTTGCCCGCCAGAGCGATTTATGGTATAGTATTAGGGATTTTGTCAGAATTTACGGAGGTAGGTCCATGCTTTTTTCGATCCGGAATCTTATCTTTGACCTTGGCCCGCTGGTGCTGGAGGGCTGGGCTGCGTTTGCTGCCCGCTGCCTGTGTGCAATGCTGCTGATCGGCGGCGGATGGGGGCTGCGGCGGCTCCTGCGGCTCCGGATCCTGCCCCGGCTTGCAGATTGCAGCCGTCGGTTTGCGGTGGCGCCCATCCTGCTGCGGAGCTTTGCCCTTCCGCTGGAGCGCATCGCCTTGTTCAGCGGCCTTTACCTGGGCCTGGTCAGCCTGCCCTGGGCAGTGGCCGGCATCCCCAAGGCGCTGCTGACCTTTTATCAGATCGCAGTCACCTTTTTTATTGCAGAAGGTTTTTACAATGCGCCGGAGCTGGCCGAGCTGCTGCTGGCCTCCTCTGCGGAGGAGATCCGCAGCAATAAGACGCTGGTCACTGTGCTCAGCAAGGGCTACCGCATCCTGGTGGTCGTGCTGGCCGGCGCCACCATTGCCCAGGAAAGCGGCCTGCCCTTGGGCAGCATCGTAGCCGGTGCCGGACTGCTGGGCCTGACCATCTCGCTGGCGGCGCAGGATACAGCCAGCAACCTGTTCAGCGGGCTGGTGATCCTGCTGGACCGCCCCTTTGCCCTGGGCGACTGGATCACTGTGGGGGATGTGGAAGGCGAGGTCGTGGACATCAACTTCCGCTCTACCAAGATCCGCGCCATCGACAACACCCTGTACATCCTGACCAACAGCCATGTGAGCAATGCCACCATCAACAACGGCTCTCAGCGCACGATGCGCCTGTACCGTTTTACTTTGGGCGTGACCTACGACACCACCCGCGCACAGCTGGAGCAGCTGATGGCAGACCTGACCGCTTACCTGAAAGCCAGCG
The DNA here is from genome assembly GCA_900540455.1 of uncultured Faecalibacterium sp. Classification (GTDB taxonomy): domain Bacteria; phylum Bacillota; class Clostridia; order Oscillospirales; family Ruminococcaceae; genus Faecalibacterium. The sequence goes on from UQGD01000001.1 coordinate 84,531, forward strand.
AATACACCTACGAGGACACCGTTTATGTCAAGCTCACCGAGTTTGGCGCTTCCAGCATCAACCTGTCGGTGTCCGCCTATCTGCGCACGCCGGACAAGATGCGCTTTTTGGAGATGCAGAACGAACTGAATCTGGACCTGCTGGACCTGATGAAGCAGAACGGTGTGGAGTTTGCCTTCCCCTCCTCCACCGTCTATCTGGCGCAGAACAACTGACCCTTACAGCGCCACATCCAGGGCCATCATCAGTGCAAAGCCCAGTACGATGCTGATAACCCCGGCGCTCTCATCGGACTGCACTGCCTCCGGGATCATCTCCTGGGCTGTGACGCACACCATACAGCCTGCGGCGGCACTCATCAGCCAGGGCAGCGCTGCCCCCACCCATCCCGCCAGAGCCAAAGCCGCCACTGCCCCCAGCGGTTCTACCAGGCCGGAGGCCGCCCCGGCCCAGAACGCCCCGGCCCGGCTTTTTCCTTGCTGGCGCAGGGGCAGGCTGACGGCCGCTCCCTCCGGGATATTCTGCAGCCCGACGCCCAGGCTCAAAGCCAGCGCCCCGCTGACCGCATCCGGCTGGCCAGTGGCTGCCAGCGCTGCCGCCAAGCCCACCACCATGCCCTCAGGCAGGTTGTGGAGCGTGACTGCCAGCACCATCCGCCGGCCTTGACCCGGTCCCCCGGCCAGCAGCTGCCCTGCGGTCTGTTCCAGACGCAGCAGTCCTGCCGCACCCAGCACCAGCCCCAGCGCTGACGGGAGAAAAGCGGGCAGACCCATTTTTTCAGCCCGGTCGATCGCAGGCAGGAGCAGGCTCCACACACTGGCCGCCAGCATGATCCCAGCAGCCATCCCGCAGAGCATCCGCTGCACCTTTGGCCCGGCAGGGCGGCGCATCAACAGCACGCCTGCCGCCCCCAATGTAGTGCAGACGGCCGGCAGGGCTATGACCCCTGCCACGAACAAAAAACGATCCATCTTTCATCCCTCCTTCCCACAACATACACAGTGGGAGGCCAAAGGGTGCGGGATGGATCTTTTTTTGTTTCGAAAAAAAGCACAAACGGTCAAAAACGGGGTGCGTGCTGGTTTTTACGGCGGGACGCTTGCTGCCTGCCGCAACTGCCGCTTCCCTTTCCTGTCTGTTTGGGTTATAATGAGGCCAAAAGACCTCTACAGACAGAAAGGATGATACGCTATGGGCAAAAAGCTATTGATCGTTATTGATATGCAGCAGGACTTTACCTACGGAGCGCTGAAAAACCAAGCCGCCATTGACATCATCCCCGCTGTGCTGCAAAAAACAGAGCAGTTTGAGGGCGAAGTGATCTTTACAAAGGACACCCACACGGCCAACTATCTCTCCACGCAGGAAGGCCGCCGCCTGCCGGTGCCCCACTGCATCCAGGGGACCCCCGGCTGGGACCTTGTTGCCCCCTTGGAGCAGTTCTGCCGGAAACACAGCTGCAAAGTATACTGCAAGCCCAGTTTTGGCAGCACCGGTCTAGCACACGCCCTGGCCGCTGCCCACTGTGCCGAGCCCTATGAGCAGATCCAGCTGGTGGGGGTCTGCACCGACATCTGCGTCATCTCCAACGCACTTTTGCTGAAAGCCGCCCTGCCGGAGGTGCCCATTGCGGTGGATGCCGCCTGCTGCGCCGGTGTTACGCCGGAGAGCCACCACACTGCCCTGGAGGCCATGCGGGCCTGCCAGATCGATATCCTGTAAGGGGGCGCTGCTATGACCTACCAAGAGATCCTCCAAAATCCGGAAGTCAATGCTCTTCTGGAAAAAGGCAACCAAAACCTGGGGCTGCTGGGCTACACCGACCACTCCCGCATCCACTGTGCGCAGGTGGCACACACCGCCGCCCGTATCCTGGCGGCGTTCGGCTACCCAGAGCGGGATGTGGAGCTGGCCCGCATCGCGGGGTATCTGCACGACATCGGCAATGCCATCAACCGCACCCACCATGCAGAGTACGGCGGCCTGCTGGCTAACCAGATTTTACGAGACACAGACCTCTCCATCCAGGACAGGGTCACCATCATTTCTGCCATTTCCAACCACGATGAGTCCACCGGCGGAGCGGTAGACCCGGTATCCGCAGCGCTGATCATCGGCGATAAGACCGACGTGCGCCGCAGCCGGGTGCGACCCAAGCCTGCCGCCTCCTTTGATATCCACGACCGGGTCAATTACGCTGTCACCAGCCAGAAACTGACCATCGACCCGGAAAAGAAGGTCATCTCGCTGGATCTGGAGATCGACCCTGCCATCTGCTCTATGTACGAATACTTCGAGATCTTTCTGGGGCGGATGCTGATGTGCCGCGGCGCCGCCGAGATGCTGGGGTCTGTCTTTGTGCTGACCGCCAACGGAGAAAAGGTACTTTGACCCAAAAGTGAAGCCCGCCGAAAACGGCGGGCTTTTTGCATTTTAAGCGGCATCAAATATGATCCTCCACCACATCCATCAGGTGGACAGGGTCCAGCTGGCCATCGGTGCACAGCTGTGCCAGCTGCTCTACCAGCTGCTGGCGGACCGAGACATCCGGCACAAAACTGCACTGCACCCATTCTCCCTGCACCTGTTTTTGTGCAGAGAGCCCGAAAGAACCGTAATTTCCCAGCTCCTCTGAATAGAGTTGCTGGGGCGTACACACATAGCGAAACATCCAGATCACCCTCTCTCTTTTCCCAATTTTCCCAGCGGCTGCGACGATGCCGCTGAAGTTTGGAAAGGTGTCTTTCCGTTTCCTATTATACCAGATATTTCCCGATATTCAAGCAAATGTGCTCTTTTCTGTATACATTTGTTTCTTTTACCAAATTATTTGCCTGGTTTTTGTAAAAAGACAGCCCGCCATAGGGAGGGCAAAGCCCACCGCCTATTCGCCAGCCCAGGTTTATTATAGTCCCAATTGGATATATTGTCAAGTTTTGAAAGGAAATTTTACCCTTGATTTTCCATATTTCTTCTCTTTGAAAAAACGCCCCCGGCGCAGGCAGATGCTGGCCGGGGGCGTTTGAGATCAAACCGTATTCTTTTTGCGCAGAAGGCTCATGGGGGGCAGCTCCGGTGTCGGGATGGTATAAAGCTCCATGGCGTGCGGCGTGGACTGCACACGCTCCCCGGCTTCGTTTTCGATCCATTCCGGTGCCAGCGGGATGCTGCGGCCGTCCGGGCACAGCACCTCCAGGGTATCGCCCAGGGACCATTTTCCCCGCTGCTGGCAATGCGCCACACCGTTCTCCCAGCTTTCCACCGTACCCACGAACTCCCACTCCCGCAGATAAGCGGCGCTGTCGGTGGACTGACGAGCCGCCTCCGGCCCAAAGAAGAAGCCGGGCGAGTAGTGGCGGTGGCTGGTCCGGGTCAACTCATCCAGGGTCTGGGGAGCCAGCTCAAAGTTATCGTTCATCGGGTCAGCCAGGTACTGGTCCAGCGCCTGGCGGTAAGCCGCCGTCACGCTGGCCACATAATAAAAGGTCTTGGCCCGTCCCTCGATCTTCAGGCTGTCCACACCCGCCTTGCAGATCAGATCCAGGAAAGGCGCCGTGCAAAGGTCGTTTGCGTTGAGGATATAGGTGCCGTCCTTCCCTTCCCCGATCTCATACATACTGCCGGGGCGATTCTCCTCATGGAGGTAGTACTTCCAGCGGCAGGGCTGGGCGCACTGTCCCCGGTTGGAGTCCCGTCCGGTAAGGTAGGTGGACAGCAGGCAGCGGCCGGAGACGCTGACGCACATTGCGCCGTGCACAAAAGCTTCCAGCTCCAGCTCCGGCGGGGTCTTGTCCCGGATGATGGCGATATCCTGCAAGCTCAGCTCCCGGGCCAGCACCACACGCTTTGCGCCCATTTTATAGGCAGCGGTGGCAGCAGCATAGTTGGTAATGCCCACCTGGGTGGACAGATGAACATCGATCTGCGGCGCATAGGTCTTGCAGGCATCCAGCACGCCCAGGTCAGCCACGATAAAGGCATCCACGCCGGCGGCAGCGGCTGCACGGATGGCCTCCGGCAGGCGGTCGGCCTCCTCATTGGTGGGCAGCGTATTCATGGTCAGATAGACCTTGCGTCCGCGGGCATGGGCGTAGATGACGCCCTCGGCCAGCTGCTCCGGCGTAAAGTTGGCCGGAGCGGACCGCATACCAAACTCCGGCAGGCCGCAGTATACTGCATCTGCGCCGTAGTTGACTGCATAGCGCAGCCGCTCAAGATCGCCCGCCGGGGCGAGCAATTCTGGGATCTGAAGCATAGTTTCCTCCGTATCAATCACTTATTTTCCCGCTGCCGCCCGCAGACTTTTGTTGACCGCGGCGGCTTTATCGCAGTTTGCGTTGTGCTCGGACATGGTGCGGCCATAATAATATGTACCCGCCAGGTCCGTAACAAAGAAATAGCAGTCCTTTACTTCCGGGTCCGGCTGCGGCGACAGGGAAGCCTGGATCGCCGCGAGGCCCGGGTTGGAGATGGGGCCTGCGGGCAGCCCCTCCAGGGCGTAGGTATCGTATGCCGCCAGGATCTCCGGGGGGATCTTATCCCATCCGCCATAGTAAGGCGCCACCCAGTTCCACAGATAATTGTTGTCTGCATCGTTCTGGATATAGCTGGAGGCATTGCTTTGCAGGCGGCGGTAGGGCGAGGAGGGGGCCAGCCGGTTGCGGAACACCTGCGCCACGTTGGAATCCTGGGCATTGCCCGCCTCCTCCTGTACAAAGGAAGCCAGCGTGACCAGCTGCGGCAGGCTCATCTCCTGCGCTTCCAGCGCAGCGTACATCTCCTCCGTGATCTGGGCATCAAAATGGGCATAGAAGGTCGCCACATAGTTGTGGACCGTATCCTCCATCAAAAAGTCGTAGGTATCCGGAAACAGATATCCTTCGCACTTCATAAAGCGGCCGGGCACCTGCTCCGGCACATACTGCCAGAACCGATACTGAGAGAAATCGCCGTTATTGGCCTCGTCCAAGAACTCCTGCGCAGTACACAGGCCAGCCTGCTCCATCTTCTGTGCGATCGCCTGTGCGGTGGTCCCCTCCGGGAAGGTCAGGCGCACCGACTCCGCTTTTGCATACTGGGACAAGGCATCCACCAGGTCAACATACGGCCACCCGGCATCCAGCGTAAAGGTGCCGTATTGCAGACGGCTGGCGGAATCCGTGTTTTTGACATAGTAGCGGAACAGCAGCGAAGAGCGAATGACCCCCTCCTGCTTGAGCTGGTCTGCAATGGCCGCCACACCGCTGCCTTTTTCAATGGTGACGGTCACTGTACGGCTGGCTCGCCCCTTGCCATGGATCTCGGCCCGGGCGGCCAGCACAGCTGCCCCTGCAGCCAGGAGCAGCACCACCAGCAGGATCAGCAGCACTTTGGCTGCTCCTGCTTTTTTCCGCGGCTTCGTATGGGACTGTTTTTGTGCCATATGCACCTTCCTTTGTTCAGTGTTCCATCATCAGCCGCATGTAGCTCTCGCTCACATCAAACGGCTCTGCATCAAAGCGGATCATCCCGTAGTCCTGACGGGTGCCTTCTCCCAAAAACAGAGTCTGGGCAGCGCCCACGGTGATCACCGCTTTTTCTACAATGACCTCCTTCTCCCGGGCGGCTTCCATCAGCTTCTCCGCAGCCCGGTCGTCCTCGGCCATCATCTCCACAAAATACAGCGTATCCTCTGACCGGAAGTACACTCCGTATCCCTGATCGCTGGATACCAGTGTTGCGCCCCTGGCATACAGATCCCCCAGCACCACCGCCATCCGCTCCGGCGGCAGCTGAACGGTGTCCGGCCAAAATCTTGCCCGCAGTTCACAGAGCTTTTTGGCGGTCACAGTGTCAAACTCTGCCTGGGCCCACAGATTGCGGGACACCGACCGGGGCAGGCAGCGCAGGGCAAAGGCCCGCTCAAAGCCTTTTTCCCGCAGCAATTCTGCCTCTGCCGGGGTCTGCGGCACAGCCACGGTAAAGCCTGCGCCCCGCAGCTTCTGCTGCGCACACAGGTAGTCCAGCAGGCCCGCCCGGATCAGGCTGCCCTCTCCGCACAGGCCATAGAGATAGCTGCCGGGGCGGCCTTTCAGACTGACCGGCACAGCCAGTGCCATTGCTGTCAGCTGGTCATTCTCTACCGCCACATAGACATTCTCCAGCCCGGCAAAATGTTCCAATGCCTGGCGGGCAAACGCAGCGCTCACCTGTCCCTGCTGCTGCCACAGTGCCTGAACGGCGGGCAGCTCCTGGGGCTGCATCAAACGGTACATCTTCCACCCTCCCTTTTCTCGGTCCACTGCTGAGCCAAGGTCTGCTGGGCCAGCGCCCACACCTGGGCCTCGATCTCCTGGATCGAACGCATCTGCCCCTGCTGGGTGCAGTGCACGGTCTGCCAGCCCAGGCGCTGGGCGCAGAACTCTGCTGCCTGGCGGCTGCGGGCCAGGTACTCCCGGTCCTTCTCGTGCAGGTCCTTTTTGCTTTGGTCCCCATGGTAGCGCTGGTCCATCAGGCGCTGACTTACGGCCGGATCGACTTCCAGATAGATCACGCTGTCCGGGGCAGGCAGCCCCAACAGCCGGAACTCGTAATCAAACAGCCAATCCAAAAAAGACGGCCACTGCTCCGGCGGCAGCTTGGAGCACTGATGCACTCCATTGGAGGTGGTATACCGATCTGCGATCAGCACACCACCTGCCTGATAAAAGCTGCCCCAATCTTTTTTATAGCTGGCGTAGCGGTCCACCGCAAAAAAGCTGGAGGCGGCATAGGCATTTACATCCTCCGGCTTTGCGCCGAACTCCCCGGCCAGGTACATCCGCACCAGAGCGCTGGCCTGGCTCTCATAATCCGGGAAGGTGATCTTGCGCACCGGCACCCCTTCCCGTTCCAGGTGTTCTGCCAGCAGTTTTGCCTGGGTAGCTTTTCCGCTGCCATCCAGCCCTTCCAGCACGATCAGCTTTCCCTTAGACATGGATGCTCGCCTCCCGCAGGGCTTCGTACTCTGCCCGTACCTGGGCAGTCTGGCCACAGCACATCCGCCCCTCCGGGCAGGGTCCTTCCAGGCAGGCAGGCCCCGCCTTGCCAAACAGATGGGGGGCTACCGGCAGCACCAGACGCAGCATCTCCTCTGCCAAGGCCCGGATCTCCCACTGGGCACGGCGGCAGCACCGCAGCCGGAAGAAGTTGTGCAGGCTGCGGGCGTTCATGGTCATCACCAGCTTGGTCTCGCAGGCGTTGGGCAGCACAAAGCGGGCATCCTCATTGGCCAGCTTTGCAGCCTTGGCCCGCGCCTGTTTTTCCGGCAGGCCCTCCTCCATCAAACGCTGGGTATGGCTCTGCTCCAGCTTCTCCACCAGGTCCAGATACCGGCGGGCATCCTCCTGCATGCTCTCCAGAAAAGCCTGCTTTGCAGCAGGCACTGCCTCGATCTCAGGGGGCACCACATAGCGGAAGTCATCCAGACGCACATAGCGCTGGCTCTGTACGCTGAAGGACGCAATGCGGTGGCGGGTGATCTGTGCCAACAGCGTGCGGCTGACCCCCTCGATGCCAAAGGTAAAGCTGGCGTGTTCGATGGGGCTGGCATGGCCCAAGTCGCTGAGCATTTCCAGAAAACGCGCGGTCTTTTCCTCATCCAGGCCATCCAGCAGGTCTGGGATATGGGCATCCGAGTAGCAGAGCTTGGCCGCAGCGGCCACCACCTTCTCCGGCTCGGGGGTATGGGCGATCAATCGGACGGTCATCATGGATTTATTCCTCCGTTGTGAGCTTGGTCAGCGGGGCAAAGTTTGCCATCGTCTTTTTAACGCCGACCTTATCAAATTGGATCTCTACGATCTGATCTCCGGCAGCAGGCTTGACCCGCAGCACCGTTCCCCGGCCAAACACCTTGTGTTCCACGATATCGCCGGGCTGGTACTGTTTTGCTGCGGCGGCAGCCGGACGGGAGACCGGCGGAGCCACCGGCTTTGCCGGTGTGGGGCGGCTGTATCCAGCGCCAAATACGCTGGAACGGGGGGCCGGATTCTCCGGGGCGTTATAATCCCGGCTCAGATACCCAGAAGCCCGGCCTCCGCCATAACTCTGGCCATAGCTTTGGCTGTAGCTCTGGCCAAAGCCGCCCGGGCGTCCGCCGGAAGGACCGGAATATCCAGAGCGCCCGCCGGGCACTGTATCGGAATAGCTGCTGCCCCATCCCATGCTGCGGCCAGCTTCTGCCAGAGGGCTGGCGGACTGGGACAGGTACTCCGGCTCGATCTCCCGCACAAAGCGGCTGGCCTCATGGCGCTGCGTGCGCCCATACAGCTGACGGGTAACGCTGTTGGAGAGGTACAGCTCCTTTTTGGCCCGGGTGATGCCCACATAGGCCAGGCGGCGTTCCTCCTCCAGATCGTCCTCCGAGTAGCGGCTCATCTCGCTGGGGAACACCCCCTCCTCCATTCCGATCAGGAATACATAGGGGAACTCCAGTCCCTTGGCCGAGTGGATGGTCATCAGCACCACCTGGTCCGCACTTTCGTTGTAGTTGTCAATGTCGCTGATCAGGGCCACATCCTCCAGGTAGCCTTCCAGGCTGGCCTCCTCGCCATGCTGGTCGCAGTAGCTTTTCACGTTGCTGACCAGCTGGCCCAGGTTTTGCAGACGGTCTGCTGCATCCTCATGCCCCTTAGCGGCATCCTGCTCCAGCATCTGCTTATACCCGGTCAGTTCGATCACATCCTGTGCAAATTCGTCCAGTGGCCGGTTCTCCAGAGAATCCTGCAAACGCTGATAGATCTGCCAGAACTTCAGCAGCGGCATCACCGCGCGGGAGAGCCGGGCGTACTGATCCGCCTGGGAGATGATATCCAGCATGGATACCCCCTCCTGCCCTGCCAGCTCACCGATCAGATCCACGGTGGTCTGTCCGATCTTACGGGCAGGCTCGTTGATGATCCGCCGCAGCCGCACGTCATCCCGGGGGTTGGCCAGGATGGAAAAATAAGAGTGGATGTCCTTGACCTCTTTACGGTCGTTAAAGCGCTGGCCGCCCACGATCTTGTGGGGGATGCCCGCCCGGGTAAAATAATTTTCCACCGGGTTGGACTGGGCATTCATCCGGTAAAGCACCGCATGGTCGGACAGATGTGCCCCCTCCCGCAGGTGCTGACCAATGATCTCCGCAATATGGGCAGCCTCCTCCCGCTCATCCTGGGCGGTATAGAGCTGCACTTTGTCGCCCGCACCGTTGTCGGTCCACAGGGTCTTGCCCTTGCGCTCGGTGTTGTGCTGGATCACGCAGTTGGCCGCATTGAGGATGTTGGAGGTAGAGCGGTAGTTCTGCTCCAGGCGGATGGTCTGGGCCCCGGGGTAATAGCGCTCAAAGTTCAGGATGTTTTCAATGGTCGCCCCCCGGAAGCGGTAGATGCTCTGGTCATCATCGCCCACCACGCACAGGTTCTGTTCCGGGCCGGTAAGCAGGCTGACCAGGCGGAACTGCGCCACACTGGTATCCTGGTATTCGTCCACCAGCAGGTAGCGGTAGCGGTTCTGGTAATACTCCCGCACATCCTCATGGTTTGCCAGCAGCTGCACGGTGTAGTAGATGAGGTCGTCAAAGTCGAACGCACCGGCATCTTTCAGCTTTTTCTCATACGCTGCATAGATGCGGGCGCACATGGCCGCCTTTGTATCCCGGGCGGGGGCGTTCAGGGCATCGGCAGGGCCAACGAGCTGGTCCTTCCAGCGGCTCATCTGGTTGGTCGCCGTCTTGATGGGCAGGAACTTATCGTCCACGCTCAGCTCCTTATACACCGCTTTCATCACCCGCTGGGAATCATCGGTATCGTAGATGGTGAAGCTGCGGGGGTAGCCGATCTCCTCTGCATACCGGCGCAGGATGCGCACGCAGGCAGAGTGGAAGGTGGAGGCAAACACCTCGTCTCCCTCTTCGCCACCCAGCATATTGCGCAGGCGTTCCTTCAGCTCTCCAGCGGCCTTGTTGGTAAAGGTGATGGCCATAATGTTCCAGCTGCGGGGGGCGCTGCGGCGCAGCATCCCATCCAGGCTGGCGGGGGCATCGGTACCGGTCATGATCGCAGTGCGCAGGGCTTTTACATCCTCCTCGGTCACCGGACGCGGGGTCCAGTCCGAGCCGTGAGCGCTGCCAAAGCGGATCAAATTGGCGATGCGGTTGACCAGCACCGTGGTTTTGCCGCTGCCTGCACCAGCCAGGATCAGCAGCGGGCCTTCGGTGGTAAACACCGCACGGCGCTGCATATCGTTCAGCCGGCCAAACTGTTTTTCAATATAGGTATCCCGCAGCGTGCAGAATTCCTGTTCCAGAGTCCTTGCCATATCTGCTGTCGTTTACTCCCTTTTTATAACATTCAGTCAAACATATAGAAATAGTATAACACATTCCGGGGCGTTTTGCACCAAAAAACCACAGAATATCCCCCCGCAGCGGGGCCCATGTTCTGCCCGGAGCCGCCAAAAGCAAACCGCCCGGCAGACGGCCAAAAGGCCATCGCCGGGCGGCGAATGACAGATATACAGCTATGCGATCAGCCGAAGATGTTGATCAGGATGCCAGCCGCAACAGCCGAGCCGATAACGCCGGCCACGTTGGGGCCCATGGCGTGCATCAGCAGGAAGTTCTGGGGGTTCTCGCTCTGACCCACCTTCTGGGAAACACGGGCTGCCATGGGCACAGCGGACACGCCTGCCGAACCGATCAGCGGGTTGACCTGGCCGCCGGTGACCATGTACATCACCTTGCCGCACAGCACGCCAGCAGCAGTGCCGAAGGAGAAGGCGATGAGGCCCAGCACGATGATGAACAGGGTGCGGAAGTTCAGGAAGGTATCTGCGCTGGTGGTGCAGCCCACAGACAGAGCCAGGAAGATGGTGATGATATTCATCAGCTCATTGCCGGCCGTCTTCTGGATGCGGTCCACAACACCGCACTCCTTCATCAGGTTGCCCAGCATCAGCATGCCCACCAGGACAGCTGCATCCGGAACGATCAGGGAAACGATGATGGTGACCATGACCGGGAACACGATCTTCTCCGTCTTGGAGACCGTGCGCAGCTGGGTCATGACCACAGTACGCTCCTTTTTGCTGGTCAGCGCCTTCATGATGGGCGGCTGGATGACCGGCACCAGTGCCATGTAGCTATATGCGGCCACCGCAATGCTGCCCAGCAGCTCCGGCGCCAGCACCGAGGTAACAAAGATAGCCGTGGGGCCGTCGGCGCCGCCGATGATGGCGATAGCCGCGCTCTGTGCCTGGCTGAAGTCCACAATGCCAGTAGCGCTGAGCAGACGGGCGCCCATGTAGGTGCCAAAGATACCAAACTGAGCAGCAGCGCCCAGCAGCAGGCTCTTGGGGTTGGAGATCAGGGGGGCAAAGTCGGTCATCGTACCGATGCCCAGGAAGATCAGCGGCGGGTAGATGCCCAGCTTGACGCCCAAATACAGCATATCCGCAAGGCCGCCGTTGTTCAGGATCTCAAGCCACATGGGGTGTTCCAATCCGTCACCCACAAAGTACTGCATATGGATCACACCGCTGCCGGGCAGGTTGGCCAGGATCATGCCAAATGCCATAGGCAAAAGGATCAGCGGCTCAAACTCTTTTACGATGGCCAGGTACAGCAAAAAGCAGCCCACGCAGATCATCACTGCGTACAGCCAGCCGCCCGGCTCTGCAAAGCGTGCAAAGCCCGAGCTTTGGAAGATCCCAGCCAGAGTATCTACAAACTGTGTCATGCTCTTCCTCCTGTGTTAAAACGGCGCGGTGGTGTCGTTGACGCCAGCTCTGCCCCAGTTATTGTGGCCGCGGCGCACTGCCTTGAGGGTGTACTTGCCGCCGCCCATCGCAGTGATCGCCGCCATAATGGCAGCCACGACCTCGCCAGGCACACCCTGCTCCACCACCGGTGCAGCAGCGGGAGCCGCCGGAGCTGCGGGCTTTGCCGCAGGCTTCGGAGCCGGCTTTGCAGCCGGTTTCGGAGCCGACTTTTTACCGGACATCGAATCGAACAGCTTGCCCTCGAGCTTGATGATGAGCATCAGCAGCACAAGGATCAGAAATACGAGTACAATGCCGGTGAGGGTAACGATGACATCATAGCCCAAATCCATAGGTATCCTCCTAACGTTTTTGGATTTTGCGGCCGGGCCGCAAAAGCCCCCGCAAAAAGCAGATTTGAATTTATTATACCTTATTTTTCAGCCAGATTCAACAAACCCAGCCGAAATAAGAACCATTCTCTTGTTGCGTTTTGCTGGACGATTGTTGCCGATCAGCGGCGGCCGATGCGGGGAGTCGCATCGGTGAAGCCGGTCTCCAGCTTATCCCCCAGGCCCAGGCTCATAGCCGTGCCCAGCGCAACACAATGGATGGGGTCCGGCGAGACCGTGACCTCCACTTTCAGCTCCTGGCTGAGGTACTCCGGCAGACCGTGCAGCAGTGCGCCGCCGCCGGTCAGCATCACGCCATTGCGGTAGATATCGCCCGCCAGCTCCGGGGGCGTTTTCTCCAGCACCTGATGGGCTGCCGTGCCGATCTGCTCGCTGAGCATCATCACCGGCTCATACAGATCGCTGGTAGAAACATTGACCCGCACCGGCAGACCGGTGAGCAGGCTGCGGCCCTTGATCTCCATCGTCTCGTGGAAATCCTTTTTCTGGGGGCAGCAGGCCACGTTTTTCTTCAGCTCCTCTGCGGTGCGCTGGCCAATGGCGATGCTGTATTTTGTCCGCACGTGCTTCAGGATCTCGTCATCGTAGTGGTTGCCCGCCACCCGCACACTGGTGGCCTTGACCTTGCCGCCCAGGCTCAGCACGGCGATATCGGTGGTGCCGCCGCCAATATCAATGATCATATGTCCATCCGGCACCGTGATATCCACGCCGGAACCCAGCGCTGCGGCAATGGGCTCGTCGATCAGGTAGACCTGCCGGGCGCCGGCGGCCACCACAGCCTCCACCACTGCATCGCTCTCAATGCCCGTAATAGCCGCCGGTACGCAGACTGCCACCCGGGGTTTGACCATATGCGAGCTGTACACCTTATTGACAAAACGGCCGATCAGCTCCCGGGTCATGGTATGGTCGCTGATGACGCCCTCTTTCAGGGGGAAGGTCGCCGAGATATAGTTGGGGGTACGGCCCACCATGGCCAACGCCTTATCTCCCACCTCCAGCACCGTATTCTTGCGGGTATCCACCGCTACTACGCTGGGCTGGTTAAGCACTACACCGGTGCCCTGCTGAGCAATGATGATGGTGGTAGTACCCAGGTCGATGCCAATATCGTTTTGTGCCATAAAGATCCCTATTCCTTTCTGTGCGCCTCTATCCTGCACGGGCAGAACGCACCCGCCCTGCACCGTAAAAATCCGTATCTTGGGATAGTATAGCACAGTTCGGTGCAAAAGTATAGAAACGCCCTGCGTTTTTTCGCCCTTGCGGGTGGTTTTGGCCTTTTGCAGACCCTGCCCGCTCCCCGGCAGAAAGAGGACCGGACTCAACTTGCCCTGCGGCCGGTTTACTCTGTGCGGAGCTGTTCCGGCGGAAGCTCGGCCTGCAGCAGTGCTGCCAAACCGCTGTACCGCAGATTCTGGCGGATATTGGACATCATCTGGTTCACTGTATCCCGCCGCCCGGCCAGGACACACAGCTTCCGGGCACGGGTCACACCGGTGTACAGCAGGTTGCGATAGCACAGCCGGGGCGGCACCTGAGCCGCCGGCAGGATCACCGCCGGGAACTCACTGCCCTGGCTTTTGTGTACGGTGATCGCATAGGCGATCTCCAGTTCCGAGAGATTCTCCGCAGGGTAGACCAGCCGCCGGTCATCCATCCGCACCACCATCGAGCGGTCCCGCAGGTTGATGGACTCCACGATGCCGATATCCCCATTGTATGCGCCCACACCCTGTTCGCCGCCAATGCGGTGCCACACCAATTCATAGTTGTTGCGCACCTGCATCACCTTGTCCCCCACACGGAACACACGGGCAGCGCTTTGCAGCTGCGGCTTGCCGGGGGCGGGCGGGTTGAGCAGGTTCTGCAGCTCGGTGTTCAGCGCCTGGGTGCCGGTCATGCCCAGTTTTGTCGGGCACAGCACCTGAATATCCTTGATGGGGTCAAACCCATAGCTGCGGGGCAGCCGGGTCGTGACCAGGTCGCACACCAGGCGCTGGGCCGCCTCGCCGTCCGCTTCCAGAAAAAAGAAGTCGTCCGTGCGGGTCCCCTTTTGCAGCGGTTTTCCATCCACGATGTTATGGGCATTTTCCACGATCAGGCTGCGCTCTGCCTGGCGGAAGATCTGGTCCAGGCAGACCGTAGGGATCAGCCCGGAACGGATGGTCTCCCCCAAAATATTGCCCGCCCCTACACTGGGCAGCTGGTCCGCATCGCCCACCATGATGACCCGGCAGCTGTACCGCAGCGCTGTGAGCAGCGCCTGAAACAGCTTTACATCCACCATACTCATCTCATCCAGGATGACCACGTCACACGGAAGCTGGTTTTTGTCGTTATGGATAAAGCGCACCACCCCGCCGGAGTAATCCACCTCCAGCAGGCGATGGATGGTGCTGGCCTTGCGCCCGGTCAGCTCACTGAGGCGCTTGGCGGCCCGGCCGGTGGGGGCGCACAGCGCCACCCGCTCTGCCTGCTGCTCCAGCAGCTGCAAAATGGCATTGACCGTGGTGGTCTTGCCGGTGCCGGGGCCGCCGGTGAGCACCAGGCAGTTTTCGGTCATTGCCATGCGGATGGCATCCTTCTGACGGGGCGCATAGGCAAACCCCTGGGTCAGCTCCAGCACCTGGATACTCTTATCCAGGCTGCGGGCAGTCTGCTTGCCCCGCCTGACCAGCAGCGACAGCCGGTGGGCGATATCCTGCTCGGCCGCCAGCAGATCCGGCAGATAGATATACTCGGTCCCATCAAAGGTCTGCTGATCCAGCTGACCATCTGCCAAACATTGTTCCAGCGCCTGGGACAGTTTTTCCTCCGGCTGATGGATAAACCGCGCCGCCGTTGCCAGCAGCTGGGCCCGGGGCAGGCAGGTATGTCCGTTGCCTGCGTTATGGCGCAGCGTGCGCAGCAAAGCGGCCTCCAGACGTTGGTCGCAGTCCCCTGCCATCTGGTAATACTGGGCAATACTGTCCGCATGCCGGAAATCCAGCTGCAAAGGCTCGCCGCAGAGCAGATAGGGGTTTTGCTGGATCGCCTGCATCGCCCCCGGCCCAAAAGCCCGGAACACCTCCATAGCCCGGCGGGGGCGGATCTCGAACTGAGCAAGATAGGCGATCAGCTCCCGCATACCAAACATCCGCTTGAACTCCTGCTGGATGCGGTCTGCTTTGTCCGCCGATATACCGGGGATGGTCGCCAGCCGGGCAGGGTCATTTGCAATGACATCCAAAGCCGATGCGCCAAAGGCATTGATGATCTTATCCGCAGTTCTGGCTCCAATATACGGCAGAGAGCGGCTGGCCAAAAAGGCATAGACCGCCTCCAGATCCCGGGGCATATCGGTCTGACACTCCTGGGCGTGGAACTGGCGGCCATAGGTAGAGTGATTCTCGTACCGGCCGCGGCAGATCACGGTCTCTCCAGCATGCAGTTCTCCCACCACGCCGCACACCACCGTGACCACACCCCCGCCGGAGACCTCAAACACGGTATAGCCGCTGTCTGAATTTTCAAAGATGATATCCTCTACTGTGCCTTCCAGCTGCTCCAGCTGACGTTCCTCTTCCAATACACCCACCGCCTTTCCGATCCTTTATAGTATACTGATTTTGCTGTGTTTTGTAAATCATGGGGGCGGCACTGCCCCCCCTCTGTTCCAAACCCGGCTGCGTTGACAAGCCCTGCCCCTTCTGTTAAAATACAGGCAATAAATCCCACGTTTTTCTCCTTTTTGACAAAAGGCTCCTGCTGGACCAGGGCCTGAAGAAAGTGAGGCCGAAGCCGATGGACTCCTCTGCCAACCGCTCCTCCCTGAACGAGAAAAAATGGCGCACCGACCTGCGCAACCGGATCATACAGGCTTCCAGTCTGTTGGAGGTACTGCTGTCCGGCCTGGTGCTGGTGGGGCTGGTTTTCAGCGCCGTACCGCTGATCCGGTGGATGCCGGGGCTGTTGGTGGACGGCAACGACATGGAGATCCGCACCTTTTTGGAGCGCAGCCTGGACATCGTCATCGGCATCGAGTTTATCAAGATGCTGGCCAAGCACAGCCCCGGCAGCAGTCTGGAAGTGCTGCTCTACGCCATTGCCCGGCATCTGGTGGTCGGCCATGACTCGGCACTGGAAAATCTGCTGAGCGTCGGCGCCATTGCGCTGATCTTTATCGTGCGGAAGTTTTTCTTTGTGCCAGCTTTCGGTGCGCATCTGCCGGACGGCAACCCCGCGCCGGATCTTTCGCCCCAACAAAGCGGCGTAGGATGCACCGAGCCCCATACCCGACCTTAGCAAAAAACCGTCCGTTTGGTTTTTCTTCCCCAAACGGACGGTTTTTGTTATTTCTTGTTTTTATCGCCGTGCTTGCCAAAGCGGTACTCTTTGCCCTCACGGATCCGCTGGATGTTGGAGCGGTGCATATACACCACCATGACAGCCATGATGATGGACCCCACCAGGCAGACCAGCAGATCATGGAGGGACAGCCCCTTCCACAGACCATACGCCAGCGTCAGCACCGGATAAGAGGCCGCCATGACCACACTGCCCAGGGACACCATGCCGGTAGGCAGCAGGCACGCCAGAAAGATCAGTGCCAGCACCGGCAGCAGCACCGGCTGGATGGCCAGGATAGCACCGCCTGCCACCAGCACGCCCTTGCCGCCCTTGAAACCAAAGTAGATCGGTTTCAGGTGGCCGATCACTGCCAGAACAGCCGCCAGATACGGCCCCAGATACGGGGAGAGCAGCGCATCTGCCGGCAGGCAGGAAAACAGCCACCGGCCGATGCATACCGCTGCAACGCCTTTGAGCACATCACCGGCCGCCGTCAGTGCAGCAGCTTTTTTGCCGAAGGTCCGCAGCATATTGGTCATGCCCGCAGCCCCGCTTCCGTGATGGCGCACATCGTCGTGATACAGATACTTGCTGACAAGGATGCCCGTATCCACACTGCCCAGCAGGTAGGCCTGCAAAGCAGTAAGCAGAACGACCAGAATACCCATCAGAGAATACCTCCTTTGCGCTTACACGTCCTTTGCGCGGACCTCGCCGGTGCCGCGCTCCCGGATGACCAGGCGGATGGGGGTATGGTCCAGGCCAAAGCTCTCCCGGATCTGGTTGATCAGATACCGCTGGTAGCTGAAGTGGAACAGATGCTTTGCGTTAACAAAAGCCACGAACGTGGGAGGACGCGTGGATGCCTGGGTCAGATAGAAGATCTTCAGGCGGCGGCCCTTATCGCTGGGGGGCTGCATCCGTGCGGTAGCCCGGGCCAGCATCTCATTCAGCACGCCGGTGGGCACGCGGGCGCCGTTCTGGGCGTCCACATCCCGGATCAGCTGCATCAGCTTGTTGACGTTGTAGCCGGTCTGGGCGGAAATGAACAGGATGGGGGCGTATCCCATGAAGGCAAAGCGCTCCGCATACAACCGGCGCTGCTGCTCCATGGTATTGGTCTCCTTATCCGGCACCGCATCCCACTTGTTCACCACGATGATGCAGGCTTTGCCCTGCTCATGGGCGTAGCCTGCCACCTTGCTGTCCTGCTCGGTAAAGCCCACCGTGGCATCCACCAGGATCAGCGCCACCCGGCTGCGCTCCACCGCAGCCAGAGCACGCACCACCATATACCGCTCCAAGCCTTCGGAGATATTGCTGCGCTTACGCAGACCAGCGGTGTCGGTAAAGATGAACTTGCCATAGGCGTTATCCACCGGCGTATCGATGGCATCCCGGGTCGTGCCCGCCTCGTTGGCCACGATCATCCGGTTTTCGCCCAGGATGCGGTTGGTCAGGCTGGATTTGCCCACATTGGGGCGGCCAATGATGGCCACCGGGATGCGGTCCTCCTCCACCACTGTCTCGCTGAAGTCCAGGTGGGCGCACACAGCGTCCAGCAGATCACCTGTGCCGTGGCCGTGCACCGAGGAAATGGGCATCACCTCGTCAAAGCCCAGGTTGTAGAACTCATACAGCTCCATGGGCGCCTCGCCCACCTGGTCGCACTTGTTCACCGCCAGGATCACCGGCTTATGGCTGCGGCGCAGCATATGTGCCACGTCCTCATCCGCCGCCGTCAGGCCGCTGCGCACGTCCACCACCATTACGATGCAGTCCGCCGTATCAATGGCGATCTGTGCCTGCTCCCGCATATGGGCCAGGATGCCCTCCGTAGCCTTCGGCTCGATGCCGCCGGTATCCACCAGCATCATCTCGTGGCCGTTCCACTCACAGTTCGCAAAGATACGGTCCCGGGTAATGCCGGGGGTATCCTCCACGATGGCCAGCCGCTGGCCGCACAATTTATTGAACAGGGTGGATTTGCCCACGTTGGGGCGGCCCACCACTGCAACGATCGGTTTGCTCATAGGGACTCCTCCTTTTCCTCAAAAAGGTATCAGCGGCGCTTTTTCCGGGAAATATGCAGCCCGCTGCGCAGCAAAGCCCGGGCTTCCTCCCCGCCGCCGGTGGGCAGGATCTGGATCTTGACCCCCAGCTGCTGGGCCAGCTGATCCACTGTAATGCTGTCCAGGAACATATCCTGCTCCTCCCGCAGCATCACAGCAGGCACGCCCAGGGTATCGCTTTGCAGCTTGCCCTTGCACTGCGCCAGGATATCGGTGGCGGTGACCAGACCTGCCACCGACACATTGCCGCCGAAGAACTTGTTTTGGATGGGGTGCACCGTTACCTGGATCATAGGATACTGGCGGTGCAGCTCCTCCATCATCTGGGTGATGAGCGGGGCCGCCAAAGTACCGGTGACCACATCCAGCTTCTTCTCCCCATAGATCCGGTGGGGGTTGTCCAGCTCCGCCAAAAACTCCTGCTCAAACAGGCGCCACATACCCACGCCGTTTTCCAGCTGGTCAAAGTCCTCATAGAACTCTGCCGGCGGCAGGGGGCGGCCTGCATTCAGGTACCATTCATCGCTGGGGTAGATGATCCGCTTGCCATGGCGCGCCTTGCACTCTTCGCCAAACTGCTCCATGATATCGATGACCTCTGCACTGGAGGCTGCATCGTAGGGGATCTGACGGTAAAGGTTCTGGCGGTAATCTGTGATGCCGCAGGGCACCGCAGCGATGCTCTGCACCATCGGGGTCAGCTCCAGCAGATCCGACAGGGTGCGGCGCAGCTCGTCTCCATCATTGACCCCGCGGCACAGCACCAACTGACAGTTGATAGCAATGCCCCCCTCTACCAGGCGGGGCAGATACTTCAAGGTCTCGCCGCCCCGCTTGTTGGCCAGCATCCGGACCCGGAGCTGGGGGTTCGTGGTGTGCACCGAGATATTGATGGGCGAGATGTGCATCTTGATGATGCGGTCGATCTCGTGGTCCTCCATATTGGTCATCGTGATATAGTTGCCAAACAGGAAGGACAGCCGCTCGTCATCGTCCTTAAAATAAAGGCTCTCCCGCATACCAGGGGGCAGCTGGTCAATGAAGCAAAACATACAGTGGTTTGCGCAGGAGTGTTTTTGATCCCCTAAATAGGTAGAAAAACCGCAGCCGAACGGCCCGCGCTGCTCCCGCTGGACCTCCCACTCCCGGATGCCGTCTGCGACCCGGGCCTTCAGGTGGAAACTGTCACTGTCGGTATAAAAATCGTAGTCCAGGGTATCGTTCAGCGGGTTGCCGTCCACGCTGAGCAGCTCGTCGCCGGGGGCAAGGCCCAGCCGGGCGGCGGTGCTGCCTTCGTCTATGCTTTGGATGCAGATCGCCATATTGCGTCCACCTCCTTATCATTCAGCCCGGCTTGCGCCGGGACCTTGTAAACAGAACAAGAAGGGGAAGGCGCAATTCGCCCTCCCCTTCTGTACATAACACCATTATGCCACCAATTCCGCGCAAATTAGGCCTTCTTGATGACTTCCTCGCCCTTGTAGTAACCGCAGTTGCCACATGCCTGGTGGGGGAGCTTCAGAGAGCCGCAGTTGCTGCACTTGACCAGCGTGGGGGCCTCCAGCTTCCAAACATTGCTGCGACGCTTGTCGCGGCGGGCCTTGGAAAGATGTCTCTTAGGTACTGCCATATTTTTGCACCTCCTTGATGGGTTATCAGTTCAGCAGTGATTTGAGGATCGCGAGCCTTGGGTCTGCGGGCGCGGCGTCCTGCTCTGCCGGCTGGCATTCACATTCCGCCATTTTGCGGCCGCACCGCGGGCACAGCCCGGGGCAGCCAGCGCTGCACAGCAGCACCGTGGGGATCTGGAACAAAAATTCCTGGCCGAGCCATTCATCTACATCCAGCTTCCCGTTTTCGTCCAGCGGCAGTTCAAAATCCGGATCATCAAGATCCTGCTCTTTTACTGTCCACTCCGCCTCCACCGTCTCTTCCTGCACAACAGGATCAAGACAGCGGGCGCACTCGCCGTGTACCATCGCCTTTGCCCGCAGGTTCAGCCATACCTCACTGCCATCGATCTGCGCATCAAAATACACAGTAACCGGCTGTGGGATCTGTGCTCCGGCAAAATCCCTGCCGGAGAGGTCGCATTGGAACTCTGCATGATAGGGCTGCTTGCCAGTAGCAAAAAACTTCTTCAGGTCAAATTGCATAGTACACCTCTGAAAGGCTGCTTTGTTAGTATAGCGCCAAAGCGCCCGGTTGTCAACATCAAAACAGGCAGAAAACCGAAAAAATTTCAAATTCCCCGGTTTCCTGCCTGTTCATGGTCTCAGGAGAAGCTTAGGATAGGGTCTTTTGCTCGCTCAAAATGCGTTTACAGGTATTTTTTTACATCGTGAGGCAGGGCGGACTCGTCTGCGCTGACCGTAACGGTGACCTTGACGGTGTCACCGGCAATGGCGGCCATCTCATCCAGGACGGGGCCCAGACGGTTGATGTCGCGGTTCAGCACCTTCAGGATGCCGTCGATGTACAGGTCGGTGATATCATAGTTGCTTGCCATCAGGCCGGCCAGGAAACCATACAGCATCTCGCCGCCGCTGATCTTATACTCTTCCAGATCGATCAGACGTGCCGCGGGAGCGATGTCGTAGGTCAGCTTCATGCCTTTTTCCACCACGACGACATTGCCCTTGCTGGTCTGGACGGAGTCGTTGATCATGTCGATCATAGCCTTGGTCTTGCCGGAACCCTTTGCGCCAACAATCAGTTTAATCATAAGTTCGTCCTCCTGTATTTTTCACGCCTTGCGGCGAGAGATCATAAGAATGTTACTTCAGCTTTGCTTCCAGCTCGGCGGTCAGGTTTTCGTAACCCGGCTTGCCCAGCAGTGCAAACATGTTCTTCTTATAGCTTTCAACACCCGGCTGATTGAAGGGGTTGACGCTGAGCAGGTAGCCGCTGCAGGCACAGGCACGCCAGAAGAAGTAGATCAGGTAGCCCACCGAGTAAGCGGACAGATCCTCCATCTCGATCAGCACCTCCGGCACGCCGCCGTCGGTATGTGCCAGGATGGTGCCCTCCATCGCCTTGCGGTTGACCACGCTCATATTCTGCTCTGCCAGGAAGTTCAGGCCGTCGAAGTTGCCCTCCAGCGGGTCAATGTACAAATCGCTGGTCGGCTTTTTCACATCCACGATGGTCTCGAACATGGTGCGGGAGCCTTCCTGGATGAACTGACCCATGGAATGCAGGTCGGTGGAGAAGATGCAGCTTGCGGGGAACAGGCCCTTGTTGTCCTTGCCCTCGCTCTCGCCGAACAGCTGCTTGTACCACTCGTTCATGAGGGTGAAGTTCGGCTCGTAGCACTCCAGGATCTCGATGGACTTGCCCTTGCGGTACAGGATATTGCGCACAGCAGCATACTTATAAGCATCGTTGTCCATGCTGCACACGGAGAAGCGTTCCATTGCATCGGCAGCGCCCTTCATCAGCTGGTCGATATCGATGCCGGCTGCGGCGATGGGCAGCAGGCCCACAGCGGAGAGCACCGAATAACGGCCGCCCACATCGTCCGGCACCACGAAGGTGGGCCAGCCCTGGGCATCCGCCAGCTGCTTCAGCGTGCCGCGGGCACGGTCGGTGGTAGCGTAGATGCGCTTATTGGCTTCCTCCACACCCATCTCGTCCTCCAGCAGCTTGCGCAGCACACGGAAGGCCAGGCTGGTCTCGGTGGTGGTGCCGGATTTAGAGATAACGTTGATGGAGAAGCGCTTGCCCTTGCACAGCGCCATGATGTCGTTCAGATAGCTGGGGCTGATGCTGTTGCCGCAGAAGTAGATCTTCAGGCCATTTTCCAGCTCATTGTGGAACATACCCTTAACAGCCTCGATCACAGCGCGGGCGCCCAGGTAGCTGCCGCCGATACCGGCCACCACCAGCACATCCGAATCCTCCCGGATCTTGGCTGCAGCCTCTTTGATGCGGGCAAACTCTTCCCGGTCATAATCACGGGGCAGGTACAGCCAGCCCAGAAAATCGCTGCCAGGGCCGCTCTTGCTCTCCAGCATCTTGTGAGCTGCCTCGACCTGCGGATAGATCGCCGCATATTCCTCGGCGTTGATAAAACTTGCCAGGTGTTTCGTATTCAAGCTTACACTCATTACTATTCCAACCTCCAAACGTTTTACAGCAGGCGGGTGCGGCATCGCCGCTTTGGTCCCAAGGCCCTCCCGCCGCTGTTAACAACGGGTTTTACTTGGTATAAGTGTACCGTCCTGGATGCACAAAGTCAAGGCCAAAATCCTTTCCTTTCATACAATTTTAACAGAGTTTTTTGTTTGACTTCTCATGTTTTGGGCACACAGCCAAGCCCTTGGCCCCAGAGAGGTTTTTCTTTTATCGCTCTGGCGAGTTTTTTCCAGCCGCCGTCATCAAACCGTCCCCATCAGGCTGCGCCACAAAAGTTTCCATGCGGCTGCAAAATCCAGCGCCGGGGCATCCGCCGCCGCCCGGATCTCATACTCGCCCAGCAGTTCTCCCTGTTTTTCCACCACCACGCGGCCCACAGTCTGCCCCTGCGCCACCGGAGCTTCCAGCCGCTGGGGCAGCTCCACCCGGGCGGACAGCGCACCGCCATCCTTCTTGGTCAGCACCCGCTGGGGCAGCGCTGTATAGTCCAGGGGGATCGTGCTCTCCCCGCTGCCCCGCACCGGCAGCTGTAAAGGACGCTGGCCAAGATCCGGCATCGGCGCCGCCTGGTAATGACTGAACCCATAATCCAGCAGCGCAGCCGCAGACTCAAAGCGCTCCTTGCTGGAATCCGCCCCCAGCACGACCGCGATCAGATCCAGCCCGTCCCGGCTGGCGCTGGCGCTGACGCACACCCCCGCCCCACCGGTGGTACCTGTTTTCAGCCCGGTGACCCCATTGTATCGTTTGAGCAGCTTATTGGTATTGATCAGCTGGGTCTTGCCGCCGCGGAGACTGTCGGTCCAGATGCCTGTATAATGCAGCACCTCCGGGCAAGTGGTCAGGATCTGACGGCTCATGATTGCCACATCCCGCGCCGTGGACAGATGCCCCTCGGCATCCAGACCGCAGGCATTGCAGAAATGGGTATCCTTCATGCCCAGCTGTGCCGCACGGACATTCATCTGCTCCACAAAGGCAGGCTCACTGCCGCCCACCAGCTCTGCCACCGCTACCGCCGCATCATTGGCCGAGGCGACACAGATAGCCTTGACCATCTCATCCAGCGTAAACTGCTCCCCCGGCTCCAGCCAGATCTGGCTGCCGCCCATAGAATATGCGTGCTCACTGACGGGGACCATGGTCTGCATATTGAGCCGCCCCTCATGGACCGCCTCAAAGGTCAAAAGCAGGGTCATCACTTTTGTAATGGATGCAATGGGTACCGGCTGATCCGGATTTTTTTCATAAAGCACCGTACCGCTGCCCTGATCGATCAGTACAGCAGCCCGGCACTGCACAGGCACCACCCCTTCCTGCGCCGGAGCAGCGGCCGGCGCAGGCGCAGACACCAGCGCTGCATTCATGGGGGATGTGTGGAACGCCGTATTCAGCCCCACTCCCTGGGATGTGCCCACTGCCAGTGCAAACAACCAAAAGCAGAGCGCCGCCCCACAGACGGCCGCCAATTTCCTCCGTTCCATTTTCTGCCTCCTACCTCTCTTTCTTTGCTGGCATTTTATGCGCCAGTCCGCAGGACTAGCACACAAAAACACGCCTCCCGCCCTCCGCCCGGCTGCGGCTGCGCAATTCCCCCTTGCGCTGTGTTTTGGGGGTACGCTATAATAAAGAGGACGGTGCAGGCTTCTTCTGCACTGGAGTGAATGGAAAGGACACGTTTTTAATGCGAGTTTGTTTTTATACATTGGGATGTAAGGTCAACCTGAACGAGACCGGCGCACTGGAGCAGCTGTTCCGGGGGGCGGGGTTCACCGTAGTGCAGGAGGGTGAAGAGGCAGACGTCTACATCGTCAACAGCTGCACTGTGACCAACTTTGGCGACCAAAAGAGCCGCAAATGGCTGCGCCGTGCCAAGCGGGAGCACCCCGGCGCTGTCACCGTGCTTACCGGGTGCTATCCCCAAGCGTTCCCCGAGGAGGCGGCGCAGTTCCTGGAGGCAGACCTGGTGTGCGGCAACGGAGACCGCAAAGCCATTCTGGAGAATGTACAGCTGCTGCTGCAGGGCCATGAACGGATCGTATCCGTACAGCCCCATGTGCGGGGCGAGCTGTTTGAGGAGCTGCCGGTGGAGCGGTTCGAGACCCACACCCGCGCCTTTATCAAGGTGGAGGACGGCTGCAACCGCCAGTGTGCTTACTGCGTCATCCCCCGCGCCAGAGGGCCGGTGCGCAGCCGGTCGGAGGAGAGCATCCTGGCCGAGCTGCACCAGCTGGCCGCCGCCGGTTATCAGGAGGTCGTCCTCTCCGCCATCTCGCTGCCCAGCTACGGCCAGGATACCGGCACAGACCTGGTAGAGCTGGTGGAGCACTGCGCCGCCGTCCCGGGCATCCAGCGCATCCGTCTGGGCAGCCTGGACCCCGATATGCTGACCCCGGAAGCCATGGCCCGGCTGGCTGCAGTGGACAAACTCTGCCCCCAGTTCCACCTGAGCCTGCAAAGCGGCTGCACTGCCACCCTGCGCCGGATGCGCCGGGTGTATACCGCCCAGCAGTATGCTCAGGTCGTGGACGGGCTGCGGGCCGCCTATGGTGACCGTCCCGTGACCTTTACTACCGACTGCATCTGCGGCTTCCCCGGGGAGACCGAGGCAGATTTTGCAGAGAGCTGCGAGTTTTTGCGTCAGATCGGGTTCCTGAAGGTCCACGTCTTTCCCTATTCCCGCCGCAGCGGCACCCCCGCATACGATTTCCCCCAGCAGATCCACGAGCGGGAGAAGCAGCGCCGCAGCCGGGAGATGAACGCCGTGGCCGAGCAGGTGCGCACCCAGGTCCTGGCAGGTTTTGAGGGCACCGAGGACGAGGTCCTGCTGGAAACGCCCCTGTCCGGCACCCTGTTTACCGGCTACACCCGGCTGTACATCCCGGTGGTGATCTCGGTGCCCGGCGGTGTCAGCGGACAGATCGTGCGCGCCCGGCTGGGCCGCTACGATGGCGAGCGGGTGCGGGCCGAGCTGTGCAGCATGGATAAATCGTGAATTATGTAACAAATTTGGGAGCAAAGCCTTTTCACCGCTGTGGTTTTATGATAAACTAATACTGGATGTTCAGGGTCACGCCCGGAACAGCGGCTGCATTTTGCGCT
Organism: uncultured Faecalibacterium sp.; assembly: GCA_900540455.1. Taxonomy (GTDB): domain Bacteria; phylum Bacillota; class Clostridia; order Oscillospirales; family Ruminococcaceae; genus Faecalibacterium. The sequence goes on from UQGD01000001.1 coordinate 110,350, forward strand.
GCAGCCTGGTTATTTTCGGCTGTTAAACGGAGGAGAAGAGAGCATGAGTTTTAGAGGAATCAACACGACGGTCATCCAGATCCGCCGCAAAGTTTTTACGGAAGTGGCCCGTATGGCCTACGCCAATGTCAAGGGCGAGCAGGCCAACCATATGATGCGCAAGATCCCCTACACCATCATCCCCGGTGAGGAAGGCACCTTCCGTAAGGATATCTTCCTGGAGCGCGCCATCGTCGAGGAGCGGGTGCGCCTGGCCATCGGTCTGCCCACCCGCCGTATGGACGAGCACAACAGCGTTGTTTCCGGCCTGGAAGATGCGTCCATTGCGGATAAGTACTATGATCCTCCGCTGGTCAACGTGATCAAGTTTGCCTGCAACCGCTGCCCGGAAAAGATGGTCAAGGTCTCGGATATGTGCCAGGGCTGCCTTGCACACCCCTGCATGGAGGTCTGCCCCAAGAACGCCATCGTCTGGGAGAGCGGCCGTTCCACCATCGACCAGGACAAGTGCATCAAGTGCGGCCGCTGCGTGGATGTCTGCCCCTACCATGCCATCGTCAAGACCGAGCGTCCCTGCGCAGAGGCCTGCGGCATGAACGCCATCCACTCCGACCCGCTTGGCCGTGCCGAGATCGATTACAGCAAGTGTGTGTCCTGTGGCCAGTGCCTGGTCAGCTGCCCCTTTGGCGCCATTGCGGATAAGGGCCAGATCTACCAGCTGATCCAGGGCTTCAACCGCGGCGACCGCATCTACGCCCTGGTCGCCCCGGCATTCATCAACCAGTTCCCCCAGCTGGCCGCTGCCGGCAAGCTGAAGGCCGCTCTGCGGGCTGTGGGCTTCTGCGACGTTGTCGAGGTCGCCATTGGCGCTGACCTGTGCACTGTGGAGGAAGCCAAGGACTTCCTGGAAGAAGTCCCGGAGAAGCTGAACTTTATGGCCACCTCCTGCTGCCCGGCCTGGAGCATGATGGCCAAGACCGCCTTCCCCGCCCTGGCCAAGAATATCTCCATGACCATGACCCCCATGGTGTTCACCGCCCGCATGATGAAGCAGGCAGACCCCGAGGCACGGATGTGCTTCATCGGACCCTGCGCTGCCAAAAAGCTGGAGGCTTCCCGCCGCACGGTCCGCAGCGACGTGGATTTTGTGCTGACCTTTGAGGAGCTGGCCGGCATCATTGAGGCACGGGATATCGACGTGGACAGCCTGGAGGTAGACCCCACCGAGAACGACCTGGCTTACGCTTCCGCAGCGGGCCGTGGCTTTGCACAGTCCGGCGGCGTAGCCAAGGCAGTGGCCGACAAGATCAAGGAGTGGCACCCTGACCGCGAGGTGAAGATCGCCTCTGCACAGGGCCTGGCCGACTGCAAGAAGCTGCTGCTGCTGGCCAAGGCTGGCAAGTACAACGGCTATCTGCTGGAGGGTATGGGCTGCCCCGGTGGCTGCATCGGCGGCGCTGGCACCATTGCCGACCCCGTCCGCACCGCTGCTGTGCTGAACAAATACGTCAAGGACGCCCCCTTCACCGACCCGGAGGACAGCGCCTTTATGACCAGCATCCATATGCTGAAAGATGACCCGAACTTCGAGCTCTAAGCCCCTTTTTCTGTAAGTATCTGCCGCTTCTCCCCCGGGAGAAGCGGCTTTTTTTAGGCAAAGCCACTAAAATTGGCCGAAACATGGGCAGATTGAAACATTTCTATGACAGTCTTGCCCATGGCGTTGACATTCCGTCAATAGTATGATATTTTGACAGTAACAGAAGCGCAGGCTTCTCCACTCCATCCAAGATCCGGGGGGTGCAGGGACCTGCAACGGTCTGCTGTGCAGACCCGCTGATTGCCGCAGTCTGCGGCAGGAAAGGCTGATTTTAATGAAAAAACTCGCTATATCTTCCAGTTTTCGGCGCATGGCCGCCATGCTGCTCTCCCTGGTGCTGGCATGCGGGCTGGCATTTGGTGCGCACGCTGCGGAGGATCTGCCCGTAAGTGTCCAGTTCTGGCGGGAGCATACCGACAAAGCTGCACTGGAAAATGACGGCGTGGATACTGACCGGGAGGCCACCCTTACCCGCCAGCCCAATGGCACCTATACCCTGGAGCTGCCCATCCTGAGTTTTTCCCGCATGGGAATGGCAGGCCATCTGACCGGCCTGACCATCGGCGACATCTCCTACGATGGCGAACTGAGCGGCCAGCTGACGGACAACACCGCGGTGCTGACCATCAAAAACCTGCCCGCCTCGGTGCTTACCGGGCCGGACGCTGCACAAGCCATAGATGTGATGTGCAACGTCCGGATGGATGCCGGTGTCCTGGGCGAGATCTCCACCGCCGCACGGCTGTGCATCTGGCAGCCGTAACTGCAAAACAAAAAACAAGTGCAGCGCAAAGGCTGCACTTGTTTTTTTGTGCCCGCTGATCAGCCGTCCATGTGCTGGTCGATAAAATCGCCCACCATCCGGTCCAGCTGGGTCACCGCCCGCTCTGCACCTTTGGCCACTTTGCGGGCCGCCCGCTTGACCTGGCGCTGGTTTTGGGCAGCGGCCATCGCACCTGCCGCCCCCAATGCTGCACCGGCGGCCATGCCCACCAGCAGGCCCGTTGTCTGGTTGGAATTTTGCTTCATCCTGAGGGTCCCTCCTTTTTTTACACAGCAGGGAGAGGGGCTGCACGCTCTCTCCCCTGCTTTTTCCACGGTCTGGAAAACCAGAATGGAGGCTGGTTTTTTCAGATCTGCGCTAGTATTTGCCCCAAAACCCCGCTGTATACGCTTTTTTTGAGCGGAGATTTGTGGTATACTTAAACGCAGCCAATATGCAACCAGTAAAAACGGGGCGTCGTGCTCGGCCCCGCCAAGGTTAAAGGAGGACGCTTTATTTGCTGAAGACCACGGAGCCCAAAAAAGTTTTATGTATCCACGATCTTTCCGGCTTTGGCCGGTGCAGCCTGTCGGTGATCCTGCCGGTGCTGTCGGTGATGGGGGTCCAGCCTGTGGCTCTGCCCACGGTGCTGCTTTCCACCCATACCGGCGGCTTTGGCCAGCCCGCTCGGCTGGACGGCGCCGCCTACGGCCAGGCGGCGCTGCAGCACTACCATCAGCTGGGGATATCGTTTGATCTGATCTATACCGGTTATCTAGGGGGCGAAGAACAGGCCGCCCTGGCACAGCTGGCCTTTAACCTTTGGCCCCAGGCACACAAAGTGGTGGACCCGGTGCTGGGAGACGGCGGGCACGCCTACTCCACCGTGACCCCCGCCTTTATCCAGCGGATGCGGGATCTGTGCCGCCAGGCCGACTTGATCCTGCCCAACTGCACCGAGGTGAGCCTGCTGCTGGACGCCCCTCTGCCGGAAGGCGAGATCACCCCGGATACCGCCCAGGCCCTGGCAGACAAAGCTGCCTCTCTTGCCCCCAATGCGGTGGTCACCGGTCTGCCCATGGGCAGTTATATCGGTTGTGCCGGGGGCGGAAAGGATCGCTTTGTGCTCAAAAAACTGCACCTGGACCGTAATTTCCCCGGCACGGGGGATCTGTACGGCGCAGTGCTGGTCGGCTCGCTTTTGCAGGGCAACGCCCTGAGCGCTGCTGCCGATAATGCCGCAGAGTTCGTCTCTTTGGCGATCCAGGCAACCCCGGCCGACCAGGAAACACGATGCGGCGTATGGTTCGAGCCGCTGCTGCCCCGGCTATGCCCCATGCAGCACAGGGAGGTGCTGGAATGAACAAACCGACCTTGAATATTGTTTTGGTAGAGCCCCGTATCCCCCAGAATACCGGCAACGTCGCGCGCACCTGCGCCTGCACCGCCTGCCGGCTGCACCTGGTGGGGCCCATGGGCTTTGCCATTGATGATAAAAAACTGAAACACGCCGGGCTGGACTACTGGCATTACCTGGACATCCACTACTATGACAGCCTGGATGACTTTTTTGCCAAAAACAGCGGGCCGTATTTTTACTTTACCACAAAAGCGCTACACCGTCACACCGATGTACAATACCCGGACGGCGCCTATCTGGTGTTCGGGCGGGAGGATGCCGGTCTGCCGGAGGCACTGCTGGCCCAGCATCCCGACGACTGCGTCCGTCTGCCCATGCTGGACACCTGCCGCAGCCTGAACCTTTCCAACAGCGTTGCCGTCGGGGTATACGAAGTCCTGCGCCAATGGGACTTCCCAGAGCTTTTGGATCACGGACATCTGAGAGATTATGAATGGAAATGAGGATATTATGAGCAAGATCGCAATTTTGACCGACTCCTCCTGCGATATTCCGCAGGAGATGGCTGAAAAATATGACATCGACATCATGGGCTTTCACATCCTGCTGGACGGGGTGGATTATATCGAGCGGGAGAGCTGCTCCAACACCGAGTTTTACCAGCTGATGCGTCAGGCCAAGGGCGTACCGTCCACCGCTGCCATCACGCCGCTGCAATTCTGCGATAAATACTGCCAGTATGTGGATGAGGGTTACACCGATGTGATCCATATCCCCATCAACCGCTCCGGCAGCTCTACCTACGACAACGCCGTTATGGCGCAGAACCTGCTGCGGGAAGAACGCCCCGAGCACCACCTGAACATCCACCTGCTGGACCCCCACACCTACTCCATGGTGTTTGGCTGGTATATCTGCGAGATGGCACGCAAGCTGCGCAACGGCGCCGAGATCCGCCATGTGATCAACGAGTTCAATACCCAGATGAACAAAATGGAGATCGTCCTGGGACCTTACAGCCTGAAACAGATGAAAAAGAGCGGCCGCATCTCCGCTGCTGCCGCCTTTGCCGGCGAGCTGCTGGGCCTGCGCCCCATCATCTCCCTGATCGACGGCAAGACCGTGGTAGAGGCCAAGGTCCGGGGCGATGACAAGGTGATCCCCAATATGATCCAGCTGTGCCAGAAGCGCTCGGCCGGTGTAGAGGATTTTGACTATATGATCGGCCACACCTCGATCCCGCAGGCGCAGGAGCTGGCCCGTGCCTGCCGCAAAGCCTTTGGCAAGCCGCCGCTGCTCACCTTTGAGCTGGGAGGCGTCGTTTCGGCCAACACCGGCCCGGATACGCTGGCTTTGGTGTACGTTGGACACCAGCGCTGAGCGGTTTGCCTGCTCCCCGGATAAAACGACAAAAGACCTGTGCTCCCACGCACTTTGCTATGGGGGCACAGGTCTTTTTCTTTCGGTTTCCTTAGTTCTGGGCGTTTTCAGCTCCGTCGGGGTGGTACTGGGCACAGGTGCACTTTTTCCACTTCAGGCCGCTGCCGCAGGGGCAGGGGTCGTTGCGGCCGATCTTGATCACCCGCACCGGCTGTCCCTTGGGGGCACTCTTGACACCGGGAGCGCCGTTGCCGGGCGTAAAGCCCTCGCCCGTGGGGCGGGCCACCTGCTCCCGGCGGGGAGCAGCGCCAGCCTGGCGCACCTCGATGGTAAGCAGCATCTTGATGCTGGCCTCCCGGATGGAGTCCACCATCTGATCGAACATATCAAAACCCTCGATCCGGTATTCTACCACCGGGTCTTTCTGGCCATAGCCCCGCAGCGCAATGCCCTGCCGCAGCTGGTCCATGTTGTCGATATGCTCCATCCACTGGCTGTCCACGCATTTCAGCAGGCAGATGCGCTCCAGCTCCCGCATCAGCGGTGCGCCGTAGCGTTTTTCCTTGTCTTCCAGGATCATCATGCCCCGGTCATACAGCTGCTGTGCAACGGACTCCACGGTCAGGCTGTCATAATCCTCTACCGTATAGTGCAGGTCGGCCTCGGTGGTCAGCCAGCCCAGGTAGTGGCGGCGCAGTGCAGCAAAATCCCACTCATCCTTTACATCGCCGGACAGGAACTGCCGGCAGCTGGAATCGATATTCTCCCGCAGCATCTTGTGCATATCGGCGCTGATATCCTCGCCTGCCAGGACCTTGCGGCGCTGGCCGTAGATGATCTCGCGCTGCTGGTTCATCACATCGTCGTACCGCAGCACGTTTTTGCGGATCTCAAAGTTCCGGCCTTCCAGCTTCTTCTGGGCGCTTTCGATGGTGTTGGTGATCATCCGGTTCTCGATGGGGGTATCCTCGTCGATCTTCAGGGTATCCATCAGGCCGGAGACCCGGTCACCGCCAAACAGACGCATCAGGTCATCTTCCAGGCTGAGGTAGAAGCGGGATGCACCCGGGTCGCCCTGACGTCCGGAACGGCCGCGCAGCTGGTTATCGATACGGCGGCTCTCGTGCCGCTCGGTGCCAATGATGAACAAACCGCCTGCCTGCCGCACTTCTGCTGCCTCGGCATCGGTCTGCTTTTTATACTGTGCATACAGCTCCTCAAAGCGCTGACGGACTGCCAGGATGTTGGCATCCTGGGTATCGCCGTGGCCATCCGCCTCGATCAGCAGCTGCTCTACCTGGGCAGGCAGCGTATCCTCCGGCCGCTCCGGGTTGAGCAGATTCTCGCAGAAATGCTCCTTGCGCATCTGCGCTTTAGCCAAATATTCCGCATTGCCGCCCAGGGTGATATCGGTGCCGCGGCCTGCCATGTTGGTGGCAATGGTGATCGCACCCTTTTTACCTGCCTGGGCCACGATCTCCGCTTCACGTTCATGGTTTTTCGCATTCAGCACGTTGAAATCCCGGGTGTGGCGCTGCAGCATCTTGGCCAGGATCTCACTCTTTTCCACGCTGACCGTACCCACCAGCACCGGCTGACCCTTGGCATGGCACTCCATCACCTGCTGGATCACCGCATTATACTTGCCGTTGACCGTCTTATAGACCGCATCCGGGTAATCCTGACGGATGTTGGGGCGGTTGGTGGGCACAGTGACGATATTCAGGCCATAGATCTCGGTAAACTCGGTGGCTTCGGTCTTGGCGGTACCGGTCATGCCAGAGAGCTTTTCGTACATACGGAAATAGTTCTGGAAGGTGATGGTCGCCAGGGTCTTGCTCTCGGCAGCGATCTTGACCCCTTCCTTCGCTTCAATGGCCTGGTGCAGACCCTCATTGTAGCGGCGGCCGATCATCAGACGGCCGGTAAATTCGTCCACGATCACGACCTGGCCGTCCTTGACCACATAGTCGATATCCTTCTGCATCACGCCATAGGCTTTGATCGCCTGGTCGATGTGGTGGGCCAGGGTCATATTCTCAGCGGCGGCAAGGTTCTCCACCTTGAAATAGGCTTCCGCTTTCTGGATGCCCTTTGCGGTCAGGGTGCAGCTCTTGTGCTTTTCGTCCACGACGTAATCGCCGTTTGCCTGCTCATCGGCCTCCATCTTGTCCTGCAGCTCCACCACGATGCTCTTGTGCAGAGTACGCACAAACCGATCCACCTGGGTGTACAGGCTGGAGGAGTCCTCTCCCCGGCCGGAGATGATCAGCGGGGTACGGGCTTCATCGATCAGGATGGAGTCCACCTCGTCCACGATGGCGTAGGCGTGGCCCCGCTGCACCATGCTGGACTGGTAGGTGACCATGTTGTCCCGCAGGTAGTCAAAGCCAAACTCGTTGTTGGTGCCGTAGGTGATGTCTGCCCCATAAGCAGCCCGGCGGGCGTCGCCATCCATGCCCTGGACGATCAGGCCCACCGACAACCCCAGCCAGCGGTACAGTTTGCCCATCCACTCGCTGTCGCGCTTTGCCAGGTAATCGTTAACAGTGACCACATGCACCCCTTTGCCGGTCAGAGCGTTCAGGTAGGCAGGCAGGGTGGCCACCAGGGTCTTGCCTTCACCGGTCTGCATCTCTGCAATGCAGCCCCGGTGCAGCGCTGCACCGCCGGTGATCTGCACCGGGAAATGCTTCATGCCCAGCACACGCCAGGCAGCCTCCCGGCAGACGGCAAAAGCATCCGGCAGCAGGTCATCCAGGGTCTCGCCCTGGGCCAGCCGCTGCTTGAGCAGCGCAGTCTGGCCCTGCAGCTCTGCATCCGCCATGGCCTGGTATTTATCCTCCAGGGCCAGCACCTGCTTGGTCAGGGGGGTGATCTTTTTCAGCTCCCGATCCGAAAAGCTGCCAAAGAGTTTTTCAACAAGGGACATAGGTAACACCTCATCTATCTTTCATGGGCGCAGGTCAGGCAGCGCCCCGATCGTTGTTGATGCATACGTAGTATATCATACACCAAACTGCAAAGGCCGTCAAACCCAGAGACCTGTTTTCCCTGGGTTTTGAGATGAACATTCTGTAAAATCCGGTTCCTGCGCACAAAAAAGCCCCCGCCGAAGCGGGGGCTTTCTTATTCCGGCTGTGCCAGCAGTGCAGGCAGTGCATCCAGCCGGTCAATAACATGGGGGCATACCGCAGCAAGCCGCTCCCGGGATTGATGGCCGCCTGTGTACAAAACACACTGGGCGCCCAGGGCTTTTGCCACCTCTGCATCGTGGATCGTATCCCCCACCATCACGCAGCGTTCCGGGGGGATATCCAGGCTTTGCAGCCAGGCAAGGCCCCGCTGCACTTTGCTGGCGCCATAAATGTCCTGCAGGCCGAGCAACTCGGTAAAATAGCCTGCAAGACCCCGCTGGGATACCTGCTCGATCAGGTAATCCTGGCGGGATGCGGACAGCACCACCTGGCTCCACCCCTGCTGCGCCAGGGCCGACAGCGTATCCGCTGCCTGTGCAAAGGGGGCACAGCAGTCCATGCCAGCGTTATAGTGATCCATAAACCGGCGGGCCAGCACCGGATAAGGGTGCCGCGAAAAATCAAAGCCCGCCCGCTGATAATACGCCTCGATCGGGAAGCCGAACACCTCCCGGTAGGCTGCAAGGTCATAGCGCTGAGGGTAGCCATGCTGCTCCAGCAGCCAGTTCAGACAGCCGCGAGTAAACTCCACATCATCCAGCAGGGTACCGTTCCAGTCCCAAAAGACGATCTTCTTCGGCTGCATAGGGGGCATCTCCTTTTCTATCGTTACTGCTCCAGAAAGATCCGCCGCAGCGAGGGGTTCGCCTCGATCAGCTTGACCAGGGCCACGCCCAGCACTGTGCAGCTGATCAGCTCGCCGATCGCCACCGAGATGCCGTTGGTGATGCAGGCCATCCACAGCGGTGCCGTGGACATCGGGTCTGCAAACAGGACGCTGATCTCGATGCCGATGATCACCGCATTGAACACCACCGGCGGCAGCGAAGCCGGGATCGCCAGCCCTTTGATGCGCACATTGCGCAGCTTGTAGGTGACCAGACAGGCCAGCAGGGTGGCCAGGGTGCCAAACACCACGTCTGCCACTGTGGAGCCGATCAGGTTGGCCAAAAAGCAGCCCAGCACCACACCTACGATGTACTCGGTGCCAAACACCGGCAGCAGGCACAGTGCCTCGGCCACACGCACCTGCACTGCCCCATAGGACAGCGGAGCCAGTGCCAGGCACAAAGCCACATAGATGGCTGCCACTACACCGCAGCGGGCCAGTTTACGGACGGAAGGATTCTGATTCATCATATTATAACTCCAGCGGTTTGATTTTGACCGCACGGGGACCGCCAGCCCCCGTGGGTTTGGCCCGGCATAGTTCGAGATGCGCCGGGGAGCCTAAAATCCTAAGTTGCTCTTTGGCTGCGCTGTGCGCAGCAAGCAGGAGTATAGCATATCCAAGCCGAAAATTCAAGAAAAACCAGCAAATATCCCTGCCAAACGATACAAAAAACGGCCGCGCACCTCAATAGGCGCACAGCCGTTTTTTCCAATGTTCATTCACACCAGCCAGGCGCCAGTGTGGGGCAGGCGCTGCAAGCCCAGCACCCTGGGCAGCATGGAGAGGTTGCCGCCGGTCAGCTGCCAGGCAGCGGCCAGCAAAATAACCGCTGCCGCCGCCAGAACTGCCAGCACCCGCCATATCCGGCGGGCTCTGCGCCGGGCCTGCCCTTTCCCTGCCGGCGGGGCGGGTGTCATGGACGCAGGTTCCATCACCTTGGCGCAGCGCCGCCGGCCGCCCCGATAGGTTTGCCAACGGGTGCCCTCAGCCTGCTGCAAGCCCGCAGCAGCCCTGCGGGCCATATCCAGCAGCCACAGACCAGGGTTGTCCTCCTGGCGGACGGTACGCATCCAGCATCCCTTGCGGCTACCCAGCAGGAGCACGGTGCTCTCCCCCTGGGGCAGACAGGCAGCTGCCAGCTCTGCCCCCACCACCCGCTGGGCTGCACGGACCTGGGCCAGCGCCTTGTCCAGCGGAGCTTCTCCCGCCTGCCGCCGGGCTGCCAGCGCAGCGATCTTTTGGGCGACAACCGGGTCCCCGTAGCTCATAGCGCCAAAGTCGAACACCTTGTCCGCCCCGGGCAGGTCCTTGAGACGCTGGCTCACCAGCGCCCCAGCCTGGGCATCGGCGCAGACCAGCAGCCGATGGTGCTTTTCCATCGTGTGCACCAAAGCTGCCGCCAGCCCCTCGCCCCCTTTGCCGTAGAATTCACTGGGGAAACAGGCCCGCAGGCTGCCCTCCCCTTTGCGCAGTCCGGCAGGCTTTTTTGCCCGCAGGGCCACCAGTGTTTCCCCGCCCCGGCTGATGCACTGGGCACTCAGCCCCCATCTGGGCGGGAATGCCCCCGCTGCCTGCCGCACCGCCAAAACATCGGCGCCAAACAGCCGCAGCACGCAGGAAGGCTGGGTCTTGGTTTCTTCGCTCATCGTTCTCCACCCTCTGCGGCCTTGCCAAGGGTGCAGACGGGGCACAGCGGAAAACAACCAGCCTGCTAGTCAGCTGCCCCGCACTTTGAGGGTCCTTTTTACAAAAGGAAGCAAAACGCCCGTTTTCCTGCCTTTGACAGGCCGCTTTTATTCCGCCGGGAGAAAGAAAGCGTTCAGTGCATCCAACGCAGCGGGTTCATGGCTTTGCGCGGCCGGCAAAAGCCGGGCATTGTCCGGCGCTTTTCCCTGCGCCAGGCGCAGAGCCATCACCAAAGCAGCCTGTGCAGCTCTGGCTCGCACCAGCTCCCGCCCAGCACGGGGGACGTACAGTTTTTGCACATAGACCTTGTCCCCCCGGGCAGCGCCCAGGTATACCGTGCCCACGGGGCGCAGGGCATCCCCGCCGGTAGGACCCGCCACGCCTGTGACACTGACCGCCAGTTCTGCACCAGCGGCCCGGGCTGCACCCAACGCCATCTGAGCCGCCACCGGAGCGGACACCACATTATACTGCTGGATCACCGCCGGGTCTACCCCCACCAAGGCTGCCTTTGCTGCCTCGGAATAGGTGACGAACCCGCTGCCAAATACCTCGCTTGCGCCGGACACGCTGGTAAGCCGCTGAGCGATCAGACCGCCGGTGCAGCTCTCCGCCGTGGCGATGGTAAGCCCCTGCTGACGCAGGGTGCGCACCACCGTTTCTTCCAGACCGGCTACGTCCTCATCATACACCGCGTCCCCCAGCAGATCATAGAACTTTTTGGCGTATGCTCTGCACATTTTTTCGCCCTGTGCTTCTGTTTCGGCCCGGGCGGTGATGCGCACCTCACACTCGCCGGTCTTGCAGTAGATGGCTGCAGTGGGGTTGGCACTTTGCAGCAGGTCCCCCATCTTGTACTCCAGGTCGCTCTCTCCCCCCAGCACCCGCAGAGTCAGGGAGCAGATGGTACAATTCTGCCTGGCCAGCAAAAGCGGGCGCACCTGTTCCGCCCACATACGGCGCATCTCATGGGGGACCCCGGGCATCAGCACCGCATAGCGGCCCTCCTGTTCAAACCATGCACCGGGGGCCGTACCGCAGCGGTTTTCGATCTTCTGCCCATGCACCGGCACCATTGCCTGCTTGCGGTTGTTGGGGGCAGCTTTGCGGCCGGTGCGGGCAAAGTAAGCGGTGATCTTCTCCCACTCTGTCTCATCAAACGTCAGGGTGTCCCCAAAGCAGGCGGCCACCGTCTCCTTGGTCAGGTCGTCTGCCGTGGGGCCCAGTCCGCCGGTGAACACCAAAAGATCACACCGGGATTTTGCCTCCTGCACAAACTGCGCCAGGCGGCCATGGTTGTCCCCAATGGTGCTCTGGCGCTGGACCGTGATGCCCAGCTGCGCCAGCTCCTGGCTCAGGTACTGCGCATTGGTATTCAGGATGTTGCCCAGCAAAAGCTCTGTGCCCACGCTGATGATCTCTGCTGTCATGGTTCAGCCCTCAAACTCCACTTCGTCGGTAATGCGGATGCGCAGCCGATCGGTCTGCTCTGCTGCTTCTGCTTCCAGCTGCGCCAAACCGGGCATCGCAGCCTCCGCTGCTTCGATCTCCGCCAGCTCCGGGCGGATCTTCGGGTGCGGCGGGGTGAAGATGGTGCAGCAGTCCTCATAGGGCAGGATGCTGGTCTCAAAGGTGCCGATGTGGCGTGCCGTCTCGATGATCTCGGTCTTGTCCATGCCGATCAAAGGCCGCAGTACCGGCAGGCTCTGGGCTGCATCGGTGCACTGCAAAGCCTGAACCGTCTGACTAGCCACCTGAGCCAGGCTCTCGCCGGTGATCAGCGCTGCGCAGCCCTGCTTTTGGGCAATGAGATTTGCAATGCGCATCATGCTGCGGCGCATCAGCACGGTGAACAGCACATCCGGAGCATTGTCCCGGATATACTCCTGGGGCTTTGTGTAGGGCACCACAAACAGATTGGTGCTGCCGGTGTACACGCTGACCAGCTGGGCCAGAGCCTTGACCTTGAGGCGGGCGCGCTCAGATGTGTACGGCGGCGAGGCAAAGTGGATATGATCCAGCGCCAGGCCCCGCTTGGCCATTCGGTAGGCTGCCACCGGGCTGTCGATGCCGCCGGAAAGCATATTCAGCGCACGGCCGCTGGTGCCCACCGGCAGGCCGCCCTCACCGGGGACCTTGGGGCCGTGGATGTAGGCGCCAAAGTCCCGGATCTCTACGATGACCTTGAACTGGGGGTTGCGCACATCCACCCGCAGGTAGTTGTGCTTATCCAGCAGGTAGGCGCCCAGCTCCCGCATCAGCTCCGGGCTGGTCATGGGGAAGCTCTTGTCCGCCCGGCGGGCCTCTACCTTGAATGTACGGATGCCCCGCAGGTCATCCCCCAGGTACGCCTCTGCTGTCTGGCAGATGGTGTCAAAATCCTTTTCACAGACCACTGCACGGCTGAGCGCTGCCAGGCCGAACACCTTGCTGACCCGCTCAAAGGCCAGGTCCATGTCCAGACCTTCCTCCTCCGGCTCCATATAGAAGGTGGACTGGGTGCAGTAGACCCGGAACTTGCCCACGGTCTTGAGCCGGTAGCGCAGGATCTTCATCAGCGCAGTTTCAAATTGGTTGCGGTTGAGGCCCTTGAGGGACATTTCGCCCTGGTAGCCCAAAATAATCTCTCGCATTGGTTACTCCTTTATGATTCAACGCAGTTTTTGCAGGTTCTTCATGCCGTCCTCGAAACGCTCCAGGAAGGCATCCACATCCTCAGGGGTGTTGTCGGCACAGAAGGACACACGGATAGCGGTGTCAATGGCGCGGGGCGGCAGCCCCATAGCTGCCAGCGTATGGCTGGGCTGACCCCGCCCGCAGGCACTGGCAGAGGAGACATAGATCTTACGCTCCGCCAAAAATGCCAGCATCGTCTCGCTTTTGATGCAGTTCTCACTAAAATTCACCACTTCCGGCACAGCAGAGGCGGGGCTGTTCAGCACCACTTCCGGGAAATGTGCCAGACCTGCCCGCAGGCGCTGGTTCAGCGCCTGAATGGCAGCGGTGCGGGCGGGCATATTCCCCGCCAGGCGGGCTGCGGCTGCCGCCATGCCCAGGGCATAGGGCAGGTTCTCGGTACCGGGACGGATGCCACGCTCCTGCTCGCCCCCCAGATACGGCGGACGGAACGCCTGCACCAGGCTATCGGACAGATACAGCGCACCGATGCCCTTGGGTGCATGGATCTTATGGCCGCTCACCGACAGCAGGTCGATGTTGGCCAGTTTGATGGGCAAACGCATCCAGGCCTGCACGGCGTCCACATGGACGATGGTGCGGGGATTGGCAGCCTTGACCCCAGCCGCCAGCTTCTCTACCGGGCAGCGGGCGCCGGTCTCGTTATTGACCATCATGCAGGAGACCAAAATGGTGGAGCGGTCCACCTGGTCCAGCATCCGGTCCAGGTCCAGTTCTCCGTCCGGGCGGGGCGGCACCACCACCACCTGGTAGCCCTGCTGGGCCAGCATCTCCAGCGGGCGCTGGACACTGGGATGCTCAAACCCGGACACAAGGATCTTTTTGCCAAAGGTGCGGGTATGCGCCGCCCCCAGCAGCGCCAGGTTATTGCTCTCGCTGCCGCAGGAGGTGAAATACAGCTCCCGGGGGCGGCAGCCCAGGGTACGGGCCACGGCAGCACGGGCAGAGGACAGCGCTTCCTCGCTGCGGGCGCCGGGGCCATACAGACTGGATGGGTTGGCCCAATGTTCCCGCATTGCGCGGTCGATCACATCCGCCACCTCCGGGGCCACGATGGTGGTAGCGGCATTATCCAGATAATGCAGTTCAGGGTCTTGCAGCATAAACGATACACTCCAATTTTTGTACAGCATAGTAAACCAGGATAAGTATAGCACAACCAGAGCAAACCTGCAAAGCAGCTTGGCGCAGGAGACTCTATTTTTTTGGAAAAAGCCTGTCAAGATCCTTTTGGGGGAGAACACTCGCTGCCTTTTGCCAAAATCCCCCCGCCTATAAGCCTGCGGACAGAAGAGGGCTTTTCAATCCCCCAAAAAACGTGTACACTAAAGCAAATGATGTGAAAAGGCAGGGAGCGCAATGCAAAAGAACATTCTTGTAGTGGACGATGACCCCACCATCGGCGACCTGATCCAGGAGGTATTGGAGCAGGCCGGTTATGGCGTGCAGCGTGCCTATTCCGGCACCGAAGCGCTGCTGGTGCTGGAACACCGCCGCCCGGATCTGGTGCTGCTGGATCTTATGCTGCCCGGGCTGTCCGGGGAAGCGCTGCTGCCCCGGCTGGAAGGGCTGCCCGTGATCGTAGTCAGCGCAAAGGCTGCTGTGAACGATAAGGTCAACTTGCTGCTGGGCGGTGCAGCAGACTACCTGACAAAACCATTCGATACCCAGGAGCTGCTGGCTCGCATAACCGTACAGCTGCGCCGCACCACCCAGCCCTTGGGTGCGATATACAGCCATGGTCCTTTGCGGCTGGACAGCGCATCCCACGATGTTACGGCGGATGGCCGGCCAGTCGCTCTGACCAAAACGGAATACGCCCTTCTGAAACTGCTGATGCAGCACCCCGGTCAGGTACTGGCCAAATCCGTGATCCTGGATCGCATTGCCGCCGATACGCCGGACTGCACCGAAACCACCCTTAAAACACATATCAGCCATCTGCGCACAAAGCTGCGTGCCATTACCGGGAAAGATTGGGTGGATGCGGTCTGGGGCATCGGTTTCAAGCTGGCAGACCCCTGATCTATACCAAAACTCAACGATCGTCTCCACCGGCAGCTCCACCCTTTTGGAGTATACTGGCCTCATTCCAAAACAAGGAGGCAAAAATAATGGAAAACGTGATCCAGACCCAAGACCTGGGCAAGCGCTATCTCCGCTGCACCGCCCTGCGGGGGTTGACGATGCAGATCCCCAAAGGCTCTATCTATGGTCTGGTGGGCAAAAACGGAGCGGGCAAGACCACCCTGATCCGTATTCTGACGGGGCTGCAGCAGCCCACCAGCGGACAGTACAGCTTGTACGGTGTCCCCCACACGGACCCGGATATCCTGCGGTGCAGGCGGCGGATGGGGGCAGTCGTGGAGACCCCCTCCCTCTATCTGAACATGACCGCCCAGGAAAATCTGCGGCTGCAATACCGGGTCCTGGGCCTGCCCAGCGAGGACAGCATCCCCCAGCTGCTGGAGCTGGTGGGCCTGGGACGCACCGGCAGTAAAAAGGTCCGAAATTTCTCCCTTGGGATGCGCCAGCGGCTGGGCATCGCCGTGGCTCTGGCGGGCAGTCCGGATCTTCTGCTTTTGGACGAACCCGCCAACGGCCTGGACCCCCAGGGCATCATCGAGCTGCGGGAGCTGATCTTAAAGCTCAATCGGGAACAAGGCATCACGGTGCTGATCTCCAGCCATCTTTTGGATGAGCTGGCCCGCCTGGCAAGCTGGTACGGCTTTATGGACGGCGGGCGCATCCTGCGCCAGATGAGCGCCCAGGAGCTGGAGGCCGCCTGCCGCAAATCCACCCAGATCACGGTGTCTGATCCGCAGATCTTGGCTCAGGTGCTGGATACGATGGGGCTGGAGTATACCCTGCTGGAAGGGAACAGCGCCCGGCTGTATGGCACAGTAGAGGTCACCCCCTTGGTCTGTGCCCTGGCCGAGGCAGGATGCCGGGTCTGCACCATGACCCAGCAGGACGAGAGTCTGGAGAGCTTTTATATGAATCTGGTAGGAGGCAGCACCCATGGTTAACCTGTTTCATGCCGGGATGGGCCGTCTTTGGAAGGACAAGATCCTGTGGGCCTGCACCGGTGCTTACTTTGTATTTTCCGCTTACTATATGTGGAGCACCCATCGGGACCTGCTCGCATCCGGCGAGAGCTGGCCCCTGGACAACTTATTCTTTGCTTCTCTTCCCTACTATGCTGTTGCCTGTGCGGTATTCGTCTCCCTGTTTGTGGGCACCGAATACGCCGACGGCACGCTGCGCAACAAGATCATCGTGGGGCACGCCCGGTGGGAGGTCTATCTCTCCACCTATCTGGTATGCCTGGTCGGAGATCTGGTGATCCTGTCCGGGTGGCTTGCCGGAGAGCTGACCGGCATCTTCTATTTTGGCTTCTGGCAGGCTCCGGCGCACCAACTGATCCTGACAGCTGGCTGTCTTGTGCTGATGTCCGCCGCCATTACCGGACTGCTGGTATTGTTCAGCCTTTCTTTTACGAACCGGGCGGTCACCGCAGTGGAAGCCGTGCTGTTGGCCACCGCCCTGCTGATGACAGCGTCTTTGCTGTACAACCGTCTCAGCGAACCGGAGATCAACAGCGCTTCCGTGGTCGTCCATGAAAACGGTCAGATGGAGCAGCTGCCCCCCGCCCCCAACCCTTATTATCTGGACGGATGGCAGCGGGAGGCTGCCCTGTGGTTCCTGGATGTCTTTCCCACTGGGCAGACCCTGTACCTGGCAGCGGATGGCGCACTGCCTCATCCAGCCCGGTCGGCCGCCGCTTCGGTGGCTTTGGTGACCCTGTCCGGCTTGACCGGGGCAGCGATATTTGTAAAAAAAGACCTGAAATAACAGCGGAGGCAGTCAGATGGAGAACGGAGTCTGGTATCTTGTGGCAGTGCTGAGCCTTGCAGCTGCAGTGCTGCTGGTACGCTGGCTGGTGCTGCGCCACGCCCTGCGGGAGCTGACCCGGCAGCTGGAAGAACATCTGACCCAGGACACAAATACCCTCCTCACCATCCCCACTGCCGACCCGTCTGCCCGGCAGCTGACGGCTGCACTGAACCGGCAGCTGGCGGCGCTGTGCACAGAGCGCCGCCGCCTGCAATATGGAGATGCCGAGCTGAAAGCTGCCATCACCGGACTTTCCCACGATCTGCGCACCCCGCTCACTGCCCTGCGGGGCTATCTGGGTCTGCTGGCTGCCCAGCCTTTGTCCGACCCCGCCCGGCGATATGTCTCCATCTTACAGGAACGCACTGATGCCATGACCCAGCTGACCGAAGAGCTGTTCCGGTACTCGGTGGCCACCACCGCCGATGCCCCGCTGCATCTGGAGCCGGTCTGCCTGAACGATGCTCTGGCCGAAAGTCTGGCCGCCCACTATGAGATACTGACCGCCCGGAACATCCAGCCCCGGATCGAACTTCCCCCCTGTCCGGTAAATCGCCTGCTGGACAAAGCCGCCCTGGGGCGCATCCTGGACAACCTGTTGAACAATGCGTTAAAGTATGCCCAGGGGGAGTTGGATGTTACCCTGACAGCAGAGGGGTGCCTGCGCTTTACCAACGCCGCACCAGGATTAGACGCTGTGGACGCCCAGCAGCTGTTCCACCGTTTTTATACCGTGCAAAATGCCCACCGCTCCACCGGGCTGGGACTAGCCATTGCCAAGACCCTGACCCAGCAGATGGGCGGACGCATCGCCGCCCAAGTGCAGGACGGTCAGCTGACGGTGGAGGTGGAATTCAGATGAGATAAAACGAACAAAGGCGCAGCCAATGGCTGCGCCTTTGTTCTATAAAAGATTCCTCCCAAAACGCTCAGAACAGGCCGCTGATCCGGCCCTCATCGTCCACGTCGATACCGACGGCGGCGGGGCGCTTGGGCAGACCGGGCATGGTCATGATACTGCCGCAAATGACCACGACGAACCCGGCGCCTGCGGACAGCCGGACCTCCCGCACCTCCATCGTAAAGCCGGTGGGGGCTGCCAGGAGTTTGGCATTGTCGCTGAAGCTGTACTGGGTTTTGGCAATGCATACAGGCAGATCTCCGTACCCCATCTCGGTCAGTTCTGCCAGGGTCTTGGAGGCTGCCGCGCTGAAGTTGACCCCATCGGCCCGGTAGATCTTGGTAGCAACTGCCTCGATCTTCTGCTTCAGGGGCATATCCAGCGGGTAGGTGTACTGGATGGGACGATCCTCCAAAATCTGGAGCACCTGCTGTGCCAGGGCCTTGCCGCCCTCGCCGCCCTTTGCGAACACCTCGCTCAGAACGCAGGCTACGCCCTGCTGGGCACAGACCTGCTCCACGATGGCCTGCTCCTCCGGGGTATCGGTGGGGAAGGCATTGATGGCCACCACCACCGGCAGACCAAAGCCGTTTTTCAGGTTGTCGATATGGCGCACCAGGTTGGCGGCACCGGCCCGCACAGCCTCCGGGTTCGGGGTATTCAGGTCTGCCTTGGCCACACCGCCGTGGCTCTTGAGGGCACGCACCGTTGCCACCAGCACACAGGCGGAGGGGGCAATGCCCGCATAACGGCACTTGATATCCAGGAACTTCTCTGCGCCCAGGTCTGCGCCGAAGCCAGCCTCGGTGATAACGTAATCCGACAGAGCCAGGCTGAGCTTAGTAGCCATGACGCTGTTGCAGCCGTGGGCGATGTTGGCAAAGGGGCCGCCATGGATGATCGCAGGATTGTTCTCCAGCGTCTGGACCAGGTTGGGGTCCAGTGCATCCTTCAGCAGTGCGGTCATGGCACCGGCAGCGCCCACCTGACCAGCCGTCACCGGCTTGCCGTCATAGGTGTAGGCGCAGACGATGCGGGACAGGCGGTCTTTCAGGTCTGCAATGCTGGTAGCCAGGCAGAAGATGGCCATGACCTCGCTGGCCACCGTGATGTCAAAGCCGTCCTCCCGGGGGGTGCCGTTCACCTTGCCGCCCAGGCCGTCCACGATAAAGCGCAGCTGACGGTCGTTCATATCCATGCAGCGCTTCCAGGTGATGCGGCGGGGATCGATGTTCAGGGGGTTGCCCTGCTGGATGCTGTTGTCGATCATGGCAGCCAGCAGGTTGTTGGCCGTGCCAATGGCGTGCAGGTCACCGGTAAAGTGCAGGTTGATATCCTCCATGGGCACCACCTGGGCATAGCCGCCGCCCGCAGCGCCGCCCTTGACGCCGAACACAGGCCCCAGGGAAGGCTCACGCAGGCAGAGCATCGTCTTTTTGCCCAGGGCGTTCATGGCATCGGCCAGGCCCACACTGGTGGTAGTCTTGCCCTCACCTGCCGGAGTGGGGCTGATGGCGGTGACAAGGATCAGCTTGCCCTGTTTGCCCGCCTTGTGGATCAGACGATGGTTGATCTTAGCCTTATAGTGGCCATAGGGGATCACATCCTCCTCGGCCAGGCCGAGACTGGCGGCCACCTGGGTGATGGGCTTCATCTGGGCCTGCTGGGCGATCTCGATATCAGACTTCATAGGGCATCCTCCTTATTCCAACGGTAACAGAAAAAGGCAGCTTTGCGCAGGAAAATAAGCGCAAGGCTGCCCAGACGGTCGGCATTGTTCCCCGCACGCTCTGCACTGTGGTGCTCCACATGATCCGTCAGCAGAAAGCACGGTTTGATGTTAAGCTAAAGATAACACACACAGCCCGCCTTGTCAAGGGCAAGCTCTGCTTTTGCCGCTGCCTGCACCGGAAACTGCTGTCCCCCCTGCTCCGCTGCAACATCGAGGCACGATTGAGGGCACAGCCCTGCAAAAAATACCGCCCCGCTCTCCCCCCTGCCCCTTGACTTCACACAAAGGGTATGGTATTACGAAAGTGACCGAAAAACGACCCCCGCAATACAGGAGGGACATCTTATGAAATGGGGAATCCTAGCCACTGGCACCATCGCCAAAAAATTCGCCGACAGCATCCGTCAGATGGGCGCCGAGGGCGAAAGTCTGGCAGCGGTCGGCTCCCGCCGGGCAGAGAGCGCCCAGGCGTTTGCCGCCGCCTACGGCATCCCAAAATGGTATGACTCCTACGAACAACTGGTGCAGGACCCGGAGGTGGAAGCCGTATACATTGCCACGCCCAACTCCCTGCACGCCGACAACTGCCGCCTGTGCCTGGAGCACGGCAAGCACGTTTTGTGCGAGAAGCCTTTTACCCTGCGGGCAGAGCAGGCCCAGCAGCTGTATCAGCTGGCCGCCCAAAAGCATTTGTTTTTGATGGAAGCCCTGTGGACCCGTCTGCTGCCCCTGTACCAGGAGCTGCAAGCGCTGCTGGCCGCCGGAGAGCTGGGGCCGGTCCAAACGGTCAGCTGCCAATACGGCTTCACCGCACAGGGACAGCGGCGGGACCGGAAGTTCAACTCCCAGCTGGGCGGCGGCGCACTGCTGGACATCGGCATCTATAACCTGGGATTTTTACAGCTGGTCACCGGCCAGCAGCCGGACAGCACTGCCACCCAGCAGCTCACCCTCAGCCCGGAGGGCACCGATGCGTACAGCCGCGTACTGCTGCATTACCCCAGCGGCTGCGTCGCCCTATCCACCCAGACCATTGGCCAGGAGCTGGCCCGCAACGCCTGGATCACCTGCCAGAAGGGCAGCATTTTTATCCCGGACTTCCAGCACGCAGCCCGGATGGTGGTGCTGCGGGAGGGCGAATCCCCGGAGATGATCCGCTGCCCCTTTGAATACAACGGGTTTGAGTACCAGATCCGGGAAGCCTCCCGCTGTGTCCGCGCCGGCGAGAGCGCCAGCCGCATCTATACCCCGCGCCACAGCCTGGCGCTGGCCCAACTGATGGATCAGATCCGGGACAGCTGGGGGATGCGTTTTGAAGGCGAGACCTGACCCATACATAACAAAAACCGGAGCGCTTTTGATCGGCGCTCCGGTTTTTTATCTGCATTTTATGCGGCAGAGACTGTGTGCGTGGACAGGTACTCCACCCACGCAGTGTAGCCTTCCGGTTTCAGGTGGTAACCGTCCGGCTGGGCGTATTCCGCTTTCAGGTCCCCGTTTTCGTCGGCCAGTGCTTCCCACAGGTTGAGGAAGTAGCAATTTTTCTCCAGCGCAATAGCTGCCAGCTCATCGTTGATGCGGCACAGCCTGTCCTTGTTCAAACCAGCATGACGCTCCTGAGCGCTGACCTCCGGACGCACCGGGGTAATGGACTGGACATAGACGACGGTATCCGGCAGCTGCTGATGGATCATATCCAGCATCAGCCGGTAATAGGTCAGAAAATTGGTGTAGTCCCCGTCCCGCCCCAGGACGTTGGTCCCCAGCAGAACGTACAGCACCTTGGGCTGCTGGGCCGCCAGTGCTTCCATCGGCACTTCTTCTGCTCCGTCGTGACGCTTGCAGGTGGTGCCATTGACCACGGCATTGGGTCCCACCCCTTTATACGCACAAAAGTTTGCGTTGGGAAGCCCCGTATCATAGATCTGCATCCCCTGGGTCAGGCTGTCGCCCAGAAAACTGGCCTGGGTGAAATAGCTTGTGTCCACCGCCGGGGTCTGGGGCAGCGCCGCCATGCGGAAGTCCAGCGCCGTCTGTCCAGCATCGGTCTTCTGCACGGTCAGGCTGCGGGCCGCTACATACTGAGCAGACTTCCACTCAGTACCAGGGATCTCCTGTGCCAGGATGCTCACCGTTGCGGTCTGGCGCGTATCCCTCTGCAAACTCCGCCACAGCAGATTGATCGCCAGCAGCATCAGCAGCAACAGCAAGGACGACGCTGTCAGCAAGACCCTGCGCCAGCGTTTGTGCAGCACCCTGCGGCGATATTCCTGATAATCGGCCATCGTGATACCTTCTTCCTATCCGCAGAAAAGTGCGTGCTTTCTGCGGTCGATTCTCCTTGTATATCTCCATCATACCATAACTGCGGGCATAGTCAAGAGGGAACGAAGTCCCGATGTAAAACCGGAACTCCCCTGCTTTTCTGCAGCCGCTTTCCCGCCCTTCAGAACCGGGCACAGACCCGCTCCTGCGCAGATCTCTGCGGGCAGCGCCCCCGACAAACGCACCATGCATCGCTTGATTTTCTATTAGTATCCCGTAAAGCGTTCGATTTAATCCGACAGGAAGGACTTCCCTGCAAAGACGGGCGGCAGCTTTTTTCAAAAAACGCCTGAACCAAAACCGGGCAGCGGCGCAGCGGCAATGTCGGCAGATTTTCACACAACCTCCTTACCCTGCCCCTGGCAGAGCGCTTGCATCCGGCCCCATACATGTGGTATACTAAAGGTGAATTTAATACGATAGGGAGGCTTTTCAACATGCCATTTACTCCAAAATTGACTTATAAAGGCAAGCCCCTCGTCCGTAAGGACAACGAGCTGTACTACGGCCAGATGACCGATCCGTATGTGCTTTATTTACAGATCCTGACCACGACCCCGGTATCCGGCCAGCAGGTGGCGGACAAGGTCCACCTGATGCTGCTTTCCACCGATACCTCCAAGGCCCCGCAGGAGCGTGTGGCCCGGCAGACCACCAAGCATGGTCTGTACAACGCACTGGACATCGGCAGCATCTGGCTGCAGAAGGCCAACGAAACCAACTGACCACAGCCCCTTCCCTGATCGGATGAAAAAAGCGCTGCATCTCCTAAGAGATGCAGCGCTTTTATTTTTATCCGTGCAGCAGAATACGGAGCTTACTCCTCCTCTGTGACCTCAAAATCCAGAGGCTGGCCGCAGCTGGGGCAGACCACACCGCCGGAGAGCAGAGTCTCCTCCTCGATCACCGAGGCGGCGCCGCAGTTGGGGCAGGTGACCTCGTACTGGACCGGGCCTTCTGCCTCCTCCTGGTCTGCTTCTTCCTCTTCCAAAGCGACCTCAAAGGCCACCTTGCAGCTGGGGCAGATAGCTTCGCCCACGTCCAGATCGTCCTCACTTACATAGACGGTCTGTCCACAGTTGGGGCAGGCCACCTCGTAAAAAGGCTCGTCGTCATTGTCCTCATCCTCGTCATCGTCCTGGCTGTCCTGCTCCTCATCTTCCTCGTAGAGGTCAGCTTCCAGATCCTCGATCTCGTCGTTGAGGTCATTGATCAGATCATACGCCTGGGTCAGATCCTCGTCCAGCCCCATTACAGCGGTGGACAGCTCGCCCAGCAGCTCGTTCATCGCCTTGATGATCTTGCCTTCCTTGGTGGTCTCATCGATGCCCAGGCCCTCGATCAGGCCCTTGAGGTATGCAGCTCTTTCGGTCAGTTCCATAACGAATGCCTCCTTATATATTCTGGCAACATCGTGGGAGCCCGCCGCCCTGGCCCGCAGGCCCGGCAGACGCGCTCTATGCCCCTGCGACTGTTGTGGAAAAAATGACCGGGCAGGCGGTATACCGCCGCCCGGTCAGGCTTATGGCTTGGATCAGACGCGCTCCATATACTCGCCGGTGCGGGTATCGATGCGGATGCGGTCGCCCTCGTTGATGAACAGGGGCACGCGCAGCTCTGCACCGGTCTCCACGGTAGCGGGCTTCAGGGTGTTGGTGGCGGTGTTGCCGCGCACGCCGGGCTCAGTCTGGGTGACCTCCAGCTCGATGAAGTTGGGGATCTCAACGCTGAAGACCTTGCCCTTGTAGGACAGCAGCTTGCAGACCTCGTTCTCCTTGCAGAACTTGAAGTTGTCCGGCACATCGGTAACGTTGACGGGGATATCGTCGTAGGTCTCGTTATCCATGAAGTGGTACAGATCACCGTCAGCATAGCTGTAGGTGACGTCCTTGCGCTCGATGAACGCCTGGGGGAACTTTGCGGTGGGGTTGTAGCTGGTCTCCACCACAGAGCCGGTGATGACGTTCTTGGTCTTGGTGCGGACAAAGGCCGCGCCCTTGCCGGGCTTCACGTGCTGGAACTCAACGACCTGAAGAACCTGGCCGTCCTGCTCAAAGGTCACGCCATTGCGAAACTCGCCTGCAGAAATCATAGGAATTCCTCCATTAATTTAAAGTCTCAGATGCCTGCGCCGGCAACCGGCGGCGAACTCTCCTGCCGCCCACAAGCGCTTGTGCATATCTTTATCTATTTTACCCAATCCCGGACGGTTTGGCAAGGGGTTTAGGGAAAAAAGCGGCCAAAAAGAGCCAAAAACCCTCTCATTTCCAATTTTAAGTCCGGGCTGCCGCTGCAAAATACATCTGCTGCATGGTCTTTGCGTCCTCTGCCTGGGTCCCGGCGCTCTCACAAATGACCACCGGCGCCAGATCCCGCTCCGCAAACAGCTCCATCAAAGGCTGCGGTTCCGGGCCAAACTGGGTCTGTGCAAAGGTCCAGTGGCGTTTTTCGCCCCCGGCTGAATATTCGATGCGGGAAAAATGGACGTGGAAGCGGCGGGCACGCTCGTCCCCCAGGCTCTGCTCCATCCGGTCCAGGATCGCAGCATAATCCGCCTTGGAAGCAATGCCCCCTAACGTGCGGGCATTCAGGTGGCCAAAGTCGATGCAGGGCACGACCCGTTCATCCAGGCTGCACAGCGCAAGCACTTCTTCCAAGGTGCCCAGCTGGCCGATCTTGCCCATGGTCTCCGGGCAGAGGGTCATATCCTGATAGCCTGCCTGGTCCAGCGCCTCCAAAGCACGGCGCAGGGTATCCTGGGCTTTTTCCAGGGCAGCCTCCCGGCTTTGTTTGCCGCAGCTGCCGGAATGGAAGATGACTCTCCGGCCCCCCAGTGCCCGGCAGACTGCGCAGCTTTGCAGCAGGTAGTCGATGCTGGCCAGGCGCTTGTCCTCCTCCAGGCTGGACATACTGATATAATAAGGCGCATGGACGCTGAACAGCACGTCCTTTTCCTTTGCAAGCGCCGCCATTTTTGCAGCCTTATCCAGTCCCAGACGCACGCCGCGGCCGCACTGGTACTCAAAAGCGTTCAAGCCCATAGCAGCTGTATAGGCGGGCACATCCAGGCTGGACTTATAGCCCTGGGCGGCAAAGCTCTCGCTTTGGCCGGCAGTGCCGAACCGGATCTCTGTACTGCTCAACGGACCTGCCCCCCTTGGTCGTAAAACTTTTTCCAATATTTTTTCTCCCAGCGGCGCTTCAGCTGCACGCTGGCATCCAGATCCGGCCCACGGGCGATGACCACAAAGGCGGGGATGCCATAAAGCGCAGCGGCCATACGGTCGGCAAAAAGCTGATCGCCGACCATCGCCATCTGGCTGCGCTTCACGCCCAGGCGGCGGCGGGCACGCATCAGCCCCAGCGGCAGGGGCTTTGCGGACAGGCTGATAAACTCCATGCCCAGCTTTTGCGCAAAGGGGCCTACCCGTTTGCCAGTGCCGTTGGAGACAATGGTCATCCGGATGTCCGCTGCGCGCATCTGCTCCAGCCATTGCGCCACCTCGGGAGACAGCTCCTGGCTGCGATCCTCCGTAAGGGTATTATCCACATCCAGCACCAGGGCACGGATGCCCATTTGGGCCAGGAATGTAGGGGTGATACGAGTAACATCCTTGAACACATATTCCGGGGTAACGAGCATCGCAGCCTCCTTATGGTGAGCCAGCGCTGTAAATTTGCGCTGAAAATGAAAATAGGAGAACCTGAAATCAGGCTCTCCTACATCGGCGTTAGCAACGCGGAATGATCTCAAAGCAACGATAGCGGTTCAATTACTTGAACTTGCGCTTGCGGGCTGCTTCGGACTTCTTCTTGCGGCGAACAGACGGCTTCTCGTAAGCCTCGCGCTTACGGACCTCTGCGAGCACACCGCTGCGGGCGGTGCTCCGCTTGAAGCGACGCAGTGCGCTCTCCAGCGACTCGCCCTCTTTAACACGAATTTCCGACATCTTATTCCCTCCCTTGGACCGTGAGGCAGGAATTTCGTTGTTACATGGTAACTAACAGTAGACAGTATAGCGCATTTTCCCTTGTTCGTCAACCTTTTTTCAAAAGTTTTTTTACAAAGTTCTGCGCGGAGGGCAGTGGCCCCTGCACAAGCTGTGCAGGGAGCCATCTCTCCCCTAAAAAGCAGCCCTTGCTCAGCCCTTTGCGGCCAGGTTCACCAGGCGGCCCTTAACGTAGATCTCCTTGACCAGCTGCTTGCCGGCCAGAGCTTCTGCCACAGCAGGCTCTGCCTTTGCAGCTGCAATGGCATCCTCGGCAGAGATATCTGCGGCCACCTTCAGGCGTGCTCTAACCTTGCCGTTGACCTGCACGGCGATCTCCACCGTAGCCTCCACGCACTTGGCCTCCTCATAAGCAGGCCAGGGGTAGTAGGCCAGCTGCTGGTCGTGGCTGTGGCCCAGCTTCTCCCAAAGCTCCTCGGTCATGTGGGGAGCAAAGGGGTTCAGCAGCTGCACCAGGGTCTCAAACTCTGCTTTGGTGGCGCCGCCGTTATCGTACAGGGCGTTGACCAGGGTCATCAGCTGTGCAATGGCGGTATTCATCTTCAGGCTCTCGATATCTGCGCCCACCTTCTTGATGGTCTGGTGCATCAGAGTCTCGATCTGCGGACGGTAGCCCTCGCCCTCGACCAGGCGGTCAGACAGACCCCATACACGGTCCAGGAAGCGGTTGCAGCCGGCGATCGCAGAGGTCTGCCAGGGGGCAGCCTGCTCAAAGTCGCCCATGAACATCTCGTACAGACGCATGGTATCGGCGCCGTAGGTATCCACCACCTCATCCGGGTTGATGACATTGCCCAGGGACTTGGACATCTTGACGATGGGGTGACGGGACATCTCGCCGTACTTCTCCTCCAGGGCCTTCTCCGCTGCCTTCTGGCTGCCGTACTGCTTCAGCAGAGCCTCCTGCTCCTCAGCGGGCAGGTTCTGGAAGCTGTGGGGGTTCAGACCCAGGATCATGCCGTGGGCCGTGCGCTTATTGTAAGGCTCTGCGGTGGGCACCACGCCGATATCGTACAGGAACTTATGCCAGAACCGGCTGTACAGCAGGTGCAGGGTGGTATGCTCCATGCCGCCGTTGTACCAGTCCACCGGGGACCAATACTCCAGCGCCTCCTTGGAGGCCAGCGCATCGGAGCAGTGGGGGTCCATATAGCGCAGGAAGTACCAGGAAGAACCAGCCCACTGGGGCATGGTGTCGGTCTCGCGGGAGGCAGGGCCGCCGCAGCAGGGGCAGGTGGTCTTGACCCAGTCGGTATGGCGGGCCAGGGGGCTCTCCCCATCCGGACCCGGCTCAAAGTCGGTGATGTCCGGCAGGGTCAAAGGCAGGCTGCTCTCGGGCAGGGGCTGCCAGCCGCACTTTTCACAGTAGACCATGGGGATGGGCTCGCCCCAGTAACGCTGACGGCTGAACACCCAGTCCCGCAGCTTATAGTTGACCTTATCCCGACCCTTGCCGGTCTCTTCCAGCCAAGCGATCATCTTGGCCTGTGCATCCTTGACGGACAGACCGTCCAGGAAGCCGGAGTTCACCAGGGTGCCGGTGGCCACGTCGGTAAAGGCAGCGGTCTCCAGATCTGCCGGCTCCTTGCCCTGGACCACCTCGATGACGGGCAGGCCAAACTTCTTGGCAAACTCCCAGTCACGGCTGTCGTGGGCAGGCACAGCCATGATCGCGCCGGTGCCGTAGCTGGCCAGCACATAATCCGAGATGAAGATGGGGATCTTCTTCTCATTGACCGGGTTGATGCCCTCCACGCCTTCCAGACGGACACCGGTCTTTTCCTTGTTCAGCTCAGTGCGCTCAAAGTCGCTCTTGCGGGCAGCCTCGGCCTGGTAAGCGGTAACCGCCTCGGCATTTTTGATCACGCCGCTATCCAGCCAAGCCTTGACCAGGGCGTGCTCCGGCGAGACCACCATATAGGTAGCGCCGAACAGCGTGTCGCACCGGGTGGTGTAAACGGTCAGGGTATCCCCTGCGGTGGTGCCGAAGTTGACCTCTGCGCCATGGCTGCGGCCGATCCAGTTCTTCTGCTGGGTCGCCACACGCTCGATGTAGTCCAGACCTTCCAGTCCGTCGATCAGCTTGTCTGCATAGGCCGTGATGCGCAGCATCCACTGGCTCTTGACCCGGTGGACCACCTCGCTGCCGCAGCGCTCGCACACGCCGTTGACCACTTCCTCGTTGGCCAGGACGCACTGGCAGCCGGTGCACCAGTTGACGTTCATCTCTTTTTTGTAGGCCAGGCCATGCTTATACAGCTGCAGGAAGATCCACTGGGTCCACTTGTAGTACTCCGGATCGGTGGTGTTGATCTCCCGGTCCCAGTCAAAGGAGAAGCCCAGGGACTTGAGCTGTGCCCGGAAGTGATCCACGTTGTTCTTGGTCACGATGGCGGGGTGGATGTGGTTCTTCATTGCGAAGTTCTCGGTCGGCAGACCAAAAGCATCCCATCCCATGGGGTATAGCACGTTGTAGCCGTTCTGGCGGCGCTTACGGCTTACCACGTCCAGTGCGGTGTAGCTGCGGGGATGACCCACATGCAGACCTGCGCCGGAGGGGTAGGGGAACTCCACCAGGGCATAGAACTTGGGCTTATTGTGGTCGATCTCGGCATGGAAGGTCTTTTCGTCCTCCCAGACCTTCTGCCACTTGGCCTCTACGGCCTTGTAATCATACTTCATCTTTTCAGCTCCAGACTTTTCTTTCCCAAAGCCGGCCCTTGGCGGCCGGCTTTTTGCCAAATACCGTGTGCGAGGGGGTTATTCCACCGTGCTGTCCGGGGTGAGGTAAGCCGAGATATCCACCGGCTCGCCATCTGCCCACAGATGCTCCAGGTCATAGTAGGTGCGGGTGCCCGGCACAAAAACGTGCACGATAACGTTGGAATAATCCAGCAGCACCCAGTTTTTGGAGTCAAAGCCCTCGGTGTTATAGGGCTTGATGCCCTGCTGGGAGAGCTGATACTCCACCTCATCTGCCAGGGACCCCACCTGGGTGGTGGAGGTACCGGAGGCGATGACGAAATAATCGGTCAGGACGGTGAGGTCGTCTACCTTGAGCACCTGCACATCCTTAGCTTTTTTCTGATCCAGGATCTTTGCGATCTCCACAGCGAGGGTCTTGCTGTCGTTCAGGTTTTCCATCTGGTTCTCCTATCCTTATACATTCACTTGCTTATCACTGCGCTGCACCGGCGGCCTGGCCGTCGGTGGTAACAGCGCCCTGTACATCGGTATCACCGCCCAGGATCGCGTCGTCCGACTCCTTGTCCAGCTGGCCTACGAACTGCACATTGGCAGTGGTGGATGCGCTGCCGTGGGGCCAATCGTTGGTAACAAGGTTCAGCTCTTCTGCACTTACCGGGCCGGTGTAGGTGCGGAAATAGGTGTTCAGCAGCTCTGCGATGGAACCGGCATCCGGCACTACGCAGGAGTAGCCGTCAAAGGTCTCGGTCTTGCCTACATTGGGCACGCCCATAAACACCGGCGTCTGGGCCAGCATGATATTGGCGCTGTCCACCTTGAGGAAGGACACCAGCAGCTTGCCCAGCGTTACCAGGTCCATATCCGTGTGGATATAATTGTTGAAGATCAGGGGCATCTGGTTCAGGATGTCCGTAATGCCCATGGCTCTTGCCCGCTTGAACAAGCCCGCATAGAAGTAGCGCTGCATATTCAGCCGGTCGATGTCTGCATTGGCGTAGCCCTGGCCGTGGCGGCAGCGCACAAAGAACTCTGCCGATTTGCCGTCCAGGTTGCGGTAGCCCTGCTTCAACGCACTGCCGCCATAGGACATATCGTGGGGGATATACACCTCGATGCCGCCAAAGTTGTCCACCACTTCCACCAGTGCCTGCATATCCACCGTGACATAATAGTCGATGGGCAGCTTGAACTGGTCGTAGATGACCTCTGCCAGGGCTGCGATGCTGCCCCCGTTGGACAATGCCACCGAGTTGATCTGGTAGTTGGAGGCGGAATAGGTCTTGCCGTTGGACAGCTCGATCTTCCGGTTTGCCGTGGTCACCAGGCTGTTGCGGGGGATCTGCAGCATCCGCAGCGCACTGCCCTTTACATCAAACTGGCAATAGAGGATCATATCCGTCATGCCATCGTTGGCAGAGGGGTCCTTGGAGTAGTTGCGGCCCTCTTCATAGTCGATGCCGCAGACCAGGATGTTGACCACATCCCCTTTGTATTCCTCTGCGGTCTGGATCTCCTGCTGGATAGAGGGGGCATCCTCCTCCGGACGGAGGCTCTCTTCCACATGGCCCACAAAGCGGGCTGCGTATATCACGCCGCCTGCCACCACCCCGATCAGCACCAGCGTAATGGCCAGCGGCAGCCACAGGGGGGTACGCTTTTTCTTTTTGCGGCGGCGGGGGGCATCGGCCCGGGGCGCATTGCGGGTGTTGCTGCGGGCAGCTGCATGGCGGGACGGAGCTGCATGCTCGCCCCGGGGGGACTGCTCGGCATATCCGCCAGGGGCGGCAGACTCCTGTTCAGCAGGCCGGGCAGCAGGTGCCGCCGGGTCCGGCTTTTTGATGGAGTGTTCGGTATGGATGCGACGGGGGGTCTGGCTCATGCTTTCTGTTTCCTCCAGATTTGTTCTAGCAGGCCAGTGCATCTGGCCTGCACATCACGGCACTGCCGGTGCTGCCCGGCAAAAATACCATTGCGAGGTCTGTTCTTTCCCAAAAAGAACTGGTTCAGTTCCAAAAAACAGGCTCTTATAGTATAGCATCCCCTGGGCAAGACTGCAATCCGTATTCACAGCTGCTCTGTCCGCAGCCGACGCCGCTCAGCCGTTCTTCCCGCCCCGGCACCGGGCCAGGATCTCCTGGTAAGCGGCCTGGGACAATGGGTCCAGCGGCTTATTCTGTCCATTGACAAACTGCGTGCTTTGCTCCAGCGCCGCCAGCATAGCAGCATCCAGGTCCTGCATCTCCAGCGTCCGCAGCGACTCCACCCCGGGCCAATCCCGCTCGGCGCTGGTCATATCCGCCAAATAGAGGATCTTGTCCAGCTGGGTCATGCCGGGGCGGCCTGCGGTATGGCAGGCAACTGCGTTCAGCACCTGCTCATCCTCTACCCCCCACTGTGTGCGGGCCAGGATCGCAGCGCATATGCCATGCCAGACCGGTTCCGGCCGGTCCAGAGCCTCCGGTGCATATTGATGCATCAGCGCCCGCATCTCCTTTTTGGGGATCTCCTTGGCGATGTCGTGCAGCAGCGCTGCCAGCGCCGCCTGGTCTTGGTCCGCACCGTAGTGCTGTGCCAGGCGCACTGCCATGTCCCGCACATTTTTTGTGTGCTCAAACCGTTTTTGGCTCAGCCTGCTGCGGGCCAGCGCCTCTGCCTGCTCCAGATTCATCATGAATGTCCTTCTTCCCTTTTTGTATCCAGGGTCATTTGCGGTACAGTCCCTCCCGCTGGATCACCCGGCGCACCTCCGGCGGAAGTTCGTCTGCGCACTGCTCACCGGCAGACAGCCTTGTCCGCAGCGCACTGGATGCCATGGGCATTGCCTCCACCGGTGCAAACAGGATGCGGCTGCCGCTGGGGTCCAGCTGCTTTGCCTTTGTGTGCAATGCCTGGTCGTCCCCCAGCTGACGGCTGGTGACCACCAGTTTTGCCAGCTGCAAGATGCGCTGCCAGCAATACCACTGGTCAAAGGTAAGCAGCATATCGCTGCCAATGGCCAGGTACAGCTGTGCTTCCGGCCAGCGGCCGGCCAGCATCTCCAGGGTAAGCACCGTATAATTCCGGCGTCCCTGCGCCGCCTGGTCGATCTCCCAGCGGCTGACCTCCAGCTGCGGGGCCCCGCCCTGCTCCAAAACTGTAAAGCAGCGGCACATTTCCAGCCGCAAAGCAGCGGGCGTGGCGCTTGCCTGCTTGTGAGGCGGGACTCCGGCCGGCATTACCACCACCCGGTCCGGCTGCACACGGGCAGCTGCAGCCCGCAGGTTGTTCAGGTGGCCGTTATGGGGCGGGTCAAATGTGCCGCCGTAGAGCAAGATCCTCATTTCAGCAGGTCGGCGTATGCGCTGTCCTTCTTCTTTTGCAGGTACAGCACAAACTTGGAGCCGATGACCTGTACGCAGTCTGCGCCGGTGGCCTCAGCCAGCAGCACCGATGCCTCACGGGCGTTGTACATGCTGTTGTCCAGCACCTTGACCTTGATCAGCTCCCGGGCTTCCAGACAATTCCGGATGCCCTGGATCATGGTCTCATCGATTTCCCCTTTGCCCACCTGGAACACCGGGTCCATGGTATTTGCCTTGCCGCGCAGGATCGCACGCTGTTTGCTCGTCAACATATAGTATCTCCTTTTTTGTTCTGTTTTTTCGTACTGTACGGGCGGCTGTTCTTTAGCAGCCGCAGTGCTTGGGTTGGATCAGAAAATCCGGCAGCTGTGCCTCCAGTTTTTCCAATGCACGGCCCCGGTGGCTGATCGCATCCTTTTCCTCCGGGGTCAGCTGCGCATAACTCCGCCCCTCGGTATTGGGACGGCTGCTGCTCTTGCCCACGCCGCACTGTTCCGGAATGAACAGGGGGTCGTAGCCAAAGCCGTACTCCCCGGTCAGCCGCTGAAATGCGATGCGTCCCCGGCAGGTACCAGCGCACAGCAGGCTGCGGCCATCCGGCAGCATCAGGCAAACGGCG
Organism: uncultured Faecalibacterium sp.; assembly: GCA_900540455.1. GTDB lineage: Bacteria > Bacillota > Clostridia > Oscillospirales > Ruminococcaceae > Faecalibacterium. The sequence continues at coordinate 143,237 of UQGD01000001.1, forward strand.
GAAACAAACTGCGCCGTGCGCTGTCCTTCCGGCACAGCGGCCATCTCCTGCAGCAGTTTATCGTTGTTGGCTTCATCGTCGCCGTGGCGGCCGCAGTAGCGGGCGCTGTATACGCCGGGCGCACCGTCCAGGGCATCCACGCACAGGCCAGAGTCATCCGCAATGGTGGGCAGGCCGCTGGCCTTGCACAGAGCCGCAGCCTTGATGGCTGCATTCTCCTCAAAGGTCACACCGGTCTCCTCCGGTTCCAGGTCCAGCCCCAGCTCCTTCTGGCTCAGGACCTGATGGCCCTGCGCTTCCAGGATGCGGCGCAGCTCCCGGAGCTTGCCGGGGTTGCCAGTGGCAGCACAGATCTTCATAACGCAGCTCCTTTTTCTCAGTGTTTCCAGTTGGTGCGGGGCAGCAGCTCCTCAACGTACCCCTCCGGGCTGAAGGGGATCAGATCGTCGATGGCCTCGCCTACGCCGATAAAGCGCACCGGCAGGCCCAGCCGCTGTTTGACCGCCACCACACAGCCGCCCTTGGCTGTGCCGTCCAGTTTGGTCAGGATGATGCCCGTGGCATTGGCTGCCTTGCAGAACTCCTTTGCCTGGCTGATGGCGTTCTGTCCGGTGATGGAATCCAGCACCAGCAGGGTCTCCAGGCTGGCTTCCGGCGCAGCCTTTTTGACGCTGCGGCTGATCTTGGCCAGCTCGCTCATCAAATTTGCTTTGTTGTGCAGCCGTCCTGCGGTATCCGCAATGACCAGGTCATAGCCCCGGGCAGAGGCCGACTTTACGGTGTCGAAGATCACAGCAGCAGGGTCGGCGCCCTCTCCGGCTTTGACCAGCGGCACACCGGCCCGTTCTGCCCAGATCTCCAGCTGTTCGCTGGCAGCCGCACGGAAGGTGTCGCCCGCCGCCAGCATCACCCGGCGGCCCTGCCCGGTATAATAGGAGGCCAGCTTTGCAATGCTGGTGGTCTTGCCCACACCATTGACCCCGATGACCAGGATCACCGCCGGGTGGCCCGAAAGCTCCATCTCCCGCTCCGGCTCCATCTCGGCAGCGATCAGCTCCCGCAGCGCATCCGCCGCTTCCTCGCCGGTCTTGAGGCCCTTTGCCAACACGGTATCCCGCAGCTCGTCCACCAGATGAACGGCCACCTCGCCCCCTACATCCGCCAGGATCAGCTGTTCTTCCAGGCTGTCATACAGATCGTCGTCGATCTTGCTGCCGGTGAGGGTGTTGCGGATACTGCCCCAAAAACCCGTGCGGGTCTTTTCCAGGCCGGTCTTCATCTTATCTTTTTCTTTTTTTCCAAATCCAAAGAGCCCCATAACGGCCTCCCTTTCATCGAGTTTTCCTTTTCATTTCTATTATATATCAGGAAACCAAGGTCACGTCAACCTGTTCCAGGTCCAGTTTCAGCAGTTTTGAGATCCCGTCCTCCTGCATCGTAACGCCATACAGCACATTGGCCGCCTCCATCGTGCCCCGCCGGTGGGTGATCACGATGAACTGGGTCTTATCGCTGATCCGGCGCAGGTACTGGGCAAACCGCTGGATATTGGCATCATCCAGCGCCGCCTCGATCTCGTCCAGGATGCAGAACGGCGCCGGGTTGACGGCCAGGATCGCAAAATAGATGCTGATGGCCACCAGCGCCTGCTCGCCGCCGGACAGCGCTTCCAGGCTTTTGATCACCTTGCCGGGGGGTGCCACCTGGATGCCGATGCCGCAGGACAGCACATCCTGCTCATCCTCCAGGAGAAGGTGCGCCTCGCCCCCGCCGAACAGCTCTGCAAAGATCCGGCCAAACTGCTGGTCGATCTCACGGAAGCTGGCGGTAAAAATGGAGCGCATCTGTGCCGAGAGCGACCCGATCATCCGGGTCAGCTCCGCTTTGCTGGCCTCCACATCCTCCACCTGCGCCCGCAGGGTATCGTATCTTTGGCGCAGGGCCTGGTATTCCTCAACAGCTGCCAGATTCACGCTGCCCAGCGCGCGGATCTTGCCCCGCACCTCTGCCAGCTGGGTCCGCAAGATCGCCGGGTTTTCAAAGGGGATGCACTGTTCCTCTGCCTGGGCAGCGGTCAGCTGATATTCCTCCCACAGCTTTGCCGCCATCTGGTCATACTCGGTTTCAGCAGCGGCACGGCGCTCGGCCAGGCGGCTCATCTCCCGTCCGGCGTCTTCCCGGCTCTCGGCTGCGGCACGGGCACGGGACAGCGCAGCGGTCTCCTTCTGCTGGCAGAGCAGACGGCTCTGGGTATGCTGGCGGATCTCCGCCTCCCGGGCTTCGATCCGGGTCTGGTTCTCCGCTTTGGCCTGCTGGATCTCCCCGATCTGCCGGCGGCAGTCCTCACTGCGGCTGGCCAGGTCCTGCAGAGTCTTATTCAGATCCTGCTGACGGGCGGCCGCCTCGCCAGCCTGCTGTTCCATTGCGCAGATCTGGGTATGGGCCAGCTCTGTATCTTTTTGGCGGGCCAGCAGCTCCAGTTTTTTTGCCCCCAGCGCCTCGGTCAGCTGGCTATGCCGGGCCAAAAACTCCGTCTGGCCCTCGTCCAGCTGGCGCAGCTGTTGTGCCAGCTCTTGCTGGCGTTTATCCAGCTGTTCCATCTGCTGCTCCGCAGCCTGCTGGACTTTTACCTGCTGTGTCTGGCTCTGCGCCAGGCTCTCCCGCTCCTGCCGGTGCTGGGCCAGCGCCGCTTCCGCCGCCGCAAGTACCGATTGCAGACGCTTGCACTCTGCCTCTGCCCGCACCCGGTCCGACTCTGCTGTACGCTGTTCGCTGTCGGCAGCGGTCCGCTGGGCGGCCAGCACCTCCAGCTGCTGCTTGCAGACATCGGTATCCTCGCCGGCCGCCACGCACTCCTTTTGCAGCCGGGCGGCCTGGACCCGCAGTGCCTCCAGCTCCTGCCGCCGGGTAAACAGACCTGCCGACCGCTGCACACTGCCGCCGGTAAAGCTGCCGCCTGCATTGATGACCTGGCCATCCATCGTCACCACCCGGCTGCGGTACCCCAGTTCCCGGGCCACCCGGGAGGCTCCATGGATCTCCTCCACCACCAGGATGCGCCCCAGCAGGTTGGAGACGATATTCTGGTACTTCGGCTCCGCCTTGACCAGGCTGCTGGCCAGCTTTGCCCCGGCTGGCACTGTGCCCCGGAACACTCCGGGCTGCACCGTATCCAGCGGCAAAAAGGTAGCCCGCCCTGCACGGTCGCTGCGCAGCAGGGCAATCGCAGCCTTGGCAGCAGATTCGTTCTCCACCACAATGTACTGCAATGCGCCCCCCAGGGCGGTCTCGATGGCCACCTCGCACCCCGGCTCTACCTGCAAGATCCCGGACACCGGCCCGATGATCCCCCGCAGGCGGCCTGCACGGGCAGCCTGCATCACGCTTTTGACCGCCTGCTGGTAGCCGTCCATATTCTTTTCCAGCTCCTGCAGCACTGAGAGCCGCTGCCGGGCGGCATCCAGGCTGCGGTTCAGCCGCTGCTCTTCTGCATCGGCCTGGTCCAGCGCCTGCTGACGGGCCTGGCATTTAAGGGCAAGTCCGGCGCAGATATTCGCCAGCTTTTTCTCCTCTTCCACCCGGGAGGTCAGATACTGCCGGGTGTCTGCCAGCTCCTGCCGGGCCGATGCCGCAGCTGCCTCGTCCTGTTCCAGCACCGCATCCAGCATATGCAGCCGCTGGGCCGCCGCTTCGGACGCAGCCCTGGCAGCAGCTGCGTCCACCTGTGCCTGGGTGCGCTGTTCCGCCAGAGCGGACAGCGCCCCCCGCACCTGGTCCTGCCGGGCGCCGCTTTCATCCCGCTGACCGCTGAGCTGCTCCAGCTGTGCAGAAAGTTCGTCTGCCTGCTGCGCCAGCGTCTGGGCTGACTGGGCCAGTGCTTGGGCTTCTGCGCGGCGGCGCTGTAATTCCTCTGCCGCTGCCGCAGAATCCTGGACACCGGCTGCCAGCTGGCTGCGCAGCGAGACAGCCTCCTGCTCATTGCGGAGGATATCGTTTTCCAGCACCGCAATGCGGCTGGCGCTGCCGCTGATCGCATCGGTGATGCTGCGGATATCCCCATTCAGGCGCTCCACAGCGATGGTCAGCTGCTGTGCCTGTATACGGATCTCCTCAGCCTCCTGCTCAGCGGCGGCGGCCTGCTGGTCATACTGCTGGTACTGCGCCTGCGCAGTCTCATAGTCCCGCGTGCAGCAGCGGATGGCTTCCTTTGCTTGCCGGATGGTATCCGACCAAAGGGTCAGCTCCAGGGTCTTGCGCTGGGCGCTCAGTGCCAAAAACTGCTTGGCCTTGGCACTGTCCCGCTCCAGGGGGCCCACCCGGGCCTCCAGTTCACCCAGGATATCCCGCAGGCGCTCCAGGTTCTCGCCTGCTGCAGCCAGGCGGCGCTCCGCCTCGGTCTTGCGGTAGCGATATTTTGCGATGCCGCAGGCTTCCTCAAAGATCTCCCGCCGCTCCAGGCTTTTGGCAGAGACGATCTCTGCAATGCGGCCCTGGCCAATGACCGAGTAGCCGTCCCGTCCGATGCCGGTGTCCAGCAAAAGCTCGTAGACATCCCGCAGACGGCAGACCTGGCCGTTGATGGTATACTCGCTCTCTCCGGAGCGGTAATATTTGCGGCCGATCACGGCTTCGTCGGCAGCAAGGTCCAGCACATGGTCCCGGTTGTCCAGGGTCAGCCGCACCGACGCAAACCCCATGGGGCTGCGGCGGCTGGCTCCGCCAAAGATCACCTGTTCCATCTTACCGGAGGCTCGCAGCTGGCGGGAGCTGGTCTCGCCCAGCACCCAGCGCACTGCGTCCGACAGGTTGGATTTTCCGGAGCCATTGGGTCCCACGATGCCGGTGACACCGGCATCAAACCGGATCTTCACCTTATCCGGGAAGCTCTTGAAGCCCTGGATCTCCAGCTGTTTCAACATCATCTGCAAACGATCCTTTTCTGCGGCGGTTCACCGCTCCTTCAGCACGCCCAGCAGTTTCAGCGCCTCCCGGGCTGCGCACTGTTCCGCCGCCTTTTTGCTGCGGCCCTCGCCCCGGGCCACACGGTCGGAGTTGAAACGCACCGCCACCACAAAATGTTTATCGTGGTCGGGGCCGGTCTCCTGCTCCACCACATAGCTCAGCCGTTCTTCCGGGTTCTGCTGCACGATCTCCTGCAGGCGGGTCTTGTAATCGGCCTCGGCGTGCTTGCCCTCCGTGATAAAGGGCAGGATGAACTGCCGGGCCACCTCCATACCACCATCCAGGTACAGGGCAGCGATCACCGCTTCAAATGCATCCGACACCACACTGGGGCGGGTACGGCCGCCGCAGCGCTCCTCGCCGCGGCCCAGGCGCAGGTACTCTCCCAGATGGATCTCCTGGGCAAACTGAAACAGCGCCCCCTCGCTGACCAAGCTGGCCCGGATGCGGGTCAAATCGCCTTCCGGCCGGTCGGCGTAGGCGTGGAACAGATAATCCGCTGAAACGATCTGCAGCACACTGTCGCCCAAAAATTCCAACCGCTCGTTGTGCTTTACCGGGGTGCGGCTCTCGTTGGCGTAGCTGGTATGGGTAAGGGCCGTTTCCAGCAGCAGCGGGTTATGAAAATGGTATCCAATGATCTCTTCCAGTTGATGGCTCATATTATTTTCACACTCCCTTGGGGCGGCTCACTGGGCAGCCAGCTCATCCAGCGCAGACTGCATCGTGCCGCACAGATCCTGCTCCACGCAGATCTTGGCCTGACGGATCGCATTTTTGATGCCCTTGGCCTTGGAAGAACCGTGGGCTTTGATGACCGGCTGCTTTGCCCCCAGGAAGGGTGCGCCGCCGTACTCTTCGCTGTCCATCTGGTGCTTGAGGCCGCTGATGCCTTTTTTCAGCAGCAGATACGCCGCCTTGCCCGCCATATTGGCCAGGAACATCTGCTTGAGCATCCCCAGCAGCATCTTTGCCATGCCCTCGCTGAGTTTCAGGATCACGTTGCCGGTAAAACCGTCGCAGACCACCACGTCCACCTCGCCCTTGGGCACGTCCCGCGGCTCGATGTTGCCCACAAAACGGATGCCCGGGCTGACCTTGAGCCGCTGGTATGCCTCCCGCAGCATCGGGGTGCCCTTGGACTCCTCGGCGCCATTATTGGCCAGCGCCACAGCGGGGCTGGGGCGGTTCTCCACCTTCTGCACATAGCAGCTGCCCATGACAGCAAATGCCTCCAGCATTTCGGGGCGGCACTCCACGTTTGCACCGCAGTCCAGCAGCAGATACGCCTGCTTCTGGGCCGGCACCATGGTAGCCAGCGCCGGGCGCTTGATGCCGCGCAGCGTGCGCACGATCAGGCTGGCGCCCACGTGCAGCGCACCGGTGCTGCCAGCCGATACAAAAGCATCGCCCTTGCCGTCTTTCAGCAGGTTCAGACCCACCACGATGGAGGAATCCTTTTTGGCGCGGACTGCCCGGGCAGGCTCATCGCACATCTCGATGATCTCGGAGCAGTGGTACAGCTCGATGCCGTCCAGGGGAATGTTGTGTTCCTCGGCGGTCTTGCGCACTACGGCTTCATCGCCCACTCCCAGAATGGTGACACCGTATTCTTTTACAGCCTGGGCCGCACCCTCCAGCACAGCCAGGGGGGCGTTATCGCCGCCCATCATATCCACGATGATCTTCATTGCCGTTCCCTTTCCGCCGGTGTGCCGGCCTCTGTCTGGGTCTGTTCCAGCCACTGCTGGAAGCTGGATACCGCCCGCTGAGCCTGTGCCATATAGCGCAGACGCTTATCCCGGGGGCGGCTCTCCGGGGGCAGCGGGGGCAGGATGCCCATATTGGCCCCCATTGGCTGGAAGTTCTTGTTCTCCGTCACCAGATACTGCATCAGCGCTCCGCACATGGTATCCGCCGGGGGCGGGGGCAGTGTCCGGCCCTGCAGCCGGGCATACAGGCAGCGGGCTGCCAGCAGGCCGGAGGCTGCGCTCTCCATATAGCCTTCAAAACCGGTGATCTGCCCGGCAAAAAACACATTGGGATAGGACTTGAGGCAGAGCTGGTCGCTCAGCACCCGGGGCGCATCCAAGAATGTGTTGCGGTGCATCACACCATAGCGCACAAACTCCGCATTTTCCAGACCGGGGATCATGGAGAACACCCGCTTCTGCTCCCCCCATTTCAGGTTGGTCTGGAAGCCTACCAGATTGTACAGGGTGCGCTCCTTGTTCTCTGCCCGGAGCTGCACATTGGCCCAGGGACGGTGGCCGGTGCGGGGGTCGGTGAGGCCCACCGGGCGCAGCGGCCCAAACCGCATGGTATCTGCCCCGCGGGCAGCCATGATCTCCACCGGCATACAGCCTTCATAGACTGTGACCGTATCCGCTTTTTTGCCGTGGGCATCCGGGTCCGGCGCAGCGGCCTGCTCGGCCCCGGCATCAAACTCATGCAGCGGAGCCCGCTCGGCAGCGACCAGCGCCGCATGGAACGCCTCGTACTCTGCTTTATTGAAGGGGCAGTTCAGGTAATCCGCCTCGCCCCGGCCATAGCGGGAAGCTGCAAACACCTTATCATAGTCCAGGCTCTCTGCCGTGACGATGGGGGCCACCGCATCATAAAAATGCAGCCGCTCGTCTCCGGTCAGCCGGCCGATCTCTTCTGCCAGCGCACCATCGGTCAGGGGGCCGGTGGCCACCAGGATCGGGGCGCTCTCATCAATGGTCTCCACCTGCTGACAGTGTACTGTGATGCCCGGGCAGGCCAGCACCATGCGGGTGACCTCGGCGCTGAAAGCATCCCGATCCACTGCCAAGGCCCCGCCTGCCGCCACCCGGGCGGTCTCAGCGGCTTCCAGCAGGCGGCTGCCCAGCTGACGCATCTCTGCTTTCAGCAGGCCGGAAGCGGAATCCAGCCGCTCTGCCTTCAGGCTGTTGGAGCAGATCAGCTCTGCAAAGCCCTCGCTTTTATGAGCGGGAGAAAAATGGGCGGGTTTTTGCTCGTACAGGTCCACCTGCACGCCCTGGCCTGCCAGCCAAAGGGCCGCCTCGCATCCCGCAAGGCCCGCACCCAGAACCGTTACTCTGTATTGTTCCATCCGTTCTTATCCTTTTTATTTCTCACCATTTTTGGGCACCGGCATCTCAAAGCCGCAGCCCTCCTTGGCGCAGTACAGCTTGGCCCCCTTGCGGAACAAGGTGGCGCCGCATTTTTCACACTTGGTGGGCACCGGGGTATCCCAGGTCATAAAGTCGCAGTCGGGGTACTTCTCGCAGCCGTAATAGATGCGGCCCTTGGCGCTCTTGCGCTCCAGCAGGCGGCCCTGGCCGCACTTGGGGCAGATGCCGCCGGTGTCCTTCACCAGGCGCTTCGTGCCCCGGCACTCCGGGAAGCCGGTGCAGGCCAAAAACTTGCCGTACCGTCCCACCTTGATGACCATGGGGCGGCCGCACAGGTCGCACACCTCGCTGGAAGGCTCGTCCGGCACCTTGACCTTTTTGCCCTCCATATTCTTTTCCGCTGCCTGGAGGCTGGCATCAAACCCCTTATAGAAATCGTCCACCGTCTGCCGCCAGTCGGCCTTGCCGCTTTCCACCTGGTCCAGCTTTTTCTCCATCTCTGCGGAGAAATCCACGTCCACGATATGGGGGAACTGCTCCAGCATCAGCCCGTCCACCGTGCGTCCCAGCAGGGTGGGCTTGAGCTTTTTTTGGTCCCGCTCCACATAACCGCGGTCGATGATGGTGGTGATGATGGGGGCGTAGGTGGAGGGGCGGCCAATGCCGTTCTCTTCCAGCGCCTTGATGAGGGTGGCCTCGGTATACCGTGCCGGGGGCTGAGTGAACTTCTGCTCGCTCTTCAGCTCCCGCAGGGTCAGCACCTGGCCTTTTTCCAGCGGGGGCAGGCTGGTCTCCTTGCGCTCCTTTTCATCGGTAGCTTCCTCGTACAGGGCGGTAAAGCCGTCAAAGGTGACGGTATAGCCGCTGGCCTTGAAGCGGTAGTCTCCGGCATACACCGTCACCGATACGGTGTCCTGCTGGCAGTCCGCCATCTGGCTGGCCATGAACCGGCTCCAGATCATGCGGTAGAGCTTGGCGGTATCGCCGCTGATGCTCTTATCCACCTCATCCGGGGTCAGGCTGGGCACAGAAGGCCGGATCGCCTCGTGGGCGTCCTGGGCTGCTGTGGCGCTCTTGGTCTTCCAGGTGCGCTTGTACGGGCAGATATACTGTTCGCCGTAAGCACCGGCAATATACTCCTTTGCGGCAGCCACGGCCTCATCCGAGATGCGCAGGCTGTCGGTACGCATATAGGTGATCAGACCCATGGTGCCGTGGTCTGCAATGTCCACGCCTTCGTACAGGGTCTGGGCAGCCCGCATGGTGCGGGTAGCCGTAAAGCCCAGCCGGCGGGAGGCCTCCTGCTGCAGGGTACTGGTGATAAACGCCGGGGTGGGCTGCTTAGACCGCTTGCCCTTCTTCAGCTCCCCTACCACATACTGCACGCCAGCCAGACCCTGCTCCACTGCACGGGCCTCCGCCTCCGAGCGGGGCAGCAATTTTTTGCCGGTGGCATCGGCAGCCAGGCGGGCGGTGAACTTTTTGCTGCCCGCACCCAGCACTGCATCCAGATTCCAGTATTCCTCCGGCTTAAAAGCCTCGATCTCCTTCTCCCGGTCATCGATCAGACGCACAGCCACGCTCTGCACGCGGCCGGCGGACAGGCCCCGGCGCACCTTGCGCCACAAAAACGGGCTGAGCTTATAGCCCACCAGCCGGTCCAGCACCCGGCGGGCCTGCTGAGCGTTGAACAGATCCTCGTCGATCGCACGGGGGTGGGCCATGCCCTCCTGCACACCTTTTTTGGTGATCTCGTCAAAAGTGATGCGGTTTGCCGCATGGGGGTCCAGCCCCAGGATATTGGCCAGATGCCAGCTGATAGCCTCGCCTTCCCGGTCCGGGTCGGTCGCCAGCAGCACGCCGTCTGCCTGTTTGGCCTTGCTTTTCAGCTCCTTGATCAGCTTTTCTTTCCCTTTGATGCCGATATACTGCGGGGCATAGCCGTGCTCTACGTCAATGCCCAGCTGAGAGGCAGGCAGGTCCCGGATATGGCCCATGCTGGCCGTAACTTCATAGTCCTTGCCCAGATATTTGCCAATGGTCTTCGCCTTTGCAGGCGACTCCACAATAACCAATTTTGCCATGGTCGTACATACCTCGAATTTTTTATGCTATGCGCTGCATCAGCGCAGGACATACCGCTTACCGGGCTGACAAAGCACCCGGCCGGACAGCTCCAGACGCATCAGGCTGCCCAGCAGCACCGCCGTGGGCAGGCCGCTGCGCACGGCCAGCTCCTCCACGCCGCGGGGTTCCGGCCCGATACAGGACAGCACCCGGCGCTCGGTCTCCCCCATTGGTTCCGGCGCAGCCGGGGCCTGCGGCGGCGGGTCCCCCTGCAAAAGGCCCAGTGCCGCCAAAAGATCTGCGGCGGTGCATACCGCCCTGGCCCGTCCGGATTGCAGCAGCCGGTTCGTGCCCGCTGAATGGGGCGAAAAGATGCTGCCCGGCACCGCAAACACCGGCTTCCCATACCGTTCTGCATGGGCCACGGTGGACATGGTGCCGCTTTTTTCTCTGGCTTCCATCACTACCAGTGCGCTGCCCAAGGCCGCGATCAGCCGGTTGCGCTGCAAAAAGCCGTAGCGCCCCACCGACTCTTCCCCCGGTGCATACTCACTGATCACACAGCCGCATTGTTCTATGCTGCGGCGCAGCCCCGTATTGGCAGCCGGATAGGTGCGGTCGATGGGCACCCCCAGCACCCCGATGGTCGGGCATCCTGCGGATACCGCCGCCCGGTGGGAAGCGCTGTCCAAGCCGTCGGCCAGACCGCTGACGATCACAGCGCCGCCCTGCGCCAGCCCCCGCCCCAGGATCTCGGCGGCCTGGAGGCCATACTCTGTGGGCCGGCGGCTGCCCACCATCCCCACCGCACCCGGCTGATTGAGCCAGGCGGTATCCCCGGTGCAGTACAGCACCAAGGGCATATCCGGGATGCGGGCCAGCGCCAGCGGGTAGTCCGGGTCGTCAAAAGGCAGGATGCGCACCCCTCGCTTCTGGCAGCGCAGCATGACCGGGCGCTGTGCCTCCGGCGTATTGTCCGGCTGCGCCGCCCGCTGGGCGGCTGCGGCTCCCGCCGCCTGGCGGAACGCCCCGCTGTGCCGGGCCTCCCAGGCTTCCTGCGGGCCGCCAAAAACATCCAGCACCCGTCCTGCATGGGAGCTGGCCGGGCCCATCGTATGTGCCAGCCACAGCCAGCAAAGCAGCGGGTCCGGGGTCTCCTCCGGCGGGAAAAGACAGGTCTGTCCGCCGGCAGTGCAGCTCACAGCCCTTCCCCCCGGAAGTGCCACAGCAGCACGCTGCCCGCCACACCTGCGTTCAGGCTCTCTACCCGATCGGTCATCGGGATGCGCACCGTGCCGCTGCACGCGTCAATGGTCTCTTGGGTCAGGCCCTGTCCCTCGCTGCCCACCACCACACACAGTCCCCCTGCCGGAGACTGGGGGGCAGCGCTCAGGGGCTGGGACTGGTACAGTGCCGCTGCCAGGCAGCACAGACCTTTGTCCCGCAGTTGGGCAATGGCAGCGGGCATTGCACCCACCTCCATCACCGGCACCCGCACCGCCGCCCCCATAGAGGCGCGGAGGGTCTTGGGCGCAAAGGGCGAGGCACACCCCTCGCTGAGCAGAACGCCGTCAAAGCCAAAGGCAGCGGCAGAGCGCAGCAAGGTGCCCACGTTGCCGGGGTCCTGCACCCGTTCCAGGGCCAGATAGCGCCCGCCCGGGCGCACCTGATCCAGCGTGTACACCGGGGTACGGAAGATGCCGAACACCCCCTGATGGGTGCCCACATCCGCCAGTTTGTCCGCAACGTGTTCCTCTATACTATAATGTTCTCCGGGCAGATTTGCAAGCTCCGGACACTTCTCCGCCGCAGCCTTGGTATAAAACAAGGTCTCCAGCTCAGCGCCCCGGCACAGCTCCGGGCACAGCTTGCGCCCCTCGGCCAGGAAGCGGCCCTCGCTGCGGCGGAATGCCGCACTGGTACACAGACGGCAGGCGTATTTGATCTTGGCGTTTTCCCGGCTGGTGATGTGTTCGTCCATGGGGCCTCCCATCCTTTCAGGTACACCCTGAAACTATAAAAAACAACAAAGGCTGCGCTGGCGCACGACTGTGCGCGGCACAGCGCGGCCTTTGTCTTTTTGATCTGATAATGCCGGGCAGGACCCGGATATAAAACGGACGCCCGCGTGTAACGCGCGGGCGTCTCGAGTGCTGGGTCTTGATCAGGCGTTCTTCACGGTCTCGACCAGAGCGGCAAAGCTCTTGGGATCGTTGATGGCCATCTCGCTGAGCATCTTGCGGTTCAGCTCCACACCGGTCTTCTTCAGGCCAGCCATAAAGGTGGAGTAGTTCATGCCCAGGGGACGGACAGCGTTGTTGATGCGGCAGATCCACAGGTTGCGGAACTGACGCTTCTTCATGCGGCGGCCAGCCAGAGCGTAGTTGCCGCTCTTCATGACCTGCTGCTTGGCCATCTTAAAGTGCTTGCTCTTGCAGCCGTAGAAGCCCTTGGCCAGCTTGAGCATCTTCTTCCGACGTTTGTGGGTCATCATAGCGCCTTTGATACGTGCCATTTTATTCTATCTCCTTTAACGTGTCTAGCAAAAAAATTTTGTGCTGCGTGATGAGGGTTACGCCTTAGGCGTAGGGCAGCATCTTCTTGATGGTCTCAGCGTTGGTCTTATCGACGTAGCAGGGCTGACGATAACCACGGGTCAGCTTGGTGGTCTTCTTGGTCAGGATGTGGCTGCGGAAAGCGTGGCCGCGCTTGATCTTGCCGTTCTTGGTCAGCTTAAAGCGCTTCTTAGCGCCGGAGTGCGTTTTCAGTTTCATCTTAGCCATTTTTGTTATCCTCCTAAATTCAATCCTTATTGGGCTTCGGGATCAGCAGAATGGACATCGTGCGGCCCTCCAGCACGGGAGCCTTATCCATGCTTGCCTGCGGCAGAGCCTCGGCAAAGCGGCGGAGCACGTCAGCGCCCAGAGCGCTGTGGGCCATCTCGCGGCCGCGGAAGCGGATCGAAGCCTTGACCTTGTGCCCAGCAGCCAGGAACTTGGCCGTCTGGTTCAGCTTGGTATTGAAGTCGTTGGTGTCAATGTTGAGCGAGAGGCGGGTCTCCTTGACTTCGACCACCTTCTGGTTCTTCTTGGCTTCCTTCTCCTTCTTCTGCTGCTCAAAACGGTATTTTCCGTAATCCAGCACCTTGCACACAGGCGGGACGGCCTGCGGTGCGATCTTGACCAGATCCAGGCCGGCGTCCTCAGCCGCGCGCATGGCCACCTGAATGCTGACCACGCCCATCTGCGCGCCGTCCGCCCCGATCAGGCGGACCTCACGGTCACGGATCTGACCGTTGATTTCCAGTTCCTTCGACTTTCCAGCGGTAGCGATAATGAATGCACCTCCAAACAAATAGATCCAAAGCTTATAGCACAGAAAACGCGGCCGCCCTCCCGCAGGAAGGCAGCCGCGCATAAACTCTACTCTCCACGCAATGCACCCCAAAGAGCACATCCCGTTTTGTGTATAGCCCGAGGGTCTCAAGACCCCTGCAAGGCGAGCGCGGCATTGGCCGTAGCTGCTTTCTTTACCTGGCCATTCTACCACGCATCCCCCGCGCTGTCAAGAGTCTTTTTACGCAGAGCAAAACTTTTTTCGCCTCAGCTCTGGATCAGCTGCCCCAGCGCAAACGAGTAGATCCCTTTATAGGTGACCTGCCTGGGCGCGAAGCGCTTGTTCAGCGCCAGCGCATAAAGCTCCAGCTGCGGCGCATAATCCGCCAGCAGACGGGCTGCATCCTTTTTGCGGTCGGTCTTATAGTCCACCAGCTCCAAATGATCCGGGAACACCAGCACCAGGTCTGCCACGCCCTGCACCAGCACCTGCTCCCCCTGCGCTGCCGCCGGGGTGGGGCTGTGCTGCGCTTCCATGACCACATCCGCAGGCAGCGCCGTGATAAACGCCAGCTCCCGCAGCACCTGCTCTGCCGCCCGGATGCGGGCAAACAGCGCCCCGGAAACAAACCGACAGATGCTGGTCTGATCCAGCATTTCTGCGATCTCCGGCGAGGTAAGGCGTGCCTGCACATGGCGCTGGTTCTCCTGCTGAACGGCCTGGGCCAAAGCCTCCGGTCCTGCATCCAGTCCCGCCGCCAGGGCACCAAAATCCGCGTGTTCCATAAAGGCATGAAGCGCTGTGCCCATCTCTGCGGCTGTCAGACCGTCCTTTGAAAGGAAGGCGGGCCGCTCCAGGATGAGCTCTTGGGTGTGGTGTACCAAACTAGTGACGCTGACCTTTGCAGGCACGCTGTCCAGCCCTTCGGCACGGTAATGCCACACAAAGCCCTCCTGCAGGGCACGGGTCAGCGCCGGGTCATGCTGCGGCGCAGGCCGTTCTTCCTCCTGCGGTGCAGCGGCCTGTTCTTCCTCCTGCCGGATTGTCAGCTCGATCCGGCTGGCTGTATCCGCAAAAGGCAGTTCCAGCAAGCCCGCCAGACGGCGCAGCGGCCCGCCGCAGGGGTGGACCAGCAGGGCTGCCCGCAGCCAGTCTGCAAAGCAGTTGGCCTGCGTGTGCAGGCTCTCCCCCGCCCCCGCTGCCAAAAAGACCGCCGCCCGGGCCAGCGGGTCGGATGTTTTGGTCACCCCCAAAGGGATGGTCAGGATCAGTTTGTCCTGCGCACGGGTCAGCGCCACATACAGCAGCCGCAGCTGCTCACTGCGCATCTCCTGGGCGTGGCACTCGGTCAATGCCGTGTAGGCTGCGGTCTTGTAGGTACCCTCGCCCTGGGGCGGCCGCAGACGAAGCCCAGCCCCGCCGGTGCGGTGCAGCAGGACCGGCTGGCGGATATCCACTGTATTGAAGCGGCGGCCGGTCTCCGCCAGGATCACCACCGGGAACTGAAGCCCCTTGGAGCGGTGGATGGTCATAATGCTGACGCAGCCGGAATGTGCCCCGGCGGCAACGGTGTCCTGTCCTGTAGAGCCAGCCAGCGCCGCCGCATCCATCGCCCGCACCAAAGCCGAGATGCCGCCTGCGCCGGCGCTGGCGCAGAACGCCGCAAACCGGTGGGCATCTTCCCGGCGGCGGGGGCCGTTTTCCATTGCTCCCAGCGCCGCCAGATAGCCTGTGGAGGCAAAGACCTCCTCCATCAGCCGGTCGGCGGGCAGACTGCGGGCCAGGCGGCGCAGTTCATCCAGCCGGGTACGAAACTCCCGCAATTTCTGGTGGAAGGGGGTCTGGGCATCGCTGTCCGCTGCAGCGATCACAGCGCCGTACAGACTGCCCCGCCGCTGCCCGCCTCGCAGCCGCACCAGATCATCCTCGGTAAAGCCAAACAGCGGCCCCAGCATTGCAGCGGCCAGACACACATCCTGGGCGGGGTTGTCCAGCACCCGCAGCAACGCCACCAGAGGCCGGATATGGGGCGCATCCAGCAGGTTCTCCCGGGCATCGGCATACACCGGGATGCCCAGCCGGGTCAACGCCTCTGCATATACCGGGAAATTGGCCCGGGCAGACAGCAGGATGCAGCAGTCCTCGTACCGCACCGGCCGCAGTGCACTGCCATCCCGCACCATCTCCCCCTGCTGTACCAGGTCAAAGATGCGCCGTGCCATCCAGGCTGCCTCGGTCTCGGCAGAATCCTCCGCCTGAAAACAGACCTCCACGCTGCCGGCATACTCTCCCGGTGCGCCGCAGACCAGGCGCTGCCCGTCCCCGTAAGCCGTATCGCCCAGCTGCGGGGTCATGAGCTGTTCAAAGAAAAAGTTGATCCCCTCCACCACCTGCGGGGCGGAGCGGAAGTTGGCGTCCAGCGCGATCATGCCGTGGCTGCCGCTGTGTCCCTGCGGCGGCCGCAGGCGGGCCTGTGCCCCCGGCAGAGCAGGCCAGGCCCCCAGCTTTGCCCGGAAGATCTCCGGCTCTGCCTGCCGGAACCGGTAGATGCTTTGTTTCAAATCGCCCACCAGGAACAGGTTGTCCCCCTCCGGGGATGCCAGACAGCGGTAAAGCGCATCCTGCAGCGCATTGGTATCCTGGTATTCATCCACCATCACCGCCGCATAACCGCAGCGGATGTTCTGGCACAGCGGGGTCGGATGCCCCTCGGCGTCCTGCAGCAGGTGCAGCGCCTCGTGCTCAAAATCGCTGAATTCCAGCATCTTGCGCTCCCGCTTTTTTGCAGCGAACCGGGCGTCAAAGTCCCGCACCGCATCAAACAAAGCGCGCAGCCGGGGCAGCGCCTGCTGCCGGTCCGCTTCTGCCTCCGCCTCGCTGCAGCAGATCAGCTCCTGGATCTGAGCAAACAGCTCGGCCGCTTCATCGGCCCGGATCTTGACCTGGGTCTTATGATCTCCGGCCAGGCGTTTTTTCATTTTTTTCAGGCCCGGCGGGTCCTCCATGCCCAGCACATAGGGGGTCAGCTTGTCGTACAGGCACTCCCATTCCCCTGCCCGGGCCAGCTGCTCCACCTGTTTCAGCAGCCCCAGGGCCAGGTCCAGACGTTCCAGCGGCTCTGCAAACTTTTCCTTGACCGCATCGATCTTCTTTGCTTTTCCGGTGCAGGCAGCCTCCTCCTGCGCCTGGGCAAGATCCTCCTGACAGTCCGCCAGTGCTCCGGTCAGCAGCTCCACTGCGGCAGACGCACGGCCGGCGGCGGCTTCCAGCAGCACCGTTTGCCAGATGCTGCGGCAAAACCCGTTTTCCTGCTGCCAGGGGGTCAGCATCTCGGTCAGCCTGCGCGGATAGTCCGGCATGGCCCGCAGAAAATCGTATACCTGCAAGACCGCCCGGCCCGCTGCCTGGTCGGAGCGGCCCTTGCCGTACAGGTCTGCAAAGGCGCAGAAATCCGGGTCCTCGTAGGCTTTTTCCAGCGTCTCGGCCAGTGCTGCGGCCCGCAGGGTCTCCACACTGCCGGGGTCTGCGGGGACAAAATCCGGCGGCAGATCCAGCGCCTGAAAATGCTTATGCAAAAGGTCCAGACAAAACGCATCGATGGTGCAGATGGGGGCACGCTGCAGCAGCATCCGCTGGCGGCGCAGCGCTGCGTTGCCCGGCTGCTGCTGGCTCAGCCGCAGCAGCGCCTGCCCGATGCGTGCCCGCAGCTCTGCCGCCGCCGCATTGGTAAATGTAACGATCAGCAGCTGGTCGGCATCCACCGGGTGCTCCGGGTCGGTAATGAGCTGCACCGCCCGCTCGGTCAGCACAGCGGTCTTGCCGCTGCCCGCTGCGGCGCTGACCAACAGCGAACCGCCCCGGTCCGCAATGGCAGCACGCTGGGCAGGGGTCCATTTAGGGCTGCTCATGCTTCTTCCTCCTCTTTTTTCTCCGGCTCAAAGGGCTTTTGGGGTGCTTCCAGCTCCCGCTCCCCCACACCGGTCTCATGGCGGCAGATCAGGCTATAATCGCACCACAGGCAAGGGCTTCGGCCGCTGACCAGCGGCGCCGCCTCGATGCGTCCATCGTACAGCTGCTGGCCCATCTGTTCCACCAGCTCATCCAGATGCTGGCGGATGCGCTCGATCTTGGCTTCGTCCGCCCGTTTATCCTTCTGGAACGGACTGGGGGCATCCCCCCGGTAACGGAACGGCAGATAACGGCCGGTGCGGTCTGCATCCATTGCATCGAACACCCGCTGCTCGTCCCGCACCAGACCATCCAGACTATATTCCACCGGCTGGGCAGCCTTGGCCCGGGTCGTGTTTTCCGGGGCGGGGTCTGCCAGCAGATACAGCACGCCTGCCGGCTCCGCTCCGGTAAAACGGCCGCTGGGGTCCCGCGTAAGGCTGAACAGATACAGCAGCATCTGGCAGTCCAGTCCGCAGTAGACCTCCCGCAGATTCAGCCGCTTCTGCCCGGTCTTATAGTCCACCACCCGCACCCAGCGGGTGCCGTCCTCTTCCACCCACTCATCAGCCCGGTCCACAGCGCCCACCAGCTGCACCGTGCGTCCGTTGGACAGCTGATAGACGGGTGCGGGCACTGCGTCCGGCCCATCGCCAATGCGCAGCTCACAGGCAGAAGGGTGGAAACTGCTCTGCCGCTGTTCATCCCGCAGGTAGCAAAGCAGGCTGGCCATGCTCTTTTTGATGCGGGACAGCAGGTAGCTGAACCGCGCCCCCTGCTCCGGCAGCATCCGCCGGGCATACTCGTCCACCAGCAGGCTGGCCAAGGCTTCCAGTGCCTCGTCGTCCAGCTGTGCAAAGGGGACCGCCAGCCGGGCGCAGGGATTATCCGGGCCGGGATGGGGGTCCAGCGCCATCTGCAGCACCCAGTGCATCAGGGTGCCGCTTTGGTCGGCGCTCAGCTCTGCCTTGCGGCGGGGGCGCAGCCCCAGCACATACTGCAAAAAATAGCCGTAGCGGCAGCTATAATATTTTTCCATCTGGCTGGGCGAGATCCGCAGCCGCCGCCCAAGCAGCGTCTCCAACGCAGGCAGATCTTCCAGCTGACGGGCTGCCGGGCCGGACATACTATCCAGCACCGCCAGGCTGGCCGCTCCGCCCTGGCCCTGCAGCGCCTGGGTCAGGCTGGCCTGCTGCACATGGTCCAGCATCCACCCGCCGCCCAAGCAGTCCAAGGCCGCCGCTGGGGTGGCAGCCAGATCCAGCAGTTCCAGATCCGGCGCAGCGGGAGCCAGCGCTTCCACGATGGGCTCCACCGCCGCACACAATGCCATATCCTGGCCTTTGGGCCAGCTCATCCATAAGCCTTTGGAGGGGGCGGTAAGTGCCTTGTAAAAACAGACCTGCTCCCGCACCACCCGGTTTTCAAAACAATCCGGCAGCTCGATCTGCTGGTGCATCAATGCATCCCGGTCGGCATGGGTCAGCAGGCCGTTCTCCCCCGGAGAGGCAGGGAACTCCCCCTCTGCCAGCCCCAACACAAACACATACTCCGGCGCATCCAGACGCATTTTGCCTGCACTGGCCAGCACCACCGCATCCAGTGAAGGAGGGATGTGCCCCAGGTCGCAGGAGCGCAGCAGCAAACCAAACAGATCCTCGTACTCCGCCACGGTCACCGCCTGCCCTTCCAGCAGTCGGGCCATCTCGTCCAGCAGCTCCATGACCACGTTCCACTCCCGGGCCGCCTCCTCCGCAGCGTGGATGCCCTGACGGATGCGCAGCATCTCCACCTGTCCGGCCTGCTGCTGCGCCGCCCCCAGCTGGTCCAGGCAGAAATATACTGCCCGGCTGATCTGCTCTGCGTCCGCACCCCGCACCTTCTGGCGCAGTGTCTCCACCGCCTCTACCAGCAGCTGACGGGCCGTCTCGGCGTTCTGCAGCTCCTGCTGTGCCTCCGGGGAGGGCTGCACCGCACCAAAGCCCCGCGGATCGTTGCTGAAAGGGCTGCGCCAGGCTGCCGCCCCCGGCGACCAGGTGTAGGCGTAGTTTTCCAGAGCACAGACCTGCTCCTCCGACAGGGCGCACAGCCCCGTTTTGGCAAGGGTGGTCAGATTCTCGGTCATCTCCGCCCCCCGCGCCAGCGCCAGCAGGCAGCGCACCGCTGTTGCCGGAGCGCTGAACTCCGGGGTGGTAGGCTCATCGCAATAAAGCGGGATCTCTGCCATGCGGAACGCATAGCGCACAGGCCCCCGATAATGGCTCAGGTCCCGGCAGACCACGGCGATGCGGCTGCACCGCACCCCCTGACGCATCAGACGGCGGATGGCCGCCGCTGCCGCTCGGGCTTCCTCCTCCCGGCTGGATGCAGCAAAAAGCCGCAGTTCCGGGGCGGGCGGCATCGTCTCCGGGGGGCGTTCTTCCAGCAGGCGGGTCACCGCCGCCAGACCCGGCGCTTGCTGGTGACGCAGATCTTTCCGCAGCAACACTGGCACAGCCACCTCCGCCCCGTTTTTTCGGGCCAGAGAGCGCAGCTGCGCTGCCAGCTGCTTTGCCCCGGAGAACAGCCCCAGATCCCCCGGCTCCGCAGGGGTCCCGTCATCGCACAGAGCCACCGTCACCGACGCACCGGATGCCAGCAGCGCCCCCAGCAGACGCTTTTTGGGCGCATTGAAGGTGTCGAACTCGTCAATAAACACCGCCCTGCCCTGCAAAAGCTCCGGCATCGTCCCCCGGGCCTGTGCCGCTTCCAATCGTCCGGCGGCCAGCTCCAGCCGGTCGGACGGGTCCATCCCTGTCTGGGCAAGCAGGGTCTCGTAGCCCTGGTAGATCAGGGCCAGCTCACTGAGTTTGGCCTGCTCCGGCCCGCAGCTCTGGGCCAGGTCATAGAGCTGTGTGCCGGAGACGCCGGCACTTTTCAGCTCATCGATGGTCTGGGCTGCCATCTGGCAAAAGGCAGCGGACCGGCGGTGGCGGTAATAGTACTGGACGTTGTCCTGCAGCTGTTCCAGCGCGCGGCGCACCAGCACCGCCCGGCCTGCATCGGTCAGGGTGCGCACCGCTGCGCCGCCTTCGGCTGAGAGGATGCGTTCCGCCAGGCTGGTAAACGAGAAACTGTCCACCATAACGGAGAGCTCGTCCCCCATCTCACGGTAGATGCGCCCCTCGGTGCTGGAGGTGAACTGCTCCGGCACCAGCAGGATGCTCTTTTTACCCGCTTGCGCCAGCGTGCGGATGCGCTGGTACAGCAGGGCGGTCTTGCCGCTGCCGGAGCCGCCCAGGATCAGTTGCAGCATAGGTATATCCTCCTTTTTTCAGTAAGGCCCCTCTTTGCATACAGGGCTTTCTGTGGTACACTGATAAAAAACGAACAGAAAAGAAAGGTCAGAACAATGAAGATTTTAGCAGTGGATTACGGCGACATCCGCACGGGTCTTGCCATCAGCGACCCAAGCGAGCTGCTGGCCACCCCCTTAAAGCCCCAGATCGAAGAAAAATCCATGGTCAAGGTGGCCGCAAAGATCTGCGAGGCCGCCCAGGCCAACCGTGCCCAGAAGATCGTGGTGGGGCTGCCCCGGAACATGGACGGCACCGAGGGCGCCCGTGCCCAGAAGAGCCGCAAGCTGGCTGCCATCGTGGAGCAGCAGAGCGGACTGCCGGTGCGTATGTGGGATGAGCGCCAGACCACCATCACCGCCGCCGGCATCCTGCGGGACAACGGCACCTTTGGCAAAAAGCGCAAAGCCATCCTGGATGCAGTCAGCGCCTCGGTGATCCTGGAAAATTATCTGGCATGGCGCAAGAATCACCCCGGCGAGGAGGATTGAGCCTGCCCCCCTCTGCCCGGATAAAACTTTGCGCAGAGGCATACGGTCATCCCGCACACGCTCTGCGCAAACATACGTTCCTGCTCTCCCGGCTGCCGACAGCTGCCGGGGCTTTTTTATTGTGCGGGGCTTGCCGCCGGGACCTCGTAGGAGACCAGGCTTACACTGTTGATTGTGATCGGCTCCACAGGGATCTGTTTTTCATCCACTGCGGACTGTGCGATCCGATCCACGACCTCCATCCCCTCGCAGATCTGGCCAAATACGGTGTCCCCATAATCCAGATACGGCGCACCGCCTGCCGCCTGATAGGCGGCGATCACCTCCGGCCGATACCCGGCGGCGGTCATCTGATCCGTCAGTTCCTGGCTGACGGCGTCCGGCGGGGTCTGCACCACATAAAAAACGCTGGCGCAATCCCCGGAGGCATCGGCAGCGGCGCACAGCGCACCGGAATAGTGGTGCAGGCTGTCGGTATACTCTGCCGGATAGCGGCTGCCGCCCCAGATGGTCGTCCCCTTGCCGTCGGCTCCCTGCCCGGCACTGATCACAAAGTCCTTTTCCACCCGGGTAATGGTCAGGCCATTGTAAAACCCTTTGTTCACCAAGCCGATAAAGTTATCGCAGGCCTGGGGGGCAAGGTCCGGGTAAAGCACCGCCTTGAACACCCCGGCAGAGGTGTCGAACACCGCCACCGTCTCCCCGCCGGTCAGCGCAGCGAACTGCCGCTCTGCCGACTGGACCGCCGGACGGCTGACCGTCTGGGGGGTTGTATCCTTCTGCCCCATCTGCCCGCAGCCTGCCCCCAGCAGTGCCGCAGCCAGAACAAGGGCTAAAAACCATTTACGCATATCCGTCTCCTCGAGCTCATATTACTGGACCATAGCCGCAGCGCCGCAGGCGCCAGGCGTTTTTTCAAATATATTTTAGTATAGCACAACCCGTTCTGCGGTGCGAGAGGAAAATGTATGAAAGTTGAATTTGATTTTCTGTATGAAAATGCATCTTGACGAGTCCGCAAAAAAACGCTAAACTATAAGCACAGCAAGCCTCCTATGGCGGCTGTGCATTACGACTGAATATGAGGAGAGCGTCTTTATGTCCGAAGAGATCAAGACCCCCGAAGTTGAGGAAGAATACCAGCCCGACCTGATGACCCTGGAAGATGAGGACGGCAACGAGGTCACCTTTGAGGTGATCGATGCGCTGGACCACAAGGGTGTGCATTATCTGGCTGTTGTGGAATACGTAGAGGATGAGTCCCAGCTCAACGAGGATGCCCAGCTGGTGATCCTGTCGGTTGGCGAGGATGAGGACGGCGAGTATCTGGACGTTGTGGAGGACGATGAGGTCCTGCTGGAAGTCAGCAAGCTGTTCGAGAAGCGCCTGAGCGACGAGTTCGAGATCGGCTGATCCGGTTTTTCTGCATAGTTTCAGGACAAATGACCTGGTAAGATATCCTGCCCGGCTCGATTTGTTGCGGTTTATATGATCCTACTAATCATTCAACGGGAGTCCGGCGTCCGCCGGCCGATTGCAGACCTCCCCGCCATGGGCTCGACCCTGGAGGCTCGATGAGGAAGCGCG
>UQGD01000002.1 GCA_900540455.1 uncultured Faecalibacterium sp.
GCCATCGTCAGCCCTACACCAAGGTTGAGATCACTGCGATCAACGGCTAAGGAGGAAATAGTACAATGGCACATAAAAAGGGCGTAGGCAGCACCAAGAACGGCCGTGACTCTGCGGCACAGCGTCTGGGCGCAAAGCGTGCAGATGGTCAGTTCGTTCTGGCCGGCAACATCCTGGTCCGTCAGCGTGGCACCCACATCCAGCCCGGCGAGAATGTCGGCAAGGGCAGCGATGACACCCTGTTTGCTCTGGTGGACGGCACCGTCCGTTTCGAGCGCGTGGGCAAGACCGGCAAGAAGTGCAGCGTTAAGCAGTAACTTCTTGTAAAAAACTGCAACTGAAAGAGCCGGACCCTCGTGGCCCGGCTCTTTTTTCTCAGAAATGGAGGGGCTGTATGGCAGCACAAACCAACTTTATCGATATCGCCACCATCTGGCTCCATGCCGGCAAGGGCGGCGACGGCGCGGTCAGCTTCCATCGTGAAAAGTTCGTGGCCGCAGGCGGCCCGGACGGCGGCGACGGCGGCAAGGGCGGCGACATCATCTTTGTGGTGGATGATCACCTCAGCACGCTGATGGACTTCCGCTATAAGCGCAAGTATACTGCACCCGAAGGCGGCAAGGGCGGTGCCCGGTTGTGCCACGGTGCAAATGCCGAAAATCTGATCATCAAGGTGCCGCTGGGCACTGTTATCAAGGATACGGCTACGGGCCTGGTCATTGCAGATCTGTCCGACCACACGCCGGTCACTGTGGCAAAGGGCGGCCGGGGCGGCTGCGGCAATGCGCATTTTGCCAGCCCCACCCGTCAGGTGCCCAAATTTGCAAAGCCGGGTATGCCCGGCGAGGATCTGCAGGTGACCCTGGAGCTGAAACTGATCGCGGATGTGGGCCTGATCGGGTTCCCCAATGTTGGCAAGTCCACGCTGATCTCGGTGATCAGTGCGGCTAAGCCGAAGATCGCGAACTACCACTTTACCACCCTGGTGCCCACTCTGGGCGTTGTCTCGATGGGCGAGGGCGCCAGCTTTGTCTGCGCAGATATCCCTGGCCTGATTGAGGGTGCCAGCGAGGGCGTGGGCCTTGGTCACGACTTTTTGCGCCATGTGGAGCGCTGCCGCCTGCTGCTGCATGTGGTGGACGTCTCTGGAAGCGAGTGCCGTGACCCCATCCAGGACTTTGAGCAGATCAATACCGAGCTGGCAAAGTTCAGCCCGGAGCTGGCTGGCCGTCCCCAGATCGTGGTAGGCAACAAGTGTGATCTGGCTACGCAGGAGCAGATCGATCAGTTCCGCACCTATGTAGAGGAAAAGGGCCTGACCTTCCTGCCGCTGTCCGCTGCCACCATGCAGGGCGTCAAGGAACTGCCGGGTCTGGTCTACCGCCGCCTGCAGGATGTGCCTGCGGTGCCGGTGTTCCAGCCGGAGTATGTCAAGCAGCAGGTCAAGACGGGCAGCCGGGACTTTACCATCCAGCGCATGGAAGCCCATGTGTGGAACGTGGAGGCTCCCTGGCTGGAACGTATCCTGGCAGGCAGCAACGTGGACGACTACGAGAGCCTGCAGTACTTCCAGCGTCAGCTGGGGGAGAGCGGTATCCTGGATGCCCTGGTGGAAAAGGGCGTGGAAGAAAACGATACCGTGCTGATCGGCGAGTATCAGTTCGATTATATCTTCTAAGGAGTGTGGGCGCAGCATGACCGAACCCGAAAAGATCGACCCCCGGGAGCTGAGTCCGCTGGCTCTGGCTTTTATGGGGGACAGCGTGCTGGAGCTGCTGGTGCGTAAACGTCTGGTAGAGCATCACCGTCTGTCTGCCGGCCGCCTGAATGCGGAAAAGGTCAAGTATGTTTCCGCCAAGGCGCAGTTCCGGGAGCAGCAGCTGCTGGAACCGCTGTTTACAGAGGAAGAAATGGCTGTGTTCAAGCGGGGGCGCAACGCCAGCAAGGCCAGCGTAGCAAAGCACGCTTCTCCGGAGCAGTATCGGGCATCCACCGGCTTTGAATGTCTGCTGGGGTGGCTCTACCTGACCGGGCAGATGTCCCGTGTGCAGCAGCTGTTTGAAGCGCTGTGGGCAGGTTTTGATCCGGACGCTTCCTGACAGAAGCATAAAAGCCCGCCGCTTTCCCCACTGGAGGCCAGTGACGGAGGGCGGCGGGCTTTCTTGTTTTGTGCTCCGGCGGTCCGGACCGGGGCGGGGGAGCGTTTAGCGAGCGCTGTTCTTTACAGAGTTCTTGGCGCTTTCGTCATCTGCACCCTTGGTATACTGGTTGGGGTGCTTGTGCTCGTTGGTCGCAGTAGAGTTCTGGGTCTTATTGTTGGTGGTCTGATTGCTGGTTTTGGTGTTCTGGCCGTTCTGGCAGTTGTTGCTGCGATTTTCCATTGTGGTATGCTCCTTTCGATCTTAAGCACAGCAGGGGGGCCGACAGTCTGCCGGTCTTCTGCTGCCTGAACTGTAAGGGTGACCCTCACGATGGATAGTTTGGCCGCATGGGGCGGCTTTATACACTTGACTGATTGGAGGAATATGGATGCCTGCTGAATATTTTGAGCAACGGGAGCGGCAGCTGCTGGGGGAGCGCTTTGATACCCTTTACACCGCACCTACCGAGGCGGCGGCCCGGGGAGCTACAGTGTCGGCGCTGCGCACCGACCCGGCTACGTTTGCCCGTTTGTGCGGTTTTCCGGTGCAGGTCTCGCCCTTCTGCCCCCAAGCTTTCGTGGTAGAGCAAGGGGAGGACTTCCGCCCCGGCCGCCACCCCTACCACCATGCGGGGGTGTTTTACTCGCAGGAGCCATCGGCAGCTTCGGCGGCGCCGTTGCTGGGGGTGCGCCCTGGTATGCGGGTGCTGGACCTGTGCGCTGCACCTGGAGGCAAAAGCAGTCAGCTGGCAGCTGCCCTGCAAGGGCAGGGGCTGCTGGTGAGCAACGAATATGTCCCCGCCCGTGCAGAGATCCTGAAAAGCAACCTGGAGCGGATGGGCGTGTCCAACGCAGTGGTGGTAAATGAGACGCCCCAGCGGTTAGAACAGGCTCTGCCGGAATTTTTTGACCGTATATTGGTGGATGCGCCTTGTTCGGGTGAAGGGATGTTCCGCAAAGAACCGGCAGCGCTGGCACAGCATAGCCAGGCGCTGGTACAGCAGTGCGCTGCATTGGGCGCCGAGATCCTGGACCATGCAGCGGGGATGCTGGCCCCCGGCGGAGAGATCGTCTATTCTACCTGTACCTTTGCGCCGGAGGAGGATGAAGGGCAGGCGGCTGCGTTTTTGGCTCGCCACCCGGAGTTTCAGCTGGCAGATGTGCTGGGCAATGTGGATTACACCTTTGGCAGCCCGGGCGAGGCCAACCGCACCGGCGGGCTGCCGCTGGACGTGAGCCTGGTGCGGCGCATCTGGCCCTGCCAAGGGGGAGAGGGGCATTTTATTGCCCGCTTTGTCAAGGCGGGCACGCCCCGCCCTCTGCCGGAAGCAGGTCAGCCTGCTCCGGAGGAAAAGTTCTGGCTGGCGGATGCACTTCGGGCATCCAAGGAGACCCCTCGCTCGGAGCGTCGGCCGGCTTCCGGCAAGGCCAGCCGCAGCGGACGTGCACGCCCGACGGATGTGCCTAATGCAGCGCAGAGCCTGGCTGCGTGGGTGGAATTTGCAAGACGATACTTTCCGCAGCTGGCGGATCGGCCTGCGCTGGTCCATGGCAGCGGCGTGCTGCTGCCGGTGCCGTTCCCCCAGACACGGCTGCATATTCTGCGGGCAGGCGTATTCGTGGGCAATGTTCAGAAAGGCCGCTTTGTGCCGGAACACCACCTTTTTACAGCTTTCGGCAGTCAGTGCACAAACTGTGAACAGCTGACCCGAACCGACCCCCGCTGCACAGCCTATCTGTCCGGACAGGAGATCGAAGCCCGCACCGCATCCGACGGGTACTGCTGCGTTTTGGTGGACGGCTGGCCTTTGGGGGGCGGCAAAGTTTCCGGCGGAAGGGTCAAAAATCATTACCCCAAGGCACTGCGCCTGCTGTGATCTTTTAGGGGATTTTGGTGGATCGAACCAGCAAAAACATCTGTTGGCGGCTTTTTGTGGCCGGAAAAGGGAATATCCCCGGAAAAGACTTGAACGCAGTCGCAGTGTGTGGTAAACTTATAAAGTTGGATATTGTGCACTGCCAAACCCGGGCGACGCAGCCGTCTGCCCGATGGCAGAGAACTTTGAATAGAATCTAGGAGGCTTTTTCCCATGTCTGGACATAGCAAATGGAACAACATTAAACGCAAGAAGGAAAAGACCGACGGCGCCCGTGCAAAGGTCTTTACCAAGATTGGCCGCGAGATCAGCGTGGCAGTGCGTATGGGCGGCCCCAACCCGGCTTCCAACAGCAAGCTGGCAGATCTGATCTCCAAGGCAAAGCGCATGAGCGTGCCGAATGATAACATCCAGCGTATCATCAAGAAGGCTGAGGGCGGCGACAAGACGGAGTACGAAGCAATCACCTACGAGGGCTACGGTCCCGGCGGTGTGGCTGTTATGGTGGAGACCCTGACCGATAACCGCAATCGTACCGCTGCTGACCTTCGCCACTATTTTGATAAGAACGGCGGAAACCTGGGCGCTATGGGTTGCGTGGCTTTCCTGTTCACCCAGAAGGGCGTCATCGACCTCTCTCTGGAGGATAAGGATGCGGACGAGGCTATGATGGATGCTCTGGATGCCGGTGCCGAGGACTTTGATGCAGGCGAGGATGCAGCAGAGGTCACCACCGATCCGGAGAGCTTCTCCGCTGTGACCAAGACACTGGAGGACAAGGGCTATGAGCTGATGTCCGCTGATCTGGCGATGGTCCCCATGACCACCACCCGCCTGACCGACCCCGATCAGCTGAAGCTGATGGGCAAGCTGCTGGACGCTCTGGAAGATAATGACGATGTTCAGAATGTCTGGCATTCGCTGGAGAACCCGGAAGACCTGCCGGAATGATCCGCACTGAAATGATCTGAAAAACCGCCCGCTGCATTTTGGGATGCAGCGGGCGGTTTTTGTTCTGTAAAAATACACCGGCGAGTATCCGAAGGCTCAAAACGAGGTTGTTTTGTGGGAAAGGGCAAAGGTGTGACTTTTTGGCATGTTGTGCGTTCCGTACAAAAATGCGAAAGCATTATCGTTCATAAAGATGAAAAAAGCAGAAACAGCTTGAAATGGGTCGAAAAATAGCGTAATATACGAACTGAAAGTGGTATACTTATCAATACCAGTTTACCAGTTGAAGAGGCAGAGCCGGTTTTTGAACACACACGAACAGGAGAAAACTATGAAAAAGATCACGCGTCGTAATTTTCTGAAAGTTACTGCGGCAAGTGCAGCTGCGCTGGGCCTGGCTGGCTGCGGTGGGTCCAAGGACAATGCGGCTTCCGGTGCAGGGAATGCTGCGGAGAATAAGGGCTATGAGCTGGAGGCTGTGGACGCAGCCAAAACCACCGAGGTAGTGCTGTGGCACAACCGCGGCGGCAAGGCAGGTGAGCTGCTGGAGCAGACCATGATCCCCAAGTTCAACGATACGGTGGGCAAGGAGATGGGCATCAAGGTCACGCCGGTCTACCAGAGCTCTTCGGATCTGATCAGCAAGGTAAAGGCACTGATCCTGGCAAAGGACGTGGATAACCTGCCGGATATGATCCAGGCTTTTGCAGGCGATGCAGAATATATGAGCACTGTGCCGTATGTGATCCCGGCACAGTGCCTGATCGAGGCAGACGAGAGCTTTGACGGCAGCGAGCTGATGCCGCAGCTGGTAAACAGCTATACGCTGGCGGATGTTCTGTGGAGCCTGCCGTTCCACGCATCCACGATGGTGATGTACTACAACAAGACCGCCTATGCAAAGGCTGGCCTTGACCCGGAAACTCCGGCCACTACGCTGGCAGAGTTTGCGGATATGGCCGCCAAGCTCAAGGGCGATGGACAGTATGCGATCACCCTGGGAATCCAGAACACCTATATCAACCACTTCATCGGCGGCCAGGGTGAGTACTCCTTCATTGGCGACCACGAAAACGGCCGTGCAGGCCGCATGACCAAGGTGGTCTTTGATGAGGAAGGCACCATGAAGAACTTCCTGACCGAGTGGTCCAAGGTCCTGGCTACCGGCGCCGTTCAAACGACCGAAGAAGGCACCCAGGCACGGGATGAGTTCATGGCTGGCACCAGCGCTACGCTGTTCAGCAGCAACAATGTGCTGGAAAGCATGGTCAACACCTTTGCAGAGCAGGGTTGGGAGCTTGGCGTGGCCGAGCTGCCCAAGGTGCTGGCTTCGGATAAGGGCGGTGTGTGCCCGGGCGGTTCCTCCATCTATGTTCTGGACCGCGGCGATGGCCAGAAGGTGGCAAAGAGCTGGGCATTCATGAAGCAGTGGGTCTCCGCAGAGTACCAGACCGAGTGGGCACTGGGCACCGGCTGCATCCCCGTAAACCAGAAGTCCATGGAGACCGAGGATATGCGCGCTTATGTGGAGAGCCGTCCGGAGTTTGATGTGGCCTTTGGCGCAATGATGAACTCTAACCCCAATGTCCAGGAGCACCTGGCCCCCACCCAGCAGGCATTTACCACTACCTTCAAGGAAGTGGGCGCTCAGTTTGCCGCAGGTACGCTGTCCATTGATGAGTGTGTGGCAGAGATGGCAAAGCAGTGCAACGATGCCCTGGACGAGTACAATCGCGCAAACCCTGTCTAAGCAGTAAAACAAATCCTGGATCGTATCGTAAAAAGGGACAGCCAGCAGTTCTATCGCTCCGGCGTAGAGGGGCGGCTGCCCTTTTTCTTTCGGTCTGTAAAGAAAGGTCAAAAGGATGGCTATCAAATTAGTAGTCAGCGATATTGATGGGACCCTGATCGACAGCACAGAGACGGTCTCCCAGGAGCTGGTGGAGATCGTCAAGAAATGCAGGGAGCAGGGGGTCGTATTTTCCTTTGCTACCGGGCGCACCAAGGAGCTGACCACAAAACTGGTCCGAACATTGGACATTACAGATCCGTATGTGATCTCCAATGGCGCCTGCATTTTTCAGGGGGAGAAGTGCCTTGTTTCCCACAGTTTTTCGGTGGAGGATCTTCTCCCGGTCCTTCGGCGGGCAGATGCAGCGGGTTTGACCGTTACCCTGGCAGATGAATGGACCGAACGGGCTCTGCGGCTGACGGATTATGTGCGCTCCCACCAGAAGTTTGGCGACCGGTTCCAAAGCTTTATCGATCTGGACACCTTTGATTGGACAAATGCCCGTTTTGTCAAGGTCATGTTTATGGATGAACACCGCACCGGAAGGATCCATGCGTTCCGGGAGGAGCTGCTGCGGGATTTCAGCGACCGGTATTGGGTCACCACCTATGCGGATGCCGCTGTGGAACTTGGCCCTCTGGGGTGCAATAAGATGACCGGCGTCCGGGAGCTGGCAGAGCTGCTGAAGATCCAGCAGCAAAATGTGATGGCCTGCGGTGACTTTGAAAACGACCTGGAAATGGTAGAGTATGCCGGGGTCGGCGTGGCGGTGCAAAATGCCTGCGATATGCTGAAAGCCCGGGCAGACTATGTGGCGTCCAAGCCCTGCTCCTACGGCGTTGTGGAAGCCATTGAAAACTTTTGTTTTGGAGGAATATAAGCCATGAAGCACGGAGGTTCCAAACCGCTCCCTGCACGGAAACAGCGGCGGGAAAACAAGCTGACACCGTATCTGTTTTTGCTGCCTACCGTCCTTTTGATGGGAACATTTGTTTATTTTCCGTTCGTCAAAACGATCGGGACGAGCTTTTTCCTGACCAATGCTACGGGACAGGCAGTCGAGTTTGTCGGGCTGGAAAACTATCAAAAGATCTTCAGTGACAGCCTTTTTCTCCAATCCATCAAAAACACCTTTCTCTATGCACTGATCCAGGTTCCTGCAACCATCACTCTTGCGTTTTTTATGGCCATGGCAGCCAACAGAAAACGCAAGACCTCCTGGTTTTATGAGCTGGCCTTTGCATTCCCCATGGCAGTTTCCATGTCGGTGGCTGCATTGATCTTCAAGCTGATGCTCAACCCGCAGATCGGCATCATCAACCATGTGTTTGGTCTGGATGTCCAGTGGTTCAACGGCGAGAAGACCGCGCTGCTGTCAGTGATCATCCTGGGGGTCTGGCTGGGTCTGGGTCTGGACTTTTTGTTCCTGCTTTCTGCAGTGCGCAGCGTACCGGAAGACCTCATCGAGGCAGCCCGGATCGACGGCTGCCCCAACTGGAAACTGATGTTTAAGATCTACCTGCCGATCATGTCTCCCACCGTGTTTTATCTGATCTGCACCAATCTGGCTACGGCGATGATGATGTCCGGCCCGGTCATGGTGCTGACAAAAGGCGGCCCGAACAACTCCACCTCCACCATTATCTATTATATGTATCGTAAAGCCTTTGAGATCTACAACTATGGCCAGTCCTATGCGGCAGCAGTGGTGGGCTTTGTGATCGCCTTTGTGATCATCCTGATCAGCTTTAAGTTCGAGAAGAAGGGAGTGACCTACGACTAATGGGTACCAAAATGACAGAAAAACGGAAAGAGAAGATCTTTGGTGTAATACTGCAGCTGGTCTGCGTGTTGGTGGGTCTTGTGATCATTGCGCCAGTGCTGTACTGCATCTCGGCGGCATTCATGAAACCCACGGAGATCCTGTCCTCGAACCCCTCGCTGTTTCCCAGCGGACGTTACCTGGATAACTTTATCCAGGCGCTGAAGATGACCCAGATCCCTCGCTTTCTGCTCAACTCGCTGCTGGTCTCTCTGGTATGCAGCGTTATGCGCATGATGATCGCCTCTATGGCAGCCTACGCCTTTGCGTTCTTTGAGTTTAAGGGGAAAAACCTGTTGTTTTACCTGGTGCTGGGCACCATGCTGATCCCCGGCGATGCTACGATCGTTACAAACTATATGACGGTCTCCGGCATGGGTCTGGTCAATAGCTATCTGGGCATTATGATCCTGTATTTTGTTTCTGCGGCCAACATCTTCCTGATGCGCCAGAACTTCAAGACCATTCCCAAAGAGCTGAAAGAGGCGGCGGATATTGATGGCTGCGGTGCATTTGGTTTCTATTGGCGCATTCTGCTGCCCATTGCAAAGCCGGTAATGGCAACGGTGTTCATCTCCTCCTTTGTGAGCACCTGGAATATGTATCTGTGGCCGATGATCATAACCACCCGCAATGAGATGCGTACCGTACAAGTGGGCATCACAATGCTGAACTTCTCCGAGGAAGCAGCCTACGGCGCAACGATGGCCGGTGCAGTGATCGTGCTGATCCCGTCCCTGATCATCTTCATCCTTTCCCAGAAGCAGATCGTAAAGGGTATGACCGCCGGCGCTGTCAAGGGTTGAGCACAGAAGGGGAGGCTTTGTTATGAGACTGGG
Organism: uncultured Faecalibacterium sp.; assembly: GCA_900540455.1. Classification (GTDB taxonomy): domain Bacteria; phylum Bacillota; class Clostridia; order Oscillospirales; family Ruminococcaceae; genus Faecalibacterium. Next base: position 9,422 of record UQGD01000002.1, read on the forward strand.
CACATCCACTACAATGGCGTTCAACCGTCCGCATGGCGTCAAAGCCGATATCCCGGCGGCTGTCCGGGTCCTGGCAGAGGCAGGGTTCAAGGTACAGGACATGAATTTTCATGACTGCGCCAACTTTCCCACCCCGCTGCTCACAGAGGATTGGGAACGCTGGATCGATGAGATCGGCAATACTGCGGCAAAGTGCGGTGTGGAATTTTCGCAATCTCATCTGCATTTTTACGAGCACATGACAGCAGACCTGGAAACCGCCCATCAGAAAGAGATCATCCTGGAGCGGTGTATGCGGGGCTCTGCTGCACTGGGGGTCAAATGGGCCGTCACCCATGCAGCCACGGCCCCCGGTCCACAGATGCGAGCTGACTCCCTGCGGGGAAATGTGGCGTATTTTCAGCAAAAGTTGGAATTGGCGGACAAACTGGGCTTTGGCATTGCCATTGAAAACCTTTGGGACTGGAATATTGCGCCCCGCAAACGGTATACCAGCCAGCCGGATGAACTGGTGGAGTTGGTGGATGCACTGCACGCCCCCAATGTGGGCATTGCATGGGATTTTGAGCACGCATCCATTATGCAGCAGGACCAGGTCTCGGCCCTGCGATACATTGGCAAGCGGCTCAAAGCTACCCATGTTTCGGATCAGTATGGGATGCAGGCAGATCATCAGCTCCCGTACTTTGGACAGACCGATTGGGAGAGCTTTATGTGGGTCCTTTCAGAGAGCGGCTATGAGGGAGATTTTGTCTACGAGACCCATCGCTACACCCAAAATATGCCAGACTCCTTGATGCCTGCGGCTCTGCGTTTCAGCGTGGAGGTCGGCAATTATGTTATGGCGTTGGCAAATCAAAAGAAATGAGGAAAAAGACCATGGATCAGACGTTTGATAATGCAATGAGACGGCAGGTGTACAGTATTCCGGAGCTGATCACCCAGCAGTATGACCTGATGGAGCCTCGGATCCGGGAAGCACTGTCCTTCCAGGAGATCTTTTCTCTGCAGCACATCATCATTACAGGCTGCGGCGACTCGATGGCAGCTGCAATGGCAGTCAAGCAGGCCTTTGAGCAGCTGACCAAAATGCCCATCGAAGTCCTGCCTGCGGTGGATGTGGCCCGCTTCTATCCGGCCAAGCGCTGCGGCGGTGCTCCCAATGACCCGCTGGTCATCACGGTCAGCAATTCCGGCAAGGTGTCCCGTGTGCAGGAGGCGATCATGCGCATGAACGAGCTGGGCGCACTGACCCTGGGCATCACTTCCGGCCGCTCCACCCCTCTGGGCCAGGTCTGTCAGAAGGTCATTGACAGCAGCATCCCTAAGTTTGAAAGCGCTCCTGGTGTGCGGGGCTTCCTGGCTTCTTTCCAGGCACTGCTGCTGCTGGCCATCCGCATTGGCGAGGTCAAGGGCCGCTATACTATGGACCAGGCAAAGGCCTACCGTATGGACGTGAAGCACAGCGCAGAAAAACTGGCGGCTGCTCTGCCTGCTATGGACGAAAAGGTATATAGCATCGCGCAGAAATGGAAGAACTTCCCCGGCTTTGACTTTGTGGGCGCAGGCACCGATTATGCGTCTGCCTGGTACTCGCACGCAAAGATGATCGAGGCTGCAGGCCGCTATTCCATGCATATCAACACCGAGGAGTTCCTGCACCTGGATTTCTTCCTGGAGAATTGTGAGCATACCGGAACGGTCGCCTTTATCGATGATGCCAACGCTTCTATGGGCCGGATGAAGGAGACCCTGCATTATATGCAGGTGATGGAGCGTCCGCTTATGGTGGTGACGGATGCCGATGGTCTGGATGTTCCGGAAGATGCTTTGGTAAAGATCCCTCAGACCGAGTACGAGATCACCTCTCCGATCATGAGCTTTATCCCGGGCGCACTGCTGGCTGGTTATATCAGCGCTTTTTCCGGCGAGCCGTACAGCCGTGGATTCCGCACCCATTGGCAGTTTGCTAAGGACGCATCCGCGATCCATAAAAGCCAGATCGAGATCGTAAAGTGAGGAGAAGAGAACATGAAGGTGGAGCTGAAAAAGTTTAATATCGAGACAAAGTTCAATGATGTGGTCAAGCTGACCGATGAGATCAAGGCTTTTGTGGAGAGCACCGGTGTGAAGGAGGGGCAGTGCATCGTATTCAACCCCCATACCACCGCAGGTCTGACCATTACTTCTTTCTGGGACCCCAACGGTTTTGAGGATATCCAGGATGAGGTCTGCCGCCTGATCCCCACCCGGATCGATTTCAAGCATCAGCATGATACCCCTACCGATGCGGCAGGTCATGTCAAGTCCACCCTGATCGGTGTGGATCTGCCCCTCATCGTCCATAATGGCAAACTGCTGCTGGGCAGCAGCCAAGGGATCTATTTCCTGGAATTTGATGGTCCCCGCAAGCGTTCCTTCTATGTCCAGGTCATGGGCGAATAAAACCCAAAAGAGTTTGCCCTGCGGCGGGCAATATTGATGGAACTTTCAGGGGAAGTATGGTATAATAAATGGATAAAATATGGGAGATGTCCGCGCGCTCCGTACTGCGGCGCTGCTGAGAACCGTTTTGTGTTCTTTAAACGCTGCGGCAGTTTTTGCGGCAATGCAGCCCCTGATGGGGGCGGCGTAGGGAAGCGCCCTGGATGTTTCCTAGGAAAGACGGTTGATCGTAAAATGGCCAATCTGCATGCAATCGCAAAAGACTCGCCGATCCCTGTGTTCTATCAGATCTATGTGGATATCAAAAAACGGATATTGGCCCGCACGATCCAGGACGAGGAGCAAAAGCTGCCTTCGGAACGGAATTTGGCGGAGGAATATGGCGTGAGCCGGGTGACTATGCGGCAGTCCCTGGCGGAACTGGAAAAGGACGGGATCATTACCCGGGAACGAGGCCGCGGCTCGTTTGTCAACGAGACCCCGCGTCCGATGCTGCAGCAGCTGAAGCTTCCCTCCGACAAAGGGCTTCAGTCTGCACGCAGCTTTGTGGACCCGAATCCGGAGATCGTCCAGCTGACCAAGTTTGAACAGACCGACCCGGAAATTGGGGCCAGCCTCCATTATCAGGGGCCGATCTTTTACATCAAGCGGATCTTTCGGGTGAATGGCAGTCCCATTGCGGTCAACCGTATCTGGCTGCCGGAAAAATTTACCCCCCAGCTGGACTGTGTCGGCCTTTGCGTGGATCATTCGCTGTCCAAGACCCTGAGCCAGCACTATGGCATCCGGATCACACACCGGACCAATATCATCGAGTCGGTCCGCCCCTCTCTCACCGAGATCGAACTGCTGAAGATCACCTATGATACACTGATCCTTCAGATCTCCAGCACGAGCTTTACAGAGGGAAATGTCCCCTATGAATTTTCCCGCACTTCCTGGATCGGCGATGCCATCCGGCTTAAAGTAGATGTCACCGATATCGAGCACAGCCTGGAGATCGCTACCTGAATCCGATCATCTTATGCCCCTACTTGTGAAACAGCAGTATATGCTGGATAGCAAGCGGGGGCTTTTGTTTTGGCCGCTCTGCATAAAAATGCACATCAGCCTTTACGGTGGGGGAAAAGTACAGAAACAATCCCAGAAAATCAGTGTCGCCGGATTGACAAACCCGTTAAAAATCGGTAGGATAAAGGCATGAGGTAAAATAATTTAACAAAGCGGAGGAAGGATCGTGAAGGTCAAAGCAAAAGACATTGCTAAAGCAGCCGGAGTCTCTACAACAGCGGTCTCGCTGGTGATGAACGGAAAGGACTCCCGTATTTCGGAGGCCACCCGAGAAAAGATCCTGCGCATTGCAAGGGAGATGAAGTTTCAAGGTGAGATATCGGTGCGCCCGGGCAGCCAGCGGACCAAAACGCTGGGACTGGTGCTGCCAGATCTGGAGGGCCCGGTATTCCGTGTATGGATGAACAAGGTCCAGGAGTATGCTTTTCAAAAGGGATATACGGTATTCTGCTGCACCTGCGGCGATGATGCGGTACGCTGCGGGACGATATTGGAGAGCCTGGCTGTTAAAAATGTGGATGGCTTGGTGATCACGGTGCCTAGTACGCTGGAAAAAGAGGATGTGCTGACCCGGACACTGCATACGTTGCAGGATAATGGCGTGCCCTTTGTCCTGCTGGATCGGGCGGTCTATTCCATCTTCAGCGATTTCGTCACATCCGATAATAAATACGGCGGACGCATTGCTGTGGAAAAACTGCTCCAGGCGGGCGCATCCCGGATCGGATGCGTGTTGGGACCGGAGCAGGTCTATACGACCAAAAAGCGCTTCCAAGGCTTCCAGGAAGGAATGGCGCTGCATAAAGCATCCTACCGGGAGCAGGATGTTTACCATGGTTCCTTTACGGTACAGGATGGAAAAAAAGCCTTTGCACTTTTAATGGCGCAAGGGTGCGATGGCCTTTTTGTGGAGAATGAGCGGATGACCCAAGGCGTGCTGGAAGCTGCAGCAGAACAGGGGCTGCAAATCGGGCGGGATCTCAAGCTGGCAGCTTACGATCATCCGGGGACAGAGCCGGTCATCACCATCCGGCAGAACCTGACCCTTATGGCAGAAAAAGCGGTAGACCGTCTGATCGAGCGGCTGGAAGAGCCGGAAACACAGATTCCCCCGGGGAATTTTTATGTTACACCGACAGTGGAAGACGCACAGAGCGAAAGGACGGGCACTTGATTTTTATAAAAAGGAAAACGTGCGCTCGTTTTTTTGATGGGATCCGCTTGATTCTTGGGCTGAAACATGATATGATTTAGCAAACGAAAAAATATTTAGCAAATATTTAGCAAATGTGCAGCCCCGCTCTGTCAGGGGGACGATCGGGCAAAAGAAAGGATGGACCTTTTATGGAAAAGAAGAAGATCATTTTGGACTGTGACCCGGGCATGGACGACTCCATGGCCATTGTGATGGCCTGTAAGTCGGAGGCACTGGACGTGTTGGCAGTGACCACTCTGAACGGAAACTACCCTGCTGAGGTGACCTGCGTCAATGCACTGAAGGTCCTGGAAATGATCGGCCGGACGGATATCCCGGTGGGCAAGGGGATGGAGGTCCCGATGGTCCGTTCTGCCCCCAAAGATCCCTTCTCCCATGGTGCAGATGGCCAGGCAGAAAATTTCCTGCCGGAACCCAAGACCCCCCGCAGCCCTAAGCACGCAGTGGATCTGATCATCGATCTTGTCAAGGCAAACCCCGGAGAGGTGACCATCCTTTCCACCGGCCCCATGAGCAATATTGCCATGGCGCTGCGCAAGGAGCCGCAGATCGTGCCCATGATCCGGGAGATCATCGCAATTTCGGGTATGTTTGGCCTGAACAAATATGCATTTGCAAACTGCACAGGCGATACGCCCCAAAGCGAGTGGAATGTTTATGTGGACCCGGAGGCCGCAAAGATCGTCTATGAATCCGGCATCAAGCTCACCTGCCTGGGGCTGGATGTGGCTACCCATTTTGACGTCAACCTGACAGAGGAGGACATTGCCGCACTGGACCAGAGCAGCCGACCCGAGGCAAAGTTCCTGCGCCAGGCGATCCGCTTTGTCAATGGCCGGGGCTTTGAGGCGTACTGCACCAGCATCGACTGTATGGCAGTGGCATACGCCATTGATCCTACCCTTGTGGAGACCTTTGAAGGCCATGTGGGCGTGGAGACCAAGGACGGCCTGACCTTGGGAATGACGGTGCTGGATGCCCGTCACCACTTTGTATGGGAGCATCTGCCGGTGGTGCAGATCGGCCGAAAAGCCGATCACGCCCGCTTCCTGCAGCTGCTGATGAAACTGGTTCTGCAGTAAAAAAGAAAGGAACGACCCCTATGTATGATTGGCAGGTAAAATTGTTTGGCAAGGAAAAGCTCTACCTGGCAGGGCCGGAGTGCTTTTACACCAATGGCTATACCCTTTGGGATTCGATGCGCCGCAAGGCAGAGTATTACGGTTTTGGGGTCACGATGCCCAGCGATAACCCGGTGGATATGAGCAGCCCGGACCGGCGTGACCATGCAAAAGCTATTTTCCAGAACTGTGCCCGCTGCATGAATGAGTCTACGGCCATCCTGGTGGATCTGGAGACCTTCCGCGGGGCAGAGCCGGACGGCGGCTCCATCTATGAGCTGGGAATGGCCTATGCAAGAGGCATCCGCTGCTATGGCTATACCCGCGATAAGCGTCCGCTGACCTGGAAGGTGCAGGGCGCACACCTGGCAGACGGCGTCGTCTGCGGCCCGGATAATAAGCCGCTGCCCTATGCAGATCTTCCGTTTGCACCGTCCATTGTCGGCGCCAGCAAGGTCATCGAGGGCGACCTCTCGGATTGCCTCCGCCTGATGATGATTGACCTGGAAGAGGATGCAAAAAACCAGGCACTTGGGCTGCAAAAAGCACAGCAAAACCCGGCCGCACCGGCAGCGCATGACCGTCCGGTGGTTTATCTGGCCAGTACAGAGCGCTATGACCCGGATGCTTGTGCAAAGTACGAACAGGTGAAAGCGATCTGCGCATCCTATGGGTTTGATGCGGTTGCCCCAATGGACCTTGTGGACAATGAGGCGGCAGCAGACCCGGAGAATCCGTACCAGACCGCAGCGCAGCTGTTCCATCGTTACCAGCAGCATGTGCGGGACTGCGATATCATCCTGGCAGACCTGAACGATTTCCGCGGCTATGAACCCAGCAACGATGTCAGCTTTGAGTGCGGCATGGGGTACCAGCTGGGCAAAAAACTGTTTGGTTATATGCGGGACACCACCCCCATGCGGGAGCGCATCCCTAACTACGGCGAGTCGCGGGAGTACCGGGATGAGTGCGGACGCAATGCAGAAAACTTCGATTATCCCATCAATTTGATGTTCGCTGGCTCCATGCCGATCTTCCAGTGCAGCAGCTTTGAGGATGCCGTCCGGCAGATGGCGGAAGCACAGAAGTAAACCGGAAATTCTGGACAGGGGCAAAGCGGAAGGGAGGCTCTTATGCAGACAGAACAACGCCGGCAGCAGATCTCTGCTGCCAAGGGAGAACGGCCTGTGGAACTTGTGCTGAAACGGGCCCGGGTGGTAAATGTTTTTACTAACGAGGTGGAACAGGCAGATGTGGCCATCCACCAGGGACAGATCGTAGGCATAGGCGAATACACCGGGGAGACAGAGCTGGACCTTGCAGGAAAGTATGTCTGTCCTGGTCTGATCGATGGGCATATCCACATCGAAAGCTCCATGCTCTGCGGCCCTGCCTTTGCACAGGCCGTCCTGCCCCATGGGACCGTAGCTGTGGTGACCGATCCGCACGAGATCTCCAATGTGGCCGGGACAGCCGGTCTGGAGTTTATGATGGAGACCACAAAGGATCTGGATCTTTCGGTCTACTTTATGCTGCCGTCCTGTGTGCCGGCAGCAGACCTGGATGAATCCGGTGCAGTGCTGGAAGCCGAAGATCTGGCCCCGTATTACGCATCGCCCCGTGTTCTGGGTCTGGCAGAATTGATGAATGTCTTTGGAACAGTGCACGGGGATGAAAAGATCCTGAAAAAGATCGAGGACTGTGCAGCGGCCCGCAAACCGATGGACGGTCATGCACCTTTCCTCAGCGGCAAAGATCTGAACGCCTATATCACAGCGGGTGTGCAGTCCGACCATGAGTGCTCTGCGTTGGAAGAAGCAATGGAAAAGCTCCGCCGGGGACAGTATATCATGGTGCGGGAGGGTACTGCGGCGCAGAATCTTCAGGCCCTGCTCCCGCTGTTCCAGGAGCCTTATTGCGAGCGGTGCATGCTGGTGACGGATGATAAGCACCCCGGCGATCTGCTGGAAGGCGGCCATATCGATTTCATCATCCGCAAAGCGGTGGCGGCAGGAGTGGACCCCATCCTGGCGATCAAGATGGGCAGCCTGATCCCCGCCCGTTACTTCGGTTTGACCCAAAATGGTGCAGTCGCCCCGGGCTACGCAGCGGATCTGATCGTGGTGTCGGATCTGGAAAACTTCACAGTGGAACAGGTCTATAAGGCCGGCAAGCTGGTGGCCGAAAAGGGCCATGCGCTTCACCCGGCTCCGCTTCAGCTGGATAAGGCGCGGTTTGACAGTGTACTGCACTCCTTCCATATGGACGAGATCACCCTGCAGGATCTGGAACTTCGGCAGACAGGGGAGTGGGAGCGGGTCATTTGCCTGACCCCTCATGAGCTGCTGACCCAGGAAAAGATCGTCCCCTTCCAGACCCATCCCGGGACAGCCCCCGGCGTGGATGTGGAACAAAAGATCGTCAAGCTGGCGGTTTTTGAGCGGCACCACAACTCTGGCCATGTGGGGATCGGCTTTCTGGGTAATTATGGCCTGCGCTGCGGTGCCGTAGCCTCCAGTATTGCCCACGATTCCCATAACCTTATCGTGGCAGGCACCAACGATGCAGATATGGTCCTGGCTGGCAATCGGGTCCGTCAAAATGGCGGCGGACTGGCGTTTGCCGTCAACGGGCAGGTGGTTGGAGAACTGCCTCTCCCCGTTGCAGGTCTGATGAGTACAGAAGATGCAGTGTCGGTGGAAAAGACCCTCCGAGAGCTGAAAGCCGCCCTGCGGGAGTATGGTATCTCGGAAGAGATCGATGCTTTTATGACCTTGGCTTTTGTCAGCCTGCCGGTGATCCCAAAGCTTCGGCTGAATACCTACGGCATCGTGGATGCAGAGCGGCAGCAGATCCTCCCGGCGGTGTTCTGAAAAAAGAAGGAGGCCGGGTGGTTGGTTCTGTGGGCTGACCACAGCAGCAGCGTCTGTGGGGGATCACTTTTTTGGCTTTATGACAGTAGACAGAAAACTGGATGCAGGGCAGGGAGGTCCTGCTGTTATCTGGGAACAGAAAAAGAGCAATACAAAACCGGCATAGCTTTGGCTATGCCGGTTTTGTGCGCCTGTGGCGGGAAAGGGAAGCTCCGCCGCAGGTGGAATATTTGCGATAGGGATCAGCGCTCTTATTCCGACCGCAGCGCTGTGACAGGGTTGCACTTGGCAGCGCTCATCGAGGGGATCAGACCGCCCAGGATGGTCAGCAGCGTGGAGAGCAGCACCAGGATCACGGCTGCATCCAGCGGCAGCACCGCTGTCATTTGACTGCTGCCGGATACCGACCGGATCAGCATATTGCCGGGGATCAGCAGCAGTTCGCTGAGGATGATGCCCAGTATGCCGGAGAACAGACCAATGATCAAGGTCTCGGCATTGAACACCTCGGACACATTGCGCTTGGATGCGCCAATGGCACGCAGGATGCCGATCTCCTTACGGCGTTCCAGCACACTGATATAGGTGATGACGCCGATCATGATGGAGGAGACCACCAGCGAGATGGACACAAAGGCCACCAGCATACTACTGATCATGTTCACGATCTCGGTCACAGAGGTCATCAGAGTGCCCACCAGATCGGTGTAGCGGATCACCTTTTCCTCCTCGCCCTGTGCGGTCATTGCGTTGTTGTAGGTCTCCAGCTCTTCCAGGATCACAGCCTTGCTCTCAAAATCCAAGGGATAGATCCGGATCTGGCTGGGACGAGAGAAGTCCACATACCCAAAGTTTTGCAGGTTGGAATCATATGTGGCGCTGGAGGAGAGCATAGCCGAAGTCAGCAGCTCGCTGATCTGGGTCTCATCCATGCTCAGAGAGATGGCATCCTTAAAGGCAGATGCATCGATCTTAATGGCGTTTTCCATCTGGCTGGCCAGCTTGGACAGACCCTTTTGCAGCTGGGTCTGCAAGGTGGCCATGATCTTGGGCATAGCCTGGCTCATGACCTGCTGCAGCACACTTCCCAGCTGAGTCTGCAGCACCTGGTTCAGCTGTGCAGAATACCCGGCCAGAGCCTGCTGCAATGCAGTGGAAAGCTGCTGGCTTACCGCCTGCTTGTCGATCAGCTCTTCCATAGCTTCCTTCATCAGCTGCTGGAACTGAGGCGTCTGCAGGTAGGAGCCAAAGTCCAGCCGGTTCAGATGCAAAAATCCGTTGCCGATCACATAATCCTTGTAACCGTTCAGCACTTTCTGGGCCAGGGCCTGTACCTTTTCAGCAGGGATGGACAGGCTCAGGCTTTCCATCAAAGCACCAATGGTGTCCGGGTCCAGACCGGGCAGCTGGCTGAAGTCCAGCTGCAGCGAGCTGAAATCCACCAGACCTTCCAGATCCAGTGCGCCGCTGTTCAGATCAAACACACCGGACAGATCCAGTGCATTGGGGTTGAACTGGAATGCCTGCTGCAAGCGATCGGTATCAACAGAGAACAGCTTGTTCAGCTCCAGTGCCGGAGCCTTTTCCTCCGCACCAAACGGCTGGCCGGTAAGGACGTTCACTTCCGGCTGTGCCATCTGCTGGTGGACGATCTCGCTGTTGGAAGCAAAGTCTGCCATATGGGGGACCAGATCCGGAGAATAGGCAATGCCGGAACCCAGCATGGTGGCAGAAGCATTGGCCTTGGGCTGTACAACGCCCACCACGGTCAGATCTTCCGAGTTTGCCAGAAGCTCCTGCATAAAGGGCTTATCATCGCCCTTATCCACCCAGACACTGTGGGCGTCATCGTAGACATAACGCTGGGCAGGGTTGGCCAGCTTGAAGTGGATATTCAAAAAATCCTCATAGCGGTAGGCGTGGAAGTCCTCCGGAAGGTCTACATTTTGGTTCTGGGCAAATTGCTGCACCATTTTATCCAGCTCGGCGCTGTCCCGCAGACCCATGGAGTAGAGCGCATAGTCCGTTACACTGCCGTCCGCCGCCAGCACCACCACACACTCGTTGTAGTGCTCGGGCCACCGTCCGGCTTTTACGTCGTACTGGGTGTCGTACAGTCCTTCGTTCCGGGGCAGGGAATAGAATACGCTGGTATCCATCATGGAGGATACCACCTCATTGGTGGAGGATACGCCGCTGAGACCCAGCGCCGCCAGGGTGGAATCCGGGTTGACCTGGCGGTAGCTGCCGTCCTCCCGGATCTGATAGATCTGAGGAGATACACCGTATAGATACTCAATGGACGAGGCGTGCTGTGCAGCAGATGCGGCGTCGCTTTCCAGATAAGCCTTCAATGAGGCCAAGTCGTTGGAGGAGATGCCGGACACCAGCGGGGTGATCAGCTCCCGTACCGTGACCATGCCCTCTTCAGGGGCGTTCTGTGAGCCGACAACGCCTTGCCCTAAGGGGCTGGAGGAGAGCATGGAAGTGATGTCGATGCCGTTGCTAAGGATCTGCAGCGGGTATTCCGACAAGGTGGAGCGCTCCATATCCGCGATGTAGTCATTGACACCGGCGGAAAGAGAGATGATCAATGCAATGCCGATAATACCAATGGAGCCAGCAAATGCTGTCAGCAGAGTACGGGCTTTTTTGGTGCGCAGGTTGTTGAAGCTCAGCACCAGGGAGGTGAACAAAGACATGGAGGACCGGCCCATATTCATATGCACCGGCGGCTCCAGCTGCGATTCATCCGGCCGGAAAGGATCAGTGTCAGATTGGATGATGCCGTCCTTCACGGTGACGATACGGGTAGCATACTGTTCAGCCAGGTCGGGGTTGTGGGTCACCATTACCACCAGTCGGTCCTTAGCTACCTCTTTCAGCAGCTCCATTACCTGTACGCTGGTCTCACTGTCCAGTGCACCGGTGGGCTCGTCTGCCAGCAGGATATCGGGGTTGTTGACCAAAGCACGGGCAATGGCGACTCGCTGCATCTGTCCGCCGGACATTTCAGAGGGGCGTTTGTGCAGCTGATCGCCCAGGCCCACCTTTTGCAGCGCCTCGGCGGCCCGGCGGCGGCGCTCCGCTCCGGATACGCCGGAGATGGTCAGCGCCAGCTCTACATTGGACAGAATAGTCTGGTGCGGGATCAGATTGTAACTTTGAAAAACAAAGCCTACCGTGTGGTTGCGGTAGGAGTCCCAGTCCCGGTCAGAGTATTTCTGGGTCGAGATCCCATTGATGATCATTTCGCCGCTGTCATAGCGGTCCAGTCCACCAATAATGTTTAACAGCGTGGTCTTGCCGGAACCACTGGGGCCTAGGATCGCGACAAACTCGTTGTCACGCAGGCTCAGACTGACGTCGTCCAGTGCTTTCTGCAGCAGCTCGCCGGTTTTATATTCTTTACGGATGTGTTTGAGCTTGAGCATAGTCCTCCCTTTCTGGGGCGGCCGGCACGGAAGTACACGGCCCCAAACGGCCCCCTTTGCCGGGATCGATCTGATATTAGTATGTTCATTTGTCGTCTGTTGTTAAAAGACGAGCCAGGCTTGCAGCGGAAATAGTGGAAAAAAGATTCCGATCCGGTGGGCTGCCTATACGCGTGCGGGCGGTCTGACAGCAACTCTGCAGCTTGTTCAGCGGTGCAGAGGGCCGCAAGGGGATGTGCGGCGTTTCAAGCCGTCAGCGGCGCCCTAACCCTTATAATTCTACCAAATGATTGTGAATATTCCATGGATATTTAGGGGATGTCTTAGAAAAAATGCGCAAGAGCTTTTCATCTGGCGTGAAACTTTTCATTGCTGCGCTCATTTCTTGGGAAAACAAAGGTGGTTCCAGGGACTTTCTCTCCTCTAGTCTGTGCATCTGGGGCCAAAATACCCTTTGTTCCGGTGCAGATCATCCGCTGGAAGAATGGAGGGAGGGTGTGCTGCACCAAGCAGCGGGACGTGCAGAAAGGTATTTTTTCGCTGTTTTTGCAAAAGTACTGTTTATTGGTCCCAAAACGTGCTATTCTTTGGATATGGAGCAAACCATTCCAGTCTGATGGGGGAGGCACAGCAAATGTCGGATAAAGATTATGGCTATTTTGGGAAAGGGAGCACGGGCTATGCGCAGTATAAAACGTCCTTCGACCGTAATTTTGGCGGCCCGGATAAGCAGCCCAGCGGCTGCTCTGGATGTGGTTTTTGGGTCAATCTGGTGTTTGTAGTTGTGGCGGTGCTCTTGATCCTGGGTCTTGTTCTGAGCGGAGCAATAACTCTGATCATGAACATATTCAATATGTTCTGGTGATCACAGAAAGGCAGTCTGTTCCACAAAAACTTCAAAAACGGTGCCCCGGCAAAAGAAAAGGCACAGCCTTGTGCTCCAGCGCAGAATCCGGTATACTAAGAAGAAAGCGATTTTCCGGGGGATGCGTTTTAGAGCAGGATCGTCCCGGAGCCATCCGAACAAGCAAAGAGAAGGGGAGAGTCCGTTTATGATCCGCGTGCTGATGGTGGAGGATGACCCGGTGATCCGGGACACCACTCGATACTTTCTGGAAAGCCAGCAAAATTTTTCTGTCACCTGCGCGGATACTGGGGGCGAAGCGCTGTCCCATGCGCGGGAGATCTTTGACGTGATCCTGATGGATATCCTGCTCCCAGACACGAACGGAGTGGATCTGTGTCAGCGTCTGCGCAGCTGGCACCATTGCCCGATCATCTTCACTTCCTGCCTGGACGATACGAAAACCATCGTGCGTGCGCTGGAGCTGGGCGGAGACGATTTTGTGTCGAAACCATATGATAACAAGATCCTGCTGGCCCGTATCATGGCCAACATCCGCCGTGTACAGATGGATGCGGCGGAACCCAGTGCCAATGGATATCACTGTGCGGCCTTTAGCTTGGATGCCAACAGCCATTGCGTCCAGAAAGGGGCAGCGTCTATCCATCTGGCAGATATGGAATATAGGATCCTCAACCTGTTTGTCCGGCATCCCAATACTTTTTTTACCGCAAATCAGCTGTATGCCAAGATATGGGGCAAGGACAGCCTGGGGGATGTGCGCACGGTGCAGGTCCATATCCACAATCTCCGGGGCAAGATCGAGCCGAACCCCGCAAAGCCGGTCTACCTGAAAAATGTCTGGGGAAAAGGCTATATCTTTACCCCGGAAGGCCAATGAAATGACAGAATAGATCTTTGCTTTTGCAGACAGGTCGGTACACAGTATCGGCCTGCTTTTTGTTGCAAAACGGTGGATAAGGGTGGATCGGGTCATGGTTTCAAATCTTAATAAAACTTAATCAATGCTTTCGATTTGGGGCGGACACGACGCTGCAGCAGTTTCTGTGCCGGTTTTTTGGTGCTGGAAATATAATTCTGGTTAAGAAAACTTAAAAGACAAGACGGCTTCTTTGTGTTAAAATATTGTCGAACGAAGTTCCGTGGGCCTGTGATCCACGGGTGGAACAAAAACAGAAAGGACCCCTTATCATGAATAAGATCTCCCGCAAAGGCTTTTTGAAGATTGCCGCTGCTGCGGCTATGGGCACTGTCACTGCTGGTGCTCTGACCGGCTGCAATTCGGCTTCCTCCTCCGTTGCTGCTTCCGGCTCTGCCTCCGCTTCCGGCGGGCTGTACACTCCTGGCACCTATGAGGGCACCGCCGAGGGCATTTCCTCCACCGTCAAGGTCACCATGACCTTCAGCGAGACCGCCGTCACCGACGTGGTGGTGGATACCTCGGGCGAGACTGCCTCTTACGGCGCTGCTGCCGCCGACCAGCTGAAGGAGCAGCTGCTGGCAGCCGGTTCGGCTGAGATCGACGGCGTGTCGGGCTCCACCATCACCTCCGAGGCCGTTATGAAGGCCGCCAAGAGCTGCTTTGCCCAGGCTATGGGCGAGACGGTGGTGACCTCGGTTCAGCTGCCCACCGGCGATGAGAACAACTGGCTGGGCACCGAGCCCGACATCGACGAGGACGCCATCACCGAGACCTGGGACACCGACATCGTCATCGTGGGCGCCGGCAACGGCGGCATGTGTGCCGCCGCCTTTGCCGCTCAGAACGGCCTGAACTTCCGCATCATCGAGCAGAACTCCGCCGTCATGGAGACCCGCCACTGGTACGGCACCATCGACAGCAGCGAGGCCAAGAAGCAGGGCGTTCCGCCGGTGGACCGCGCCGAGCTGCTGAGCGAAATTTCCCGCTCCATGGGCGGCCGCTGCGATCAGCGTGTGGTTAAGACCTGGATCAATGAGTCCGCCGCCATGCACGACTTTGTGTCGGGCATTCTGGAGAGCGCACCCTACAACTACACCTGCAACCTGACCCTGGGCGACGAGGCCAAGTGGCCCGACGACACTCAGATCAGCCAGAGCAAGCTGATGTTCCCGGTCCAGCAGGTGGACTACAGCAGCGCCGAGAAGCCCCGCAATCAGGTGTTCCAGGAGTACATTGAGAGCCTGGGCTACTCCATCGACTTCAATACCGGCCTGGCCAAGCTGGAAAAGAGCAGCGACGGCCGCATCACCGGCGTCATCGCCCAGAGCACCGACGACGGCCACTTCATCCGAATCAACGCCGCCAAGGGCGTTCTGCTGGCCTGCGGCGGCTACGCCGGCAACCCCTACATGATGGAGCAGCTGGACCCCCTGGGCACCAGCGTCACCACTGCCTGCTCCTACGCCCCCGCCGACAAGGGCTATGGCATCCGCGCCGCCATCTGGGCCGGCGCACACCTGGATGCCGAGGCCGCTCCGGTTCTGTTTGACCGCGGCTTGGTGGCTCCCGGCGTCAACTCCGGCTATGTGGAGTCGCCCTCTTCCTTCGGCGGCAAGGCATTCCCCGGCACCGTAGGCCAGTACAACCCCGGCAGCCAGCCCTTCCTGAAGGTCAACCGTCACGGCGAGCGCTTCATGAACGAGAGCCAGGAGTACGACAACGCTTCCCACGCCTCCTTCCAGCAGCCCGGCCATGTCTACGCCATGATCCACGACGCCAACTTCCGTGAGGATGTGGATCGCTTCCATACCATCGGCTGCTCGGCTCTGACCCGCTATATCCCCGGCATGATGGAGAGCCAGCTGGAAGAGTTTGAGGCCCAGGGCCTCATCATGAAGGCCGACACCATCGAGGAGCTGGCCGACAAGATGGGCTTTACCGGCGCCGACAAGGATACCTTCATCGCCACCGTGGCCCGCTACAACGAGCTGTACGACATGCAGAAGGATGAGGACTTCGGCAAGCCTGCCAGCCGTCTGAGCGCCATCAAGACCGCTCCCTTCTATGGCTGCTGGCTGGGCGCTTCGCTGCTGTGCAGCCTGCAGGGCATCTCCATCACCGAGAACTGCCAGGCCAAGGACGACAACAACGAGCCCATCCCCGGCCTGTACGTCACCGGCGATATGTCGGGCAGCTTCTTCCAGAACAACTACCCCTGCGTCATGGGCGGTACTGCCTGTGGCCGGACCCTGACCTTTGCCATCAAGTCCATCAAGCAGATGGCAGGTCTGGAATGATCCGCTTTTCCCCTCAATAAAATAAGCTGAAACGATGCAGCGCCGCAGGTGTTCAAAAACCTGCGGCGCTGTTTTTGCTGTTTTATAGCTGCGGACTGGACAAGGAGCTGTTGTGGGCGTAGCGTCCATACCGGCGTTTTGCGATCTCGATAAAGGACTGCACCTCCAGCCGGGGGGCATGACGCATGGCGGCGATCTCGACCATTACCGGGGGATAGTCCAGCAAGGGGATCTTTACCATGCCTGGGATCACTGCGTTGGCCAGACAGGGAACGATGGACATGGCCGTGCCCATCTGGATCATGATCAGCGCCCCCTCAAAACTGGGGCTGACCTTGCTGCAATCCACCCCGACCTGAGCCAGCTGCTCCAGCGAAGGTCCCTGGCATGCGGACAGAAAACTGTCAAAGGAGCCGGAGGAGACCACGCTCTGTCCTTTCAGGTCAGCCAAATGCAAAGCACGTCGCTCAGCCAAGGGGGAGTTGGGGTTCATCAGTACATGATACCCTAAGGAAAACAGGGGAGTGAAGGCGATGTCACGGTCCTTATTATGTTCGGATCCATAAAAAAATCCTATGTCGATCTGACCGGAACGCAGCTGCTCCAACGGCCGGCGGTTATCCTGAGGAACAACGTCTACGCAGGCGTTGGGGTATTCGTGCTGAAACTCTGCCACGATGTTGGAAAACGTGCTGTAATCAAACAGCTGCCGCAGCCCCACAACAATGTGGGAACGGTCGGCATCCTGGATGTCCTGTGCTTTTTTCAGGGCTTGGCGGCAAAAACTTGTCATTTGCACCATATCAAGGTAAAAAGCCTGCCCGGCGGCAGTCAGCTTCGTCCGCCGCGTGGAACGGTCAAACAAATGCAGCCCGGTCTCCCGTTCAAGGGCACTGATCTGGTAGGTGATAGAGGGCTGGGTGGTGAACATCCGCGCAGCTGCTGCGCTGAAATTTAGTTCCTCTGCCACAGCAATAAAACACTCCAGTTGGTAAACTGTCATAGATGGTCCCTCCCATTTCAGGCTATAGATGTGTAACATTATTATAATACATCCTTAAAACCCCGTAAATAGACAATTTATTTATAAAAAAATTTTATGGATATGAGAGTTTTTTGAATTTCACTCTGGTCGAGAAATTTGTTATACTTGTATCAAAGCCCGGCACTTCCTGTGTGCTGGGGGTCGAAAAATACGAAGCATCGTCTGCATTGGTGTATACAGCCAGTGAGACAGATCCAAAAAGGAAGGAAAAGACTTTATGAGCAAGATTTCCAGACGCGACTTTATGCGTGGTGCTGCTGTGGGCACCATGGGCGTTGCAGCTGCTGGCCTGCTGACTGGCTGCGGCAATTCTGCCGCATCTTCTTCGGCTCCGGCCTCCTCTGCACCGGCTGCCTCCTCCGAGGCTGCCAGCTCCTCCGCACCTGCTAAGCCCTCCGCACCGGTGGACGGCAAGTATGTGACCAAGGGCATGGGCCACGAGAGCTGGGTCTATGTGGCTACCACCTTCCGTGAGGGCACCATTGCTGCCTGTGAGGTCCTCTCTCATGAGGAGACCATCGGCATCGGCAACTATGCCTGCACCCGCATTCCGGCTGCGATCGTAGAGCATCAGAGCATCAATGTGCCCAACCTGCGCGGTTCTTCCATCACCTCCATGGCGATCAAGAATGCCGTTAAGGAAGCCATTGAGCAGGCTGGCTACAATGTGGATGATTTCTCCGCTAAGATCGAGAACCCCACCTCCAACGAAGTGTTCGAGGAAGAGGCTGATGTGGTCATCATGGGTGCTGGCACCGCTGGTCTGGTCTGCGCTGCCCGCCTGCTGGAGGCCGGCTACAGCGTCACCCTGGTGGAGAAGCGGGATATCCCCGGCGGCTCCATGGCTATGACCTACGGCGGCGTTGCTACTGCAGGCTCCAAGATGCAGTACAACTACGACGTCGATGGTGCGTACCGCGCATCCGCTATGGGCACCCTGGAAGGCATGATGAACTTCTGGAAGACCATGGAGAAGTATCAGCGCAAGGACTTCTTCAACGGCGAGATGCCCTTCATGACCAAGCAGTATACCGTTGCTGGCGATCTGGTGGACTGGATGTCCGGCATCGGCATCGGCTTCAACACCCTGGGCAACTACGAGAGTGCTACTGCTTATGGCGCTGCTACTCCGTACCTGGCTCCCGGCTGCTATGAGGGCGGCGCAGGCTACGCTATGATGTTCCTGGCCAACCGCATCGCTATGTACGAGAAGGGCAAGATCATCTACTCCACCAGCGTCACCGAGCTGATCAAGGACGACAACGGCCGCATTGTGGGTGTTCGCGCACAGGGCGATAACGGCGCTACCTACACCCTGCACGGCAAGGCTGTCTGCCTGGCTGCCGGCGGCTTTGGTAAGAATGCTGAGATGATCAAGAAGTACAGCCCCGGCTACGAGGACTTCTTCTTCAACTGCGCATCCTGCGTGACCGGCGACGGCATCCAGCTGGGTCTGGATGCAGGCGGCGTTGTGGAGTGCGAGGATCGTCCGCTGCCCGCCTTCCTGTCCAGCTACAAGAGCAAGTTCGAGCTGGCCTTCATCCACTCCACCGCTCCTGGCATCATGGTCAACATCAATGGTGACAATATCGGCAACATCATCTCCGATAACCACTATACTATGGCCAAGGCAAAGCTGAACAAGGACAACGGCGACACCTTCTACTACATCTTCGACGAGGCTTCTGCTATCAAGCTGCGTGACAGCGAGGCATATGGCTTCAATGGCTACACCGCTATGTTCGAGAAGGGCGAGGCTGTCCACTACGACAGCATCGAGGCTGCCAGCGACGCTCTGAGCCTGCCCAACCTGGCTGCTGCTATCGAGGCAAACAACGACGCCGCTCTGTCCGGTGAGCCGGATGCATTCGGCCGCCGTGGCTGCCCCTACATCGAGACCCGTGACGGCCTGTGGGCCATCCGCGTGGATCCCACCTTCTACCTGACCACCGCTGGCCTGGCGATCGATACCGATTGCCATGTGCTGACTGCAGAGAAGAAGGCGATCCCCGGTCTGTACGCAGCAGGCGACGTCTGCGGCTCCATCGAGGAGAAGGACGCCAAGCAGTACGGCATGGGCTTTGACGCTGCACTGTGCTATGGCTACATCATGGCCGAGACCCTGAAGAAGGAGATCTGAGTTCTCCCTATTTTGGGCGATCAAATCCGCTGACCCCTTTCCTGGGCCGTTCCCTGTATTTGCCGCAAGGCAATGCCGGGAACGGCTTTTTTGCGTGCAAACGTAGGACTGTCATGCTTTTAAGAGAATGAAAACGCCGCAGCCTGGGAGAGATATACTCTCAGATGCTGCGGCGTTTTTATGTGTGATTTTCTGCGGCAGATTTATACAGCCCGGCGGGAGGGGAAGGGGTCGATCACCTGAGGGTGCATAGCTTCCCGGTAATCCAGATCTCCCTGATCCAACCCGCGGAGCAGAACTTCGGCGGTGGCAATGTTGGTGGCAATGGGAACACTGTGCATATCACACAGCCGCAGCAGGTTCTGCTCGGTCACATTGGTGGAATCTGCGTGCAGCGGGTCCCGGAAAAACAGCACAAGATCCACCTCGTCGCAAGCCACCCGGGCTGCGATCTGCTGCAGACCACCCAGTCGCCCGGAGAGGTAGCATTGCACCGGCAGTCCGGTGGTCTGGGTCAGCATACGCCCAGTGGTACCAGTGGCGATGACTGTGTTTTTGGATAAAATCGCGCTGTAAGCAGTGCAGAACTGCAGCGCAAGTTCTTTGCGGGAGTCATGGGCTAAAATAGCAATCGTCATGTCACATCTCTCCTTCACTTTCAGTATAGCGCAGTGGCTGGAAAAATAATCGAGTGAGTAACAGCCGCATACGACAGACAAAGCGGCTGAGCAGCGGCGTTTTGGCCAAAAAACGCCGGGGCGTGAAATCGTTATCAATGCCCTTTACTATATTTTTACCGATTGGGTGTGGTTTTGTCAAGGGGAAATATTGTGTTTTTTGGGCAAAAAACCGATAAAAGTAATTCTTTTGTTTTGTGGAGATGGACAAGCTGTTGGATACAATGTTCCGCTGCAAAAAATAGATACTGAAACAGCGTTTCAATAAAAGGCTGGCGGCACACAGAAAAGGCACGTTTTGTAAGAAGCAGATCTGTGCTTATAAGAGGCGCAAAAGCAGCATTCCGCAAAAAAGCGGCACAACAAAAATGGCGGAAAACGGGCTGCGTATCTTCACAAAAATCTATCCATTCCCAGGAAGAAACGCTTTTATCGATTAGGCACGAGACACGACTTCTCATTTTATTAAAACTATGATACAATGAACGGGTCCTGCTTCTTATGCTGCGGTGCAGGGAAGTAGACAGATTCAGTTTGCAAAAGTTCAAGGAGGAATCCCAATGGAGCGCGAAACCCTCAAATCGAGGCTCGGATTTATTTTGCTGTCTGCTGGCTGCGCCATCGGCATCGGCAACGTGTGGAAATTCCCTTATATTGCGGGACAGGGCGGCGGCGGCGCATTTGTGCTGTTTTATCTGCTTTTTTTGGCGATCTTAGGCCTGCCCATTATGACCATGGAGTTTGCGGTGGGCCGTGCCAGCCGCAAAAGCCCGGTGCGTGCCTACCAAGCTCTGGAAAAACCGGGCCAGAAGTGGCACATCCACGGTTATTTTACCTTGCTGGGCTGCTACCTGCTGATGATGTTCTACACCACGGTGGCAGGGTGGATGATGCACTATTTTTATATGACTGCCACCGGTAAGCTGTCGGGTGTTTCTTCGGAGCAGGTGTCCGCTGCTTTTGATCAGATGCTGGCCAGTCCCGGCACCATGACGTTCTGGATGCTGGTGGTCGTGTGCTTCTCCATCTTTGTCTGCGCCAGGGGTCTGCAAAATGGCCTGGAGCGGGTCACCAAGGTGATGATGATCGCATTGATCCTGATCATGGTGGTCCTGGCAGGCAACAGCCTGTTTATGCCAGGCGCAAAAGAGGGTCTGCGCTTTTATCTGGTGCCGGACTTTGCCCGTATGCAGGAAGTCGGCGTGGTCAAAACGCTGGTCAGTGCTATGAACCAGGCGTTCTTTACCCTGAGTCTGGGCATTGGCGCCATGGCGATCTTCGGCAGCTACATCGGCCGGGAACACTCGCTGCTGGGTGAGTCGGCTCGGGTGGTCGTTCTGGATACATTTGTGGCGATCACAGCGGGCCTGATCATCTTCCCGGCCTGCTTTACCTATGGGGTGGACCAGACGGCGGGCCCCAGCCTGATCTTCATCACCCTGCCCAATATCTTTGCCAATATGGCAGGCGGGCGCTTCTGGGGCAGCTTGTTCTTCCTGTTTATGGAGTTTGCAGCCCTGTCCACTGTGCTGGCTGTGTTCGAGAACCTGATCTGCTGCTGCATGGAGCTGTTCAACTGGAACCGCAAAAAGTCGGCTCTGGTCAATCTTGTACTGATCATAGTGCTGTCCATGCCCTGCGTGCTGGGCTTCAACGTCTGGAAGTGGGATGGCTTTGCAGCCTTTGGCGGCACCATCATGGATGTGGAGGACTTCCTGGTCAGCAACCTGCTGCTGCCCTTGGGCTCTCTGGTCTATCTGCTGTTCTGCGTGTCCCGTTATGGCTGGGGCTGGAAGAACTATAAAGCAGAAGCCAATGCTGGCTCCGGCTTGAAGATGCAGGATTGGATGCGGGGCTATCTGACCTACGGTCTGCCGCTGATCGTGCTGTTCATCTTTGTGTTTGGTATCTACGATAAGTTTTTTGCATAAATGCTCTGTTTAAGCAAAAAGCAGATCCTTTTCGGAGGGTCTGCTTTTGCTTATTGGACGACGTGCGCTTAGAGGATGCCTCTTGACAAACCGGCCTTTGACACGGTATAACAAAGAAAATAGGCTGCTATGCAGCCGGAAAACGAGGGAGCAAACGATGATCGAAAAGAAACAGCGCTGGGCATTGCACGCCGATGCTCTGGCTCAGCCTGCTGGTGCGGGTGTGACCCGCCGAGTACTGGCCTATACCGATGGCCTGATGTGTGTGGAGAACACCTTTGAGACCGGCGCTGTGGGGGCGCTGCACAGCCACCCCCATACCCAGATCACCTATGTGGTGTCCGGTGTGTTCCAGTTTACGGTAGAAGGGGAGACCCGTACCGTCCGCACAGGGGATACCATCCTCAAGGAGGATGGCGTAGTCCACGGCTGCACTTGCCTGGAGGCAGGGGTGCTGCTGGATATCTTCACCCCCATGCGGGAGGACTTTGTCTGAAAAGCCCTGCGGGAATAACCCAATAACCAAACAAAGCCCCCTGGCATTGCGGACACAATGCCAGGGGGCTTGTTGCTGTTTTTTTAGGGGAAGGTGTGCAGCTTATTCCGGCTTGACCTGCAGTTCCTGCTCGCAGTAGATGCAGCGGTACTTGCCGTTGGAGCTCAGCTCAAAGATCTGGTCGCACTCCTCCTCAATAGAGGAGATGCACCGGGGGTTGCAGCAGCGAACGATGTTTACCAGCTGCTTCGGCGGCTGGGGCTTGTCCTTCTTTACAGCCTTGCCATCCCGGATGACCGTCACGCTGATGCCGGGGTCCAGATAGGCCAATACGTCCAGCTTCAGCCAGGAAGCATCGCCCTCTACCTTGATAATGTCCTTGCGGCCGGAGGGGGACTTGCCAGACCGGGCATTCTGGATCAGTGCAACGCTGGCCGTCCGGTTGGACTTGATGCCCAGCAGATCCAGCAAGCCAATGGCGGTGCCAGCCTGGATATGGTCGATCACCAGGCCATTCTGGATTTCATCAATGTTCAGCATATCAGTTGTCCTCCTTCGGTGCTTTGGGGTCTGCCAGGCCCAGCAGCGTCATAATCAGCGCCATACGCACATACACGCCGTTCTGTACCTGCTCAAAATAAGCGGCACGGGGATCATCGTCCACATCCAGGTCGATCTCGTTCACCCGGGGCAGGGGATGCAGCACAGCCATATCAGGCTTTGCAAGCTCCATCTTTTCCAAGGTCAGGATATAGCTGTTTTTCAGTCGGACGTAATCTTCTTCGTTAAAGAAGCGCTCCTTCTGAACACGGGTCATGTACAGGATATCCAGTTCCGGCATGGATTCCTCCAGGCTCCGTGTTTCACGGTAAGGGATCTGGTTGGCTTCCAGTACGTCCTTGATGATGTAATCCGGTACCCGCAGCTCTTCCGGGCTGATCAGCACAAAGCGGATGTCCTGGCAGCGGGCCATGGTCTTGATCAGGGAATGTACCGTGCGGCCAAACTTCAGGTCGCCGCACAGACCAATGGTCAGCCCATCCAGACGGCCCTTGCGGCGGCGGATGGTCATCAGGTCGATCAGGGTCTGGGTGGGGTGCTGATGGCCGCCGTCGCCGGCATTGATCACTGGGATACGGGAGTAGCGGCTGGCCCGCCGGGGAGCACCCTCCTTGGGGTGACGCATGGCTACGATGTCTGCATAGCAGGACACCACACGGATGGTATCGGCAACGCTCTCGCCCTTGGAGGCGCTGGACACCGTCTCGCTGGGGAAGCCCAGTACATGACCGCCCAGGTTCAGCATTGCAGCCTCAAAGGAGAGGCGGGTGCGGGTGGAAGGCTCGTAGAACAAGGTGGCCAATTTTTTGTGGGCTGCTACCTCCTGGTAGGCTGCCGGATCGGCGCAGATGCGGTCAGCCAGGTCCAGCAGGGCGCAGATCTCCTGGTGGGTAAAGTCTAAGGGGTCGATCAGATGACGCATATGGATGTTACCTCCCGTCCATAACTCAGAGCAATTTACGCAGGATCGAAAAATCAAAGAAATTGGTATAATAACTCAATGACCGCATCACCGGCCGGCACAGGCGGTTGAAGCAGATCTCGTCCAGCAGCAGCATTGCTTCCCCTGGGGCCAGCCGCATGGCGGCGCGGATCGCATCGTCTCCGCAGCTGGCTTTCAGATGAGCGACGTTGGAGGAGATCTGCTGATGGCAGTCCTTCTCCAAAATGTCAAACACGCTGCCGGACAAGTCCAGCCGGGTGTAGTCACGGGTATCAAATAGAGCGCGGGGCAGGTAATCTACCGAGTAGATCACAGGGGTGGTATCCGCAAGGATGCGCTTTTTGATGCAGATCACCTCGTCCCCAGGGGCGATCTGCAGGTTGTGGGCCAGATCCTCCCCAGCACGCATGGGATAGATATGGATGCCGTCTGCGTGGGGGTAGCTGCCAAAGCTGCGGATCAGGGGGTAATATTCCAGCTTCTGGTCCAAACGGCTGCGCAGTCCCAGCACAGTACGGTTGACCACTGTGCCGATGCCGCGCACCCGCTCTACATAGCCGTCCCGCTCCATCTCACTCAAAGCGTCACGGATCACGGTACGGCTCACGCCCATCTCTGCGGCCAAGTCCACCTCAGCAGGCAGACGGGTGGCCCCGGCATAGCGTCCGGTACGCAGCTCTTGCAAAAGGCTGGCCACCACCCGGTCGCTGATCACTGCGCCGCCTAAGCGGCTGGAGCTAAGATAGCTGGGCTCTTTCATGGCAGGGTTTCCTTTCCGGTTTTGAACTAGTTTCTGCGGCGGGCCGCAGCCCTAGTATACCACAGTTTTCGGGTTTATAAAACGGCTTTGCCGCCAAAAATCTCAGCATATCCTGATGCGCTGGCCCAAGATGCCGGGGCAGGGTTTACAGGGCGCCCGCCTCCAGCTGCTGCTGGGTCTTGCGGCGCACCACCAGCAGGCACACCAGATGCGCAGCGGCCGTCAGCGCCCAGCTCACCGGATAGCTCAGATAAAGTACCGTAGTGGTGTGGAATGTCTGGAAGATGGTGGCCACCCATACTACGCGCAGCAGGCAGCTGCCCACCAGGCTGACTACCATAGGCAGTACCGAGTATCCCCGGCCGCGCAGGCCGCTGGCCAGGGTGTCCATGCAGCCGCATACAAAGTAGAAGGTGCAGATGATCTCCATCCGGGCAAGTCCGGCGGCAATAACAGCCGGGTCAGAGGAGTAGAAGTGCAGCAGGCTCTCACCGCACAAATAGGCGCCGCCGCCCAGTACAGCGCCTACACCTACCGCACACAGCAGGCAGTTGCGCATCACACGGTCCAGGTTGTCGTACCGGCGTGCGCCGATGTTCTGGCTGGTAAAAGTGACGGCAGCCTGAGCAAAGGCGTTCATGCCGGTGTAGATAAAGCCTTCCAGGTTGGAGGCGGCAGAGTTACCGGCCACGATCACCGAACCAAACGAGTTGATCGAAGACTGGATCACAACATTGGAGAGGCTGAATACGGTGCTTTGCAGGCCCGCCGGCAGTCCGATGCGCAGGATCTGACGCAGAGTTCCCTGGTGCAGCCCCAGATGGTGCAGATCCAGGTGCAGCGCACCCTGCTCCTTGACCAGCAGGCTGACCACCATTGCAGCAGAGACCGCCTGACTGATGATCGTGGCCAGAGCTACACCCGCAACGCTCATATGGAACCCGATCACGAACACCAGGTTCAGCCCTACGTTTACCAGGCCGGATACAGCCAGGCAGATCAGCGGGCGGCGGGTATCACCAACCGCCCGCAGCAGGGCAGCGCAAAAGTTGTACAGCATAGCAGCCGGCATACCCAAAAAGTAGATCTTCAGGTACAAGGCAGAAAGCTCGATCACATCCTCCGGGCAGGACATCAGTTCCAGCAGCCCGCGGGAGGCTAAAAAACCAGCTGCCGCCAGCACAATGCCGCTGCCCAGTCCCAGCGTGACAGAGGTGCGCACCGTGTCCTGCACGCCGCTCTCATCCTTTGCGCCAAAACACCGGGCAGCAACTACATTGGCGCCCAGGGACAGTCCTACAAACAAGTTGACCAGCAGGTTGATCAGAGCACCGTTGGAACCCACCGCAGCCAGCGCTGTGCTGCCGGCAAAGCGTCCGACTACGATCACATCGGCCGCATTGAACAGCAGCTGCAAAATACTGGATGCCGCCAACGGCAGAGAGAACAGGACGATCTTTTTGAGCAGCGGGCCGGTAGTCAGGTCCGTTGCCAGGGACTTTTGCGCCATGGTTGTTTGCTTCCTCCTTCAAATATATGGCCCTTAAATGGGCAGCTTGTCCGGTACAGGTCTATGTGCTGTCAGTTCCGCTGTCTGCAGCACACCCAAAAAGCTATTATACTGCTGCTCTCTCAAAAAGACAAGAGTGCAGCGCAGGGATCTGCAGCTTTTTTGACAAAAAACACCCGCGGTGCAGCAACAGGATCTGCGGGCAAGCGCCCTCGGCTCTGCCGCCCCGGTTGGGATTGCAAAAACAGCCCTGCATTGCTATAATAAGGTCTGACCCGACGGGGTTCGGCATCGGATGCCCCGCCATGATAAGGAGGCTTTTATGTATCGCAACTACATCAAGCGGCTGCTGGCCATCATTTTGTCCTTGGGCGGGATGATCTGCCTGTCCTGGCTGTTTTTGATCTTAAGCGTGGCTATCAAATTGGATTCTCCCGGGCCGGTCTTTTTCCGGCAGAAACGGGTGGGCAAAAATAAAAAGCATTTTCAGATCCTCAAGTTCCGCACGATGCGCATAGATACGCCCCATGATATGCCCACCCACCTTTTGCAGGACCCGGATCAGTATATTACCCGGGTGGGACGTTTTTTGCGCCGCACCAGCCTGGATGAGCTGCCGCAGCTGTGGAATATCTTTGTGGGGGATATGGCGGTCATCGGCCCCCGTCCTGCGTTGTGGAACCAATACGACCTGCTGGATGCCCGGGATCAGTACGGAGCCAACGATCTGCGCCCGGGTCTGACTGGCTGGGCACAGATCCACGGCCGGGATGAACTGGAGATCCCGGAAAAGGCCCGCCTGGATGGCTACTATGCGCAGAACCTGAGCTTTGGGCTGGATGTGCGCTGCTTTTTTGGCACCATCAAAGCGGTATTGGCCCATGATGGAGTCGTAGAGGGCGGCACCGGCACGCTGGACCGCCAGCAAAAGCAGGACTGACAGCCGCTGCTTTTTCTAAAAGAAGCTGAACTCGCCCTGTTCTTTGGGTTGATTTCATCGAAAAATGCGTTATAATGGATAGATGAGACCAATGTATCGTCAAGGAGGATTTCTATGGAGCGCACCTACATCAACCAGGTACAAAACTCGATCGGCAGCACCGTTAAAGTGCAGGGCTTTATCGAGAACCTGCGCAACAGCAAGGCTATGGCCTTTATTGTGCTGAAGGATATCACCGGCAAACTTCAGATCACGGTGGAAAAGGCGGATCATCCGGAGTTGGTGGACACCATCGACACCTTGACCGCTGATTCGGTGATCACTGTCACCGGCAAAGTGGTGGCCAATGATTATGTAAAGATGGGCGGCATCGAGATGATCCCCACCGAGATCCAGGTGGAGAGCATTGCCGACGCACTGCCCATTGCACGCAAGGCGATTGCAGCTACCAAGAAGAAGAAGGCTGTGGAGCGCTCCAGCATCGACCAGCGCATTGACTACCGCTGGGTGGATCTGCGCACCGATGAAAACCAGCTGATGTTCAAAGCACAGAGCTGCATGGTCAACGCCATGCGCCGTTACCTGCTGGAGCAGAACTTTATCGAGATCCATACCCCGAAGCTGATCGCTGCAGCCAGCGAGAGCGGCTCTGAGGTGTTCAAGGTGGATTATTTCGACGGCAATGCCTACCTGGCACAGAGCCCCCAGTTCTACAAGCAGATGGCAATGGCCGCTGGTTTTGAGCGCATCTTTGAGACGGGCCCTGTGTTCCGTGCAGAGAAGAGCTTTACCAGCAAGCATGCTACCGAGTTCTCCGGCTTTGACCTGGAGTTCAGCTACATCACCTCCTACCGGGATGTGATGAAGATGGAGGAAGAACTGCTGAAAGCCGGCCTTGCTGCGGTGAAGGAAGCCTACGGCGACCAGATCCAGGAGCTGTTCGGCCAGGAGGTCATCGTTCCTGAGACCCCGTTCCCGGTGGTCACCCTGGCCGAGCTGTACCAGGGCCTGGAAGAGGACTTTGGCTATGTGGTGGATGAGGCTGAAAAGGGCGATCTGACCACCGAGGCAGAGCGTCTGAGCTACGATTGGGTGAAGAAGCACTACAACCATGAGTTCCTGTTCGTCACCGACTATTCTGCGGAGAAGCGTGCTTTCTACCATATGCGGGACGAAAACGGTGTGCCTCAGGGCTACGACCTGATCTGGCGCGGTGTGGAGATCACCACCGGCGCACAGCGCGAGCATCGCTATGAGGTGCTCAAGCGGCAGGCAGAGGAGAAGGGCCTGGCAGAGGATGTCAAGTTCTATCTGGAGTTCTTCCAGTATGGCTGCCCGCCCCATGGCGGCTTCGGTCTGGGCATCGACCGCCTGACCATGCTGCTGGTGGGCCTGCCCATCAAGGAGGCCGAGTTCCTGTTCCGCGGCCCCAACCGTCTGACCCCGTAACAAAAGTTTTTTCGGCCGGCGCCGAAAGAACAGCAAAAAGCGCGGTGCGCTATCCGTTCGAGGATGCGCACCGCGCTTTCATTTGTTTTAGGCAGAAAAAGCTGCCGTCCGGCTCAGCCAAACATCTTCCGGCCCAGCCAGATGCAGATGCAGGCACCCACGATGGACACGATGATGTCACCGATGAAACCGGTGGCAGTCAGACCCACCAGACCGAATACCAGGTTGCCTACAAAACCGCCCAGCACGCCCAACACGATGTTGCGCCAGGTTGAGCTCTCACTGTTCATGATACGGCTGGCCACAAAACCGGCCAGGGCGCCGATCACCAAACTGAACAAAAAGGAAAACATTGCAAAACCTCCTCTGTTTTTCCGCTCTGCGGCGGATCAAGCATTTTCTTGCTGGGCCATACGGCACACATCCTTCAAACAACAGCGGGCACAGTCCGGGCTGCGGGCCATGCACACCGCCCGGCCGTGCAATACGAACCGATGGCATAGATCGCTGCCTTCCTCTGGGGGAATGATCTGCCACAGCAGCATTTCCACCTTCTGCGGCTCCTTTACATCATCCACCAGACCAATGCGGTTGCACAGCCGGATGCAGTGGGTGTCGGTGACGATGGCGGGTTTGCCGAACACATCCCCCATGATGAGGTTGGCGCTTTTGCGCCCGACTCCCGGCAGCTCCAACAGCTGTTCAAAGGTGGTGGGCACTTTGCCGCCGTATTCGTCCCGCAGCATCCGCATACAGGCCGAGATATCCCGTGCCTTGGAGCGGCCCAGTCCGCAGGGGCGTACAATGGCTTCGATCTCGTCGGGTTCGGCAGCGGCCAGTGCTTCTACACTGGGATAGCGGGCAAACAGATCCTCTACCACTACATTGACCCGGGCATCGGTACATTGGGCGGCCAGCCGCACACTGACCAGCAGCTGCCAGGCGTGGTCATAATCCAGCGTACAGGCAGCATCCGGGTATTCCGCCCGCAGCCGGTCGATCACCGTAAGAGCCAAGGCTTTTTTGGCCGCCAGCTGCTCCGGCGGCAGGGTCTTTTTAGGCATGGGCTTCCCCTCTTTTTTGACAGATTCGGTATCCTGTCCGGTACAAAACCGGGATAGGGACATCTTATCTGTGATAATAACATTTTTTGTGCGGGTTGTAAAGTAATAGGGGAGAGCCTCCGGGTGTATCCAGAAGAATTTTTGCCCTGTAAGCCGAGCGGGGGAGGCTGTGCCCGGTTAAAGATAGATTATAATAAGAATCATTTGCAAAAAATCTTGTCCTCTGTACAAGAATGCGGTATACTTATATCTACACTGGAGCTTTTACAGCAAGCAAAACAAGGAGGTGCCCGCCCATGAACGAGCCGCTGGCGCAGCGTATGCGCCCCAAAACCTTGGCTGAGGTGTGCGGCCAGCAGCATTTGCTGGCGCCGGGCCGGGTGTTCCGCCAGGTGATCGAGAGCGGACGTATCCCCAATATGATCTTCTATGGTCCTTCTGGCACGGGCAAGACCACCGTAGCCCGCATCATCGCCGAGAACAGCGGCATGACCCTGCATAAACTGAACGGTACTTCCTGCGGGACCGGTGATATCAAGGCGGTGCTGCAGGATATTGGTACCCTGGCAGGGGCAGGGGGCATCCTGCTTTATCTGGATGAGATCCAGTATCTCAATAAAAAACAGCAGCAGAGCCTGCTGGAATGTATCGAAAATGGCAGCGTCACCCTGATCGCTTCCACCACTGAGAACCCGTATTTCTATATCTACAATGCGCTTTTGTCCCGCTGTACAGTGTTTGAATTCAAATCGCTGGCGCCAAAGGATATAGAGCGGGGGGTAAGCAATGCGCTGCAAAAACTTTCGGATGCAGAGGGCGTGCCGGTAGAGATGACCCCTGATGCACTGCATTATCTGGCAGAAAGCGCAGGGGGGGACCTTCGCAAGGCCCTGGGCTGTCTGGATTTTGCAGCAGTTGCAGCACCCGCCGGGCCTGCCGGCAAGCAGATCACTCTCGAGATGGTACAGCAGGTCACCCGCCGGACTGCAATGCGGTACGATCGGGATGGGGACGACCATTACGATATCGTCTCTGCCTATCAGAAATCCATGCGGGGGTCGGACCCGGATGCTGCGCTGCATTACTTGGCCCGCCTGCTGGAAGCCGGGGATCTGCCCTCGGCCTGCCGCCGTTTGATGGTCTGCGCCTGTGAGGACGTGGGTCTGGCTTATCCGCAGATCATTCCCATCGTAAAGGCAGCGGTGGATATTGCCAATATGGTGGGCCTGCCGGAAGCCCGGCTGCCGCTGGCGGATGCGGTGATCCTGGTGGCTACCAGTCCCAAATCCAACTCCGGCCACGATGCCATCAACGCGGCTATGGCAGATGTGCAGGCCGGGCGTACCGGCCCGGTGCCCCGACAGCTGCAAAACAAGCATTATGACGGGGAAGATGCCCTTGTCAAGGGCCAGAATTACCGCTATGCCCATGATTTTCCCGGGCATTGGGTGGATCAGCAGTATCTGCCCGACGCTCTGAAGGATGTGCGCTACTATGCCTTTGGCGATAACCGTACCGAGCAGGCAGCCCAAGCCTACTGGGCCAAGATCAAGGGCGAGGAGAAGCTTTGACCGACCAAGGAGAAAGATACCATGCGTTATTCAAAACAACGAGAGCTGATCCTGCAAACGGTGCAGGCCCTCAGCGATCACCCCACGGCAGAGGAGATCCACACCCAGGCTGCTCCTCGGTGTCCGGGTCTGAGCCTGGGCACCGTCTACCGCAATCTGAACAGCCTGGTGGATATGGGCCGGGTCCGCAGGGTCTCCATCCCGGGCCAGGCCGACCGCTTTGACCATACGCTGTGCTGGCACAGTCATCTTTATTGCACAGTGTGCGGCGGCGTGGTGGATGCACAGGTGGATGAACAACAGCTGATGCAACTGGTACAGCGCCAGCAGGGCATCGTGCAGGAATGTGCCGTTACCTTGTTCGGCCTCTGTGCGGATTGCTGCGCCCGGCAAGCTGCGGAGGATGTTCTGCCGCCGGATTTGCCTGCGGAGTCGGAGACCCCGGCGGTCTGAGATGACTCCGGCGGAATTTGCCCCTTGCCGGAGCCGAGCAAAAAAGGTATACTAAGGTGTATCTGAAAACGCTTTTTTGAAAAGCAAACCTGCTGTCCTTGGGACAGCGGAGAAGGATGGTTATAGTTCATTGGAATACATTGCATTTGAACACGATGCCGCTGCCGCTGCATTGGTAAGCCAGGTGTATGATACACCGCCGCTGGCCTATGTCCATAGCTACGGCTGTCAGCAGAACGTCAACGATGGAGAGCGCATCAAGGGCGTTCTCACCGATATTGGATATGGCCTGTGCGATGCGCCGGAGCAGGCCGACCTGATCCTGTTCAACACTTGCGCTGTGCGCGAGCATGCGGAGCAGCGGGTCTTTGGCAACGTAGGTGCGCTCAAGGGCCTTAAAGAGAAAAAGCCCGGCCTCATCATTGGGTTGTGCGGCTGCATGGCCAACCAGACCCATGTGGTGGAAAAACTGCGCCGCAGCTACCCGTATGTGGACCTGGTGTTCGGCGTGGACGGCATTGACACACTGCCGCAGCTGCTGGCGCAGAAGCTGCGCACCCACAAGCGGGTGCTGCTGCAGCCGGCGCAGCGTCCGGTGATCGTGGAGAGTATCCCCATCCGGCGGGAGAGCGAATTCCGCGCCTGGCTCCCCATCATGTATGGCTGCGATAATTTCTGCACCTACTGTATCGTGCCGTATGTCCGCGGGCGGGAAAAGAGCCGCCGTCCGGAGGATATCCTGGCGGAGTTCCGCGGTCTTGTGCAGGCGGGATACAAAGAGATCACGCTTCTGGGGCAGAACGTCAACAGCTACGGCAAGGGTCTGGAAGAACAGATCGATTTTTCCGACCTGCTGAACCTGCTGTGCAGCGTCCCCGGAGACTATCATATCCGCTTTATGACCAGCCACCCCAAGGATGCCAGCCATAAGCTGATCGACACCATTGCCGCCCAGCCCAAGCTGTGCAAGCATCTGCACCTGCCGGTGCAGTGCGGGTCCGACCGAGTCCTGGCACAGATGAACCGCCGCTATACGGTGGAACAGTATATGGAGCTGATCGAGTACGCCCGCAGCCGGGTGCCGGGGATCACCTTCTCCAGCGATATCATCGTGGGCTTCCCCGGTGAGACCGAGGAGGACTTCCAGGGGACGCTGGACCTGGTCAAGAAGGTGGGCTATATGCAGCTGTTCACCTTCATCTACTCCAAGCGTACCGGCACCAAAGCAGCCGATATGCCGGACGAGACCCCCCGCTCGGAAAAGACCGATCGGATGGCCCGCCTGCTCAAGACCCAGGACGAGATCGCTATGGGTCTGGTCAAGGCGCAGGTAGGGCAGACGGTACGGGTGCTGGTAGAGGGCTTCGGCAGGGCCGAGGGCACCCTCACCGGCCGGCTGGATAATAACCTGACGGTGGAGTTTGCTGCGGATCCGGCACTGCTGGGTCAGTATGCAAAGGTAAAGCTCACCTCTGCCCGTGCCACTGTTCTGCTGGGTCAGTTGGAAGGCTGAGGATCTTCCGCAACAAAGTTTGAAATCGCGCGTTCTTCGTGCGAAATTCTGCCCCCTTGACAAGAGGGCGCAAGGATAAAGGAGTATAATAATGGACTGCATCGATCTTTTTAAGCGCGCTGCTGTGGCGCTGCAAACCGACAATCGCTACCTGGCTCTGGATCAGGCCCGCAAAATGAACGATAAGGACGAGGAGCTCCAGAACCTGATCGGCGAGTTCAACCTGGCACGCATGGATCTGAACAATGAGATCGGCAAGACCGAGCGCAGCGATGCCCGCATTGCCGAGCTGAACGAGAAGGTCAACACCCTGTACGGCCAGATCATGGCAGACGAGGGCATGGTGGCTTATAACGAGGCTAAGCGGGATTGCGAGAGCCTGGTCAACTATATCGACGCGATCATCAATACGGCTATGAACGGCGGCGACCCCATGACCGTGCAGGAGCCTTCCGCTTCCTGCACCGGCAGCTGCTCTACCTGCGGCGGCTGCCACTGAGCCGGACCCCTGCACGCTCAGATATGACCTGACCGGTATACCGGCCAGTTTACGAAACGCGGCCCCCGGTGGGCCGCGTTTTCCGTGCAGCAGCCTTAAAAATGGAGTGCGGCTCTGCCCAATAGAGCATGTATCCGCAGCACCGGCAGGGAACGCCCCGCTTTCAGCTTTCCCTAGCCGAAGGGAACAATAACGGAAGGAGTACCCCCTTATGGCAAAGCTTTCCCCCCCGACGGAACAACTGTCGCCCATGATGCAGCAGTATATGGAGATCAAGCGGCAGCATAAAGATGAGATCCTCTTTTACCGTATCGGGGATTTTTATGAGATGTTCTTTGAGGATGCGCTTACAGCCTCCCGAGAGCTGGACCTCACCCTTACCGGCAAGCAGTGCGGCCTGCCGGAGCGGGCGCCCATGTGCGGTGTGCCCTTCCACAGCTATGAAAGCTATGTGGCCCGGCTGATCGCCAAAGGGTATAAGGTGGCCATCTGTGAGCAGGTGGAGGACCCTTCCAAGGCAAAGGGCCTGGTCAAGCGGGACATCATTCGGGTCCTTACGCCGGGTACGGTCATTGAGAGCAGTATGCTCCAGGATGATAAAAACAACTACATTGCCAGCATCTACCTCAAGGGCAAGCGGGCAGGGCTTTGTTTTGCGGATATCTCCACGGGCACTGCCCATGTTACAGAGCTTTCCGGCGAGCGGATCAGCAATGCTATCCTTACCGAGCTGTGCCGTTACCACCCCAGTGAGGTGCTGATGAACACCGCTGTGCTGGACTGCCGGGATCTGACTGCGTACATGAAAAAGCAGCTCCACTGCGCTGTAGAGCTGGTGGAGGATGGGCGCTATTCTCCCGGCCTTATCGAGACCGTGCTGGACGATCAATTTGGACGGGACTGGGCACAGTCCACCACCATCGCCAGCGATGGTCTGGTGCGGTATGCCATGGCAGCGCTGCTGGAATATCTGCACGAAACACAGATCAAAGGCGTAGGACGGCTAAAGACCGTGCTCAGCTACAATGAAGCGCAGTTCATGCAGCTTTCTGCGGTGACCCGGGCCAATCTGGAGCTGACCGAGACCCTGCGGGGCCGGGAAAAGCGGGGGACGCTGCTCTGGGTGCTGGATAAGACCAGCACCGCCATGGGCAAGCGGATGCTGCGCAGCTGGGTCGAGCAGCCGCTGATCACACCCGCTGCCATCAACCAGCGGCTGGATGCTGTGCAGGCGCTGGTCGAGCAGACGATGACCCGTGGGGAACTGGCCGAACAGCTGCACTATGTTTTTGATATCGAGCGGCTGATGACCCGCACGGTCTACGGCTCTGCGACCCCCAAAGAGATCTATGCGCTGGCGCAGACCTGTGACCGTCTGCCGCAGCTGCGGACCCTGGCGGAAAGCTGCAGCTGCCCGGAGCTGGCGCAGCTGGCGGAGCAGATCGACCCGCTGGCCGATATCCGGGATAAGATCTATGCCGCCATCGACCCGGAGGCCCCGGCCAGCCTGAAAGAAGGGGGCGTGATCGCCTCCGGCTATCATCCCGAAGTGGATGAACTGCGTTCTATCCGAGACAATACCAAGGGGGTGCTGGCTCAGCTGGAAGCACGCCTTCGGCAGGAGACCGGCATCCC
Organism: uncultured Faecalibacterium sp.; assembly: GCA_900540455.1. Classification (GTDB taxonomy): domain Bacteria; phylum Bacillota; class Clostridia; order Oscillospirales; family Ruminococcaceae; genus Faecalibacterium. The sequence continues at coordinate 44,853 of UQGD01000002.1, forward strand.
CAAGCTGAAAATCGGCTATAACCATGTTTTTGGTTATTATATCGAGGTCAGCAACTCGTACAAGAATATGGTGCCGGAAAGCTATATCCGCAAACAGACCCTCTCTACCGGTGAACGATATATCACCCAGGAGCTGAAAGGTCTGGAGAGCAAGATCCTGGGCGCCCACGAGCGTCTGATCTCGCTGGAACACCGGTTGTTTGCGGAGCTTTTGGAGGGGATCGCGGCGCAGCTGGACCGCATCCAGCGCACCGCATCTGCGGTAGCACAGCTGGATGTTCTGGCCTCCTTGGCGCAGGTGGCGGCCGAGAATGATTACTGCCGTCCTATGGTGGACAACTCGGATCGGCTGGAGATCCTGGAAGGCCGTCACCCTGTGGTGGAACAGGTGCTGAAGGGGGCGCCTTTTGTGCCCAATGACACCCACCTGGATTGCGATGCAGACCGGTGTCTGATCATCACCGGTCCCAATATGGCGGGCAAATCCACCTATATGCGTCAAAATGCACTGATTGCGCTGATGGCGCAGATCGGCTCCTTTGTGCCGGCCCGTCAATGTCATTTGGGCGTGGTGGATGCGATCTATACCCGCATTGGAGCCTCCGACGATCTGGCAGCCGGCCAATCGACCTTTATGGTGGAGATGACCGAGGTGGCGCAGATCCTGAAAAGCGCCACCCCCAAAAGTTTGGTGATCCTGGATGAGATCGGCCGCGGAACCTCTACCTTTGATGGTATGAGCATTGCCCGGGCGGTAGTGGAGCATATTGCCAGCCCGGCAAAGGGTCTGGGCTGCAAAACCTTGTTTGCTACCCATTACCACGAACTTACCGAGCTGGAAGGCATGGTGGAAGGGGTCGAAAACTATAACATCGCTGTCAAAAAAAGGGGAGAGGATATCACCTTCCTGCGGCGGATCGTCCGGGGTCCGGCGGATGACAGTTATGGCATCGAGGTGGCAAAGCTGGCGGGACTGCCTGGCAGTGTGACCCGCCGCGCCCACGAGGTGCTGCGGACCCTGGAAGCCAGTGCCCCCAAACATACAGTGGAGCAGATGGATTTCGATGCACTGGCAGCATATAGCTCCCCGGCGATGCCCAGTGAGATGATGGAAAAACTAGAGGCTCTGGATGTGGAGACGCTGACCCCCATTGAGGCGCTGAATTTCCTCTATGAGCTGAAAAAGACACTGAAAGGCAGCCTGAACGGCTGAGAAAGGAGGCCCCTATGTCGCAGATCCGTGTATTGGATAAACACACGGCGGAGTTGATCGCAGCAGGCGAAGTGGTGGAGCGCCCGGCCTCAGTGGTCAAGGAACTGATCGAGAATGCGATTGATGCAGGGGCCTCTCAGGTCACGATCAGCATTGAATCCGGCGGCGTTAAGCTGATCGAGATCAGCGATGACGGCACTGGTATCGAGGCCGAAGATATCCCCACTGCATTCATCCGTCACGCAACCAGCAAGATCCAGACCCAGGACGATCTGGATCACATCCAGACCCTGGGCTTTCGGGGGGAGGCACTGGCCTCCATTGCCAGTGTGGCGCGGGTAGAGCTTCTTACCCGTACCCAGGAGGCCGACTGTGCGACCCTCTATCGTATTGAAGGGGGCGAGAGCCTGGGCGCCGAGCCTGCTGCACGGGGTGTGGGCACAACGATCCGGGTGCGGGATCTGTTCTACAATACGCCTGCCCGGATGAAGTTTTTGAAGAAGGACTCCAGCGAGGGCACCTTTGTGGCGGATATCGTAGCACATGTGGCGCTCAGTCACCCGGCGGTACGGTTCAAGTTTGTGCGGGAAGGCAAGGTGCAGTATGTCACCCCTGGTGATGGACAGCTGCGCAGCGCTGTATATGCAGTGCTGGGGCGGGAGTTCAGCCGCAGCCTTTTGGAGCTGGACGACAGCACCGGTCCCTATCGGTTGTGGGGCCTGATCACACCGCCCAAGGGCTGCCGTGCCAGCCGGAGCATGCAATATTTCTACATCAATGGACGCAATGTGCGCAACCGCACGATGATGGCCGCTTTGGAAGGTGCCTATAAGGGCACGATGATGCAGGGCAAATTCCCGGGCTGTATCCTGATGCTGCAAATGCCGCCGGAACTGGTGGATGTAAACGTGCACCCTGCCAAAGTTGAGGTTCGTTTTGCCCGGGAAGGGGACATATTTGATGTGGTGTACCATGCCGTAAAACTTGCGCTGGCACAGCCCGGTACAGGGGAACGGCAGTTTGCATTTGATGCTCCAAAGGAAGATAATCAGAAATCTGACGAGATAAAACAGGAAAATACTGCAAAGCAGATTGGCTTTACACCGCTTTCTGCGGTGCTTCCTGCCCAGGCGGACCCGGGTGCGCTGCCGGAGCCTTCTTCAAGAGCGGATGCGGATATCCTTTCTGTGCCGACGCAGAGGCCGAGCCGCCCGCTGCGTCCCGCCACGCGCGCTACGGACCCGGATTGGCCGGAAGAGGTGTTCGCCCCGATCGCAGTCGATGCACCTCCCATGCGGGAGTTTGCGCTGCATAGTCCGGAGCGTCCGGCAATGCCGGAGACAAAGCTCCATGTGGCTGCGGAAGAAAATATTTTCCGCAAAGCAACCGCAGAAGACCAGCTGGATATCCAGCCGGAGCTGCCTGAACAAGGCCCTGTGCAGGATCATATGGCGGCCTGGACAGCGGCTGAACCGCCGAAGCAGGAGCAGCCGCCGCAAAAAGAAGAAACCGAACAGCTGGGGTTTGATGTGCCCGCTGCGGAGCCTCCGCTGGAGTATGTGGGCGAGTTGTTCCGCACCTATATCCTGGCACAGCGTGGGGACGAGGTATGCGTGATCGACAAGCACGCTGCCCACGAGCGTCAGCTGTTCGAGAAGCTGGCAGCAGACTACGGCAGTGTGCCGGGACAGCTGCTGCTGCAGCCTTTGGCGGTAAATTTGGGGGCAGCAGAAAAACAGGCGCTGCTGGACAATCTTCCCCTTTTGGAAAACGCAGGCCTGGAGGTAGAGGACTTCGGCGGCACGACGGTGCTGCTGCGCACAGTCCCTGCGGACGTGGAACCGCAAAACGCAGAGGAGCTGCTGGTGGAACTGGCAGATAAATTGGCTAAGGGCAGCCGGGATGCGCTGAACGAACGTACAGAGTGGGTACTGCATTCCATCGCCTGCCGTGCCGCCGTCAAGGCAGGGGATCGCACCTCGCCGCAAGAGCTGATGGCGCTGGCGGAGAAGATCCTTTCCGGGCAGGTGCCGCCTTTCTGCCCCCATGGCCGTCCCTGTGTGCTGAAATTGACCCGAAAGGAGCTGGAAAAACAGTTTGGACGCATCGTGTAAACCATGGATCCTTGCTGTAGTGGGGCCGACCGCCACCGGTAAAACGGCCCTGGGAGTCGCCCTGGCGAAAGCCCTTGGGGGCGAGATCCTCAGTGCGGATTCTATGCAGATCTACAAAGGGCTGGATATTGGTACAGCCAAGGTGACACTGGAGGAGGCGCAGGGGATCCCGCATCATTGCGTGGATATCCTTACGCCGGATCAGCCATTCAGCGTGGCAGATTTTACGGCTCTGGCAGGCGAGCAAATCGCAGACATGACCCAGCGGGGCGTACTGCCGGTGCTGGTGGGCGGTACGGGCCTGTATGTCCAGAGCTTGTTATATGGGGTGCGGTTCACCCAGGATAAAACGCCGCCTGGCCTGCGCCAGCAGTTGGCACAGGAATTGGAGCAGCAGGGGGCGGAGGCAATGTATGCACAGCTGCAGGCAGTGGACCCGGAAGCAGCTGCGGCGATCCACCCCAACAACTGTCAGCGGGTGCTGCGTGCGCTGGAGTATTACCGGGCTACAGGCCAGCCTCTCAGCAGCCAGAAAGCCGCTTCGCTGCCGCCGGAACGCCCCTATCGGGCGCTGGTGCTGGGCCTGGATTTTGCGGATCGCGCCCAGCTTTACAGCCGCATCGACCTGCGGGTGGATCGTATGCTGGAGGCCGGTTTGCTGGAGGAAGCCCGCTGGGTCTACGATCACCAGGCGCAATGTGCTACGGCGGCGCAAGCCATCGGCTATAAGGAATTCTTTCCGTATTTTGCAGGGGAGGCAACGGTGCAGCAGTGCGCCGATGCATTGAAGCAGGCTTCCCGCCGGTACGCCAAACGGCAGCTGACCTGGTTCCGCCATATGGAAGGGGTCACCTGGCTGGATGCTGCTTCTCCGGAGCTTATCTCCCAGGCGCTGGCGCTATGCCGGGATTTTTTGCCGAAAGGATGATGCCCAATGCCTGAAGAACAGGATAAAAATCGTGCCCCCCGGATGCTGGCACTGGTGGCGGCTGTCTTTTTGCTGGTGGCTGCAGTATATGTGCTTTATCAGGTGTGGCAGGTGCTGTTTCCGCCCAATCACTACGAAACAGCGGTGCTGGCAACCGTGGCCGATACGGTGGATGCCCAAGGGGTGCTGCTGTTTGATGAGACCTTGGTGCCTGGCAGCGGAAGCCTGGGCTACTTGGTGGAGGATGGAGAGCGGGTGTCTGCCGGCGCTGCGGTGGCAGAGATGTACACAGACCCTGCCCAGGCAGGGCTTCGCAATCAGCTGACCCAGCTGACAGAGCAGATCCAGCTGCTGCAAAAAGCGCAGAATACCGCCTCTGCGCAGCTGGATAGTTTGCTGAAAGAGCGTTCCTCTGCTTTATACGACCTGTTGGACGCTTTGGACCAGGCGCTTTATCAGCAGACCTCCTCTGCGGAGGAACAATACCTCCTGGCCCAGAACAAGCTTTGGGTGGTCACGGGAGAAACAACGGGTTTTGGAGAGCAGATCGCCCAGCTTACAGAGCAATCGGCAGCCGTTGCTGCTCAGTTGGGGGCGCCTGCGCAGATCACAGCTCCCCGCACCGGCTATTTTATCCGCGGCAGTGCTACGGCCCGGCTCAATGCGGGCCCGGCAGACATTCTGGCGCTGGATACGGCGGGTCTGGCTGCATATCTGGCCTCTGAGCCGGAGGTGCCGCTGGATGGCTGCGCCGGCAAGCTGGTCTCTGGCTTTTCCTGGCAGTACTGCGGCATATGTCCGCTGGAACAGGGCAAAAAACTGCTCACAGCAGATGGAAAGCCCCTGAAACGTGCGGTGGAACTGTGGTTCCCCGGTCAGATGGAGCAGGGGCTGTCTGCTACGGTGCAGCAGGTCCAGCTGGATGAAGCGGCCGGTCTGGCCCGCTTTGTGCTGACCTGTGAGACGGTGAATGGGGATGTGCTGCGGCTGAACCGGGCAGATGCCAAGGTCATCGTCGGCCGCACCACCGGGCTGCGCATCCGCTCTTCGGCGGTGCATTATCTCAAAGAAGATGGAACCGAAGCTGCAGAAAAAGGGGAGAACTATATCCCTGGCGTCTATGTCAAATTCGGCAATCTGGCCCGCTTCTGCCGTATCGATCCGGTGGACGATGCGCACCCCCTGGTCACAGAGGGCGAATACCAGCTGGTAATGCCCAGCGGGACCGATGGTTCGGTCAGTCAGGTGCGCCTGTATGACGAGATCATTGTCTCGGGACAAAATTTGTATGACGGAAAGCTTTTGTAGTTATTGACATCTGGAGCAAAACAAACGATAATAGAAAAAGCTATTTGCACATATTTTGCAGAGCAAGTCAGGCGGCCCCGGCTGCCGAGCGAAAGGAGCAGATTTCGATGTCTTTTATGGACAACCTCAAAAAGGGCCTTTTTGGCAGTGAGGACGAGTACGACGATCAGTACATTGACGACGGCCCGCAGATGGTGAACAACAACAACGGCTTTGGCGTCACGATGGACGAGGAAGATCCCGACGCGGCGGAAGGCGCTGTCAAAAAGAATGGCAAGGTGGTCAACATCCATGCTACCACCCAGCTGCGGGTGGTGCTGGTCAAGCCTGAGCATTTTGAGGATGCCAGCACGATTGCGGATCACCTGAACAACAAGCGCACTGTGGTGCTGAACCTGGAGTCCACCAACAAGGAGGTCTCCCGCCGGCTGGTAGACTTTTTGTCCGGTGTGGCGTATGCCAACAATGGCCAGATCAAGCGTGTGGCCAACAGCACCTTTATTATTACCCCCTACAACGTAGATATTATGGGCGATCTGCTGGACGAGTTGGAGAACAATGGCGCGTTCTATTGATCCTGCCCTGAAAGCGGTCCGGGGCTTTGTCCCGGCGCAGAACGATGAAGAGCGCTTTCTTATGCGCCATATCGAGGATCTGGCCCGCACGGCTCAAAGCCGGGGCATCCCTCGGTATTCGGCCTTTTTGTCCGATCGGGAGCAGGACCTGGCGCAGGCTGCACTGAACCGGATCGATGCCCAGGACTGCCGTTTTGACGGCGGCTGGCCTGGGGCAGAGCGGCGCATCCTGTGCATCGAACCCGCCGACAGCTATACTGCCAGTCCTTTGTGCTGTGTGCAGCTGTGCTGTCAAGGGCCGGTGGGCACGGTGCTGCCTGCCCACAAAGATTATCTGGGCAGCCTTATGGGCCTTGCACTGCGGCGGGAGGCCCTGGGAGATATCCTGCTTCCACCGGATCAGCCGGGCACCGCATATGTTTTTGCGTTGGAACCGGCAGCCCAGCTGATCTGCCAGGAGCTTTGTTCTGCGGGCAGATTCAGCCTGACTACACAGCTGTGCCCCTTGGATCAGCTGCCCAGCTTTGGTGCAGAGGATCGGGAGCTGCGCACGGCCACCGTATCCTCTCCCCGTCTGGATGCGGTGCTGTCGGCAATGCTTCGGTGCAGCCGTGGGGCGGCTGCCCAGCTGATCACAGCAGGGCGGGTGGAGATCAACCACCTGCCTACCACCAGCGGCCACGCTCCGGTGTACGAGGGGGATGTGTTCACCGTGCGCGGCAAAGGGCGGTTCGAGCTTGTCTCGCTGCCCGGGAAGAGCAAAAAGGACCGATGGATCATCGAGTTTTTTCAGTATTGAATGAAAATGGGAGGATACAATTATGCTGACCCCGCAGGATGTCCGATCCGTGCAATTTGAAAAGAACCTCCGCGGCTACCGTACCGAGGATGTAGACCGGTTTTTGGACCAGATCGAAGATCAGCTGAAGCAGAATGACGCCCAGATGGAGCAGCTGCGCCGCCAGATCGCAGATCTGAACGCTGAAAACCAGCGGCTGCACCGGGAGCTGGAAGGCTATGAGGCGGATGGCGATATGCTGAAATCCGCACTCATCAACGCCCAGCGCATGGGAGAGAATGTGATCCGGGAGGCAAACCAGAAGGCGGAGGACATCCTTCACCGGGCAAACCTCCGGGGGGACGATATCATCCGGGACGCAAACGAGCTGCTGCAAAAAGCCAGCGATCGGGCTGATGAGATCATTTCTGAGGCCACCGATAAAAAGCAGGCCGAAGAGCGGGAGTATGAGCGGGTCCGTCTGGAAGTTACCCGTTTCAAGTCGGATGTGCTCAACCTGTACCGCAGCCATGTGGAGTCCCTGAGCCGTCTGCCGGAGTTCCAGCGGGAGCAGCCCGCCCCGGCAGAGGAAAAAGAAGTGTCCGAACAGCCGGAAGACGCCGTTTCCGCTGCGGAACCGGCTGTGGAGCAGCCTGTCCCGACCGAGGAGGAAGCCCCCGAGGAAGGGGAGGATACCTCTGCGGATGAGCAGTCGGAGGCTTTTTGGGCCCAGGATGAGAGCCAGCTCAAGCTGGAGATCCCGCCGGAAGCCCGGCCGGATTACGCCGCCTTCCAGGGTGTGCAGTTCAGCGATTGACCTTGCCAAAAAAATTAGAGGAGTGTGTGACCAGTGGCTAAGAATAAATCCCAATACGATAGTACCCTGAACCTGCCCAAGACTCTGTTTGAGATGCGTGCAGGCCTGCCCAAGAAAGAGCCTGCAATGCTCAAGGATTGGGAGGACAATGATCTTTACGGCAACCTGATGAAGCACAATGCGGACAAGCCCCGTTTTGTGCTCCATGATGGCCCTCCGTACGCCAACGGCAGCATCCACATGGGTACTGCACTGAACAAGATCATCAAGGATATCATCATCCGTGAGAAGAACATGGAGGGCTACCAGGCTCCCTATGTGCCGGGTTTTGATACCCACGGCCTGCCGATCGAGCTGAAGGCGCTGTCCTCTGTGGGCGACAAAAAGAAGGATATCTCCAAGCTCCAGCTGCGCCAGATCTGCGAGAAGTTTGCCACCGAGCATATTGATATCATGAGCGACCAGTTCAAGCGTCTGGGCGTTATTGGCGACTTCGAGCACCCCTACCTGACCCTGAAGCCGGAGTTTGAGGCTCGTCAGATCGAGGTCTTTGGCAAAATGGCCAAAAAGGGCTATATCTACAAGGGCCTGAAGCCGGTCTACTGGTGCCCGGACTGCCGCACTGCACTGGCTGAGGCTGAGATCGAGTATGGCGAGGACGACTGCGACTCCATCTTTGTGCGCTTTGCAGTCTCGCAGGACCCCAACGGGGTTCTGGCAAAGCACGGCATCCCCATGGACAAGACCTACTTTGTCATCTGGACGACTACGACCTGGACTCTGCCCGCCAACGAGGCTATCTGCCTGGGCGGTCAGTTTGAGTATTCCTTCGTCAAGATCGGGGATGCATACCACATCATGGCCACGCAGCTGGTCAAGAGCGTGATGGATGCCTGCCATATCACCGAGTATGAGGTGGTGGGCGAGCCGGTCAGCGGCGTGGAATTTGAGAAGATGCGCTACCACCATGTCTACCTGCCGAAGGAAGGCCTGGTGATCCTGGGCGATCATGTCACCCTGGAGAGCGGCTCCGGCTGTGTCCATACCGCAGGCGGCCACGGCGTGGATGACTTCAATGTCAGCCAGAAGTACAATGTGCCCATCACTGTGCCGGTGGATGACGGCGGATACCTGACCGAGCTGGCAGGCAAGTACGCAGGCCAGCGGGTGTGGGCTTCCAACAAGACCATCCTGGCCGACCTGACGGAGTCCGGCGCAGTGCTGGGCCAGATCCACATCAAGCACCAGTATCCCCATTGCTGGCGCTGCCACAACCCCATCATTTTCCGTGCTACCGAGCAGTGGTTCTGCTCCATTGCCAAGTTCCGTGAGGATGTGTACGAGGCCATCGACGGCGTCACCTGGATGCCGGAGTGGGGTCACGACCGCATGAAGGGCATGGTGCGGGACCGCAACGACTGGTGCATCAGCCGTCAGCGTACCTGGGGTGTGCCCATCCCGGCCTTCTACTGCAAGAAGTGCGGCCAGTACCATATCACCGATGCTACCATCAAGGCTGTAAGCGAGCTGTTCCGCAAGGAGGGTTCGGACGCCTGGTATAAGTACGATGCTTCCCAGATCATCCCGGCCGGAGAGGTCTGCGAGAAGTGCGGCGCTTCCGATTGGGAGAAGGACTCCGATATCATGGACGTCTGGTTCGACTCCGGCTCCACCCATGCAGCTGTTCTGGACGAGCGCAGCGAGCTGGGCTTCCCGGCAGATCTGTACATGGAAGGTGCAGACCAGTTCCGTGGTTGGTTCCAGTCCAGCCTGCTGACCAGTGTGGCCAGCAAGGGCTGTGCCCCCTATAAGTCCGTGCTGTGCCACGGCTGGGTGGTGGACGAGCAGGGCAAGCAGATGCACAAGAGCGCCGGCAACGGCGTAGAGCCCAGTGAGATCATCAAGGACTACGGCGCAGACATCATCCGTCTGTGGGTGGCTTCCTCGGATTACACGGTGGACGTGCGTGCAGGCAAGAATATCATCAAGCAGCTCAGCGAGGCATACCGCAAGATCCGCAATACGGCCCGCTTCATCCTGGGCAACCTGGATGGCTTTGACCCCAACACCGATTGTGTGGCTGACGACCAGCTGCAGGAAATCGACCGCTGGGCACTGGCTGCACTGGATGACCTGATCGCTGCCTGCCGCGCTGGTTATGCAGTGTATGATTTCAACAAGGTCTATCATGCAGTCTATAACTTCTGCGTGGTGGCTATGTCCAACTTCTACCTGGATGTCACCAAGGATCGTCTGTACTGCACCAATGGTGTTGGCCGTCGTGCCGCCCAGACGGCAATGTACCGCATCCTCACTGCGCTGGATAAGCTGATCGCCCCCATCCTCTGCTTCACCAGCCAGGAGATCTGGGACTTCCTGCCCAAGACCGAGGGCATGGAGCACTATGTGGTGTACGAGCAGATGCCTTCCGCTGGCCAGTATGCTGCCAGCGAGGAGTTCAAGGCAAAGTGGGCCCGCCTGATCGCTGTCCGTGATGAGGTGAAGAAGGTTCTGGAGCAGGCTCGTGCAGATAAGCAGATCGGTGCTTCTCTGGAGGCTGCAGTTACCCTGTACTGCTCTGAGGAGATGTACACCCTGCTGAACGCAGTCCCCATGGATGAGCTGGCAGACCTGATGATCGTCTCCCGCGTGGACCTGGTCAAGGGCGAGGGCGGTGCCGCCAGCGCTGTTGAGGGTCTGGGCGTTGCTGCTGTGCATGCCACCGGTGATAAGTGCGAGCGCTGCTGGAAGTATTCTTCGGATATCGGCTCCCATGCCGCACACCCCACTCTGTGCGCCCGCTGCGCCAGCGTGGTGGAGGGCTGATCCGCCCCTCGTTTTTAACTCTTTTATTTAAAAGCAAAGGCGGTGCTCTCTTAGCAGGACGCGTATAGAAAGCGCAGCCGCCGATCTTAGCAAAAACAGGCCTTTGGCTGTGCTGCCGTTCTTGGCGGCCTGCCACAGACCTGTTTTTGCAAATTTGAGGGACGGGTGTGCCCGCCCCGGGGAGAAAAACATGACCTATGTATTGATCAATCTGCTGTGTACCGCAGCACTGGTGGGCATCGACCAGCTTATCAAGCTCTGGGCGGTGCAGGTGCTGCAGCCGGTGGGGACGATGCCGCTGATCCCCCATGTGGTGGAGCTGCATTTTGTGCTGAACCCGGGTATGGCGTTTAGCCTGCTCAGCGGCAAGCAGCTGCTGCTGATCCTTGCTACATCGGCAGCAATGGCGGTTATGGCCTATTGGCTGTTCTTCCGCTGCCGGGGCAAGGTGCTTTTGCAGGCTGCGCTGATCCTGATGCTGGGCGGCGGCCTTGGCAACCTGATCGACCGGGTGCTGAACGGCGCTGTGGTGGATTATCTGAATCTGCTGTTCATGCGGTTCGCTGTCTTCAATTTTGCGGATATTTGTGTCTGCGTGGGTGCGGGGCTGTTGGTACTGTATATCTTTTTGGACGATCTCCGTGCTTCCCGCAGCAAGGATGGATCCGCGCAGGAGCAGTAAACATGGAACAGCGTGAATTTATTGTGGAGCAGGAGGGGGCGGGCACCCGGATCGACCGCTTCCTCAGCGGAGAGGATACGGGACTGTCCCGCAGCGCACTTCAGGGGCTTATGGCTCAGGGTCATGTGCTGTGCAATGGCCGTCCCGTGCCCAAAAGTCAAAAACTGAAAGCCGGCGATACTCTGCTGGTGGAGATCCCGGATGCAAAGCCGATCGAGGCGGTGCCGCAGAATATACCGCTGGATATCGTCTATGAAGACGAGCATCTGCTGGTAGTGAATAAACCCAAAGGAATGGTGGTCCACCCCGCCCCAGGCAATCCGGATGGTACACTGGTCAATGCCCTGCTGTGGCATTGCCAGGGCAGCCTTTCCGGTATTGGCGGGCTGATCCGTCCGGGCATCGTTCACCGCATCGATAAGGATACCAGCGGTCTGCTGGTGGTAGCCAAAGACGATGCGACCCATATTGGCTTGTCCCAGCAGATGGCGGTCCATAGCGTAGAGCGGGCGTATCATACCGTGGTCTATGGGGGCTTTACGCAGGAGCAGGGGGTGGTGGAAAGCAGCATCGCCCGCTCTCATACTGACCGTAAAAAGATGGCGGTCTACCCCGTAGGAGAACCGGGAGCCAAGTATGCCTATACGGGCTATCAGGTGCTGGAACGGCTGGGCAACTTTACCCTGCTGGAATGTCGGCTCAAGACCGGCCGAACGCACCAGATCCGTGTCCATATGGCGTCCATCCATCATCCCGTAGCGGGCGATCCGGTTTATGGCCCCCATAACTGCATCACGAGCCTGGGGGGACAATGTCTGCACGCTAAGACGCTGGGTTTCATCCACCCGGCTACAGGCCAGGCGCTCCGGTTTGACTCGGAGCTGCCGGAATATTTCACCCATTTTGTTGCGACACTCAGGAGGCAGAGTCAATGAATCGATCCTTAGCTGATACGCTGGTGCTGTGCGATCTGGACAGCCTGCTGCTGGGACCAGATGGAAACCTGACGCAGGTGCTCCGGGATATCATCCAGCTGTACGGCAGCCGGGGCGGCCGTCTGACCGTGTTCTCTCAGCGTACACCCAAGGCGGTCCGCACCTTGCTGGGCGGGGTGCGGCTGGGGGCGCCGGCCCTTTTGTGCGGCGGTACGCTGGCGTATAGTTTTGCACAGGGCCGCAGCCAGGGGCTGTGCAGCTTTGCAGGGTTTGGGCCGTCTCTGCTGGAGCGGCTGCCCTCGGTGCCGGGACTGGGCATCGCTGTGCAGATGGCAGATGGTGCGACCCGTGTGCTGCGTATGAGTCAGGGCCTGGCACGCCACCTGCATCAAGAGTGGACTCCCTATCTGCTGGGCAGTGCCGGGGATCTGCCGCTGGACCAGTGCCTCCGGGTGCTGCTTTATCAGGACGAAAAGAATATGCCCTTGGTTCCGCTGCTGAAAAAAACGCTGGCTGAGGACGCTTCCCGGGTGGAGTTGGAGCGCCTGGCTCCGGATCTGCTGGCACTTTCTGCGCGTCTGCCCAGCGGTGAGACGATGCTGCAGGCTGTCAGCGGAGAGGTGGGGATACCCTCTGCACAGGTGCAGGTGGTGGCGGGCAGCGGGGCGATGCTGTCCCTGGTGCAGGCTGCCGGATGCAGCATTGCTTCGGCGGATGCTCCGGCGGAACTGCGGCTGGCTGCAAAGCACACCACCTTGACCGATAGCCAGGGGGGCGCAGCGGCAGAGGTTCTGTACCGTTTGGTGCAGCAAAGTGATGCTGTCCAGTAAAGTCCCGGTAAAGTTGCTTAAAATTTGTGTAAAGTCTCTTGCTTTTTTTGGCAAGAGACTTTCTTTTTGGGCGGATTTTAGGTACAATAAAAAGAGTAGTATGGAGTCCCGTGAATTGGGATGGGGCATAAAAGGGGAATTGCTATGAAAGAAGATACGATTTTTATCAACCGGGAGCTGAGCTGGCTGGATTTCAACCGCCGGGTGCTGGTGCTGGGCAAGGATAAAAATGTCCCCCTGGCGGAGCAGCTGAAATTTTTGTCTATTTTCGGGTCGAACTTGGATGAGTTTTTTATGGTGCGTGTGGGCTCTTTGCAGGAGCGAGCCAACCTGATGCACGCCAAAAAGGAAAAGGAGGGTCGGGAGAATAAGACCAATATGACTGCGGAGGAGCAGTTGGCGGCTATTATGCCCAAAACAGCGCAGATGCAGGCGGAATGTGACAAGTATTACGAAAAAGCGCTGGAAAATCTCGCGGCTTGCGGGTATCAGAAGGTGGATTTTGATCACCTGGAAAAAAGTGAGGAGCATTTCTGGAAAAAATATTTCCAGCGGGAGCTGTTTCCGATCCTCAGCCCGCAGATCGTGGATAACCGCCACCCGTTCCCGTTCCTCCGCAACAAGGAGATCTATCTGGGCGTTCTGCTGAAAGAGAAACGTGCCGGCACACAGAGCCTGGGCATCATTCCGATCTCCAGTCAGATGGAGCGTATCCACATCTTCAAAAAGGACGATAAGACCCTTTTTGCCCTTACCGAAGAGCTGGTGCTGCACTATGCCGGGGTCATTTTTGGCAAGGAACAGATCGTGGAAAAATGCTTGTTCCGGGTCACCCGCAATGCAGATATCGACGTCAAAGAGGGAATGATGGACCATGATATCGACTATCGGGAGATCATGGCCGATCTGCTCAAGCGCCGCCGCAAACTGGCGGCAGTGCGGCTGCAGATCACACCCACTGCACCCACTGAGGTGGTGCGCACGCTGTGTGCAAAACTGGAACTGCCCCATAAGCGGGTCTTTGTGCAAAAAAGCCCGCTGGACCTGAGCTTCTTCTTCCGTCTGCTTTCCAGGGTCGAAGCAGATGGTCATCCGGAGCTGTTCTATCCGGCTGCCCGGCCGATGCTGCCGCCCCCGGAGTATGACCTGGCACAGCAGGTGGCGCAGCGGGATGTACTGCTGTGCTACCCGTATCAGTCCATTCGGCCGTTCATCACGCTGCTGAAAAAGGCAGCGCAGGACCCGGAGGTCATCTCCATCAAAATGACCCTGTACCGTATGGCGCGGGAGTCTCAGATCGTTCAGGCTCTGATGGAAGCGGCCGAAAACGGCAAAGAAGTGGTTGCGCTGGTGGAGCTGCGGGCCCGTTTTGACGAGCAGAACAATATCGACTGGTCCAAACAGCTGGAGAGCGCAGGCTGTACCGTGATCTATGGATTTGAGGATTATAAGGTCCACTCCAAATTGACGCTCATCACAAAGAAAGGCCCGAGCGGGTATTCCTACATCACTCAGATCGGTACCGGCAATTACAACGAAAAGACCAGCGAGCTGTATACCGACTACTCGTTCCTTACCTCGGACCCGGCCATCGGTGCGGAAGCATCCAATATATTCCAGAACTTGGCGGTGCATAAGCTTACCGAAACTTCCGACCAGATGCTGGTAGCACCGCTGCGGTTCAAAAGTGTACTGCTGGAAGAGATGGACCATGTGATCGAGGCTGCACGGCTGGGCCGTCCCGCATCCATGATCCTGAAAAACAACTCCATCAGTGACCGAGATATCATCCTGAAATTGCAGGAGGCCAGCTGTGCAGGTGTCCGGATCGATATGATCGTTCGCGGCATCTGCTGTGTGCGGGCCGGTGTGCCGGGCAAGACCGAAAATCTGCATATCCGCAGCTTGGTGGGGCGCTACCTGGAGCATGGCCGCATTTACAGCTTTTTTGATGGGCAGTATACCCGGATCTATATTGCCTCCGGCGACTTTTTGACCCGCAATACAGAGTGTCGGGTCGAGGTGGGCGTCCGTATCCAGGACCCCGCCCTGGTGGAAAAGCTCAGCCAGATCCTGGATCTGCAGCTGCGGGATAATATCAATGCCCGGGAAATGCGCCCGGACGGCAGCTACCAGAAGGTAAAACCTGCGGATGGGGAGCCGGAGGTCAACGGGCAGATGGGGATGTACGATCTGCTGCGGGGAGACTGGATGCCCCGCCCGGCCTATGTTCCGGAATCGGTGGTGCCTGTGCATGCGGAACAGGAGGCACCGGCTGAGCCCCTGCATCCGGAGGAACCGACTGTGCCGGAGACGGCGCAGCAAGAACAGCCAGAACAGCAAGAGCTGATTGTTCCGGCACGCCCGGCGGATGGTTCGTCCATGACAGTGGAAGTGGTGCAGCCCCGGCGCAGCTGGCTGGACCGCTTGTTGGGCAAATTTGGAATTTAATAGATAAAAAAGACTGCGGTTTTTGGCTGCCTCCGAATAAGAAACCATTGCCCGCCGACTGACGATTTTGTGTAATTGCTGTGTCAAAGCAGCTTGCCAGCCAGCAAGGATGCCTGCGCTGCTTTTCCTTGCACTAGCCCAAAATCGCCGGGCGGCGGGTGCGTAGCAGTTCTGGCCCGGAGATTTGTGCCCAGAGTGCCCTGGAAAGGGCGCGTGGAATACTGGATGTATTTCCAAGCCCTTTACAGGGTGCTATGGGGCAAATCTCTCAGCCAGAACCAATGTTTTCTTATTTGGAGGCAGCCTTCGGGCTGCGGTCTTTTTCTTCCCATTGGCGCATACAGTGGCTCGTATAACGGATGGGGAGGGGCAAGGGGATATGCAAAGGACAGGCTGGGGCAAAAAGAGGGGACGGCGCTGGCTGACGATCGGGGTGCTGTTATGGGTGCTTTTTGTTTTGACGGGGACAGCCTCTGCCCAAAAACAGGCTCCGCCGGGCAGCAGTTTGTCCCAGGCAGAGCCGGGGCGTTTGTGTTTCCCGCTAGGGGGGAACGTCTGGCGGATATCTGACCCTTATGGATGGCGAAAAGATCCCTTTACCAGTCGGGAACAATTTCATAGAGGGGTGGACCTGGCTTGCCCCCAGGGGACACCGGTGCGGGCAGCACAAGGGGGCGTTGTGGCACAGGCCCGGCGCAGCACGAGCTTTGGAAATTATCTTCGCATCCGGCACCCTGGCGGATGGGAGAGCATCTATGCCCATCTGGAATACCTCTATGTGCGCCCTGGGGAGGTGGTGGAGCAGGGGCAGCTTCTGGGTGCGGCAGGACAGACCGGCAGAGCCACCGGACCCCACCTGCATTTTGAACTTCTCCATCAGGGGCAGCGCTTTGATCCCTCCAAAGCGCTGCGGCTGCCATGAAGCACTGGGTACGCTTTGGCCCGCTGGAACTGCATCATCCGCTGCTTTTGTGCGGAATGTTGTACCTTCTGCTGTACTTTGATGCCAGCGGGTTTCTGCGCCTGGGGCTTGCGTCGGCGCTGCTGCATGAGGCGGGGCATATCCTGGTCTACTGGGCGTTCACCGGACGCTGTCCTGTGATCCAGATAGGGTTGACGGGACTGTGTATGCGTCACCGGGAGGCCGGGCTTTCTCCGGAAAAAGTGTTCTGGCTGGCGGCTGCTGGACCGGGGGTCAATCTGCTGCTGGCCTTGGGTGGGTATCTTCGGCTTGTTCATCGGGCCACAGTGCGGGGCAGTGCCTTTTTGGCGGCCAATCTGCTGACGGGAGCCTTTAATCTGCTGCCCATTCCGCCGCTGGATGGTGCGCAGATGCTGCTGAGTCTGTGGCAAGTCCTGAAAAATCGAAAAGAGCGTAGGATCTCTCCCGCCCAAAAGGCAAAACGGCCGCAGTACTTCGGCGGCAAAACCTGTAATTGCAATTCGCCGGGAAATAAGGTAAAATAAAAGGAACCATAATGCTTAAATGGAGGAACCGGATGTTTGAACCAAAGCTGAAAGAAGCGCTGGGCCGGGTGCAGAAACCTGGCCGCTATACCGGCGGCGAGCCTGGCAGCGTGTATAAAGATAAGTCCCAGGTGGATGTGCGGTTTGCGTTCTGCTTCCCGGACACCTACGAGGTAGGTATGTCCTTTCTGGGGGAGAAGATCTTGTACGAACTGCTGAACGCCCACGAGAATTGGTGGTGTGAGCGTGCCTTTATGCCCTGGCTGGACATGAAGGCAGAGATGGAGCGCCTGTCTCTGCCGCTGTATACGCTGGAGAGCAAGGACCCGCTGGCTGCCTTTGATGCGGTGGGCTTTACCCTGCAGTATGAGCTGTCCTACACCAATATCCTGGCGATGCTGGACCTGGCGGGGATCCCGTTCTATGCAAAAGACCGGGACGAGAGCTGGCCCTTGATCGTGGCGGGCGGCCCCTGTGCCTGCAACGCAGAGCCGATCGCAGATTTCTTTGATGTGATCCAGCTGGGAGAAGGCGAGCGTCAGCTGCCCGCCATCTGTGCAGAGATCGAGAAGGCAAAAAAGGAAGGCGGCGTCTCCAAGACCGAGCTTTTGCTGCGGCTGGCCAAGATCCCGGGGGTGTATATCCCTGCCTTCTATGACGTGACCTATTACGAGGATGGCCGGGTCCAGGCGATCACGCCCAATCAGCCGGGGGTCCCGGCGGTGATCACCAAGGCGATCATCCAGGATATGAACGATTTTGCCCCGCCCACCAACTTTGTGGTGCCCATGGTGGGTGCGATCCAGGACCGTGCCAGCGTGGAAGTACTGCGGGGCTGTGTCCGTGGCTGCCGGTTCTGCCAGGCGGGCTTTTTGTACCGTCCCATGCGCCAGCGGGATGCCGCTCTGCTGAACCGGGCGGCTCAGGATCTGTGCGCCAATACCGGCTATGAGGAGCTGAGTCTGTCCAGCTTGTCTACTTCGGACCACAGCCAGCTGGAAGAGCTGCTGGACGATCTGAACGAGTGGGCGCCTAAGGAGCACGTCAGTCTGTCGCTGCCGTCTCTGCGGGTGGACAACTTCTCGGAGAGCCTGATCGAAAAGACCACAAAGGTGCGCAAGAGCGGTCTGACCTTTGCTGCTGAGGCGGGCACCCAGCGTCTGCGGGATGTCATCAATAAAAATGTCACCTGGGACGAGATCGAAAAGACCTGCGGCATTGCGTTTGCTGCCGGGTATACCTCGGTCAAGCTCTATTTTATGATGGGCCTGCCGACGGAGACTATGGAGGATATCGAGGGCATTGCCGAGACTGCCCAGAAGGTGGTTGACCTGTACTACCATACGACCAACCACGCCAAGGGCAAGGGCGTCCAGGTCACCATCAGCTGCGCCTGCTTTGTGCCCAAGCCCCACACTCCGTTCCAGTTCGTGCCGATGGATTCGGCCGAGACCTTGCAGGCAAAGCAGAAGCACCTGCTGGAGAGCGTGCGCAGCCGCAAGATCAAGGTGAACTATCACGACAGCAAGACCAGTCTGCTGGAAGGCGTGTTTGCCAAAGGTGACCGCCGCCTGGCGCCTGCACTGGTGGAAGCTTACAAGCGCGGCTGTTTCTTTGACGGCTGGGAGGAGTGCTTCCGCTACGACACCTGGATGCAGGTGTTTGCAGACCTGGGCATTGACCCTTATTTCTACTGCCAGCGCCCCATTGCTCTGGATGAGGTGACCCCCTGGTCTCACATGGATTACGGTGTGACCCATGAGTATCTGGTGCGGGAGTACAAAAAGGCACTGGCTGCACAGACTACGCCGCCCTGCAACCGTCAGTGCGGCGGCTGCGGCGCAAATCATCTGTTGGGAGGACCCTGCTTTGATTACAGTACGGATCTCGTTTGAAAAGAAGGCCGAGGCCTCCTATATCTCACTGCTGGACCTGCAGCGGGTAATGCAGCGGGTCCTCAAGCGCAGCGGCCTGCCGGTGTGGCACACGCTGGGCTTTAACCCCCATATCTACATGACCTTTGCCTGCCCGCTGTCGCTGGGGCAGGAGAGCTTGTGTGAGTGTGTGGATGTCAAGACCGAGGCCGAGGCTCCGGACTTTGCGCAGTGGCAGTCTGCACTCAACGCCATTATGCCGGCGGGCATTTATGTTACACAGGTGGCCCCCGTGGAGATGAAGGCGGATTCCATCGCTTACGCCTGCTATCAGGTGCGCTGCCCGGCTTCTGCCCAGCCGGTGCTGGAAGCGTATAATGCGCTGCCTGCTGCTCTGGTGGAAAAAAAGAGCAAACGCGGTGTCAAGACGTTGGACCTGAAGGAGTATATCCCTGCGCTGGACTGGACCGAGGAGGGGGATGAACTCTCGTTCGCACTTTGCCTTCCTGCCTCGCAGCAGCTGACCATGAACCCGGCGCTGCTGCTGGGCTTTTTGGAGCAGCAAGGGGATTTTTCGTCCCTGTCCGCTTCCATCCTGCGCACCCACTTTTTGACGGCAGATAAGCAGCGTTTTCATTGATGCTGCGGCACAGCTCCGGCATCTTTTGAGAAAAAGTCCGTTTTCTTGCGGACATCACTCGCATTTTATGAAAAAAGTGCTTGATTTCAGCGGGAGTTTGTGCTATCATATTAGGGCGTTAGTGTCCGCTGATACCACAGCGGGGTTAATGACACAATCATTAAACGGGCGGTCCTCTGACGGCAACGCGCCGTGTACGAACGTCTAAAAACAAATGGAGGAATAACAATGGACGCACTGAAGATCATTTCCGAGGGCAGCATCAAGGCCGAGAAGCCTCAGTTCAACGTTGGCGATACTGTCCGCGTGGACGTTCGCATCAAGGAAGGCGAGCGTGAGCGTATCCAGGCTTTCGAGGGCACCGTCATCGCTAAGAAGCACGGCGGCGTTGCTGAGACCTTCACCGTTCGCCGCGTGGCTTACGGTGTTGGCATCGAGCGTGTCTTCCCCATCAACAGCCCCTTCGTTGAGAAGGTCACTGTGATCCGCAAGGGCAAGGTTCGCCGCGCAAAGCTGTTCTACCTGCGTAGCCGCACCGGCAAGGCTGCCAAGGTCAAGAGCGATATCTGATGTTTCCCGCCACGCTGCGGGAGGAAAGGGACAACTTTGTTTGTCCCTTTTTTCTTTATCAAAGAACAGGGGGCACAGCTTCCTGCCGGAAACGAGGTGCGCGGATATGACAAAGCAAGCGCAGTCCCAGCAACCGCCCATGGTACAGCGGGGCCAGAACCTGCTGGAGTGGTACGAGGCATTGGTCTCGGCGGCGCTGATCCTGGTGCTGTTTTTTTCTTTTTTCTTTCGCATCATTCAGGTGGACGGTCAGTCCATGGTTCCTACGCTGGACCATGGGGATAAGCTCATCGTGTGGGGCGCAGGTTACCAGCCCCAGCGGGGAGATGTGGTGATCGTGGACAGCTACACCAGCTATGGCAAGCCGTTGGTAAAACGTGTCATCGCTATGGGCGGAGATACCATACGGATCGATTATGACACCGGCGAAGTATGGGTGAACGAGCAGCTCCTGCAGGAGGATTATATCGCAGAGCCTACCTACTTGGGCTACGATGTCCAGTTCCCCTACACAGTGCCGGAGGGTACGGTGTTTGTTATGGGGGATAACCGCAATGCCTCTTTGGACAGCCGTTCCAGCTATGTGGGCTGCATCAACGAGAAAGATATCCTGGGCAAGGTGCTTTTGTGCTTTTTGCCCTTTGCAGATTTTGGAGTGGTAAAATGAACGAGATGGATACCCGGTTTGCAAACCAATATCAGATCCAGTGGTTTCCGGGGCATATGACCAAGACCCTGCGGATGATGGAACAGGAGATCCAGCATGTGGACGCCAGTTTGGTGCTGCTGGATGCCCGCATCCCTCTGTCCAGCCTGAACCCGGAGATCGAGCGGATCACGGCCCGCAAACCCAAACTGTATGCCTTGAATAAGGCAGACCTGGCCGACCCTGCAGTTACGGAGGAATGGATCCGTTATTTTCGTGCGGCAGATGCCGGATGTGTGGCGATCAGCGCTAAACAGAAGGGCGGAGCAAATGCGGTGAAGTCGGCCATCGAGAAAGAGCTGGTAGGTCTGCTGGCCCGGCGGCAGGGCCGCGGCATGGGGGGCGCAAAGACCCAGATCATGCTTTGCGGCATCCCCAATGTGGGTAAATCCACCTTTATCAATACCTTTGCAGGGGCGGCCCGGGCCAAGGCAGCGGATCGTCCTGGTGTGACCAAGGGCAAGCAGTGGGTCAGTGCAGACAAGTTTGACCTGCTGGATATGCCCGGTGTGCTGTGGAAGAAATTTGACTCCAAGACCACCGCTTCCAACCTGGCGTTTATCGGGTCTATCAAGGATGACATCCTGGATGTAGAGGAGCTGGCGGCCAACCTGCTGGACGAAGTGCGTCACAACTACCCGGCGCTGGTGGCACAGCGTTATAAGCTGGATGCCGAGACCCTGGCGCTGCCCCCCTATGAGCTGCTGGAGGCCATTGGCCGCAAGCGGGGACTGCTGGTGCGGGGCGGAGAGGTAGATACCGAGCGCTGCGCCGTGATGCTGGTGGACGAGTTCCGCGCCTGCAAGTGGGGCCGCATCTCGCTGGAGCGCCCGCCCCAGCGGGAGGACGACCCGGAGGAGGATGCTGAATGAAACGCCGCACAGATGAGGAGATCTCTGCGCCGCTGTATCAATACGACGCTGCGATCCGTGCAGAGTACGGATGCTTTGCCGGTGTGGATGAAGCAGGACGCGGACCGCTGTGCGGCCCCGTTTGTGTGGCTGCCTGCATCCTGGACCCGGAAAACCCGGTCCATGGCATCAATGACTCTAAAAAACTGACCGAAAAAAAACGGGAAGCACTGTTTGATGAGATCTGTGAAAAGGCGCTGGCTTACCGCATCGTCTTTGTCGGTCCGGAGATCATCGACCGGGACAATATCCTCAACGCCACCATGGGTGGAATGTGCCAGGCGGTGTCGGAGCTGGAGTTGGTGCCCAATCTTGTACTGGTGGACGGCAACCGCTGTCCTCCGGGCCTGGCAATGCCGGCACAGCCGGTGGTCAAAGGGGACGCCACCAGTGCCAGCATCGGGGCGGCATCGATCCTGGCTAAGGTCAGCCGAGACCGGTATATGATGGAGCTGGATGCACAGTATCCGCAGTATCAGCTGGCCAAACATAAAGGCTACCCCACAAAGCTGCACTATGAGCTGATCGCGCAGTATGGCATCCAGCCTTTTTACCGCCGCAGCTTCTTGAAAAAACAGGGCTATTGGCCCCAGGAACGCTGATGGATCGCGCTGAGACTGGCCGAAGGGGAGAGGGCGCAGCCGCCCGGCTTTATAGCCAGCGCGGCTGTACAGTGCTGGCCCGCAATTACCATACCCGCTATGGTGAGCTGGATCTGATCCTGCGGGATCAGCAGGAAGGCCTGATCTTCTGCGAGGTCAAGACCCGTGCGGCGGGTACGCCGTATGCGCCTGCGGAAGCCGTGGATGCGGCAAAACGCCACCGTCTGATCTTGGCGGCAGAGCTTTATTTACAGCGGACCGGTCAGAGCGATGAACCGGTCCGTTTTGATATTGCAGAGGTGACACCTCTTGACAGCGGACGCTGGATGGTACATATTATAAAGGGGGCGTTCTCTGCGGATGATATCGCCCCTTGAGCCGCATGGCTGAAAAGGACACCCCCGCAGGCTGTGCGCAGATGGGAAAGTGGGCAGTGCGGAATTCTGCCCGAATCTTGAGTGAAAAGGAGCGAGCACGATGCAATTTTTCAGCACGAGAGACCAAAGCCGTAAGGTGACCGCCTCCGAGGCGATCGCGCAGGGGCTGTCCCAGGAGGGCGGCCTGTTTGTACCGGAAAGCTTCCCCCAGGTGGATGTTCAGGCCCTTTGCGGGCTGGATTATCCGACCCTGGCCGCAGAGATCCTCAAGCAGTATCTGACCGATTATTCACCGGAATTTTTGACTTCCGCCACCCAGCAGAGCTATGGCAGTGCCTTTGGGGGCAAAGCGGGGGCTATGGCCCCGGTCTGCCCGGGCACCTGGGCGCTGGAGCTTTGGCACGGCCCCACCTGTGCGTTTAAGGACTATGCATTGCAGCTGATGCCCAAACTGCTGGTGGAAGCCAAGCGGAACTTGGGCCGCACCGAGCAGACCCGTATCCTGGTGGCTACCAGCGGCGATACCGGAAAGGCAGCGCTGGATGGTTACCATGACGTGCCCGGGGTGGATATTGCGGTGTTTTATCCCACGGGCGGTACCAGTGAGATCCAGCGTCTGCAAATGGCTACCCAGGAGGGTGCCAATGTTGCAGTGTACGCAGTACAGGGAAACTTTGATGATGCCCAGACTGGCGTAAAGAAGGTCTTTGGCGACCCGGCTGTGGCCGCGGCACTGGCAGAAAAGGGCGTAAGGCTGTCCAGCGCAAACTCCATCAACTGGGGCCGTCTTGTGCCACAGATCGTTTACTATTTTGCGGCCTATGGCCAGCTTTTGCGGGCAGGAGAGATCTCTTTTGGGGATCTTGTGGACTTCTGTGTGCCTACTGGCAACTTTGGCGATATCCTGGCGGGCTACTATGCCAAGCGGATGGGCCTGCCGGTGGGGATGCTGATCTGTGCGTCCAACGAGAACAATGTCCTCACGGACTTCCTCTCCACGGGGTGCTATGCAGCCCGCCGTACATTCTACAAAACCACCTCGCCCAGCATGGATATTCTGGTATCTTCCAACCTGGAACGGCTGCTTTATCATATCACAGGCAGTGATGCGGCTGTGGCTGGCTGGATGCAGAGCCTGAATGAGACGGGCAGCTATACGGTGGATAAGGATACGCTTGCCGCTATCCAGCAGAGCTTTGGCTGCGGCTGGGCCAGCGAGGCCGAAGTGTGTCAGGAGATCCGTGCCCGGTACGAGCAGGATGGCTATCTGTGCGATACCCATACCGCCGTTGCGTTCCATGTGGCAGCGCAGAAAAAGCGGGAGAATGTGCCGATGGTGGTGCTCTCTACGGCATCGCCTTTCAAGTTCCCCCGCAGTGTGCTGGAGGCTTTGGGCCATACGGCACCGGAAAATGATTTCGAGGCAATGTCTGCGCTGGAAGCTGCCACTGGCCGTACTGCGCCTGCCAGTCTGGCTGCTCTGCGCACAAAAGCAGAGCGTTTCCATGCAGTGATCCGTCCGGAGCAGATCGCACAGGTGGCACTGGATTTTCCGGGATAACAAGGGGCGGCCGGTCACGCCGGAGGCCCCGGAACAGGAGTATTACATTTATGGCGCTTTACGTGCTGGGCGACCCGCACCTCTCCCTGGGGGCTTCTAAGCCAATGGACATTTTTCCCGGCTGGAACGGCTATTTGGAACGGCTGGAGCGCAACTGGCGCAAACTGGTCACCCCGCAGGATACTGTGGTGCTGGCTGGTGATATCAGCTGGGCAATGCGCCTGACCGATACCCGCAGCGACTTTGCATTTTTGCAGGATCTGCCGGGCCAAAAACTTCTAATGAAGGGCAATCACGATTATTGGTGGACCACCGCCAACAAGATGAACGCCTATCTTAAAGCAGAAGGATTTGATACCCTGCATATCCTGCATAATAATTCCTATACTGTGGATGGGTACGCTTTGTGCGGTACCCGGGGATGGCTGTTTGACGTAGGGGAGCCCCACGACGAAAAGGTTATGAACCGGGAGATCGGCCGGCTGAAAATGAGTTTGGACGCCGCCCAGCCCGGCTGCGAAAAACTGGTGTTCTTGCATTATCCGCCGGTGTATACCGGTGTGTGCGCACCGGAGATCGTGGCCACCCTAAAACAGTATGGGGTGCGTTACTGCTTCTATGGTCACCTGCACGGCAATGCCATTCGCTATGCGGTGCAAGGGGAGGTGGAAGGCATCCATTATAAGCTCATCAGTGCGGATGGACTGCGTTTCTGCCCTTATTTGATCCGCCTGTCGGAGCCTGTTCTTTCGGCAGGAACTTGAGCAGGGGAAAGCCGCTGCGCTCTTTTGAGGTACGGTCAAAGTATTTTTTTTCAAAAAGGCATCCATTTGTTGTAGAAACCCGCCTGAAAAGCGGTAAAAGTAAAATTTAGGCTGGCATTTGCATCGCAGGCGTGCTATAATAAGCTCTGACGCGATTGCTGCACCTGATCTGAGCGCGCGCGTCCCCGCATTTCGCATACAGGCAAGGACGCGGTGCGCGGCCGCCGAGGGAAGTCACTCTCCCAAGGAGGATAGAATTCTTTGAGTGGAGGAAAATTAAAATGAATTTCATCAAGTGTGAGAAGCTCGAGAAAAGCATGGCAGAGCTGCAGTTTGCCATCGACGCAGAGGCTTTTAAGTCTGCTGTCGCTGCTGTATTCAAGAAAGAGGGCAAGAAGTACGCTGTGCCCGGCTTCCGCAAGGGCAAGGCCCCCCGTTCTCTGATCGAGAAGATGTACGGTGCCGATGTTTTTACCTATGACGCCATCAACGAGCTGTTCCCGGCTGCTTTTGAGCAGGCTGTGAAGGAAGCCGGTGTGGAGCCTGTGGGCCGTCCGGAGGTTTCTGTGGACGCTGCCAGCGAGACCGAGGGTGTCACCCTGACCGTTAAGGTCCCCGTGAAGCCTGAGGTGAAGATCGGCGCATACTCCGGCCTGACCGTGGAGAAGACCGTTCACACTGTGGACGAGGCCACCGTGGATGCAGAGCTGAAGCGTGTGCAGGAGCGCAATGCCCGTGAGCTGACCCGTGAGGGCGCTGCTGAGAATGGCGATATCACCGATATCGATTTCGAGGGCTTTGTGGATGGTGTCGCTTTTGAGGGCGGCAAGGCTGAGCACTACACCCTGACCCTGGGCAGCGGCAGCTTTATCCCTGGCTTCGAGGACCAGATCGTTGGTCACTCTGCTGGCGAGGAGTTCGACATTACTGTCACCTTCCCCGAGCAGTACCAGGCTGCTGAGCTGGCTGGCAAGGAGGCCGTGTTCAAGATCAAGCTGCACGAGGTCAAGTACAAGGAGCTGCCCGCTCTGGACGACGAGCTGGCAAAGGATTGCTCTGAGTACGATACCCTGGAGCAGTTCAAGGAGTCCATCCGTAAGTCCAACCAGGAGCAGCTGGACAAGCAGGATGACCTGGCTGTGGAGAACGCCCTGGTGGATCAGGTCGTGGAGGGCATGGAGGCTGAGATCCCCCAGGCTATGTACGACACCCGCATGGACGAGATGGTCAACGACTTCGCTTTCCGTGTGGAGCAGCAGGGCCTGCGTCTGGAAGACTACCTGAAGTATCTGGGCCAGACCGTGGAGCAGTTCCGTGCTTCCTTCATGCCGCAGGCTGAGAAGCAGGTCAAGATCCGTCTGGCTCTGGAGGCTGTGGCTCGTGCTGAGGGCATCGTTGCTTCCGATGAGGATGTGGATGCTGAGATCAAGCGCATTGCTGACCAGTACAAGATGGAAGAGGACAAGGTTCGCGGCATCGTGAACCTGGAGGATCTCAAGTGGGATCTGGCCATCAACAAGGCCATCGACTTCATCAAGGCAAACGCCAATGTGGTGGAGAAGGCTGCCGAGGCCGAGAACACCGAGGCTGCACAGTAAGCGGCCCGCGGTAAACAAAGGTTGTTAAATTGACCGATACGCGGCCTATACCCTAGGTTTGCCGTATCGGTCAATTTTGCAAATATTTATCCTAATTTTCAACAGGAGGCGAACGCTATGAGCTTTGTTCCCTACGTTGTCGAGCAGTCGGCGCATGGAGAGCGTTCCTACGATATTTTCTCCCGTCTGCTGAATGATCGCATCATTGTGCTGAGCGAGGATGTCAACGACACTTCGGCCAGCTTGGTGGTTGCACAGCTGCTGTACCTGGAAGGGCAGGACCCGGATAAGGACATCAGCCTGTATATCAACAGCCCCGGCGGTTCCATCAGTGCCGGTATGGCCATCCATGATACCATGCGGTATATCAAGTGTGATGTGTCCACCATCTGCATGGGCATGGCCGCTTCTATGGGTGCGTTCCTGCTGGCCAGCGGCACAAAGGGCAAGCGGTTTGCGCTGCCCAATGCAGAGATCATGATCCACCAGCCTCTGATCGCAGGCGGCCAGGGCGGCGGACTGTCTGGTCAGGCTACGGATATCAAGATCCATGCAGATCACATCGTCCGCACCCGGGAGAAGATCAATCAGATGCTCAGCGAGTATACTGGCCAGCCGCTGGAAAAGGTCCAGCTGGATACCGAGCGGGACAACTTCCTGTCTGCTATGCAAGCCAAGGAGTATGGTCTGATCGACGAGGTCATTACCCGGAGATAAAAGGGGAGGGTCCCTCTCTCCAAGATAAGGAAAACAGATCTATGGCAAATAACAATTCCGGCAGAGATAAAAATGAAAAAGACCTGATCTGCAGCTTTTGCGGCAAGCATCAGGACGAAGTGGAGCGCATGATCATTGGCCCCGGGGTCAATATCTGCAGCGAGTGCATCGGCCTTTGCCACGACCTGCTGTCGGACAGCCCCGAGCACTCTGGCTCCAAGGGGGCACGCGGAGGCAAAAATGCCGCCCATGTCCGTCCCGCAGATGGTCTGGACATCAACATCATGACCCCTGCTGAGATCAAGGAGGGGCTGGACCAGTATGTTATCGGCCAGGACGACGCAAAGCGTGTGCTGGCGGTATCGGTGTACAACCACTACAAGCGTATCCTCAGCGGCGGCCGCGGCAAGGATGTGGAACTGCAAAAGTCCAACGTGCTGCTGCTGGGTCCCTCTGGTGTAGGCAAGACCCTGCTGGCGCAGACCCTGGCTAAGATGCTGGGCGTGCCGTTTGCGATCGCAGATGCCACCACCCTGACCGAGGCCGGCTATGTGGGCGAGGATGTGGAGAATATCCTGCTCAAGCTGATCCAGGCAGCGGATTTTAATGTGCAGAAGGCGCAGCTTGGCATCATCTATATCGATGAGATCGATAAGATCACCCGCAAGAGCGAGAATCCCTCCATTACCCGGGATGTGGGCGGCGAGGGTGTGCAGCAGGCTTTGCTGAAGATCCTGGAAGGTACTGTGAGCAATGTGCCCCCGCAGGGCGGCCGCAAGCACCCCCAGCAGGAGTTTATCCAGATCGACACCACCAACATCCTGTTCATCTGCGGCGGCGCCTTTGATGGTCTGGAAAAGTATATCCAGCGCCGCACCGACCGCTCTGCATTGGGCTTTGGCAGCACGTTGAAGGATACTTCCAACGAAGCGCAGAAGGCTTTGATGCGGAAGGTGGAGCCGCACGACCTGGTCAAATTCGGTTTGATCCCGGAGCTGATCGGCCGTCTGCCGGTCATCACCGTATTGGATGACCTGGATGAGGAGGCTCTGGTCCGTGTGCTGAAGGAGCCTCGCAACAGTTTGGTGCGTCAGTATAAGGAGCTGCTGTCCATGGATAACGTGGAGCTTGCCTTTACGGACGAAGCACTGCGGGCCATTGCCCGCAGGACCATCGAGCGCAAGAGCGGAGCCCGCGGTCTGCGCAGTGTGATGGAAAACATTCTGATGCCGATCATGTACAGCATCCCCAGCGACCCGACCATCATCCGGGTCACGATCACTGAGGACACTGTTTCCGGCGGTGAGCCGGAGATGGAGTATGGCGCAGTGCGCAAGCGCTATAAAAACCAGGAAGCTCTGGGCGAGCTTTAACGGACCCCATGCAAGCCGCAGTGACCTTTTGAAGGGCTGCGGCTTGTTTTTTTTGTGTTTTTATACGGAATATGACTTATTTTGACGTATTATTTCCGTAAAAACAGACGTTTGTCCTGTTTCATACGCCTTCCCGCAATAAGTTGTTCTTGTTTCCGGGGGCAAACTGTACTATAATAATAGAAGTCTTGGGTCAAATGCCGTCCTGTCCGGTAAGGACGGGGTTAAGTGTTCCTGGCAGGACATTTGAAGGCATAACAGATCCGCAGACTGGTCGAATGGGAAATAGGAAGTGCGATAAAGGAGTGTGTTTTCAGATGGCAAATTATATGTCTATGACCCGCGAGCAGCTTGCAGAGGAGCAGGCACAGCTGCAGAAGGAATACCAGCGTTTTCAGGCGATGGGTCTTAAACTGAACATGGCTCGCGGCAAGCCCGGCCCCCGTCAGATGGATCTGGCAATGGGCCTTTTGCAGATGAATGACTACACCACCGATGCAGGCACGGATGCCCGCAACTATGGCGACCTGGAAGGTCTGCATGAGGCACGGGAGCTGTTTGCAGATGTGATGGGTGTGCGTCCGCAGGAAGTGTTCGTGGGCGGCAACTCCAGCCTGCAGCTGATGTACAACCTGGTAGCCATGGGCTATATGTTCGGATTCCCCGGTTCCGCCTGCCCCTGGTCTCAGGTGGAGAAGCGGAAGTTCCTGTGCCCTGTGCCCGGGTATGACCGTCACTTCGCTGTCACGGAGCAGATGGGTTTTGAGATGATCAATATTCCCATGGGTCCCGAAGGCCCGGATATGGATCTGGTGGAGAAGTTGGTGGCTGAGGACGACACCATCAAAGGCATTTGGTGTGTGCCCCAGTATTCCAACCCGGATGGTTACACCTACAGCGATGAGACTGTGCGCCGCTTTGCTTCCATGAAGACCGCTGCGCCGGACTTCAAGATCTTCTGGGACGAAGCCTACATCGTGCACCATCTGACCGATGAGATCATTGAGACGCCGGTGCTGCTGAACGAGTGCAAGAAATATGGCACCGAGGATCGGGTGTTTATGTTCACCTCCACCAGCAAGATCACCTTCCCGGGTGCAGGTGTGTCTGCGATCGCCTGCAGCGAGGCAATGCTGAAGTATATCTGCAAGCGCTTCTCTGTCATGATCATCAGCTACGACAAGATGAACCAGCTGCGCCATGTCCGCTTCCTGAAAAACAAGGAAGGTGTGCTGGCTCACATGGCCAAGCACCGCCGCCGTCTGGTGCCTTGCTTTGATGCTGTTAAAACCGCCTTTGCAGAGGAGCTGACTCCCTGCGGAGATATCGCCCACTGGACAAATCCCAAGGGTGGTTACTTTATCAGCCTGTATGTTATGCCGGGCTGTGCCAAGCGGGTGGCGCAGCTGTGCAAGGAATGTGGCCTGACCCTGACGGATGCAGGCGCCGCCTATCCGTACCACAACGACCCGGAGGATTCTCACCTGCGCATTGCACCCACTTACCCCAGTCTGGAAGAGGTAGAGACCGCTTCGGATCTGCTGTGTGTTTGTGTGCGACTGGCTACTGTGGAAAAACTGCTGGCAGAATAAACCGGCAGGATCGTCGCAGTGCGGCCCTTGGGGCGTACTGTGAGCAATAATTTGGAGGTTCTCGATCTGATATGAAGAAAAAAGCAAGGCCGCTGCAGCTGGTCCTCACTCTGCTGCTGATCCTGGTATTTGCCTACACAGCCTTTTTTGGTGTCTCGGCCCGCTATGGGGATGTGACCCGTACCTATCTGAAGGGCGCGCAGGACATCCGCTTTGGCGTGGATATCCAGGGCGGTGTCAATGTGGTGTTTGTTCCGTCGGATGGATTTGATGCCACCGAGGAACAGCTGGACGCAGCACAGTTGGTCATTGAGAACCGCCTGGTTGCAATGAACCTGACCGACTATGAGCTTTACAAGGATGTGGATGCTGACCGGCTGATCCTGGAGTTCCCTTGGCAGTCCGGTGAGACGAATTTTGATCCGGAAGCCGCAATCGAGGAGATCGGCACCACGGCATATCTCACCTTCCGGGAAGGGGACACCGCAGACGGCCCCTTGGTTCTGGATGGCTCCATGGTAGAGAGCGCTTCTGCCCAGTATGGGCCGGTCAGCACCTCTACAGCGGAGTATTATGTAGCACTTTCCTTTACAGAGGAGGGCGCAGCTGCCTTTGCAGAGGCGACCACAAAGCTGTATCAGGAGCATGGCAATATCAGCATCTGGCTGGATGACCAGAACGTCAGCACCGCAACCGTCAATGCTGCTATTACGGAAGGAAAGGCTGTGATCACCGGCTCTTCTGTGCAGCCCTTTACCCAGGAAGCCGTGGTCCGGATGGCACGGCAGATCAATTCGGGTGCGCTGCCTTTTGCTCTGAGCGTGGACAGCTACTCTACGGTCAGCCCCACTTTGGGAGAAAACAGCCTGGGCGCCATGGTGCTGGCAGGATGCATCGCCTTTGGCCTCATCTTCTGCTTTATGACGGTTCTGTACCGTCTGCCCGGATTTTTGGCCAGCATTGCCCTGCTGGGACAGGTGGCAGCAACCTTGGCCTTTGTGTCGGGCTACTTCCCGGTTTTTGAGAGCTTTACTCTGACTCTGCCGGGCATTGCCGGCATTATCCTGGCCATTGGCATGGGCGTGGATGCCAACGTCATCACGGCAGAACGCATCAAGGAAGAGCTGCGCTCCGGCAAATCTCTGGACGGTGCGCTGAAAAGCGGTTTTGCCCGCGGCCTGACCCCGATCATTGACGGCAATGTGACCATCGTGATCGTGGCGATCGTGCTGATGGGTGCATTTGGCCCCTCGGACGGTCTGTTTGCCCGGATGCTGCACTTTGTATTCTTTGCATTTGGCCCCTCTACGGCTGGCACCATCTATGCTTTTGGCTACACGCTGCTTACCGGTGTGCTCCTGAACTTTGTGTTTGGCATCTTTGCCACTCGGTTGATGATCCGGGGCGCTGCCAGCATCCCGGCGCTGCGCAAGTCGTGGCTGTATGGTGCACCGGCGGCAGATAAGCCGCAAAAGCAGGCAAAGCCGTTCTCCTTTATGGCGCTGCGCAAGCGCTTCCTGGTGGGCGCAGCTTGCCTGATGGGCGCCATCCTGCTCTGCACTGCAGTGCTGGGCGTCCGGCTGGGTACGCAGTTTACCGGCGGTGCTATGATCACCCTGGGTTACCATGGCGAGGTCTCCCTCCAGGAGCTGGAGGATACTGCTGCCCAGAGTCTGGATAACCGGCATCTGACGGTCCAGGCTGGAGAAAATGTGGCCGCTGAGGGACAGAGCCTAAAGATCACCCTTCCGGGACGTGAGACCGTGACAACGGATCAGGTCTCGGACCTGCTGCAGACTCTGAACCAGCGCTGGCCCGACAGCAGCTTTGAGCAGCTGTCTCTAAGCAATGTCAGCCCGGCGATGGGTTCGGCTTTCCTGCGCAAAAGCCTGGTGGCAGTGGTGTTTGCGCTGCTGCTGATCCTGCTGTATATCGCATTCCGCTTCAAGAAGATCGGCGGTTTTACCGGCGGCATGATGGCTGTGCTGGCACTGGCAAACGACCTGATGGTGGTGTTTGGTGCTTTTGTGCTGCTGCGCGCTCCGCTGGACGGCAACTTTATTGCAGCACTGCTCACGATTCTGGGCTACTCCATCAATGATACAGTGGTGGTGTACGACCGTATTCGGGAGAACCGCACCCTCATGGATAAAAAGACCTCTTTTGCAGAGCTGGTGGATCATTCGGTGGCGCAGTCGGCCCGCCGTACCCTTGTTACCACGGTCACTACGGTGATCGCTCTGGCTGTGATGTGTATTGTAGCGGTGATCTATGGCCTGGACAGCATTGTAACGTTTGCATTCCCGCTGATGCTGGGTATGATCAGCGGTGTGTTTACTTCTCTGTGCATTTCCAGCTCTGCCTGGGTCGTCTGGAGCGAGCACAAAAAGCCCGAGCATTCGTCTAAAAAGCACTGATTTGCAGGAGGACCAGATATGAAATGTCCCTATTGCGGCGCAGAGGAGTCCAAAGTGATCGACTCTCGCCCCACCGAAGATGGCGGGCGTATCCGCCGCCGCCGGGAGTGTCTTGCCTGCAAGATGCGCTTTACCACCTATGAAGTGGTGGAGACAGTGCCGCTGATCGTGATCAAAAAGGATAACTCGCGGGAACCCTTTGATCCGCAGAAACTCATGAGTGCTATGCTGCGGGCTTGTGCAAAGCGTCCGGTAAGCTACCAGTCGCTGGAACGCGCAGTCAGCAGCATTGAGCAGACCCTGATGAGCAGCTATGAGCGTGAGGTGACCAGCGACCGTATCGGGGAGCTGACCATGCAGCAGCTCAAGCAGATCGATGAGGTGGCCTATATCCGCTTCGCTTCGGTCTATCGTCAGTTTGCAGATGTGGAGAGTTTCTTCACCGAGCTGGAAAAGCTGATGGGAGACCGCAAGGAGAAAAACAGCCTCTAAAAGCAAAAGTGTGCCTTGGCACTCTGTCTCCTATGATGGATGCAGAGACCACAGGCACACTTTTTGCTTTTTGAACGATAGGCGCCGAGCAGGGGAGAAGCGTTGATCAGTGATCTCTATGCGGCGTATGAATATTGCGATACGCCCAATCTGGCTGCGGAGATACACACCATTTGGAATACGCTGCTGTTCAACCCCATCGAGGACGACAATGCGCTGTCTATGCAGCTGAAAAACCTCTCCGATGCCATGAAAAATGGAGTATGACAAGGAGTGCGAAGCGCTGCTTTGTCTTCCAAGAAGTAGATACGGTAGGGAGAGACATTCTCA
The DNA here is from genome assembly GCA_900540455.1 of uncultured Faecalibacterium sp. Lineage (GTDB taxonomy): Bacteria > Bacillota > Clostridia > Oscillospirales > Ruminococcaceae > Faecalibacterium. The sequence goes on from UQGD01000002.1 coordinate 78,301, forward strand.
AATAAGCAAGAGATAAAAAACACGGCCTTTCGGCAGGGAATACACCTGTCGAAGGGCCGTTCTCCTTTTAGCAGCTCATTCAAACCCAACGCCGGGACATCCACTCCATGTTTTCCACCCGAACTTGTGCACGGCGCAGCTCGCCCAAGGCTTCTTCCGGAGCATCCAGTGCCAGAAAACCTTCGGCCGCCCGCAGGGCAGCTTCCAATTCCGTAAAGTCCTGTGTACGGAGCAGGTGGTTCATCCCCTCCCGCATTTCGTCGCATCGGTCAGCCCCCGAAAGAATGACCTGCTGTGCAGTGGGGTAGTCCGCTTGGTATACGGCTTGGATGGCGCTGTCCAATCCGGAGCCCATTTCGTCCGCAAACCGCCGTACCTGGAAACTGCTGTAATAGGACAGACCCAGCAGAGCTGCCACGATGGCGATGCAAGCATAAATGCGTTTCATAGGTCCTCCTTTTTCAACAAAAAATAGTCTTCGGTGTCATTGCCTACCAGCAGCAAGATCTCTTCCATAAGCAGAGCGTTGGCTTGGGCGGTTCGTTCCAGCCAATCCAGATCTTTGCCGCAGCTATGCAGGTTATCTGTCAGGACCTGACCGTCCAGCACAAAAGGAATGGTGGCATGGGCATTTTTTGCTGTGCGTTGGAGATCGGCCAAGGTCAAAGGTTCTTTCTCCGGCCGCAGCGCCACAGAAAGACTGCCGTTCGTCTCGATCAACGCATAGGAAACATCCCGCGGGTCAAAGATCCCTTGTCCCCGCAGTGCCTCCATCAGGTCGGCTGCGGTCAGACGCAGCATCTTCAATGCGTTTTGGTCGATCTCCCCGTCCTGGATCACTGTTTTGGGGCGTCCCGCTAAAAGATTGAAAAACTTCTGACTGCGGAAGGAAAGTACAGACCCCAGTAGTTCCAGCGCTGCGATCAAGAATAAAGGGATCAAACTGGCTGTTACAGGTGTCTGGTCTGATTCGATGGAGATGGATGCCAGGTTGGAGATCAGAATGGTGGATACCAGCTCCTCCGGCTGCAGCTCTCCCAACTGACGTTTGCCCATCAGCCGCATGGAAAACAGAACACTCAGATAGATCACGATGGTACGAAAGATCAGAAGTTTCATAAACTCTCCTCTGTGTTTTTTTGAACAGAGGCCAGGGCCGTGCACCCGGCATGTATAGGGACTCTTCCTACGGGGCAAGATATCCCGGTATAGGAGGGGGATACGGATGCAGCAGCTTTCAAGATCACTTTCGGCAAATCTGGCTCAGCTCAAGGATAGCTTTGGTCAGTCTGCGGATTTTTATTCCAAGCAGGTGCAGCTGTACGGCTGCCCTTGTGCGATCCTTTTGTTTGACGGTATGGCCAGCCTCAGCTCTTTATGGACAGTGCTGCTGGATGCAGCCAGCCGTCATACGCCTGCCGCCGCACAAAGCAAGCTGGAAGGGGAGCAGGTGTTTGCACTGATCTTTCACCAGTCAGATCTTCCGGCAGAAAGCACACCTGTGGCGGATATGGCCGACCTTGTCCGCCGTATGACGGCCGGGATGGCTGTCCTGCTGATGGATGGCTGTGACAGGGGCATTGCGTTTTCGGTGCAGAACCTCAAATTTCGCTCAGTAGGGGAACCAGAAGGAGAGGGAAACCTTCGTGGCTCCCGGGAAGGGTTCAGCGATCTGCTGCGCATCAACCTCAGTTTGCTGCGCCGGCTGATCCGCACAGAAGCCTTGGTGCAGGAGGTGGCGCAGGCGGATACCCCTATGGCTACCGAATATGCGCTGTGCTATTGTAAAGGGAAGGTGTCTCCGCAGGCGCTGGAATATGTGCGCAAAGCACTGACAGCAGCAAAACCTGCGATGCTGCTGGATTCCAGTTATTTTTTGCCCTGGCTCCTGCCAGCGAGTTTTCGGCTTTTTACACCCGTCAGCTATACACAGCGTCCAGCTGTGGCCGCCGCCAAATTGTGCGAGGGAAAGATCCTTGTCATGGTCAATGGAAGTCCCTCTGCATTGGTGCTGCCTGCACTGTTCAGCGAGAACTTTGAATGTCTGGACGACTATGGGACCACGGCGTTCTTTTCCTCATTTTTGCGGATACTAAAATATGCATCTTTTGCGCTGACGGTATTTTTGCCGGGTGCTTTTGTATGCATTGCCGTCTATCTGCCAGAGCTGCTGCCCCCGCAGCTGTTATACCGTATCGCTGCTGCTGAAAAGGCAACACCGATGCCATTGTTTGCAGAGATGGTCATGGTGATCCTGATCCTGGAGGTGATCCGGGAAGCGGGTCTCCGGATGCCGCAGACCTTGGGCCACTCTGTTAGTCTAGTGGCCGCATTGGTCATTGGGGATGCCGCTATCTCAGCAGGTCTGATGAGCACCCCGGTGATCTTGGTGGCAAGCATCACATCCATTGCAGTATTTGTAACACCTTCTCTGTACGAAAGTGCTACCGTCCTTCGGTTGGGCGTGGTATTTGCTGCCGGGCTGGCCGGACCGGTTGGGCTGGCGGCTTCGGCATTGCTGTTTTTGCTGGCACTTTCGTCGGTTTCTGCGCTGGGGGTGCCATATCTGTCTAGCCGCAGCACCCCTTCTCCGGATGGTGTTCTGCGGCGGAACTACCGTAAATTATCTGCCACACCCTTTGATATCTGGAAGAAGGGAGGAAACAAGTCTTGAAGCAGCATCTTTCAGCAGCTCCTGCTACGCTGGCACTGAGTTTGGTGACGGCTGCCCTGGCGGAGTTTCTTCTTTCCTTTGGTTTGCAGGCGGATGTCCGTACACAGCTGCTCGGAGGGATCGCGGGCACACTAGGGATGGCCCTGCTGACCGGTTTGCTGGCAGAGCCGCTGTCCCGGTGCCGTCCGGAAGGGGCCGGACGTTTTGTCTATTTGTGGCTGGGTGTATGGCTGGCAGCAGAGCTGATTCAGCTGCTGTGGCAGGCACACCAGCTTTGTTGGCAGCAGTTCTCCTCACTGGCGGTCATTGGGCTGGCACCGGGTCTGCTCTGGATCGGATGGTGCTCCGGTCAGCCAAATCTTGACCATACGGCCCGCATCCTGTGGTGGTTTGTGGCAGTTGGCGGGCTGATCGCTTTACTGGGGCTGGGGGAGCAGGCGAGATGGCAGCGCTTGATGGAGACAGATTCCCTCCCGGCCACATGGACCGTGCCATTGTATGCAGAATACTTTGCGCTGCCAATGCTGTGTTCCAGACCTCAAAAAAGCGCAATACTCCCATTTGTCAGTTTTGGTATTCAGATCAGTTTTGCTTTTGCTGTACAGATGGTCTTTGGTGTCAAAGCGGACGAATATGGCGGCGCAGAACTGCTGCGCGCTATGAGCTTGGGCGTTTTTTCTCGATTGGATGCGTTGCTGGTACTGATCTGGCTGATAAGCGGCCTGTTTCGTATCTGCTTGCTGAGCTATCTGATCCACGGATTTTATTCTGCGCTAAAAAAGGAGGTCCCCCCATGCTGAATCGCCGTACACTGGCATTGGCGGCCTTGGGGCTGTGGTGTCTTTTATTTGTGCGCACCCGCACCACAGAAAAAAGTATGGTGCGGGCTGTGATGCTGGAATGGGATGCGCAAGGCTGGACGGCAGGGCTGCTTTATCAAGCGCCGGAGGCTGCAGCAGATTCCTCCAAGGCATCTGCCCAGGTTCGTTTTGCCGCTGCGCAAGGGGGCAGTCTGGGTCAGGCGCTCTCTACGGCGGAAGGCTTGCTGCCGCAGCAGGCAGATTACCGGCTGTGCGATCATGTGCTGCTGACACCAGGATGCACCCAGGGGTGGCTGCGTGAGTATGAGCAGCTGGTGCTGGAGCGCCGGTGCGGCCGTTTGACTGCTCGGATCTTGGGGTGTGGTTTTACCTGTCAGGAGCTGTCTCAGGCCAGTGAGGAAACAGAGGGCCTTCCAGAAAAATTGCTGCAAGCGGCAAAGCAGGCTGTTCCGTCTGCGGGGGTCCTTTACCAGAGGGAAGAAGGGCTTACCGTTCCACTGCTGGCATTGCAGCAGGATGGCGTCCATCGGGCGGAGGGAGGGCTGCTGCTCAGCCCATCCGGACGGACACGCATGACAGAGGACCAGCTGCAAGCCGCCCTGATGATCCAGAAAAAAGGGGGTGAGAGACGCTTCTGGGCAAATGGCCAGGAGCTTTGCCTCCGGGTCGCTGCAGTTTCCCTAGAGCAGCAAAAAGAGTCGTTTCTTCTCCGCATGGATTGTCAGCCGCACGCAGGCGGGGTAGAACCAGACCAAGAGCAGGCTGTACAGCTAGAGCAGCTTTGCCAGGAGGTGGTACAGCTGTATTGGACCTATGGGGTGGATCTGGCAGGGCTTTGTCCGTTCGCTCGATCCCAGAACCTGCGGGCGGTGCAGATACAAAAAAACATCTGCCCGCAGGTGCAGGCAGATGTTCGTTTTTTACAGTGGTAAAGCGGTTCAGTGTGCGATCTCAAAGGTTACAGTGATAGTCGTACCGACATCCACTTCACTTTCCAGTTTTATGCGGGCGTTATGGATACGGGCGATATGCTTGACGATGGCCAGGCCCAACCCAGTGCCGCCAGTGGCTTTGCTGCGGCTTTTATCCACGCGATAGAACCGCTCAAATACGCTGGATTGCGCTTCCGCCGGGATGCCGATGCCGTTGTCCCGCACAGTCAAAGTACAGTGACCATCCCGCCCGCAGGCAGTGATCAGCTGTACTTTTCCGCCAGGACGGTTGTAGCGGATCGCATTGTCACACAGGTTCTGGCATAGTTCATCCAGCAGCGCACGGCTTCCCAGTACAGGGGCGCTTTCGCCCAGATAGGTCAACGAGATATAGGCCCGGCGGGCATTTACCTTTTGACGGTCTACGCAGTCTCTTACAACATCCAGCAGATCCACCGTTTCCATAGGAGGGGCTACCCTTGCATCACTGACATTGTCCAGATGAGACAAGGCCAGGATGTCGTTCACCAAACGGATCATGCGGGCGGCTTCCACGTGGATCTTGTGACCAAACTCCGCTACGTCCTCTGGCTTTGCAATTCCGGTTTCGATCAACTCGGCATAACCGGAAATGCTTGTCAGGGGCGTTTTTAATTCATGGCTCACATTGGCGGTAAACTCCTGCCGCATTTTTTCGTTGTTTTCGCGCAGGATACGGTCCGAATGGATGCTCTCCGCAAAGGGGATAAGCTCTTTGTAGGGGACACGCTCCTGGATATGGTCCAGATCATCGGTCATTTGCAGGACCGGCTGGACCAGGCTCCGGGTCAGCAGCCCGGCCATTACGGCGGCAACGCCCATCATCAGCAGACAGCTCAGCAGGATGGCCGGCAGAGCTGCATCGTAAATGGACCAAAGCGTCTCGGAATTTTGAGCAACCCGCAAAACTTCGCCGCCAGAGAGCCGCACTGCATAGTAGTAGGTCTCAAACCCCATCGTGCGGGAGTCTCGCCGGTCCCGTCCTTCGCCTGATTCCAGCGCCTGCTGGATCTCCGGGCGGGAAAGGTGATTTTCCATCTGCTGGGGTCCATCAGAGTCAAAGATCACACTTCCGTCCGATGCGATCAGGGTCAGGCGCAGGTCCGCAGGGGCAAAGTCCTCTAAATGTTCTGCGGCATCGGGCAGCTGACAGGCGACAGCCACCAGACTGGCCTCATTTTCCAGTGCAGTCCATGCTTGTTTGGTAAACGCCCTATGGAATATAAAAATACAGAGCGCAGCTGTGCACACAAGCCCGACAAAACCCATCAGGAACAGCCGGTAGCTGATTTTTTCTTCCATATTGCGCAGTTTCATTCGTCGCCAGCCTCCTCGCTGTCCGCCAGCTTATAGCCCACTTTGCGCACAGTGCAGATGTAACGCCCGGCATCTCCCAGCTTTTTGCGCAGAGTGCGGATGTGCATATCCACTGTTCGGCTTTCTACCGAGATATCGGTGCCCCATACCACCTGCAAAATGGTCTCACGGGTGACCACAAGGTTTGTGTGCTCCAAGAGCAGCAACAGCAGGGAATACTCCTTGTAGGTCAGATCCACCGGCGTACCGCCCACCGTTACACTGTGACGGTCGTTGTCCAGGGAGATCTCGTGGAAGGTGTAGACGCTGGGTTTTGCTTCCGGTGCAGAGCGGCGCAGCGCTGCACGCACACGGCTCAAAAACTCCATGATACCAAACGGTTTCGTGATGTAATCATCTGCACCACAATCCAGACCACGCACAGTATCCAGTTCGCTGGTTTTCGCAGTGACCATGATCACCGGCAGGCGCCGCAGGGAAGGGATGGCCCGTAATTTTTTTAGGATCGTATACCCATCTTCGTCCGGCAGCATTACATCCAGGAGCACCAGCTCCGGCTCCTCGGTCCGCATAGCCTGCCAGAAAGGCTCTGAGCTGTCGAATCCTACAGCCTGATACCCACTGGATTGCAGTGCATATTGCTCCAATTCACGGATGGCAGCGTCATCCTCTACAATATAGATCATACCTTTTTCGGCTCCTCTTTCGGCTCCTCAGGGGTCTCGGCAGCATTGTCCTGATCCGGGAAGAGATAACGCTCGCGGTAGCGATCCAGGCGGCGGTGGAACTGCTCGCTCTCCTTAGTCTGGTTGCTCTGACGCAGATCGTTCAGGTAAGCGTGGGTGTCAAAGCTGTCCTGCGCAACCTCGATCTGTGCAACAGCTACGTTACTGCAGTGGTCGCAGATACGCTCATAGTTGGTCAGCAGGTCTTCCAACACAAAACCATACTCAATAGAGCAGCTTCCCACCTGCAAACGGGCCACATGGCGGGCCTTGATGGCGCGCACCAATTCGTTGACCACGGCTTCCAGCGGCTCTACCTTGCCTGCCATATGCAGGTCGCCCTTGCGGAATGCATCGGTGGTGCGGTTCAGGATATCCTGCACCGCATCCTCCAGGACCCGCAGTTCCTCACGGGCATCGTTGGAGAACCGAACACTCTTCTCCTTCATTTCCTCAGCAGACTCCAGCAGATTAACCGAGTGGTCGCTGATGCGCTCAAAATCGCTGATGGTGTGCAGCAGGGTATTTACGCTCTGGCTGTCGGCGTGACTGAGCTGATAGCCGGACAGTTTTACCAGGTAGGTGCCCAGAGCATCCTCGTAATCATCCACCTTCTGCTCCTGCTCCCGGACCTTCTTGGCCAGGGCATCGTCCCAGGTGTGGGTCAGGCTCATGGCCTGCATCACGCCTGCGCGGGCCAGCTCAGCCATATCAGCCGTAGCGGCACGGGCACGCTGCACAGCCACGGTGGGGGTGTTGAGCAGACGCTCATCCAGCAGGGCAAATTTCTCCTGCTGTGCAGCATCCTCGGGGATGGTGATGAACGCCAGCTTCTCCAGCACGCTGGCAAAGGGCAGCAGTACAGCGGTGGTCAGCACGTTGAAGACGGAGTGGACGATGGCGATATCCCACGCCGCAATGGTGTCGTTGACAAAGGTAAAATGCAGGACCGCATTCAGGCCATAGAAAGCGACCAGGAACAGGGTCACACCAATGATATTGAAGTACAGATGGACGATGGCTGCCCGGCGGGCATTCTTGTTGGCACCCACCGAGGAGATCAGGGCGGTGACGCAGGTGCCGATATTCTGACCCATGATAATGGGGATGGCACTGCCATAGGTGATGACACCCGTGGAGCTCAAAGCCTGCAAAATACCCACACTGGCACTGGAACTCTGGATCACAGCGGTGACCAGAGCGCCTACCAGGACGCCCAGAATGGGGTTGGAGAACCGAACGAACAGGCTGGTGAACCATGCTTCATCCTGCAGCGGAGAAACTGCGTCGGACATGGTGGTCATACCGGTCATCAGCACAGCAAAACCGATCATGATGGTGCCCACGCCCTTTTTGCGCTCGCTCTTGCACATATATAGAATGATGCCGATGAAAGCCAGCACGGGGCTGAAGGAAGTCGGCTTCATCATCTGGATCAGCAGGCTGTCACCCTCCAGACCGGACAGACTCAGGATCCAGCTGGTAACGGTGGTGCCCACATTGCTGCCCATGATGACGCCGATGGCCTGGTGCAGCTGCATGATGCCGCTGTTTACAAAGCCGACCACCATAACAGTGGTAGCGCTGGAGCTCTGGATGACCGCCGTCACCACCAAGCCCAGGAAAAAGCCCTTGATGGGGCTGTCGGTCAGGCGGCTCAGGATCTTTTGCAGATGACCGCCGGCCTGTTTTTCCAGCGCTTTGCCCATGATGTCCATACCGAACAGAAACAGGGCAAGGCCGCCAAACAGGGAAAATACATGAAAGATCGTCATAGGTTTTCCTCTCTTTGCTTTCGTCCTCAGGGTATGCTGCCCTAAAGAAGGCTCTTCAAGGCAGACAAACCGATTTTCAAAGTCTGGTTTAAGTATAAAGTAGGGAATGTAAAATCGGAAACCGGCTCTATGTAAAATCCATGTAAAGTCCACCGGAACCTTACCTAAAGTATACCCCGTTTATACCTGTTTGTACAAGAGATAGCTGGATGCTTTGGAATCTGCTTCCCGCAAAAGAGAATTGTAATTCCCGCCAAAGTCTATTATAATAAGGGGGAGAGCGCCCTGAGCGCAAGGAAGATAAGGGTATACAGGAGGATGGAGCATGGCCAACTTTGCCGTTTCCCTGAAAAAACTGACTGAAAGAGTCAGCGTTGAGGTGGTGTACACCCCCAAGGACCTGGATAAGATCCGGGTGGAGATCGCAGAAGTCAACCGTCCGGGCCTTTTTTTGACCGGCTATTATGAGTACTTTGATAATCTTCGGCTGCAGATCATGGGTCTGGCCGAGATGAACTTTTTGTCTGGTCTTTCTCCGGAAAAACGATATGAAGCGCTGGATAAGCTGTTCGGCCAGCGTCCGCCTGCCGTTATCGTGGGCCGCAGTGAGGAATTGGAGCCGTTTCCGGAAATGCTGGAGCTGGCCCGCAAGCATAGGGTGGCGCTGCTGCGTTCCAACGAGACCACCTGCACCTTGATGGGCAGCCTGATCAGTGTGTTGAACCTGGAGCTTGCGCCGCGTATCACACGGCATGGCGTGCTGGTGGAAGTGTACGGCGAAGGTATTCTGATCCTGGGCGACAGCGGCATAGGCAAAAGCGAGCTGGCCATTGAGCTTGTCAAGCGGGGCCACCGCTTGGTAGCAGATGATGCTGTGGAGCTGCGCAAGGTATCTAACCGACAGATCATGGGCACTGCGCCGGAGAATATCCGCCATTTTATCGAGCTGCGCGGTATCGGTATCGTCAATGTGGCTCGGGTGTTTGGCGTGGGCGCAGTCAAGGTGAGTGAGAGCCTGGACCTGATCGTCCAGCTGGAAGCCTGGGACCCCACAAAAAATTACCAGCGCACCGGCCTGGAAAGCGAATATTACGAGATCCTGGGTGTTAAGATTCCCAGCACGAATATCCCGGTCTCGCCCGGCCGAAATCTGGCTGTGGTGCTGGAGACCGCCGCTATCAATAACCGTCAGAAAAAAATGGGGTACAATGCAGCAAAAGAGCTGCTGATCCGGCTGGGTCTGGATGACCGGCTGGACTGAGAACCCCAAAAAAGGAGAAACTATGGAACAACTCACCCAGCGGCTGACCGCTGCACAGATCCAGTATACACTGCAAGAACCTCTGTGCAGCCATTGTACGTTCAAGATCGGCGGCCCGGCGGCCGTGTTTGTCCGTCCGCAGAACGAAATGCAGCTGACCGAAGCACTGTCGGCCTGTCGGCAGACCGGTACTGCGTACTATCTTTTGGGCAATGGCAGCAACATCCTATTCTCAGATGCCGGGTATCCAGGTGCAGTGGTGGACCTGACCGCTTTGCAGCCGGAGATCCGCCGGGATGGCAATACCCTGACAGCCACAGCGGGAGTACGTCTGTCGGCTGTATGCAATGCCGCCCTGGAGGCTGGATTGTCCGGTCTGGAGTTTGCATATGGTATTCCGGGCACAGTGGGCGGAGCGGTGTATATGAACGCTGGCGCCTATGGGGGAGAGATGAAGGATGTCCTGGTCCGGGTGCGCTGGCTGAACGCTGCTGGTCAAGTGGAAACAAGCCTGACCGATGCACTGGACATGGGCTATCGCCACAGCGCATTTGAACAAAACGGCGGGTGCATCCTCTCGGCAGAGTTTGCGCTGCATCCCGGGGAACCTGCGGCGATCCGCGCCCAGATGGATGAGCTGATGGGTCGGCGCGTCTCCAAGCAGCCACTGGATAAACCCAGCGCAGGCAGTACGTTCAAGCGTCCGGCAGGGTCTTATGCATCCTTGCTCATCGATCAGTGCGGCCTGCGGGGCTACCGGCACGGCGGAGCCGCTATCAGCGAGAAGCACTGCGGCTTTGTGGTCAACTTAGGGGGCGCCCGCTGCGCCGATGTCTTGGCTTTGTGTGATGAGGTACGGAATATCGTAAAGCAAAAGACCGGTTATGAGCTGGAAAAAGAAGTCCGAGTGGTGGGAGAGGTCTGATCGCCCCATTTCAATACAGGATAGAGAAGGAGGGCGGCCCATATGGAGCTGCTGATCGTCAGCGGGATGTCGGGTGCAGGCAAATCCGTTGCAATGAACGCATTGGAAGATATCGGTTTTTTCTGCATCGATAATATCCCGGCGGCCTTGATACCCAGTATCCTGGCGTTTTCCAAGGCCGGGGACAGTCAGCTGAAGCGGGTGGCTCTGTCCATGGATGTACGGGGCTGCCGCTCCCGGCAGGAAGTACAGCATGCGCTGGATCAGCTGGACAGCCAGGAGATTGCCTATAAAGTCTTGTTTCTGGATGCACCCGATCAGGTTTTGATGCGCCGTTATAGCGAGACACGCCGCCGCCATCCCATCAGTATCGATGAGGGCATCCCTACCGAGCAGGCCTTTGCCCGGGAACGGCAGATCCTGGAGCCGCTGCGGGCCAGGGCGGATTACACCATCGATACCGCTTTGCTGTCCACAGCCCAGAATAAAGAGCGCATCTGCGATCTGTTTGTGGATGGGGGCGGAGCTATGCAGGCCATGCGCCTTACCATTATGTCCTTTGGCTTCAAATTTGGTCTGCCGCAGGAGGCAGATCTTGTGCTGGATGTACGCTGCCTGCCCAACCCCTTCTATGTACCGGGCCTGAAGACCAAGACCGGCCTGGATCAGGAAGTGGTGGATTTTGTTATGAGCCACCCCGAAGCGCAGGAACTGCTGCATCGGTATGAGGCGTTTTTGAAGTATGCGCTGCCTCTTTATGTTAAGGAAGGGAAAAGCCAGCTGACCATTGCAGTAGGCTGTACCGGCGGCAAGCATCGCTCCATTACATTTGCCCGGAAGATCGCCGCTTGGTGTGAGGAACTGGGTTATGCGCCCGGTGTGCAGCATCGGGACGTTGTACGGAAATAAAAAGGAAAGAGTGTAACATATATCTATGAGTTTTGCATCCAACGCACGGGAGGAGATCGCGCGGTATAGCTTGTCCAAGGACTGCTGTGTCCGTGCAGCCGCCTATGGAGTGGCCTGCTTTGCCAAATATTTTGATGCAAAGGGCCTTGTGCTGCAGACCGAGCAGGAGGGGACTGCCATGGCGGCGCAGCGTCTTTTTGCCCGGTGCGGGATCCAAGGAGAAGTAAATGCCAAACACCGCCCCAGTGGTGCGGTGTATGAGTTTGGGATTCGTGCGCCGGAACAGGTGGCCCGGATGCATGAGCTGTTTGGCACTACGGGGACCGAACCCTGCCTTCAGATCGACCCTGGACTGATCCGCTGCCAGACCTGCGTCAGCGCCTACATCGGAGCGGCATTTTTGTGCAGCGGCACAGTCACCGATCCGCAGAAGGAATACAATCTGGAGTTCCTTACTGCACGCACGAACCTGGCCAAGGATTTTGAGGCCCTTTTGGCAGAGCATGAGTTTGCCCCCCACCGCACCCGGCGGGCCGGAGTCAACCTGATCTATGTTAAGGCGGGGGATAATGTAGAAAAACTGCTCTCCTTTATGGGGGCCGTCCAGGCAGCTCAGCAGATCCACGACCAGAAAGCAGTAAAACAGGTGCGCAATCAGATCAACCGTCATACCAACTGCGACACGGCTAATTTGGGCAAAAGCGCCCGGGCCAGTGCCCAGACACTGCGGGCCATCCGCTATTTGCAGCAGCACAATGCGTTAGAGGCTCTGCCCCTGCCGCTGCGGGAAGCCGCAGAGATGCGCCTGAAAAACCCGGATCTCTCCCTTACCGCACTGTGCAGTTGTTTTGAACCGGAACTGAGCAAATCTGGTCTTTCTTATCGCATGAAAAAACTTGAAGCGCTGGCAGATGACCTGCGCCAGAGAGAACAGGAGGGGCAGTCATGAGCAGCGCAGCACAGGAGTTCGTCCACCTGCATCTGCATACAGAATACAGCCTTCTGGACGGTGCCTGCCGGATCGATCAGCTGATGGAGCGCGTCAAGGAATGTGGACAGACCGCCGTTGCTTGTACCGACCACGGAGTTATGTATGGCTGCGTGCAGTTTTACAAGGCTGCTAAAAAAGCAGGCGTAAAACCCATCATAGGCTGTGAGGTATATGTGGCCACCCGGACGAGGTTTGACAAGGTCAACCGGATGGACGGCAGCCATCACCTGATCCTGCTGTGCAAAAATGAGCAGGGGTATCAGAACCTGATCAAAATGGTATCCGCTGCATTCACGGAGGGATTTTACTCTAAACCCCGGGTGGACAAACAGCTCCTGGAGCAGTATCACGAGGGTTTGATCTGTCTGTCCGCTTGTCTGGCGGGCGAGGTCCCGCAGGCGCTTTTGGCTGGGGATTACGACCGTGCCAAAGCAGTGGCGCTTTGGTATCGGGATCTGTTTGGCGAGGGCAACTATTATATCGAGCTGCAGGACCATGGTCTGGCAGAGGATACGCAGGTACTGCCCCAGCTTATCAAGCTGGCACGGGATACCGGCATCCCTATGGCGGCCACCAACGATGCCCATTACCTCCGCAGAGAGGATGCTAAAATGCAGAGCATCCTGCTGTGCATCCAAACCGGTAAGACCATTCAGGACGCTGATAAGATGGAATTCCAGACAGAGGAGTTCTATGTCAAGTCCACCCAAGAGATGTACGACCTGTTTGCGATGGTGCCGGAAGCCTGTGCCAACACGGCGCGCATTGCAGAGCAGTGCAACTTTGATTTTGATTTTGGTCATACCAAGATTCCTTATTACGAAGCCCCCGATGGGATGGACAATCAGGCGTATTTTGAAAAGCTCTGCTGGGAGGGTCTGGAACACCGCTATGGTCCGGATGTTCCGCAGGCCAACAAAGACCGCCTGACGTATGAGATCGGTGTGGTCAAAAAGATGGGGTATACCAACTACTACCTGATCGTTTACGACTATATCCACTACGCAAAAAGCCAGGGCATCCCTGTGGGACCGGGACGCGGCTCGGGTGCGGGCAGCATTGCGGCCTATTGTGTGGGCATTACCGACATCGACCCTATCCGCTATAATCTGATCTTTGAACGCTTCCTGAACCCGGAGCGTGTCAGTATGCCGGACTTTGATGTGGACTTTTGTTACGAGCGCCGGCAGGAGGTCATTGACTACGTCAACCGGAAATACGGTGCGGACCATGTAGCCCAGATCGTCACATTTGGTACAATGGCGGCCCGCAACGCGATCCGGGATGTGGGCCGGGTCATGGGTCTGCCATACCAAAACGTAGATGCGGTGGCAAAACAGGTGCCCATGGAACTGAAAATGACCCTGAAGCGGGCATTGGAAGTCTCCAGCGAACTGCGCCGGATGTATGATACTGACCCGCAGGTCAAAGAATTGATCGATACAGCGGTCAAAGTGGAGGGGATGCCCCGGCATGCTTCCACGCATGCTGCGGGTGTGGTGATCACGCCAAAGCCCACAGACTACTATCTGCCCTTGGCCACCAACGATGGCCTGCCGGTGACCCAGTTCAATATGACCGAGATCGAGGAACTGGGCCTTTTGAAGATGGACTTTCTGGGGCTGCGTACCCTGACGGTGATCCGGGACGCAGAAACTGCTGTGCAAAAACGGGAGCCGGGCTTCTCGATGCAGAAGCTGAACTACGATGACCCCCAGACCTATCAAATGCTCAGCCAGGGAGAAACCGAGGGTGTATTCCAGCTGGAATCCTCTGGCATGAAGCAGGTCCTGATGGGTCTGCAGCCCCATAGTCTGGAAGATGTCATCGCTCTGATCAGCCTGTATCGTCCGGGACCGATGGATTCCATCCCCACCTACCTGCATAACCGTCATCAGCCGGATAAGATCCAGTACAAGACACCGCAGCTGGCGCATATCCTGGATGTGACCAACGGATGCATCGTCTACCAGGAGCAGGTGATGCAGATCTTCCGGGAGTTGGCAGGCTTCTCCTTTGGCCAGGCAGACAATGTTCGCCGGGCCATGAGCAAAAAGAAGCATGCTGTGATGGAGGCTGAACGGGAGCATTTTGTCCACGGCTGTACGGAGCCGGGCCATGAATGTCCTGGCTGTGTAGCCAATGGCATCTCTGAAAAGGTCGCCAATGAGATCTACGATGAAATGTCCAGCTTTGCCTCGTATGCGTTCAATAAGAGCCATGCGGCCTGCTATGCCTATGTGGCTTTCCAGACCGCTTACCTGAAATCCCACTATCCCAGTGAGTTTATGGCCGCATTGCTGACCAGCGTGCTGGATAATACGGACAAGGTCATCGAATATACCGGCGAGTGCGCCCGTCTGGGCATCAAGGTACTGCCACCGGATATCAACATCTCGGGCGGTGGGTTTACCGCAACGGCCAACGGTCAGATCCGTTTTGGCCTCAATGCCATCAAAAATGTGGGCCGCGGCTTGATCGACCGGGTAGTATCCGAACGACAGCAGCGCCCTTTCAGCAGCTTATATGATTTTTGCAAGAGATTGTATGGCGCAGAGCTGAATCGCCGGGCAGTGGAGAGCCTGATCAAAGCCGGTGCATTTGATGGTATGGGGGGCAATCGCCATAGCTTGGTCGAGGCAGTAGAGGGGATCACCAAAAGCGTCGAGACTGATGCCCGCCGCAATCTGGATGGACAGCTGGATCTGTTTTCTGTTATGAGCGGAGGGGAGAGCGCTCCGTCAGCGGACAGCTATGAGATCCGTCCTCTGCCGGAATATACCCCTTCGGAGCTTCTTCAGCAAGAGAAGGAGGTCAGCGGGTTGTATCTGTCCGGCCATCCGCTGGATGCGTATAGGGAGCAATCGGCCCGTATCGCATCCCACGCCATCAAGGCGCTGACCGGAGAGGATGCCCATAAGCTGGATAACAGCCATGTGCGCATCGTCTGTACCATTGTCAAGACCCGAATGATGACCACAAAGTCCAACAGTATGATGGCATTTACCAGTGTAGAAGACCTGACGGGTACACTGGAAGTGATCGTATTTCCGCGGGTGCTGGATCTCTTCCGGGATGCCTTGCAGGATAATGCGGTTGTGGTCATTGATGGGCGGCTGTCGGTGCGGGAGGATGAGCCTCCTAAACTGATGGCAGAGACGGTCACCCCCATCGATCAGTATGGTGCCGGACGCCCGGCGGGGGCGGTATCTCGTCCGGCTCAGCCGCAGCGGCTGTATCTGCGGCTGCCGTCCCGCACCTGCCCGCAGTATGATAAGGTCATCAACTTATTGGAGATCTTTGATGGTTCTATGCCTGTGATCCTGTATTTGCAGGATACAAAACAGAAACTGGGCGTGCCGCGCCGGTTATACGCTTCTGGGCATCCATTGCTGATGCAGGAGCTGCAGCGGCTGTTGGGTGCAGAAAATGTTGCAACAAAATGACATTTCTGCGCACGAATCCTGACAGGTAGGATGTTTTCAAACGGCCTGTATTGTGTTATAATGGTTGCAGGCAAATTGGAGCAACTTTGCATCAAGCGTCCGGGTCTTGCCGGACAACTGGGCTAAAACCCAGAGGTAAGTGAAGAAGTTGGAGGGTATCTCTAGTTATGGAAAAGCAAATCAAAACGATCGGCGTCCTGACCAGTGGTGGCGACGCTCCTGGTATGAACGCTGCGGTCCGTGCCGTTGTCCGCACCGGCCTGCACAAGGGCTTCCGT
This sequence comes from uncultured Faecalibacterium sp., assembly GCA_900540455.1. Lineage (GTDB taxonomy): Bacteria > Bacillota > Clostridia > Oscillospirales > Ruminococcaceae > Faecalibacterium. The sequence continues at coordinate 94,394 of UQGD01000002.1, forward strand.
ATGATCGGCATCCAGCGCGGTTATAATGGCCTGCTGAACGGCGAATGCTTTGAGATGAACCTGCGCAGTGTTTCAAATATTATTAAAAAGGGCGGTACGATCCTGTATTCTGCCCGCTGCCTGGAGTTCAAAACGAAGGAAGGCCAGGATAAGGGCGCAGCCAAGTGCCGTGAGCTGGGCATCGATGCACTGGTGGTCATTGGCGGCGATGGTTCCTACCGTGGCGCTCGTGAGCTGGCACATCGCGGCATCCCGATGATCGGCTTGCCCGGCACCATCGACAACGATATTGCCTGCACCGACTACACCATCGGCTTTGATACCGCTATGAACACCGCCCTGGAGATGATCGACAAGCTGCTGGATACCACCCAGAGCCATGACCGCTGCAGCGTTGTGGAGGTCATGGGCCGTAATGCAGGCTATATCGCTCTGAATGTGGCGATCGCCTCCGGCGCTATGGCTGTGCTGCTGCCGGAGCGGGAATTTGATATGCAGCGGGATATCCTGGATAAGATCATCGAGACGCAGCGCACAGGCAAGCGTCACTTTGTCGTGATCGTGGCCGAGGGCATTGGTCACTCGCAGGAGATCGCCAGCGAGATCCAGGCACGTACCGGCATTGATACCCGTGCCACGATTTTAGGCCATGTTCAGCGCGGTGGTTCGCCTACTCTGCGGGATCGCGTCAACGCTTCCGCTATGGGTTATCGGGCTGTCTGCCTGCTGGAGCAGGGCAAGTTCAACCGCATCGTCGGCATGAAGGGCGAGCAGCTGGTGGATTACCCTGTGGATGAGGCCCTGGAGATGACCAAGAGCCTGGACCCCGTCCTGATGGATGTTTGCAACACCATTTCGATCTGATAATAAAAAGAGAGCGTCTGCACGATTGCGGACGCTCTCTTTTTTTCTATAGGGCATCAAAAGGGCATCAAAAAGCCGCCGACCTTTTGGCCGACGGCTGAATAGTTAGGGAAAAGGGCAGGAATCAGGCACGGGAATGAGCCGTTGCAGTTTGTTCGGATGTTTTAGCAGCGCCGGTTTTGTCTTGTGCCTTTTTATAAGCACTGACCGAGTGAAGGACGATATTCAACCCCAGTACGATCAGCATTACGGCCAGGATCAGCTGCAAACCGTTGGCAAAGAATACAGCAATCCAGGTGGTCTCTCCGGCGGGGATCGTTACAGAAGCAGCAGTGCGGATGGCACTGATCATGGCAAGCAGCCGCTGTACCAGAGCAGTAAAGGTGACACACAACATGATAACCAGCGGCGGCATCAGCATTTTGTTGCTGCGGCCCGTCACCTTCAAAAAGACGCACAGAGTCGACAGAACCAAAGCGGACAGCAGCTGATTGGCAGAACCAAACAGAGGCCAGATGTTGGCGTATCCGATCTTGGTCAGCACAAAGCCAAATGCCAGGGTCACAAATGTAGAAAAATAGAGGTTGCAGCATAGTTTGCGCCAGGCCGGTGCGTGCTCCATATCATCTACACTGAAAAGCTCCTGAAAGCTCATCCGGCCAATGCGGGCGACAGCATCCAGGCTTGTCAATGCCAACGCAGAGACACACATCGTCATAAACACAGTGGCAGCATAGGCAGGCACGCCGAACATCTCAAAGAAGCCAGCGACTCCACGGCTGAAGATCTGGAAGGGAGTGCCCGCAGCAGGCGTCCCATCCGCTGCAGCTGCCGCACCAGCCACACACAAAGCCAGCACCGCCAGCAGGCTCTCCAAAACCATGGCGCCATAACCGACCTTGAGCATATCCTTCTCGTTGGATACCGTTTTGGAGGAGGTGCCGCTGGATACGAGACTATGAAATCCGGATACAGCGCCACAAGCCACCGTGACGAACAGGATGGGGAACATGGTTCCCAAAGAAGCGTTATCAAAGCCAGTATAAACAGGGAGGTTCATCTTGGGGTGTGCTACCAGCAACCCTACCACAGCGCCAGCGATCATAGCGACAAACATAAAAGTGGTCATGTGGTCGCGAGGCTGCTTGAGCATCCACATAGGCAGAACAGCTGCGAAAAAAATGTACACAAAGGTGATGTAGCTCCACATGGCTTTGCCCAAGATCAAAGGCAGATTGGCACCGATGGCAAAGGAGAACACGATAAACAGGATGCTGACCGTGCTTTCTTTCCAGCCAGTAAGGTGCAGCTTTTTCTGCAGCAGACCAAACACGACAGCAAAAACCATAAACATGATGGAGACCATGCCTGCGGCACCGTTAGTAGCAGCAGCATCGGTCAATGCACCATCTGCTCCATAGGCGTTAAAGGTGCCCGCAACCATATCTGCAAAGGCCGCGATGACGATGCCGCAGAACAGCCAGCAGAACAGCAGGAACAATTTGCGGCCAGTCTTTCCGATGTATTTTTCGATCAGCATACCCATACTCTTGCCGTCGTTCTTCACCGAAGCATACAGAGCGCCAAAATCTGTAACAGCGCCGAAGAAGATGCCGCCGATCAGGACCCACAAAAGCACTGGCAGCCAGCCAAAAGCGGCAGCCTGGATTGCACCGGTCACAGGGCCGGCACCTGCAATGGAGCTGAACTGATGGCTGAATACAGTCCATCCATCAGCGGGAACAAAGTCTCGGCCGTCTTCATGCAGCACAGCAGGAGTCTTGGCCTGCGGGTCTACCCCCCATTTGTTGGCTAGCCACCGTCCATACAGGACATAAGCGCCCAGCAGGCACACAGCAGCAATCAAAACGATGACCAAGGTGTTCATTTTCTCAATCCCTCTTTTCTATTTTTGGCCTCTGTTCTCATTGTCAGGGGTCGTGCCGTTAATTTAGTCCTGTTTTCACAATTTGTCAATATATTTTGAAATAATTGGAAGAGTGAACGAATCGAAAGGTGAAAATAGGCCAACTTTTAGATGATTTTGTTTCACCTGTCCGTTGTCCGACGACAGCCTTGACTTTTTCGCTTTGATGTGGTAAAGTGAAAGCGAGAATAAACATATGAAGGAGGGCACTATTATGCCCAGCAAGGATCCTATACGGAATAAAGCCACCGATGCTCTGTTTGATGCGATCTTGACCTTGGAGACCCGGGAGGAGTGCTACCACTTCTTTGAGGACCTTTGCACCGTGAAAGAACTTTCGGATATGGCGCAGCGGCTTCAGGTGGCAAAGTTCTTGCTGGATGGCAGCACCTATGAGCAGATCGTAAAAACCACCGAGATCTCCACTGCCACCATCAGCCGGATCAATCGCTGCATCCAGTATGGATCAGGCGGCTACCGAGAAACCATTGAAAAGGCTCGCACAGCAGAAAAAGCATCGGAGCAGTAACCTTTTTGTGAGGGCAAACATAGCATGAGACAGACTTCTCTGACCAATAGGCAGAGATACGAAAGGATGAACTGCTATGTCTGACTGCAACAATCATACCAACAACTGTGAACTGTGCTGCCCTCAGCTGCCCAATGTTTCCCTGGATCAGGCGGTCGTGGATCTGATGGAGAGCATCGCTTTACAGGAAAGTGCGCTGAGCCACATCCTCTGTGCGGAAAGCCAGAAGATGAAGGTTGCCATGACAATGCCGGATCTGGACCTGTGCAAGCTGCTGGAGGTCAATGATTCTGCCACCAACATGGTCCATGCAGTGGCAAATTTGGAGCTTGTGTTAAAGGATAAGCTGGAGTTTATCTCCAACAACCTCTATTATCCGCCTTCCGGCGGACAGGGGACTGCACAGTAATTTTTCCTCAGCTGCGGGACAAAGACAGCATCTGACAGAGGTGCGTTTTCCGCTTTGGCAGGAAACTGCGCAGTGTAAATTGCAGACAGAGGTCTCTGGTGTGTTTGCGGTTATTTCAGCCGCACGGCCAGAGACTTTTTTACTTGAATCTGCAGGATGGACCTCTTCACGCTATGAGAGTGCCTTGCGAAATGTATAAAATCTATAAAATCTTTTGTGAGAATTGCTGATAACGCAAATCTGTGTTATACTATAAGATGTTTGGGGTGTATCGGATACAGAATATCCTCCAACCTCCGGGCACAAAAAGCCGGAACATCAAAACTTTGCTGCCGGAGCTTTGGCCTGGCGCTCTTGATAACAGAAAGTGAGGAAACAAGCTTGCTGCACTATGATGCGATTTTGTTTGACGTGGACGGTACGTTGATAGACTCCGCCCCCGGCATCCTGCATACACTGGAAGAAGTATTCCTTGCCATGGGAGTGGACACTGCGCAGCTGGATCTGCGCCGCTATCTGGGGCCGCCGCTGCGCCGCACTTTTGCAGAGCACTTTGCCAGTGCAGAGCAGATCGAACAGGCCACCCAGATGTACCGGGACAGCTACCATGTAAAAGGCAGCCATGAATGTGCACCTTATCCGGGCGCTGCCCAGATGCTGCGTCAGCTAAAGGATGCAGGTCTGATCCTGTGCACAGCTACATCCAAACCCACCCAGGTGGTCACACCGATCCTGCAGGAGCAGGGTCTGGCAGACCTCTTTGATTTTATCGGCGGTGCCTCCATGGATGAGTCCCGGGACACCAAGACCGATGTGGTCCGGTATGTCTTGTCTCAGCCGCTTTTGACAGGCAAGCGTGTGCTGATGGTGGGGGACCGGGCTGAAGATCTGCGCGGTGCAGCGGACTGTGGTCTGACTGCAGCAGCTGCATTGTATGGCTATGGCAGCCGTGCAGAGTGTGAGCCGTTTGCCCCCGTATTTTATGCGGACAGCTGTGCCGCTTTGACGCAGTACATCCTGGGATAAACGGTTTCTATGGATAGAATTGGGGAATGAACATGAACCGAAACAAACAACAAAACAAACAATCCATTACACCTATGCAAAAGCAGGCTCTGTGGGTCTGCGGCCTTTGTGCGGTGGCCGTTCTGCTGACCGCAGGCATCACCCTGACCAAGCTAGCACAGGGCAAATACCAGCCGCCTGCTTCTTCCGAGCCTGCTCAACCGGAACAGCCGATGCTGCCGGGGGAAGAGGGTCTTTCCGGTCATTATCAGATCGATAACACTTCCGCTGCACTGCTTGCAGAGACCCCCGACGCAGGGGAGGAGTACCTGGCCCAGACTTTGTTTTTGGGTGATTCCAACACGGTGCGTCTCTATAATAATGGTCTGGTATCTCTGCAGCAGTTTTGCGCCAAAGAGGGGATCGGCCTGCACTCGGCACTGCAGGAAGGGATCGTCAGCTTTAAAAACAACAATAACCAGTATACCATCCCGCAGGCTGTGGCTATGATGAAGCCCCGCCGGGTAGTTCTGACCTTGGGTACCAATGATACCGGTATGGCGGTGCAGGATTTTATCAATAACTATACCGCACTGGTGCAGGCTATCCAGGCCAGCTATCCCTATACCGATATTATCGTCAATACGGTGCCGCCGGTACCCGCCGATCACGCCAGCTATCCCCAGATGGATCAAACGAAGATCGACGATTTCAACATGGCATTGCTGACCATGTGTGAACAGCTGGGGGTCAAGTTTTTGAACAGCGCAGAGGTCCTTAAGGATGAGACCGGCTACGGCCAGGCGGATTTTTATGGTGCCGGGGATATCCACCTGAAGAGCAGCGGCCTGAAAGCAATGCTGAACTATCTGCGCACCCACGCGTATCAAACCGAGGATCGCCGCCCGGATACCAGCGGTATCCCGATCCGTACCTTGGAGTATACCTCGAACCCCAGTTCCGCCGTTCCGGATTCGTCCAGCGCGGCAGCTTCCTCTGAGGCAGAAGCCAAGGAGTTTGAGGCACGTTATCATGTGGACAAAAATGGCGGCGGCACGCTGTCCAGCGGAGATGTCTCTGGCAAAACTTCGCTGTCTTATGCTGTCACCGCACCTACGCAGTCGGTCAGTGTTACCGCTGTGCCCGATGAAGGCTATGTGTTTGTCAAATGGAGCGACGGCGTTACCGACCGTACCCGTACAGACACGGGCTTTAAGCAGAACCTGGATGTGACAGCTGTATTCTCAGCAGTGTCCGTCCAGATCTCCAGCGATGGCAAGGGATTTTTAGGTACCTCGTATACCTTCAAGGCTACCCTTAAGGGCAAGTATGCCAAGGCCGAATACCTGCATTGGTACGCAAATGGAGAGGAAGTAGTAGATGCTGCTGGCCGCACAAAGGTAACGGTGCTGGTCAATGATGAAATGCTGAATTCCACCTATCAGATCTACGCCGTGCTGCAGTATAACGGCAGCAGCGTGGCCAGTAACCCGCTGGTCATCTCCGTGGGCGGTGTAGAAGCTGGTTCCGGCAGCAGTTCTGCTTCTTCGTCGGGCAGCAGCTCTTCCGGCGGTACCAGTTCAGGGGCCTCCTCTGGAAGTGGCACCGGCTCGGATTCCGGGGCAGGCGCTGGATCAGGAAGCACCTCCAGCGGCAACGGGTCTTCTGTTTCGGGTGGTTCGGACAGCACGCCCTCTGGCGATTCTTCGGTCCCGAGCAGCTCGGAAGGTGCATCCTCTGTTCCTAGTGAATCCACCGGCTCCACCGGTGCAACGGGAGATACATCATCCGGAAATGGCGGCTCCGGTAATTCCTCTGCCCCCTCCGGCAACTCGGAAGGCACCGGCAATGCACCGTCCCCTGAGAACAACAAAGAGGAAGCTCCTGAAGCTCCTTCAAAACAGGAATCGCAGGAGGAAGAGAGCGCTGAAAATGATGCAGCCTCTCAGGAACCCTCCGCCGATGCAGAAGCTACGGGGCAGGCTTGAGATTCACGCTTTTTTCTTGCCGTGCATATGCTGACAGCAAGAAAGGAGGCTTTGAACCCATGACCGATGAAGAGCTTCTTGTACCCAGTATGCCCGGGGCAGAGGATGTGACCGACGGCAGCGTGGATCACTACGAGATGGATTGGCCGGTGATCGATAACCGCGCCCTTGAGGAAGAAATGTATAAATGCAAACCGGTCTCCTGCGGGGGCAGTGCTGCCTGCCAGGACAATCAGCCCCTGCAGACAGATGAGGAAATGTACGAGATCATTCCGGGTTAAACGGGAAGCCAGCTCTGCCAGAAGACAGGGCTGGCTTCTGCCTGTAAAAACAAGAGATGAGCTGTCCTTTTGAGGGCAGGGCATCTCCTCGCTTTATAGAAAGAGAAAGGGACGCTTTATGGCAAAATATTATTGTGTTCTGTTTGATGCTGACAATACGCTGCTGGATTTTGATGCCGCGGAAAGCAAGGCGCTGGCCGAAACGCTGATCAACTATGGCATCGAGCCCGATGCACAGACGGTACAGACCTACCGCGAGATCAATGCTGAACTCTGGCAGCAGCTGGAAAAAGGGCAGATCCGTCGGGAAAAACTGATGGCGGAGCGCTTTACCCGTTTCCTGAAAGCTGTGGACGCTGCGGGAAATGGCCCCGAGATGAACCGCTATTATCTGGAGCGCCTGTCCACGCATCCCGACCTTATGGCCAGCAACGTGCTGGATGTGATGCACGAACTGTCCGAAGTGGCTACCCTGGCCATTGTGACCAATGGATTTGACCGGGTGCAGTCCCGCCGGGTGGTGGAGTCTGGCTTGGCAGATTATATGGAAGGGGTCTTTGTCTCCGAAAAACTGGACACCGAAAAGCCCAACCGTAAAATCTTTGATGCGGCTCTGCGGGCTCTTGGGGTGGAAAACCGGGAACATGTTCTGATGGTAGGCGACAGCCTTTCCAGCGATATCCAGGGCGGCAATGGCGCTGGTTTGGATACCTGTTGGTTCAACCCTTCTCATGCGGAAAATCCGGGCAAGGTCTGCCCGACTTACGAGATCGATGCGCTGGAGCAGCTGTACCCCTTGGTCATGGAGCCGGAGGAACTGGCCAACCTGGGGCTGAAGCACCGCCGCCACCAGCCGTAACCATTTCTGTGCCGAGGGATGTGTGGAAATTATGCTGATTCATTTAGAAAAACTGGGCAAGAGCTTTGGCGAAAAGCTTGTTTTGCGGGATGTGACGGCCAGTGTTGAACGAGAGGACCGCATTGGCATTGTGGGGCAGAACGGCGCCGGAAAAACGACCTTGCTGAAGATCCTTACCGAAGAGTACACCGATTACGATGGGGAATTCAGCGTGACCCATGGAGTCACGCTGGGTTACCTGGAGCAAAACGCCAAGCTGGATGTGACCCTGGATATTTATGGGGAGATGCGCTCCTGCTTTGCTCCTGTGCTGGAGGCCATGGCCCGTATGCAGATCCTGGAGCGCAAAATGGCGGCAGAGTCCAATCAGACCCAGCTGTTGGCGCAGCATGAGGAGCTGCAAAGCATCATTGATGCTGCGGATGGCTACCAGATGGATGTCAACATCAAAAAGGTGCTGTCTGGTATGGGTTTTGCTCAGGATACCTGGGGCAAAAATGTTGGCGTGCTTTCTGGCGGAGAGCTGACCCGCCTGCGTTTGGCAAAACTGCTGCTGGAAAAGCCGGATGTGCTGATCCTGGACGAGCCTACCAACCATCTGGACTTTGCCACGATGGAATGGCTGGAAAGCTACCTCAAGACCTATTCCGGTGCTGTGCTGGTGGTCAGCCATGACCGCTATTTCCTGGACAACGTGTGTACAAAGATCTGGGAGGTTGCCGGTCAGACTATGACCATTTATAAAGGCAATTTCTCTGCCTATCTGCCGCAGAAAGAGGCCGCCGATGCGCTGCGTCAAAAACAGCATGATGCGGATGTAGCACTGGCCGAAAAATTGCAGGATTACATCGACCGCAATCTGGTGCGGGCTTCCACCACTAAAATGGCTCAAAGCCGCCGCAAACAGCTGGAAAAGCTGGAGATCACGGAAGCTCCTGTGGATGAGACCAACGAGCTGAAATTCCGTTTTGAATACGACGTGGAGCCTTGGAATGAGCTGGTGATGCTCAAAAACCTTAGTGTCCGCATCGGGGAGCGCACTCTGTTGGAGCCCTTTACCTACACAGTGTGCCGCGGAGAGCGGCTGGTGATCGCCGGACCCAATGGCGCAGGCAAATCCACTTTGATGCAGGTGTTGGACGGCAAGCGCCGTCCCTCCGGCGGTATGGTGCGTCTGGGCACCGGGGCGCGCCCCAGTATTTTTGCCCAGCAGCAGAATCGAGTGGGCGCAGGACGGGTGATCGATGTTATTTGGAACAAGTATCCCCGCATGACTGAGCTGGAGGTGCGCAGTCATTTGGCAAGACTGGGCTTCCGGGGCGAAACGGTATTCAAACCCTGCGAGGCCCTCTCCGGCGGCGAGCTGGCTCGCCTTCGTTTTGCAGAGATCGTGCTGGAACGGCCCAATCTGCTGTTTTTGGACGAGCCCACCAACCACCTGGATATTTATACCCGCGAGAATCTGACCGAAGCGCTGCAAGCCTATACTGGCACATTGCTGCTGGTAACGCATGACCGTCATTTGATGAACAGTCTGGCGTGTCCGATCCTTTATTTGGAGGACGGCCGTGCCACCCTGTACCCCAGTTATGATGCGCTTATGGGGCGGGCGATCCCTGCGGCTGCACCTGCTCAGGCAGCAGAACCGGCAAAGACCGGATACGGCAAGGAACAGCGCCGCCGCCGTGCAGAACTGCGCGCTAAGATCAAAGCCTGTGAGGATGAGATGGAAGCCTGCGGCGCACGAGAGGTAGAGCTGGACAGCGAGATCAACAGCCCGGAAGTTTACAACGACCCGCAGCTGCTGCGCCAGAAAAGCGATGAATTGAGCGACCTGCGCTTCCATCAGGAAGAATTGTTTGCTGCTTGGGAGGCTGCCATGGAAGAACAGGAGCAGTACGAGCAGGCGCTGTCTGCAGCCGAGAAATAAACGACCGATCAACCGAGAGGAGGCGCACTTTATGCCGCGGCATACCTACAAAAAGACACGTCAGATTGCTTTATCTGGTCTGCTGTTTGCGCTGGCCATGGCATTGTCCTTTGTGGAAGGCACCTTGGTGATCCCGGGGCTTCTGCCCGGGATGAAACTAGGGCTGGCCAACATTGTGGTGATGTATGCGCTGTTTTTCATGGGACCGGGGCAGGCTTTGGCACTTGATCTGCTGAAAGCAGGCTTTGTGTTTTTGGTGTCCGGACCAACCGCAGGCTTTTTGTCCTTCTGCGGAGGGATGCTGTCACTGCTGGTGATGTGGCTGCTGTACTATGTTCTGCCGCTGCGTCCTACTTGGTTTATCCTGTCGGTCTGCGGCGCGCTGGCGCATAACATCGGCCAGCTGCTGGGGGCCGGACTGATCCTTTCTTCTGCGATGTCGCTGTACTATGCCCCGGTCATGCTGGTACTGGGGCTTGGTATGGGGGCGCTTACTTCTATTACTCTGCGCGCTTTGCTGCCGGCCCTTAGCCGCCTGGGACTGAATACAAAGGAAAAGCAGGGAGAATAAGCCGTTTCCATACCAGTGAAGCGCTTATACAGCGCAAGTGCTTCCATCCAAAAACAGTTGCACCAGCAGATAGATTCCGATATAATAAGAAGTATTCCTAAAGTTATAAGGGCATTTTGCACCTTTCATTCTGCCCCTTAAAAAAACTGTCTTTGCCCGACACGGCGCAAAGGCAGCCGGGAGGTTTGTATATGTCTGAAAAAGTTACGGTAAAGGTGGAGCGTCATGAGTTGCACCTGCCAGCCATCGCCCTGCGGGGTCTGGTGGTGTTTCCTAACAATTTGGTCCACTTTGAGGTAGGCCGTGCGAAAAGCATTGCTGCGGTGGAGTGGGCTATGGCCAACAATTCCAATGTTTTTTTGGTGACCCAGAAAGAGATGGATACCGATGAGCCTGCGGCGGAAGATCTGTATGCTTATGGCGTAGTAGCCGAGGTCAAACAGGTGCTTCGCGTTTCGGATGAATTGGTCAAGGTTCTGGTAGAGGGTAAGACCCGTGCAAAGATGCTGGGTCTGGACGGCAGCGGCAGCTTTCTGCTGGCATCTGTCCGCCCGGCCCCTGTCCGCGGGGTCAAGGCCGATGATTCCATCCGTCTGGAAGCATTGCTCCGCAGCCTGAAAAGCTGCTTTGATGAATACCTGGGCATGAACCCCCGTCTGGGCAAAGATGTGGTGTTCTCCATCGTTTCCAGCGATGATCCGGTGTTTTTGAGCGAATACATCCCCGCCAATCTTTTGTTCCGCTATGAGGATAAGCAGGCGGTCATGAACGAAAACACCCTGACGGGCCGTTTGCAGCGTCTGATCGAGATGCTGCGGCGGGAGTGCCAGGTGATGCGGGTGGAAAAGGAGATCGCTGATAAGGTCAACGAAGCAATGGACCGCAACCAGCGGGAGTATTACCTGCACGAACAGCTCCATGTGATCAACGATGAGCTGGGAGAAGGGGACGACACCCATGCCGAAGCGGATGAATACCGCCGCCGTATCCAGGAACTGCACTTGGCCGAGGACAGCGAGAAAAAGCTGCTGAAAGAGGTGGATCGCCTTGCCAAGATGCAGAGCAGCAACCAGGAAGCTGCGATCATCCGAACCTATCTGGACACCTGCCTGGACCTGCCTTGGAATACCTTTACGGTGGATGATCTGGACATTGCCCGGGCGCAGCAGATCCTGGACCGGGACCACTATGGTCTGAAAAAGGTCAAGGACCGTATTCTGGAGATCTTGGCTGTGCGCAAATTGTCGCCGGATGTCAAGGCACAGATCATCTGTCTGGCAGGCCCTCCGGGTGTGGGTAAGACCAGTATCGCTCGTTCCATCGCCGAGAGCCTTGGGCGCAAATATGTGCGCCTGAGCCTGGGTGGTGTGCGGGATGAAGCCGAGATCCGTGGTCATCGCCGCACCTATATTGGCGCCATGCCGGGTAAGATCATTTCTGCCATGATCACGGCCAAGAGTTCCAACCCGCTGATGCTGCTGGACGAGATCGATAAACTGGCAGGAGATTTCCGGGGCGACCCCGCAGCCGCTCTGCTGGAAGCCCTGGACCCGGAACAGAACGGCACCTTCAATGACCATTTCCTGGATATTCCGTACGATCTGAGCCATGTTCTGTTCATTACTACGGCCAACGATCTGGGCAGTATTCCCGGCCCTCTGCGGGATCGTATGGATGTGATCGAGCTGCCCAGTTATACCCGGGTGGAAAAATACAATATCGCCCGCAAACATCTGCTGCCTAAGCAGCTCAAACTCTGCGGTCTGTCTGGAAAGGTCACGCTGTCGCAGAGCGCTTTGTATGATATCATCGATGGGTATACCCGTGAGGCCGGTGTGCGTAATCTGGAGCGTACTATTACCAGCGTGCTCCGCAAATGTGCCCGAAAGATCGCCAGTGGTGAGGTCGAGAGTGTATCCGTCACGGCCTCCTCGCTGGAAGAGCTGCTGGGTCCCCGCCAGGTCAAGGCAGACTTCTTGAACCGCACCAATATGGTGGGTGTCGCCAATGGTCTGGCTTGGACCAGTGTGGGCGGCGAGACTCTGCCAATCGAAGTACAGGTCATGGATGAGGGCAGCGGAAAGATCACGGTCACTGGTTCCCTGGGCGATGTCATGAAGGAGAGTGCCCAGCTGGCGGTCACCTATGTGCGGGTCCATGCAGCAGAATATGGCATCGACCCGGAGCGCCTGAAGAAATGCGATCTGCATATCCATGCCCCCGAGGGCGCAGTGCCCAAGGACGGCCCTTCGGCTGGTGTTACGCTGACCACAGCCTTGGTGTCCTGTCTGTCCGGGATGCCGGTGCGGGGAGATGTTGCCATGACCGGTGAGATCACCTTGCATGGCAATGTGCTGCCCATTGGCGGCCTGCGGGAAAAGAGCATGGCTGCGTATCGGGAGGGGATAAAGCTGGTGCTAATCCCCAAGGGAAACGAGCCGGATCTGTATGAAGTGGATGACGAGGTGAAAAAGAACCTGGAGTTTCTGCCGGTAACAAACCTCTCGCAGGTATTGGAAGCAGCTCTGCTTCGGGAAAAAAAGTCAGCTTCCCGGCGGAGCCGTTCTTCCCAAAAAACACAGCCAGAAAAAGCCCCTGTGACGGACAGCGTCCAGGCAGGGCCGGTATGCTGACCGTTAGAGCAGAGAAAGGGAGAGAGCTATGAAGTATCAAAAGGCAGAGTTTCTGGCCAGTTATGGCCTGGCCAGCCAGCTGCCCCCCAGCGACCGCCCCGAACTGAGTTTTTCGGGCCGTTCCAACGTAGGCAAATCCAGTCTCATCAATAAGCTGTGCAACCGCAAAAATCTCGCACGGGTGTCCAGCACCCCGGGCAAAACAGCAACCATCAATTTTTATGGGGTGGATCAGTGCTACTTTGTAGACCTGCCCGGCTATGGCTATGCCAAGGTGGCTAACGCTGACCGGGAGCGGTGGGACAACCTGATCAACGGTTACTTTGATGCCTCTCGTCAGCAGGCACTGCTGGTGCAGCTGATCGATTGCCGCCATGCCCCCAGCGCTGACGATATCCAGATGCTGGAATACCTGCGGTATCATCGCGTCCCCTTTGTAGTGGCATTGACCAAGGCGGACAAGCTGAAAAAAAGCCAGCTGCAAAAGACGCAGGCCGAGTTTGAGGCCATTCTGATGCCTTATGGCTGTCAGAAGGTGCTGCTGACCAGCGGAGAAAACGGCTACGGTATCCCAGAGCTTCAGGCTGTACTGGATGCTGCGGTGGCACAGTGCGGTCAGAGTGAGGAGTGAACTGTCATGGCTTACCATGAATTTGCCTATTTCTACGATGAGTTCAACGGCGAAGCCGACTATGATGCGCTCTATGCCCAGATCAAAGGGCAGCTTGATGCCCACGGCATCCAGAATGGCATCGTTGCAGATCTGGGCTGTGGGACAGGAGAACTGACCCTGATGCTGACGCAGGCCGGTTATGATATGATCGGCATCGATCAGTCCGAACAGATGCTCTGCGTGGTACAGGATAAGGCCCAGCAGCTGGGGCTGTCTCAGGGGCTGCTGCTGCTTCGGCAGGACCTTTTGCAGCTGGATCTCTATGGAACGATCCAGGCGGCGGTGTCTACCTTTGACACATTCAACCACCTGCCGGATCTGGATAAAGCCATTGCCAATGCTGGCTTTTTTATGGAAAAAGGCGGCGTGCTCCTGTTTGATATGAACACGCCCTATAAACACCAGGAGGTCCTGGGGGAGAACTGCTTTACCTTTGAGCAGGAGGATGCCCGCTGCATCTGGAAAAACCACTATGACCCTGTTTCCCGCCGGGTGGAGATCCAGCTCCAGATCGACGATCTGGAGACGGGGGAGCAGTTCCATGAGAACTTTTTTGAGTATACATATACCCTGGAGCAGGTGCGAACTGCGCTGGAAAACCACGGTTTTGCATTGGAAAGCGTCTGTGATGGGGAGAGCTTTGGCCCGTTGACGGAAAAGAGCGAGCGTTTCTTCTTCTGTGCGGTCAAACAATATACCCAGTTGGAGGGATAACAAGATGGCAAATTTGATCCGTGGTCTGTCGGAAAATGGCGGCGTTGTTTTCTGTGGTATGGATTCGACCCAGATCGTCCGCCGGGCCGAGCAGCTGCATACGACCAGTGCGACTGCCAGTGCTGCTTTGGGCCGCCTGCTTACAGGTGCTGCCTTGATGGGCGCTATGTTGAAGGATGAACAGGACAGTGTGACCCTGCGGGTCTCCGGCGGTGGACCGCTGGGCTTGGTGATCGCCTGTGCCGACGGTGCAGGACACCTGAAAGGCTGCGTGGAAAACCCCTTGGTGGAACTGCCCCCTCGGGCCGATGGGCATCTGGATGTAGGTGGTGCAGTGGGCAAGGACGGCGTGCTGACGGTGATCCGGGATAATAAGCTGCAAAAAGAGCCTACAGTGGGACAGGTCCCCCTGGTCTCCGGCGAGATCGCAGAAGATCTGACCAGCTACTATGCCTACAGCGAGCAGGTCCCCACTGTCTGTGCTTTGGGCGTGCTGGTGGATAAGGATCTGTCGATCCTCTGTGCTGGCGGCTACCTCGTCCAGCTGCTGCCTGGCGCTACGGAGGAGGAGATCACCCGCCTGGAACAGAATATTGCGGCGATGCCCTCGGTGACCGAGATGCTGCGCAGCGGCAAGACCCCTGAGGATATGATGCAGATGGCCCTGGCAGGCTTTGAGCCGCAGGTGCTGGATACCCATACGGCTGCCTACCAGTGCGACTGCAGCCAGGAGCGCACCGAACAGATGCTGCTGAGCCTGGGCCGCAGAGAGCTGGAAAAAATGCGGGATGAGGACCCTCATTGTGAGGTCGTTTGCCATTTCTGCCACAATCGGTATCAGTTCGATCTGAACGATCTGGTAGAAAAAGCAGCGTCCCCGGACCAAGATACGCAGGAGAACTAATATGGCCGATAGAATTGGCCCCATCTGTTGCCTGTATCTGGTGAAAAACGCTTTACAAAAGCAGCCGTCACTTTTCTTGAAATAAATAAGTGCATAAAAAGCAGACGGTGAACACCGTCTGCTTTTTATGCACTTTGGAAAGGAACGTATTTATATGCGAATTGATCGTTTGACCTCTATTTCCCACCCGGTTTATAATCGAGCTATGGAGCTTTATCGTTTGAGTTTTCCCTTCCATGAGCAGCGGGAAACTCCTTCTCAGAAAGCCATCCTAAAGGACGACGCTTATCACTTCGGACTGATCCAGGATGACGAACAATTCGTAGGTCTAGTATTATATTGGGAGCTGGAACATTGTTTCTATATTGAGCACTTTTGTGTTCTTCCTGAGCTGCGTGGCCATCGGTATGGACAACGCCTTTTGGATTTGCTGGCAGAACAGGGAAAGCCTCTGGTTCTGGAGATGGACCCACCAGTAGATCGTATCTCTCAGCGCCGCAAGGGATTCTATGAGCGGTGCGGCTTTGTGGAGAATCCCTATCCCCATGTCCACCCGGCCTATCATCGGGGAAACCAGGGCCATGCCCTGGTCGTGATGAGCCGCCCGGCCCCTCTTTCTGCCCCAGAGTATGAGACGTTCCGCTGTTATCTGGAAGAACATGTGATGAAAGATGTCTTTTGAAAGGAGAAAAACATGAGCGCTGAGAATAGCTATTATGCCCCTTGCCCGGAATTTGACCGCTGTAATGAGCTGATTGACCGCTACTACAAGACCAAGCAGTATGAACCGTGCTTTATCGGACATCTTGCGCTGGCGGAAAAGGGGTATCCTCTGGCAGAATGCCAGGTGGGCTACTTCTACCTGGAGGGCTTAGGTGTGGAGAAAAATCTGGGAAAGGCATTCTATTGGACCCAGCGGGCAGCTTTTCATGGAGACCGAGATGCTCAGTATAATCTGGGCTGGTTCTATGAGACGGGGACATCTGTACCGCAGGATATGGAACAGGCCGTTCATTGGTATCAGCTGGCCGCTCAACAGAGACAAAAGGAAGCTTTGGACAAGCTGTGTCTTTGAACTGTCTTACTCACAGATATCCGCAACGATCGTATAGGAAACAAGATACCTTAGTTTTCCCTCACTGGAAGAAACCGACTCCTTCCGGGTCAGGATCTCCGCATCTGGATAAGCGGCATACAAAGCCTGTAAACTATGCAGCCGCCCAAGTTCCAAAGCTTGTTTTTCTGTGCGCTGTATGGATACAGGTTCTTGTGCATAGTAGGTAGTCTCTTCTACAAAAACCGGCAGAGGCAGACCCAGCAGCTCCGGCTGCCAATGTCTTACTTTTACCGCAGGCTCTTTTTCTGTGCGAGGACATGATAAAGAGACGCTGTGTCCGGCAAAAAGCAGCTGATAATGCGCACTCTTGTCCCCAGTCAGCTGTGGCGTTTCGGTATGCATTTCCTCCCAAAATTCTCCTTTCCAGACAATGCGGGCACGCACAGTTCCGGCAGCGGGTTCAAAGATCAGTGCACCGTTGCGCTCCGTGCGGGCAGTACCGATCAGGCCTTGACCAGCTTCCACGGTCTGTCCGGGCTGCACCAGCATCGTGCCGCGGATCAGGTTGGTGCTGACTACCGTACCCGCTGTTTTGGCTCGCACTCCGTGCAGGGTACCTGCCGCAATGGGTGGAACGGGTTTTGCAACCGCTGCTTCTACCTCCAGCCTGCCGGAGGAAAAATTCAAGCTCGCCCAGGAGAATTCGCCGCTTTGCACCAGTGCGTATTCGCCTGCTGCGAGCTTTTCTTCATTTACAAAAGCGCCGGGTATAAGGCCGGATTGTCGCAGCAGTACCTGCGCGCGGGCTTGTTGTCCTGCGGTTAGGCTTCCATAATGGACGGACCATACCAGTCCCTGCGACCAAAACAGCAATGGGATAAATATTGCAGCGCCCAGCCACAACCCGCTCCGGCGCAGCAGGGGACGAAGGATAAAAAAGAGCCCTCTCCGCTTGTGTATGCGCAGCCGTACCCGCCGATGCCGAGCCAGGCGGGATAGTGGACGATATTGCCAGGCAGCACAGCTGGCCATAAATCCGCCGGGACAGGGCAGGATATGGTCTAAATGCAATCCTCTCTGTGCCGCCGCCGACAGCAGCTCTTCCGGGCTGCCATTCTGGGCCGTAAAACGTACCGATGCCCACAGTGAACGCAGCTCCATTTTTCTCTCCTCCTATCCATCTGACAACTCGGTGCGCAAAAACTGCCCCTGCAAGGTGATCCGGTGTGCCCCCAGAGTTCGGATGCGCATTCCATCTCCGTATACGGTAAATTGGCCTTTGGCTAACTCCAGACAAAGCTTGGACTCGTCGTATATCAGTATACGTCGGAAATTCTCGATCTCCATCCAGCTGCCGCTCAAATAGACCGAAGGCTGCTGGTATAATCTGCGCGGCGGCTGCCGAAACAATAATCTGGCCCAAGCTCCCAGGCTGAGCCGTTTTGTGGGTTTTCCTGACACATTTCTCCCTCCTATGCTGCCGTGCAAGGACCGGCACCTTGGCTCATATATATGGAAATGGAGGTTCGGCTTATGTGTACGTCCTGTAAATCCACTCGTTTCGCCCTTTTTGCGTTGGCTTTGTGTACGGCTGTACTGCCCTTTGCGATGCCAGAGCTGTGTATGGAGGCGCTATGTGACGGCCTGCGTTTATGCGGCGGACCACTGCTTGTCTCGCTTTTTCCGTTTCTGATCGTTTCTGCGCTGTTGGCGCAATCCGGTGCGGGGGAGACTCTGGGTCACCTGATGCGTCCGGTCCTGCGTGTGATGGGCTTTGACTCAAATGCCGCAGGAGCTGTGTTGATCACCGGGCTGTTAGGTGGCTTTGCCCCGGCGGCAGTTGCTGCGTCTGAGCAGGTACGTACAGGGCGTTTAAGCCCCAGGCAGGCTTCCTTTCTATTGCCGGCTTGTGTATGCTCTGGTCCTTCTTTTGTGATCTTGACAGTGGGCGAGCGGTTTTTGGGCAGCCGTACATTGGGGATACAGCTTTATTTATCACAGCTGCTGGCAGGCTATCTTATTGCGGCACTGTTTTACAGGCTTATGGGCAGATATCGGGAGACCTGCTCCGTTCAGAAAAATCCGCTTCCCTTAGCCCCTCAGTTGGATCGTTTGATCGCGGAATCTGCATTGCGTTATGTTCAGCTTTGCGGGTTTGTCGTATATTTCCGAATGTTGGCGGTGGGAATGGCCGCTATTTTGCCTCCTGCATGGGGATTTTTGCCCGCAATGCTGCTGGAAGTAAGTTCCGGCTGCGATCTGGCTTCCCGCACAGGGCTATGGGCAAGCCCGCTGTGCTGTGCAGCTCTGAGCCTGCAGGGGGCATCGGTGCTGCTGCAAGTCCGCTCTCTTTGTCCGGCTGAAGTAAGCCTAAAGCCGCTGCTGGCTGCCCGTATATTGCATTTGCCCCTTTCTCTTTCCATCTTTGCGTTGTCCTTGCCGCAAAAAGCGCAGGAGACCTTTAGTACCCTTTGCAAACCGATTGTACCCATGCGGAGAGTGCCGCTGGACTGTGCATTGATCGTGTTTTTCGGGTGCTGTCTGCTTTGCTGTGAATTTTGCCGTACTGCGCAACAAATCAACAGCAAAAACAAACATTCAGACGTTGTTTTTTCAAGCCAACCCTAAAAAGGCAAGAAAAAAAGCCGCTTCTATTGACAGAAGCGGCTTTTTGTGATAGAATATTCCTCGTTGCAGCAGATACAGGTTTGCTGTGCGCCAAACTGAATAAGCTGGAATAGCTCAGTTGGTAGAGCAGCTGATTCGTAATCAGCAGGTCGCGTGTTCAAGTCACGTTTCCAGCTCCAGAAAAGACCCTACGATACGCCGTAGAAATACGGTGCGGATTGTGGGGTCTTTCTTTTTGCAGAGCGCACATCAGCGGAGGATTCTGCGCAAAAATTTGCAAACAAATGGCGCCCTTTCGGGCGCCTGGCTGGAAGGATAGATCACGCAAAAAGGGCACCGATCAGCAGCCCTACCGAAGCAACATCCAGCAAAAGTCCGGACGGCTTGGACATATGGGCCAAATGTGCCTGCTGGATCAGCTCAAATCCGTTCTTTTCGGGGTACTGTTCCTGCAGATCCTTCTTGATGGAAAGGACCTGCAATGCACTGACCATGCTCAGGCATGCACCAGCGATCGCACAGGCGACTGCAACCGGGGAATCGTTGCCGTCACCGCCGCAGGTATAAACCTGCTCATTTTCCGACAGACAGGTATAGTGCTCAGGATAAAGCATAATGGGGCCTCCTATTGTTATACAATGCACAGCCAGCGCAATGGCCGCCTGCTGACATCAATTTATCACCTCTTGCGGCAGAAGTCAACGTCCCTATTCAGGAAATACGGATAAAAAGAAAAAGGTCAGCCCATGAAAAACAGGCTGACCTTTTGCGGATCACTGGAACATCATCGGGGAACTGAGGTTGCGCAGCAAAGCGACAACACTCCATCCGGCGATCGCACTGGTGCTGGAGTAGATGTCCAGGTCTGCTTTTACACCCTGGATCTGGGCAATGATATGCTGATAATCGCCCACCACGCCGGTCTGGCTGGTGATCTTCGAGCGGGTATTTGCCGGTCCTGCAGTGGCCAGCGAGGTAGCTACAGCAACATTTACCCGGGAAGGCAGTAGCTCAATGGCCTCTTTGGCGCTGCCCTCAAACAAATTGCCTTCCCGTCCGGTCTGCTCCATCAGAGCCCGGAACAACGGGCTGCTCTCCAGCGCTTCCGGGCAGGTGGTGTTCTGGATCCCTGCAGTCAGGGGACCATACCCGGCCAAACTCATCACATGCATGGTGCGCAGCACATCAAACCCGCCAATAGCACCAGAAGCGATATGGATCTTGTGCCCGGTCCGACGTGCAGTATCCAGCGCCTTCTCACGGAACTCATCCTGTGCAAAAGCACCAATGGACAGCACGACCAGATCGCTGCCCGCATTCAGGACCTTTTCCGTGATGTCCCGCACAGTCTGCACCGAAGCAGCTTCTGCCACAAAATCCGGTTTGAGAGCCAACAGCTCATCGATGTCACGGCAGGCGCGCACACCAGTGTTCTGGGCGGTTTTTTCGGCAGATTCCCAGCTGCGGCTGGTCACACCGACCAGCTCATACTCTTCCAGAAGCCCTTGTTTCCAGGCATTAGCAATGATATTGCCCAAAAAGCCGCAGCCTACGATCCCTAAGCGTTTCATTCTTCCTCTTCCTTTCAGCCAGGAACAGAGCCGGAGACACTGTATTTCTGCACAGCGCTCCTGCTTGTTCGATGGATTCTAACTATTGCTTACTATATCGGATATTTCCTGGGTTGTCAAGCAATGGAACAGGAGCACCCGGCGGGCGCTGACTTTCTGTGCGATTGGCACGCTTCACGCCCTTTTCAGGTCTGAAGCAAGAAAAGCGGGAAATATTTTGTGCATATTGCACAGTTTTCTAAATGGGCTTTTGGTGGTACAATAAAGGAAGGAATGTTCACTTTTAGGAGGACGCTTCATGGCTGAAAAAAACATCGAACTGGACAGTGTTGAAACGGCTGCCTCTGTGTTCGGAAATTGTGACCGCAACATTCGCCTTTTGGAAAAAGAGTTTTCCGTCACAGCAGTCTGCCGCGGTACAGCTTTGCGTCTGTCTGGCGAGGAACCCAATGTGGCCGCCGCAGCCCGCGCAGTGGAAGGTATGCTTTTGCTTACCGAAAATCATACCCCTCTGGAGGATCAAACCGTACATTACTGCATGAGTCTGGCTCATGACGGCAAGGAAAAGCGTGTAAAGGAATTGACGGAGGATTTTATTACCGTCACCGTCAAGGGGCGGCCTATTCGTCCCAAGACATTGGGCCAGAAGGAGTATCTGAAGGCGATCCAAAGCCATGCGATCACCTTTGGTGTGGGCCCCGCTGGTACAGGCAAGACCTATTTGGCAGTAGCCATGGCCGTCAAAGCTTTTAAGTCCAAGGATGTTTCCCGCATCATCCTGACCCGCCCTGCGGTGGAAGCTGGTGAAAAACTGGGCTTTCTGCCGGGTGATCTTCAGCAGAAGGTGGATCCTTATCTGCGCCCTTTGTATGATGGATTGTTTGATCTATTGGGGGCGGAGACCTATGAGCGCCTGGTAGAAAAACAGATCATCGAAGTAGCTCCCTTGGCGTATATGCGGGGACGTACGCTGGATGACTCCTTTATCATCCTGGACGAGGCGCAGAACACTACGCCCGAGCAGATGAAGATGTTTTTGACCCGTATGGGCGTTGGTTCCAAGGTGGTCGTTACAGGAGATGTGACCCAGATCGACCTGCCAGACCGTACCCGAAGCGGCCTTGTGGATGCTCTGCAGGTGTTAAAGGGTGTAGGCGGCATTGCCCAGTGCTATTTTACGGAAAAAGATGTAGTGCGCCACCGTCTGGTCCAAGAGATCATCAAAGCATACGATGCTGCCGCTCACCCAGACAAGTCTGGCCGATAACCATTTTATTTTATAAGAAAACACGAAAGGAGAGGACACCATGTCCAATAAAGTTCTGATCACCAATTCTCAAAAGGCGGTAAAGATTCCTTCCGGTCTGCGGATCCTGATCCGCCGGGCCTGCAACGCTGTGCTGGAGTTTGAGCATTTTGATGCTCCGGCAGAGATCAGCGTGACCTTTGTAGATAACGCTGCTATTGCAGAACTGAACAACCAGTATCGCGCAAAGCCCATGCCCACAGATGTGCTCAGCTTCCCTCTGGGGCAGGACGGACAGTACGACATTGATGCCAACAACGGCTGCAAGATGCTGGGTGATATCGTCATCAGCATGGAGCGTGCCCAGGAGCAGGCCACCCTGTATGGGCACCCCCTGCAGCGGGAGGTGGCTTTTCTGACCGTACATTCCATGCTGCATCTGCTGGGATACGACCATGAGAACGGCGGTTTGGAGGCTGTGCGTATGCGGGAAAAGGAAGAAGCCGTGCTTACCCAGCTGGGTCTGCCCCGCACTGTCAGCTATACCGAGTAAGGAGATCATTTTGAACAATACACTATCGGCCCAGAGCCATTACGATACCCGCTCCGTCTTTGTTGCGGTGATCGGCCGTCCAAATGTGGGCAAGTCCAGTTTGACCAACCTTCTGGTAGGAGAAAAGGTGGCCATTGTTACTTCCAAGCCCCAGACCACCCGCACCCGCATCACCGGTGTCATTACCCGGGGACCGCTGCAGTATGTGCTGTTGGATACCCCCGGCGTACACAAGCCCCACAATAAGCTGGGAAAGCGAATGGATAAGACGGCCAGTGACTCCATCTCGGATGTGGATGTCTCCATGATGCTGTTTGAGCCCTATGGCGCACTGAATGAGTCGGAGATGTCTCTGGTGGAGGCGCTGCAGCATAACGGCCCTGCCATTGCAGTCATCAACAAAACCGACCTCGTAAAAGACCCGGCGGACCTGGAAGCTCGTAAAGCAGAGCTTGCGGCCCTGGGAGTATTTGATGCGGTTTATACCGTCAGCGTCCGGGAAGAAAAGGGCTGTGAAGAAATCTTTGATGCGCTGAGCTGCTATTCTGTGGAAGGTCCGCATTATTTTGATGATGATGCCTACACCGATATGCCGGAAAAAGAGCTGGTGGCAGAGCTGATCCGGGAAAAAGCGCTTCTGTATATGCGGGACGAGATCCCGCACGGGATCGCAGTGGTGGTAGAGCGCTTCAAAGAGCGGCCGGATACCGATCTTGTGGATATTGATGTGAATATCTATTGCGAGCGGGAAAGCCACAAAGGCATGGTCATTGGCAAGGGCGGTGCTATGCTGAAAAAGATCGCCAGTGCTGCTCGCGTAGACTGCGAAGATTTTCTTGGCTGCAGAGTCAATCTGCAATGCTGGGTCAAGGTAAAGCCGGACTGGCGGGACAACGAATTTTTGCTGAACAACTTTGGTTTTAAGCAGAACCCCAACAACCGGTAAATCACTGCCAGAAGCGGACAGCTTTCCCGCGGATAGGGGCCTACAATAAGGGCAGAATATCAAGGATATCTCCCGCAAAAACCAAAACGGAAAAGAGGGGTCCCTATGGATGCAGCGGATAGCTGGCGGGCTTTTGCCTGTACGGGCAGCATCAAGGATTATCTGGAGTACAAGCGGCAGCAGGACACAGGGCCTGCTGCCGTAATAGGAGAAAAAACGGATGGACGCCTTTGTGACGCCGGGTCTTGTGCTGAAAGAGACTCGCTATAAAGAATCCGACCGGATACTCACATTGCTTACGCCGGGCTATGGAGTGATATCCGCCTCGGCCCAAAGCAGCCTGCGGCTGAAGAGCAGATTGTTCAGCGCCTGCGGGCTTTTTTGTTATTCTGAGTTCACGCTCCTGCCCGGCAAAAATATGTATACTGTCCGGGATGCCTCGGTAAAGAACGTATTTCACGGGCTCTCATCTTCGATCGAAGGGATGAGCCTGGCCATGTATCTTTCCGAGTTGGCTGCCGCATTGTCTCCCACCGGCTCCGAGGCGGAAAAAGAACTGCGGCTTTTGCTGAACTGTCTGTATATGATCAGTGAGCAAAAGGCAGACCTGCGGGCGATCAAGGCGGTATTTGAGTTTCGGACCATGAGCGAATGTGGATTTCTGCCGCAGCTTGTCTGCTGCAAGGGCTGTGCCGCCTATGATGGACCTGCATTCTATCTGGACGCAGAAGAAGGAACACTGCTCTGCGCCGACTGTGCTGCAAAGGCAGGCAAAAGCTGCAACCTGGATGCCGGGGCGCTGTTTGCGCTGCGACACATCTGCCTTGTGGAGGACAAAAAGATCTTTGCTTTCAAGATCTCCATCGGCAGCCTGAATAAGTTATCCGCCGTCGCAGAGCAGTATGCCCTGCATCATTTGGATAAACCTTTGAAAAGTTATAGCTTTCTCAAATCGGTGCTGCCATAAAGGGGCAGTACCCAAAAGGAGACCTTAAAGGATCATCTATGGAAACAAGTTACTTAAAAACTCTTGAGCTGGACAAGATCATTGCCCGTGCAGCCGATGGCTGCGTATGCAAGGAAGCCCGCCAGAAAATGCTGGAGATCCAGCCCCAGTGCGACCCTGACGAAGTCCGCTATGCGCTGGAACAGACCGATGCCATCAATTCTTTGCTGATCAAAAATGGCTCCCCGCGATTTGGCGGGGTAGAGGGTGTGCGCCAGCTGGCTGCCCGCGCCGTCAAGGGGGGCGTGCTCTCTATGGGAGAGCTGCTGATGGTTGCCGGTGCTTTGCGCAACTTTCAAAATCTGGTGCAGTGGTATGGTTCCAGCGATCACGAAGCCCTGCCCACCGACGATCTGTTCTATGCACTGTCCCCGCAGCCAGGTCTGGAGCAGCAGATCTCCAGTGCGATCCTGGCACCGGATGCCATGGCAGATACAGCGTCTCGTACGCTCAATGATCTGCGTAAAAAGATCCGCGCCACAGAAAACAGCATCCGGGACCGTCTGGAGAGCATGGTGCGGAATATGGACACCTCCAAATATTTGCAGGAGAGCGTTGTCTCTATCCGCAACGGACGTTACGTCGTGCCTGTAAAAAGCGAGTATCGCGGCGAGGTGAGCGGCGTCATCCACGATGTGTCCTCTACGGGCGCCACGGTCTTTGTGGAGCCTCAGGCGGTAGTGGAAGCCAACGCCCGCATCCTGCAGTATCGTGCCCAGGAAGCGCAGGAGATCGAACGCATCCTTGTCGCCTTTACAGCACAGGTCGCACAGATCGAGCCGCAGTTCCAGTACAGCTATGCAGCAATGCTGGATATTGATGTCCTGCTGGCGAAGGCGCGCCTGGCCTTGGAACTGAAATCTTTCAAGCCCACAGTGCGCACAGACAGCACCTTTAAGCTGATCCGGGCCCGGCATCCGCTGATCGATGCCAAGCGCTGTGTCCCTGTGGATATTACACTGGGCGATGAATACGATGCACTGATCATCACCGGCCCCAATACAGGCGGCAAGACGGTCACACTCAAAACAGCGGGCCTGCTTTGCGCAATGGCCCAATGCGGCTTTTTGATCCCGGCGGATGAGCGCAGCGAAGTCTGTGTATTTGATGAGTTTTTGGTGGATATCGGCGATGAACAGAGCATCGAGCAAAGTCTGTCCACCTTCTCTGGACACATGAAAAAGATCACCGGCATCCTGGAGCTTGCCATGCCCCGCACGCTGGTGCTGCTGGATGAGCTGGGCGCCGGCACAGACCCTGCCGAGGGTGCGGCTCTGGCAGTGGCGATCATTGAAGAACTGCGCCGCCGGGGTGTTCGGCTGATGGCTACCACCCACTATGCGGAGCTGAAAGTCTTTGCCCTGGAGACCCCCGGCGTAGTGAACGCCAGCTGTGAGTTTGATCTCGAAACGCTTCGGCCTACTTACAAGCTCAGTGTCGGTGTGCCGGGCAAGTCCAATGCGTTCCTTATCAGTGAGAAGCTTGGCATCCCGCCCCGGGTCATCCAAGCTGCACAGCAGCATCTATCGGCAGAGGATAAGCGTCTGGACGCTGTGCTGGGCCAGCTGGACGATTTGAAGCTGCAGCTCAAGGAGAGCCAGGATGAGATCGAGGGGCTGCGCAATGAGGCATCCCGCCAGCTGGAAGCCGCCCGTAAAAAACGGGACGAACTGATCCAGCAGGGTGAAAATGAGCTGGAGGCCGCCCGTGCCAAGGCGCGGACGTTGGCGCAGCAGGTGGAGAGCAAAGCCTATGAGCTGACCGATGAATTG
This sequence comes from uncultured Faecalibacterium sp., assembly GCA_900540455.1. Taxonomy (GTDB): domain Bacteria; phylum Bacillota; class Clostridia; order Oscillospirales; family Ruminococcaceae; genus Faecalibacterium. Next base: position 120,460 of record UQGD01000002.1, read on the forward strand.
CGCCAACTGCAAAAGGACGAGCGGATGAGCACGCAGCAGAAAGCGCAGCGCGCCCGAGAGATTGCCCGCAGGGAGAGCGAAAAGCTGCTGGTCGGTGCCGATGCAGTACACAACCCTGTAAAGGAGTTTGTGCCGCTGAAGGAGGTCAAGGTAGGCCAGGAAGTCTGTATTGCCGAGCTTGGGCAGCTGGCCACTGTGCTGGCGCTGCCGGATAAAAACGGGGATGTGCTGGTACGGGCAGGTATCATCAAGACCAAAGTTCCTCTCAAGGGCCTGAAGCAGCCGGAGAAGCTGGTCAAGGAACCCAAGCCCCTAACAAAGGCACAGCAGCGCTATTCTCGGCTGACAGGAGATGCCGGCAGAGCCGGGGGCCGTGTGGAGCGGGTACAGCGCACTGCCAAGATGGAATGCAACCTGCTGGGTCTGACCGTAGACGAGGCGCTGCCGGAAGTGGATTCCTTTATTGACCGGGCGCTGCTCAACGGACAGACGGTAGTTTATCTGATCCACGGCAATGGAACCGGTGCGCTGCGTACTGCGATCCATAAACATCTGCGGGGCAGCCGTGTGGTCAAGAGTTTCCGTCTGGGCCGTTATGGCGAGGGTGAAAGCGGTGTGACCGTAGTAGAATTGAAGTAAAGCAATAGACCGGCCGTCTGCTTGGCGTTTGTAAACCAAAACGCCGGGGATGGCCGGTTTTTGTCAGAAAGGTTTTTCATGTCAAAGCATAGCAAACGCCGTAAAAAGGTACGGCTTAACAGCAACGTCTGGTTATGGGTTTGCCTGGCGCTGGGCGCTGTCTGCTTGGGGATTCTAGGGCTGCAAAAAATATGGGGTACAAACTCCGTTGTTTCAGGAGAGGACTGGCGCCCCCAGGTGGGTGCTCCGCCGTATCGGGTGGCCATTGATGCTGGCCATGGGGGAGATGACCCAGGTGCCCAAGGTGTTGTGCAGGAAAGTCAGATGACGGCTGCCACGGCTGCTTCGTTGACGGCACTGCTGGAGAAAGACCCCCACTACATCCCCTTGAATACACGGGAATCCTATACCACTACCGCTAAACCTACGGAGAGGGCCGAATACACAAACCAGCAGTCTCCGCAGCTGCTGCTGTCTATTCACGGCAACTCTGCACCGGCCGGGGTAGAGGCTTCTGGTTTCGAGTGCTACCCGGCGGTGCCCGGCCGCACTTGGCACCGGGAAAGTTTGTATTTTGCTCGACTGCTGGCAGAGCAGATGCAGGGTGCAGGCGCTGTTTTGCGGGGACAAGGCGGCGTAAGGTACATCTATTACCAGGGACAAACAAAGCATATGGTAGAAGCGAGCTGCACCGACGTGCGCAGTGAACTGAGCTTTACGATACTAGAAGCCGCCGGTTGCCCGGCAGTGCTGGCGGAACAGTGTTTTGTGACCAGTGCTGAGGATGTAGCCCGTTTTGGAGATGAAGCGGGGTGCCGCCGGGCGGCCCGCATTTACTATGAGACGATCTGTGAATATTTTGGTACGCAGCCAATGCCAGAATAAAAGGACGCATAAGACATTGCCAGAAAGAAGAATGAGGTATCTATGGATAGATATACGATCCTGGTCGTAGAAGATGATCCGGTGATCCGTACCCAGCTGCAAACATTATTGCAGGGGGCAGGCTATAACACAGCTTCCCCGGCGGATTTTTTCGATGTGGCAGGCCAAGTACAGCGGATCCAGCCGCATCTGGTGCTTTTGGACCTTACATTGCCCGGGGAAAGCGGCTTCAATATTTGCTCGGCGATCCGTGCAGTTTCTGGTCTGCCGGTGATCGTGGTCACAAGCAGCGACACCGAAATGGACGAGCTCAACAGCCTTTTGCTGGGAGCAGATGCCTTTGTGACGAAGCCGTACAATACAGCGATCCTTCTGGCAAAGATCGCAGTGCTATTGCGCCGGGCCTATCCTGCCCACCCGGATGCCGGGCTTTGCTGCCAGGGGGCGGTACTTCATCCGGAAAGCGGGATGCTGGAATATCAGGGCCATACTGTGGAATTGACCAAGACGGAGGGACGGATCTTGTACTGTTTGTTTCGTCGGGCAGGCCAGATCTGCACACGAGCCGAGATCATTGACCAGCTATGGGACAGTCAGCTTTATGTGGATGATAATGCTCTCAGCGTCAATATCAGCCGTATCCGAGAAAAACTGCGTTTGATCGGGCTGCAGGATCTTATCAAAACAAAACACCGGCAGGGGTATTTGATATGAAAAGGAGTGCATATATCCGGCAGCTTCTTCCGGCTTTGGGCGCAAATCTGGCAGGCATGGCTGCGATCTCTTTGTTTTTGCTGGCCGTCGGCAACAGCATTGGCACAGTAGGGGTGATCTTGGCCGTATGGACAGTCTGCTTTATTTTATATGGCGAATTGTATTTTCGGGCACGCCGTCGTGAATTGGAAAAACTTCTACAAGAGACCTATGCACTCAAACAGCGGTATCTGATCGCAGAAGTGATGAAGGAACCCCGCCGGGCAGATGATAAGGTGTTTTATCAAGTACTTCGCCTGGCACAGCGCTCTATGTTAGAAGAAGTGGAAGAGGTCCATCGCCAACAGCTGGAATACCAGGAGTACGTTGAACAGTGGGTCCATGAGATCAAGACTCCGTTGACAGCGATGAAGCTGTTATGCGAGAACCAGCCTGGCCCGTCCAGCCGTCCCATGCTGGCTGAACTGGAGAAGACCCGCCGATGCACAGAGCAGGCCCTATACTATGCCCGCAGTGCCCATACGCAGGCAGATTATACTGTACACGAAGTGCCCCTATCGGCGATCGTTCACGCAGCGATTGGAGACAACAAGTACCTCTTACGGGAAAAGAATGTAGCGCTTTGTTTGGATGGGTTGGAACTGACTGTATATACGGATGAAAAATGGGTGCTCTTTATTCTTGGACAGCTGATTGCTAATGCGGTACAATATTGCAACGCACAGCCAACGCTGTCTTTTTACGCCCGGCGGGAAGAAAGCCAGATCCGTCTGACAATACAGGATAATGGACTGGGTATCCCAGAAGAGGAACTTCCAAGGGTGTTTGATAAAGGCTTTACCGGGCGAAATGGCCGGCTGCGCTCCGGCGCTACGGGTCTGGGGCTTTATCTGTGCAAACAACTTTGCACAAAGCTTGGGATCGGGCTGACCTTGTCCTCAGGTGAAACAGGGACCCGGGTCCATCTGCTTTTTTATGAAAACCATTTGATCATGCAGGGCTGAAAGGCCCTGCTTTTCTTACGTTTTTGTAAGGACTCTGTAAGCAAAGCTGATACAAACCCGCCCTGCCGGCTGTTATAATATAGCCATCGAAAGAAATACAGGAGGCGATCGTATGGAACTACTGCGCTTAGAGCATATCCAGAAATATTATGGTCATGAGGGCGGACTGACGCAAGCCATCCGCGATATCAGTTTTACGGTGGAAGCAGGGGAGTTTGTTGGCATTATGGGGGCGTCCGGTTCGGGCAAAACCACTCTGCTCAACTGCATTTCTACGATCGATACTGTCAGCGCTGGCCATATCCGGCTTCAAGGACAGGACATTACAGAGCTCGAGCCTCGGCAGCTATCCCGGTTCCGGCGGGAAAATCTGGGCTTTATTTTTCAGGATTTCAACCTGCTGGACACCTTGACCCTGGGGGAAAATATTGCACTGGCTCTTTCTATCCAAAAAACGCCCTCTGAACAGATCGAACCCCAGGTGCAGCAGGCTGCTGCTCAGCTGGGCATTGGAGATATCCTGAACAAATATCCCTATCAGGTATCGGGCGGACAAAAGCAGCGCTGTGCGTGTGCAAGGGCTCTTGTACATACCCCTAAACTGATCCTGGCGGATGAACCCACCGGAGCATTGGACAGCCACTCTGCGCAGCTGCTTTTGGCTTCGCTGCAAAACATCCATACGCAGCTGGGGGCTACGATCCTGATGGTGACCCATGATGCATTTGCTGCCAGCTATGCCCAGCGTATTCTGGTGCTCCGGGATGGAGCGATATTTACGGAGCTGCGGAGAGGTGCAGAAAGCCGCAAGCAGTTTTTTGATAAGATCCTCAACGTACTTACGATGATGGGGGGAGGGCAGAGCAATGACGACTAAGCTGATCTGGTGCAACGCTCGGCGCTCGGTCCAGGATTATTTGATCTACATCGTGACTATGACCCTTTGCGTCATGTTGTTTTACGCCTTTCTTTCCATTACCAGCCAATATTATCAGCCGGATATTGGCACTACATACGACTTTACGTTTCTGAGCGGCGGTGTGCGCATGGCCGTATTGCTCGTCGCCTTGCTGCTGCTTTTTTTGATCTATACGGTCAACCGCTATATGCTACGCCGCCGTCAGAAAGAGTTTGCGGTACAGTTGCTGCTGGGGATGGAACAAAGGTCGGTCGCCTGGCTGTTCTTTGCCGAAACCTTGTTGATGGGCGCTCTTTCTGTAGGGATAGGAATCGGCCTTGGGGTGATCTGCTCTCAGTGGATCACAGCCATGTTATATACAGACTATGGACAAGCCTACCATTTTATTTGGACGCTGTTTCCGGATACGGTCTTGTGGACGATTGGATACTTTGCGATCTGTCTTTGTGCAGTAGGGTTAATGAATGTACGGATGATCCGTAAAACCAAGATCATAGATATGCTCTCTGCGCAGCGTCACAATGACCCTGTCCTGCAAAAAAGCCGATGGATGCCCACGATCTGTGCGGTATATCTGATCTTTACCCTTTGGATGACGATCACAGGAGCAGAAAAGATTTATTTTTACTGCGACACGCGTATGCCATTTCCCGTTCAGGTCATGTTTTGGGGGAATGTGATTGCCCCGGCGGCCATTCTGCTCTGGTTTGGGTTATGGTTATTTGTTGGACGCAGAAAGGGGATTTCGGCACTTCTGGCAGGGATGCTCGGTTTGTCGGCTCTTTGCGCTGCTTTGGCGGCCTGTGTACCGGGTATGCAGCGCAAGTATTCGTTAAACTTGGGAATTGGGACGATCAACCAGTATCTTTTGTTTATGGCAGTGGATCTGCTCTTTTTGATCTGCGGCATCATCTATCTGGCAAGCGATATTTTGCAGGGATGGAAGCAGCGCTCACCAAAACATCATTATGGGGGAACAAACCTTTTCTTTTTGGGGGAGATGACCTCCAAGCTTTCCACGACCAGTAAAACAATGACAATGATCTGCATTACACTGACAGCTGCGATCCTGATGCTTCTGGCGGTGCCTGTGCTTACCGGTTGGAGCGAAGGGTATCTGGCAATACGCTCAATGTATGATGTTCAGATCAGTTCTCGCTATAATAATATCTATGAAGAGAACGACCTTCCCGGCGGAAACTACGATACTATCACTTCCTTTATGACAGAAAAGGGGATAATTGCCCAATCTGACCTGACCTTTTCTCTTTATTTGCCCCGGCGGGAGGACTTCCATAAACGGGTCAAACTTGATTTCCCGGCGGCTGCGATCTCGCTGCAGGACTATAACGCTCTGCGCAGGATGCTGGGTCATCCGCCGATCACGCTGGACGACGGAGAGTTTGCAACGCAGTGGCAGGCCATTGCCACCCCAGAAGAACGGGCAGAGTATCTGTGTACACATACCAAGTTGGAAACAGATGCGGGTGTACTGAACCTGGCATCACAGCCTGCCTATACGGAACCAATGGGGGAGACCATCTACAATTCTTATACCGATGTACTGTATATCTTGCCGGATGCCGTTTGTCAGCAACTGCTGCCGGTGATGCGCAACCGTTATATCTGCACTGCAGACCCAATATCGTTCCGCTCCGCACAGGAGATGGGGAAGCTGTTTTCCAACACATACCCTGAGGAGAACGCCGATGGGCCATCCTATACGATCCGGATGCGTACTTTACAGGTAAACGAAAATAAAGCCTCAAATTTCATCCTGAAAACCGCAATGGTCTATGGCGCCTTTGTCCTGATGGTCATCTGTTTGACGGTCCTGGCTTTGCAGCAGCTGATGGATGCGGAGCAATACCAAGCACGCTTTTTGGTGCTGCAGCGTTTGGGCGCTGAGGAAGGGGAGATCCATAAGCTGCTCCTAAGACTGCTGGGCATATGGTTCGGGCTCCCTGTGTCGATAGCGTCTGTAATATCCCTGGTGGTCGGGGGATACTTTTTGCAGTCGATCTCCGCAGAGATCCGCGCTTATATTGGCAGTGATATCCTGGCTGCTCAATGTACAACGACCGTGGGTATCCTGATACTGCTGCTGGGATGCTATTTTATCTGCACCTATTTGCTCTTTCAGCGCAGCGTGGAAAAAACATGATCTCACTCGGTGCAAGGAGAACACAGCAGGAGACTTGCAATTTTTCTTAACTACGGATATACTGGGAGAAAGATGGTTCGAGCCAAACCATTTTATACGCACAAAAAGGGGAGAGCCTTGTCCATGAAAAAGCTGAACCAGTTCTTGAACATCCTGCTTAGTATCTTACTGGGTATCTTTATTGGCAACTGTATTTTTACAGTGATGGATCATCAAATGAACCCCGCCGCTTATGCTGCCCAGTCGGCGCCTTGGTACACGGGGCTTTTGACCCAAGGGCTCTTTGTTCTGGCAGCAGTGGTCATCTTTATGACCGTAAAGATCCTGTTGGCCAAAAAAGGGAAGGCGCAGAAAAAACAGGACCCCCATACATAAGAACTTTATAGAAAGAGCCAGCCGGGAAAACGATCCTGGCTGGCTCTTTGTTTTTGCATACTGAACGGAAGAGATCCGGCCAACGAAAATCAAATGCGGCAGCTTCATGGAATGACTGCGCTGCACAAGCTCTGCCTTAAAAACATCCGCACATGGCACGCGGCTGTTTGCTCGAGAAAAATCCGCGTACAGTGTGTGGTCAAAAAAGGGGGTGCGCAAAACCAAGTGGACTCGACGGCTTCAAAGACAGAAGCCCTAAAAATCTCCGGCAGAACAAAGAGAGAGGGGGATAATTTTTTGATTGTATATATTTCGTATAATGCACGTTATACGAAATATAGGGGAGTGAAAAAGCCCTCTTTCGGGCTTTTCTGCTTTAACCGGCCCTCCGCAGTCCGGCTTGGCCTGTCACGGGGCTTTTGCAGCCGATTTTGCAGTTAACACAATTACTATTGTTTTTTCATGCAGTTTGCATTTACAGTGCCAACGGATCCTGCATTCTCTGTTCGCAGCAATTTTGTTGTATATATTCTGTTTGTTTTATTTTCACCGGTATCTCTTTAGTTCTATCTGAGGTTATTGCGGTCATTGATGTTTACGCATAGAGCTGTTTTTCGTCCTTACAAAAAACCGCACCAAGTTTTTCCGGGTGCGGTTTTCAGGTCTTACACGTCTTATTTGATTCTGATGGCTGGTCACTTTATCCGCCAGCGATTTTTCGTGGATTTCTAGATGATCAGCGAAACCCGCAATTTATTCCCGCAGGTTCTCCAGATCTACATGCAGCCCCTCATTTGCTTGGCCAGAAAAAGCCTCCATCGGTCCAGCAGATCCCTCAGCCGAAGGATCAACGCCATCCGGTTGTCCCGCCGGGTCTTGTACAGAAAGAACATCTCCGCTCTCCTGCTCTGTTCCGCCCTCTGTTGTATCCAAGATGATTTCTGCCGTTTTTTTCTTCCCGGCAGCCGCCCCCAAGGGGTTGGACTCGATCGCTGCCCGGACCTGAAATTCCTGCAGATGGGTATAAATTTGAGTCGTACCTACGTTGCTGTGTCCCAAAAGCTGCTTGAGCGTCAAAATGTCCACATTGCCTGTCTGATACATCAAGGTTGCAGCTGTATGCCGCAGTTTATGGGTAGAAAAACCTCTTAATCCCGCCGCTTTCATAGCACCTGTTACAAGCTGCTCTACTCTCCGGTTGGAGATCCGCTCTTTGCGCCGCCGGGTAATAAACACGGCTTTTTCTTTGGGGTTCAATCCTTCCATTGTATTGCGCTTTGCAAGATAAAGCTGCAACGCCTCAATGCAGGCATCGTTCAGGTAGATCATTCGTTCTTTGTGACCTTTGCCGAATAAGCGGATCTGGCGTTGCTCCAGATCAATATCTCCCAGGTCCATGCCGACAAGCTCGGCCAGACGCATTCCGCAGTTCAAAAAAAGAACGACCATGCAGTAGTCCCGTTCCGGAAAATCACTCTGGAACTGCGTGCTTTCCAATAGCTCCAACGACTGCTCCCGTGTCAGATACTTAGGCAGTACCTTGTCCTGTTTGGGCGGGCGGATCGCTGCCGTAGGATCTTGTTCGATTCGATTGACCTGGTTGACCAGATAATCATAAAACCCGTGCAAACTAGCCAACCGCCGGGCAGTAGAGGACTTTTTGTTGCCGCGCTCTTGATTTAAAAAATACAGGTACTCGTAAATGTCCTCTTTCGTGATGCTGGCCCAAAATGCAGTATCCAATCCTTTCGGATCGACCTTATCCAGATCTGCGTCTTCTTCTACCAGACCACGCCGCCGCTTCATAAAACGGCTGAAACTGCGCAGGTCGCAATAGTAGCTGAATGCAGTATTGGCGCTTTTGCCGGCGATCACTTCCAGATATCGCACATACTCCACAATATCCGGCGATGCGTCTGTAAAGGGTTTATGTTTACCGGGGTTCTTTTCGTCCAGATAAATCGACATAGCTCTCCCCTTCCCTTTTACAAACGATCTGACTTTAATGCTGTAACAGCGTCCGACAGATAAGCGGCTCCTACCAGCTTCATTCCCGGATAATCCGCCGGGTCCAGATGTGCAAGGCTGTGCCGCGGCACAACTGCCAGCTCGAAGCCAATGCGTTCGGCCTCATGCAAGCGCTGTTCCAGGTTTGGCACACTGCGCACCTCTCCCCCCAAGCCTACCTCTCCAATGGCGATCAGCTTATCACTGATGGGATGATCCATCAACGAGGAAACCATGCTCAAACATACTGCCAGGTCACAGGCCGTATCCCGCAGAGCAATTCCTCCAACGATGTTTACATATACATCCAGACTGCCAAAAAAGAAACCAGCTCGCTTCTCCAATACAGCGATCAGCAGATTCATTCGGTTATAGTCATATCCGCTGCAAGCCCGCCGGGGCGTTGGAAAATTGGTCTTTGTCACAAGCGCTTGGATCTCGCTCAGGATCGGGCGGGTGCCCTCCATCGTACAGGTGACGCAGTTGCCCGACACGCCTAAAGGACGGCCTTCCAGCAGCATCTGAGAGGGATTTTCGATCTCTGCCAGGCCCTGCCCTGTCATATCAAACATACCGATCTCATTGGTGGAGCCATAGCGGTTTTTGGCTGCCCGCAGGATACGGTATGGCAGCATCTTATCCCCTTCAAAGTAAAGCACGGTATCCACGATGTGCTCCATGACTTTAGGACCAGCGATCGCACCATCCTTATTTACATGACCCACGATGAACATGGGGATCTCCTGCTTTTTGGCTACTGCCAATAGCCGGGCGGCGCTTTCCTTTACTTGGCTTACCGTACCGGAGGAAGAAGAGATGTCCATGCATCGCATCGTTTGGATCGAGTCGATGACCACCAACTCCGGCTTGTCCTTTTCAATCAGTCCGCAGATCTCATCCACGTCATTTTCTGCCGCCAGATAGATATTCTGCTGCGGCAGTTTGAGCCGAGCGGCACGCAGTTTGACCTGGCGCACAGATTCCTCGCCTGTTATATACAGCACAGTATGCTGATTGGAGATCGCACCGCAAAGCTGCAGAAGCATCGTGGATTTGCCCACACCCGGCTCACCGCTGAGCAATACGACTCCGCCCAGCACGATACCACCGCCCAATACTCGGTCCAATTCTGTGATCCCCGTAAGGATGCGGCTCTTTTCTTCTGTCGTGCTGATATCGGCCAGCCGCCGGGCAGACAGATGGGTCACCCCCTCCTGCCGGACCGTCATTTTAGCCGCAGCAGTCCCCGCCTTTGGCTCCTGAGCTACTACGTCCTCGTTCATCGTATTCCAGCTTCCGCAGCTAGGGCAGCGCCCCATCCAGCGAGGGCTGGTCTCCCCACAGTTGGAACAGACATATACGGTTTTTAGTCTCGGTTCTTTCATAGATACTCCTCGATTGCTCTTCCAGTAATGCTTCTATGATACCACATCATCGGTTGTTTTTCCTGCGTTTTTTGAAAATTACGATCCCAGTCGATTGAGCAGGCATAAAAGCCCTGTTGCCGCACCGCACAACGGCGCAAATACTGCTGCAAACAACAAATATTGTCCGACCAATCCCCTTGCATTTCCCGCTATTGGTACGGGGATTTTTCCGCCGAAAGAGACGCTGTGCAGCCGTGAGCATACCTGCAAAGCAGAAGTTCCAAATAAGCACAGACATCCAGCGGCAATCGCCGCCGGGATACCGCCTAATAGAAGATAAACAAGCGATTGCGGCAGTTGAAATTCTCCGAGCAACGGCGCGCTGATCAGACCTGTACCAATACCATATAAGATCACAAACAAAAACACAGGCAGCGGCCCCAATGCAGATAAGCCGAGAAGCAATACAGCTGTCAATGCGCCTGCCACCGTAAGATACTCTGCCAAAAACAATCCAACCGCGGCGCCGCTGTCCTGTGCTGCAAACAACTTTTGCCAGCAGGTCAGGTAATAGGTCAGCAGCTGGATATCCCCCCTATCGCAGAGGGCGCGCAGTACGCCCGCCAGGGCGGTGCCGAACAAATACGCCGCTGCCAGCATGAGACAGTCCTGCGTTGCAGAGTCTTTTCTCCGCCGGACAGGATGGGACTTGCCCTCCCAATCATCAGACGGTGTTTTCTTTTTATTCACCTGCTCTTGCGGCAGAGTTTCAGGTAAAGATTCTGGTATGGGCAGCGTTTGTTCTGCAGGTGGTATGTTGGACGGCTGTTGATTTACCCACATGGTTTTTCTCCCTCCCGATCGGGACAGCGGTGAGGACTTCCCCACCGCTTCCGCTCTCGATCTATTCAGCGTAAACTTGCCCTGCGATGACGGCGCTGTGCCCGCAGCATCCCAAGTGCGCCTCCCGCACAGCCCAAAAAGACCACCAGACCCAGCCGGGATGCCTGGAGAGGGTCCGGAACAATCCCTTTCGTTAACTGCAGTATCAGCAGACAAAGGGCGAACAGACCGCCTTCCGCGATTCCGTATACAAGTCCCCTGCGGCCATACCAAGCCGCCGCCAGCCAGCCGCTGAACAGGCTCCCGGCGCTGACAGCGGCCGTAGCCAGCGGCCAAGCAGTGGACGGCGGAAGCATTTGAGATGCCATCAAAGCCGCCATACCGGCCGTACACCCTGCAGCAGCCCCAGCCCCCAGAAGCAATGAACACAGCAGCGGACCCAGCCCTGCCATTGGTTTGTTTTTTTCAGACATATAAAAACGCGCCTCCCTGCAACATATCTATGCAGGCAGACGCGCTGACTATGCGTTATGAGAGCTTACTTTTTGTTGGAGGTAGCGGGGGCATTGCTCATATCCAGCTTTTCCACAGCGCTGATGGCAGTCTTGAGGAAACGGATCTTGATGCGGTCTGCACCGGTCTCCAGCACGAAGGTGTCATCCTTGATCGCAACCACACGGCCGATAACGCCGCCGATGGTGGTGACCTGGTCGCCGATCTCCAGGCTCTTGCGCATGGCGGCATCCTTCTTCTCCTGCTTCTTCTGGGGGCGGTAGATCATGAAGTACAGCAGCACCAGCATCAGCGCCATGGTGAAGAACAGGCTGATATAGCCCTCGGTCGTAGTCGTCAGAAATTGCATGGGGCAAAATCTCCTCTCAAATTCATATAACGCTATTATACTGCCTTATACGTTGTGTTTCAAGCTTAAAATCTTAAATTCTTGTGTCCAGCAGATGCACATAGCGATCATGGAAGGCCGTAAAGGTGCCGGCATCCAATTCATCCCGGATGCGCTCCATCAAATGGTTGTAGAACCACAGATTGTGCATCACAGCCAAACGCATTCCCAGCAGCTCCTCTGCCTTGAACAGGTGGCGGATATAGGCGCGGGAGTAATTGCGGCAGGCAGGACATCCGCAGGCCGGATCAATGGGGCGCTCATCCCGCTCATATTTGGCGTTTTTGATATTGATTACACCATTCCAGGTGTTCAGGTGGCCGTGGCGGGCGTTGCGGCTGGGCATCACACAGTCGAACAGATCTACGCCGCGGGCCACAGCCTCAATAATATTGCCCGGGGTACCGACGCCCATCAGATAACGAACCTTATCCTTGGGCATATACGGTTCCACCTGGCTGATCATCTCATACATTACCTCAGCAGGCTCGCCTACTGCCAGGCCGCCAATGGCGTAGCCGTCCAGATCCAGCTCTACAATGCGCTGGATGTGCTCCACCCGAAGATCTGCAAAGGTGCAGCCCTGGTTGATGCCAAACAGCAGCTGATCGGGGTTTACCGCCTTGCCTTCCTGCTTGAGACGGGCCATCTCGGCTTTGCACCGTGCCAGCCAACGAGTGGTCCGCTCACAGCTGGCCTTAGAGTATGCATGCTGGGCCGGATTCTCCACACACTCATCAAAAGCCATGGCAATGGTAGAACCCAGATTCGCCTGGATCTGCATACTCTGCTCCGGACCCATAAAGATGCGATGGCCGTCCAGATGAGAAGCGAAGGTAACACCCTCCTCCGTGATCTTGCGAAGCTTGGCCAGGCTGAACACCTGGAATCCGCCGCTGTCGGTCAGGATCGGACCGTCCCAACGGGTGAATTTGTGCAGACCACCCATATCTGCTACCAGCTGATCGCCGGGACGAAGGTGCAGATGATAGGTATTGCACAGCATCACCTGTGCGCCGATCTGCTTGAGGTCCTGGGCGGACAGACCGCCCTTGATCGCACCTGCGGTGGCTACGTTCTGGAATGCGGGGGTCTGCACGGTGCCGTGCACCGTTTTGAACTCACCCCGCCGGGCCGTATGCTCCTGCTTGAGCAGGCGGAAGGTCGTTAAAGAAGGCATATGTTTCAGATTCCTTTCTTACACGGAAAACAGCCGTGCGTTCTCAGTACACCGCCGGGAGCGGTGCAGCGGGTCAAAAAGGCATTTTGCCGTTTTTCTTCTGCGGATGCAGACGGTTCGATCTTGCAGGATGTCTTACGCATCTCTTTGCAAGGTCATTCCTTTTTATTGTACCACAGCCCACGATTCCTGACAAGTAAAACGCTGCGCTGTACAGCGGTCCCATCGAGATTCCGATGGCTGTAAAAAAACAGGACCCCTCCGCCTGCTATGTGCAGGGGCAGTATCCCGCAAACTTTTGTCCAGAGAATGGACTTACCACCTCTATCCGTTTCAAAACCGGACTTGAACTTCGATTTTCCTACAAACAGCCAGAATAGTAAAAAGCCCCGGAACCGCATGGCTCCAGGGCTTTTTCGCTCTTCGTCAAGAACTAAGCATCCGTCACAGGATCAGCATCGCATCGCCAAAGGAAAAGAAGCGATACTTTTCCTCCACAGCTACGCGGTAAGCTTCCATGGTCTTTTCGTAGCCATAGAAAGCGGACACCAGCATGATCAGAGTGCTTTCCGGCAGGTGGAAGTTGGTGATCAGGCCATCGATGCACCGCAGCGATACGCCGGGATACAGGAAGATCTCGGTGTTTCCGCTGCAGGGACGGATCTCGCCGTATTTGGCAGCTACAGCCTCCAGAGTACGGCAGCTGGTGGTGCCTACAGCGATCACCCGGCGGCCCGCTGCCTTGGCAGCCTGGATCTTATGGGCGGTCTCCTCGTCGATGCAATACCACTCGCTGTGCATCTTATGGTCGGTGATCTCATCCTCCTGCACGGGGCGGAAGGTTCCAAGGCCCACATGCAGGGTCACTTCAGCAAACTCCACGCCCTTGGCACGCAATGCCTCCATCAGCTGCGGGGTAAAATGCAGCCCGGCGGTGGGAGCAGCCGCACTGCCCAGCTCTTTGGCGTATACCGTCTGATACTGACTTTGATCCTCCAACTGCTGGGTGATGTAGGGCGGCAGCGGCATTTTTCCAAACTCGTCCAGCTTTTCATAAAGAGTCTCGGTATCGTAATAGAATGTAACGAGCTTGTTGCCGTCTTCCAGCGTCTCATCCACTACAGCATTCAGGGTGCCGTCGCCAAACCGCACCTGTGTGCCCGGCTGCATCCGTTTTCCGGGCTTAGCCAGACACTCCCACTGGTCGCCTTTGACCTGGCGCAGCAGCAGCAGCTCACAGACTGCGCCGGTGGGCTGCTTGACGCCTACGATACGCGCAGGCAGGACCTTGGAGTTGTTGACCACCAACAGATCCCCGGGTTCCAACAGATCCGGCAGGTCGTGGAAGATCTTATGCTCAATGCGGTCACTGGAGCGATCCAGCACCATCAGCCGGGCTGCGTCCCGGGGAGAGACCGGCTGCTGGGCTATATACTCTTTGGGTAAATCGTACCAAAAATCTTTTTTCAACATGGTGTGCATTTGCCTTTCCGGTGATTGACAGGGGCACCGTATCAATGTTATTATAAAGTTCATACAAACAGGTTCTATTATATTGCATGGGCCGCCGCAATGCAAGCGTTGCCCGATGTAAATTTGATTTTTGAAAGGATTGGTGCTGGATATGGAAAGACAGTATAAAGTGGGCGTTGTAGGCGCGACCGGCATGGTCGGCCAGCGGTTCGTCACCCTGCTGGAGGAGCACCCCTGGTTCAAACTGACGGTGCTGGCCGCCTCTGGCCGCAGCGCAGGCAAGACCTATGAGGAGGCTGTGGGTTCCCGCTGGGCTATGACCACCCCCATGCCGGAGTCCGTAAAAGGCATGGTCGTGCAGGACGCTGCTCAGGTGGAAAAAGTGGCCTCTCAGGTGGACTTTGTTTTCTGCGCGGTAAATATGCCGAAAGAGGAGATCAAAGCTCTGGAGGAGGCCTACGCAAAAGCGGAGTGCCCGGTGGTGTCTAACAACAGCGCCAACCGATTCACTCCGGATGTGCCGATGGTCGTGCCGGAGATCAACGCAGATCATATCCAGATCATCCCGGCGCAGCGGGCACGTCTGGGCACCAAGCGTGGCTTTATTGCAGTCAAATCGAACTGCAGCCTGCAGAGCTATGTGCCTGCCCTGCACCCCCTGATGGAGGAGTTTGGCGTCAGCAAGGCATTGGTCTGCACCTACCAGGCCATCTCTGGTGCAGGCAAGACCTTTGACCGTATGCCGGAGATCCTGGACAACGTGATCCCCTACATCGGCGGCGAAGAAGAAAAGAGCGAGAAGGAGCCGCTGAAGCTGTGGGGCCACATTGAGGGCGACAAGATCGTAAATGCCGAAAAGCCCGTGATCACTGCCCAGTGCTTCCGTGTTCCGGTGGCCGATGGTCACACGGCTGCGGTATTTGTCAGCTTTGATAAAAAGCCCACCGAGCAGCAGATCCTGGACGCTTGGGCCAACTTCCGCGGCCCTGCACAGGAGCTGGATCTGCCCAGCGCCCCCAAACAGTTCCTGCATTATTTCACCGAAGCAGACCGTCCCCAGCCCAAGCTGGACCGTAATACCGAAAACGGCATGGCCATCTGCCTGGGCCGTCTGCGGGAGGATACCCTGTTCGACTATAAGTTTGCCTGCATGAGCCACAATACCCTGCGGGGTGCAGCAGGCGGCGCTGTGCTGCTGGCTGAACTGCTGGCTGCCAAGGGCTACCTGGACTGAGGGTCCATGCAGCATAAAAAGGAGAGCTTTTGGTTATGAAGAAACCCGTTTTTACCGGTGCAGGTGTGGCAATTATTACCCCGATGCATCCGGACGGAAGCATCAATTTTGAGGAGCTGGGCCGTGTACTGGAGCACCAGATCGCCCATGGCACCGATGCCATTATTATTTGCGGCACCACAGGCGAGTGCTCCACAATGGTAGACGAAGAGCAGCTGCAGGCCATCAAGTTTACCGTGGATACGGTTGCGCACCGTGTGCCTGTGATTGCGGGTGCTGGTTCCAACGACACAAAACATGGCTGTGCTCTGGCCGCTCAGGCGGCTGCTTACGGGGCAGACGCTCTGCTGATGGTGACCCCCTATTACAACAAAACCACGCAGGCAGGTCTGGTGGCTCATTTTACCGCCATGGCAGAAGCCGGTGGAATTCCGGTGATCCTGTACAATGTCCCCTCCCGCACGGGTGTCAACATTGCACCGGAGACCGCAAAAAAACTCAGCGAGCACCCGTTGATCAATGGCATCAAAGAAGCTTCCGGCAATATCTCTCAGGTCGCAAAACTGGCACAGCTGTGCGGAGACGAATTGAACCTATACTCTGGCAATGATGACCAGGTCGTACCTCTGTTGTCCTTGGGCGGCAAGGGTGTTATCAGCGTAGTGTCTAACGTCAATCCTCAGTTGGTACACAACTGCTGCCAGGCATGGTTTGAGGGCAACACTGCCGAAGCCTGCCGCCTGCAGCTGGAAATGCTGCCGCTGTGTGAAGCGATGTTCTGCGAGGTAAACCCCATCCCGGTAAAGTATGCCATGAATCTGCTGGGCTGGAATGCCGGCACGTGCCGTCTGCCGTTGGTAGAGCCTTCGGAAGCACACAAGCAGCAGATCAAGCAGGCCCTGCAAGCAGATGGTCTGCTGTAACGCATTTCTCCTAAAGAAATAAAAATTTGCAGCGGTCCTGCCGCTGAATAAAAAGCCGATGCCCGAGGAAGTACGCGCACAGGTGCGGCGAAAAAGAGGCCGCCCAAAAGGCCCCTTTTTCCCGTTTTGGCAGTGCACGTTCCCTCGGGCATTTGGTTTATTGAGAAAGGAACGAAAAACATTATGGTTAACATCATTATTCAGGGTATTGCCGGCCGTATGGGCCATGTCCTTTGTGATATGATCGCTCAGCGTACGGACTGCCGTGTCCTTGCCGGCATTGACCAGGCAGACGGGGCGGTCAACGGCATCCCCGTCTATGATAGTCTGGATAAACTGGATGGACAGGGCGATGTCCTGATCGATTTCAGCTCCCCTGCTGCCGTGGAAAAGGCTCTGCCCTACTGCCAGGCACATCACCTTCCGGCCGTGATCTGCACCACCGGCTTATCTGAGGAATTGCAGCTCAAGATCGTACAGCTGTCCCGTGAGGTTCCGGTATTCAAAAGCGCAAATATGTCTCTGGGCATCAACCTGCTTGCAGAGCTGTGCAAGCGGGCCAGTGCTATCCTGGGCGAAAGCTACGATGTGGAGATCATTGAACAGCATCATCATAATAAGCTGGATGCTCCCAGCGGCACTGCACTGCTGCTGGCAGATGCCATCAACGAAGAGAATGATGGTGCTTACCATTATGTGTACGATCGCTCTTCTGTACGGCAAAAGCGCGACCCCAAAGAGCTGGGCATCAGCTCGGTACGGGGCGGCAGCATCGTAGGCGATCACGAAGTTTTGTTCTGCGGTCCGGATGAAGTGGTCACCTTGAAGCACACTGCATATTCCCGCAGCGTGTTTGCGAACGGTGCAGTGAATGCTGCTCTGTACCTTGCAAAAAAAGAGCCGGGATTGTACAATATGAGCGATCTCATTGCCGAAATGTGACCGATTGCGGTTTCGCTTGCTTCTACAATCCAAAGGGGGTGTTTTGGGATGTCCAAACACGCAGCTGGACCAACGCGGCGAAGGAAAAGACGCAGGCAGCTGCTCTCTACCTTGGTGCTCTGTGCAGCCCTTATACTGGTGACTGCCGTTTCAACTGGATGGGCCTTATCCGCCTTGAAACCACCGCTTGCAGCAGGGCCTGCCCCTGATCTTCCCGCAGACACTCCGCCTGTGGAGCCTGCTCCCGCCCCGGAACCACCGCAGCCGGTGGTGACCATGGTCCAATTCTCTGCCTCAGGGGATAATTTGATCCATGCTCCGATCTATAAGCAGGCTGCCCGGCGGGCATCGCCGGAAGAGGGATACCGCTTTGATGAGTGCTATCAGTATCTCACGCCGCTTTATCAGCAGCAGGACGTGAACTGGATCAACCAGGAAACTTTATGCACACGGGAGCTTGAGCCTTCCTCTTATCCCTGTTTTTCCACCCCGGGCCAATGTCCGGAAGCATTGTATCGAGCAGGGATGCGTGTGTTCAGTTTAGCAAACAATCACACCTATGATAAAGGCGCTGGCGGAATAGGTGCTACTTTGCGGTTTTGGGAATCCATGCCGTCGGATGTGATCACGACGGGGCTTTGGCGCGGAGAAGACGACTATGCAAACATTCCGCTGCATACAGTCAATGATATTCGCATTGCCTATCTTTCCTATACCGAACACACCAACGGCATCCCTCAAAACGACAAAATGCCTGCACATATCCTCTATACCAGTCAGCTCGACCAGATCCAGCAGCAGATAGAAACTGCTGCACAGATCGCAGACTTTGTGGTGGTCGGTGTCCATTGGGGCGTGGAGAATAGCCACACGATCACGCAAGCGCAGCAGACCTTGGCGCAGCAGCTGGCTGACTGGGGAGCGGATCTGATTTTAGGCACCCATCCACATGTCCTGCAGGATGCACAGTGGCTGACCGCTGCGGATGGGCGCACAGCATTTGTTGCTTATTCGCTGGGAAATCTGATCAGCACCCAGAGCAAACCCGATCAGCTGATCGGTGCGATCTTGACCATCCAACTGGAAAAAACAGTCCAGCCAAATGGTGCAGTCGAGTTGGCTCTGCATAGCCCGCTGCTACATCCCATCGTGACCCACTACGACGCGGGGAAGTCCAATGTGCGCAGCTATCTGTATTCAGATTACACAGCAGAATTAGCCAAACAGCATGGAGTCCGGGCTGAGCACAATGTGTTCGATTTTGAATACATCCGCTCAGTAGCAGAAAAGACGATCCAGCCGGAATTTCTCAGTTTAAGCTGAAAAGTTAAAATTACACGAAGATACAGCAAGATTTTCTGCAAAGCAAAACTGCTTTACGCCTTTTTAAAGGCAGAAATGGAGTGTCGTTATGTACGGAGTATCCAAAATCCATGTGGAACCAAACCTCATGATGATCAGCGTGCAGGATGCCAAGTTCAAGAGCAGCAGCCTGGCAGGCTATCTTCAAATTTTTGCCGATAATGGCGTTGTAGTGGATATGATCAGCCAAAGCGCACCCCACGGCACGACCATCGACTTCAGCTTTACTGCATTCAGCCGAGATCTCCCACTGGTAATGAAGGCAATCTCTGCCGCAAATCTTAACCGGGATGGCAAGTCCTCGCCGCTGATCAGCGTAGGGTATTCCAAGTTGAATTTATTTGGGGAGGAAATGGTCACAAGCTGCGGTGTAGCCGCCCGCGCACTTTCTGCACTTGCAAAAGCTGAAATCGAGGTCCTGCTGATCACCACCAGTGATCTGGATATCTCTCTGCTGGTTCGGAGCGAAAATGAGGATGCGGCTTTAGAGCTGTTGTCTCAGACCTTTGCGCTGTGACCTTTCCCCTCCCCTGCTCTTTTACCACAGAAAAAATGACCGGATGTTCCTGCCAAACGGCAGAACACATCCGGTCATTTTTATTTTAGTAACGCTCAGTCGTTCTCCACCAATTCCCACTTCAAGATATTCCATCCTGGTGTGTGGTCAACTGATGCAGAGCGGCACCAACGGATATTTTTCTCTCCGCCCCACTCAATAAAATTGCACCGCTGCAATACACGCTGCGCAGCGAAATCATCGTCCTCGGTCTCTGCCATAAAATAACGGACACCCGGCTGCTGTTTGGCCCAGTTGCATAGCTCATATACTGCTTCGGTCATATATCCTTGATGGGAATGCTGTGTGCTCAATGCATACCGCAGCTGAACTTCCCCTTTTTGATTCGGCGGCCCATCAAATTCTATATGTCCCACCACAGCTCGATCTTGTTTGCGCAGGATCAACCAAAAAGTATACCACAGCCATTGATCCGGGGTCTGTTCTGCCCTCTCCCGCAATATATCCTGCAAAGCAGAGTCTATGACCGGCCCTTGATAGACACAGTTCAAAGCAGCCTCTGCCTGAGAGAGATCGTTGGCCAAAAGATCCAAGTGTTCCGCAGTCAGTGGAATCAAGCATAATCGGTGGGTATTGATTTCCATCTTCTATTTTATCCTTTCAAAGTCTGTTTCTTTTATGCATTTTTCATATCTTTTATTTTACCACATTCTGCTGTCAATTTCCATACAAAGTTTTATTTTGTGCCAAACCAAGCAAAAAACAGCAAGTTCTGCAAAGAATAAAGAGCGCCTCCCAGCGGGAAGCGCCCTTTATTCTTTGCCTATAGATTTTTACAGGCTCACCTTGTGGTAAACCTTCTTACCCTTTTTGATCACGATACCCTTTTCCAGCTGCTCGGCGCTGAAGCTGACCGTGGGCGCAGCCACCTTTTCGCCGTCCACCAGAACACCGCCCTGGGTCACCAGACGACGAGCCTCACCGTTGGAACCTGCCAGACCTGCCTTGACCATCAGAGTCAGGATGCCGATCGACCCATCTGTCAGATCTGCCTCCGTCAGCTTGGTGGCGGGCATGTGCTCTACATCCGCTGCACCGCTGAACAGAGCGCGGGCAGTAGCCTGAGCCTTTTCGGCCTCTTCTTTACCATGGACCATACTGGTCAGCTCATAGGCCAGGATCTCCTTGGCCTCATTCAGGCGCTGATCCTTCCAGGTGCTCATCTCATCGATCTGCTCCAGCGGCAGGAAGGTCAGCATCCGGATGCACTTCATCGCATCGGCATCGTCCACATTGCGCCAGTACTGGTAGAACTCAAAGGGACTGGTCTTGTTGGGGTCCAGCCAAACTGCATTGCCAGCAGTCTTGCCCATCTTTTTGCCCTGCGAGTCGGTCAGCAGAGTGATGGTCATTGCATATGCATCCTTGCCCAGCTTGCGGCGGATCAGTTCGGTGCCGCCCAGCATATTGCTCCACTGATCATCGCCACCGAACTGCATATTGCAGCCATAATGCTGGAACATGTAGTAGAAGTCGTAGCTCTGCATGATCATGTAGTTGAACTCCAGGAAGGACAGACCCTTCTCCATGCGCTGTTTATAGCACTCGGCCCGGAGCATATTGTTCACCGAGAAGCAAGCACCTACCTCCCGCAGCAGTTCCACATAGTTCAGATCCAGCAGCCAGTCTGCGTTGTTCAGCATCATGGCCTTGCCCTCGGAAAAATCAATGAAGTTCTCCATCTGCTTTTTGAAGCAGGCAGCATTGTGGGCGATATCTTCCTTGGTCAGCATCTTGCGCATATCGGTGCGTCCGGAAGGGTCGCCGATCATGGTAGTGCCGCCGCCGATCAGAGCGATGGGCTTGTTTCCTGCCATCTGCAGACGCTTCATCAGGGTCAGTGCCATAAAGTGGCCAGCAGTCAGGCTGTCGGCAGTGCAGTCAAAGCCGATATAGAAGGTAGCCTTGCCTTCATTGATCAGGTCAATGATCTCCTCATCGGTGATCTGTGCTACCAGACCGCGGGCTTTCAGTTCGTCGTACAGTTTCATAATTTCAGTACCTCCTGTTCAGGTCTTGGGCAGAGGGACAAAAAACGCCCCCTGCCAAAATAAATTTGGCAGAGGGCGAGAAAAATCGCGGTACCACCTCTGTTTGCCGTCTCCTCACGGAGCACGGCCTCACGGGTGCAGTCCCCAGAGTGGGCGACACCCTTGCGTTTGTAACGCTCGCACGCGGCACAGCCTACTAAGCGCCCATTTTCTGTGCGCTGGTTCAGCCTGCGGCTCCGGGAGGTATTTCCCCAGCGGTCCCGCAGCTCCTTTCACCAGCCGGAGCCTCTCTGTGTGCGGACACATCAGGGTACTTATTCCCATCGTTGCCTTTCAGTGTTTATGCAGCTCTGCTGCACCTCATCATTATATCCCGCCGCACCAGGTTTGTCAAGCGGTATGGAATGGATCTTTCGGGAGCGCTTTTTCGGAAGCCATATCCCGACTTCTTTCTGCTTTAGCTTTGGCCGTTTTGCATGACCCGGTTAGCATTATGCAGCGGCTCGATCCGATTCCACACAGTTTCCAGCGAGACAGGCGTTCCATCATTGGCATCCACCCCTACATCATACCGGCGGATGGGTTCCACAACCGGCTGCAGGCGATGAATATGCCCGTGCAGGTGGACCCGGTCATAGCCGTAGCCGCTCCATACCTCGATGGGAAAATGGAACAGTACAAACTTCGTTCCTCTCGTTAGCAGCTCGTAATACGTTTTCGTCCAGCAAAACAGTTCCTGTGGAAAAGACGGATCTTCCAGATAATGGTCGTTATTGCCGATGATAAGATACTTTTTCCCGTGCAGTCTCTGAAGCAGTGCTGCTGTATCGGCGGCGGTTCCATCCGAGAAATCCCCCAGAATGTAGACCTCATCCTCCACCCCTACAGTGCTGTTCCACCGAGAGACCAGATACTCGGTTTTTTCCTCAACTGAGGCAAAGGTTCTTTCCCCTACCATCAGCGTTCCCGGGCGTATCCCTCTCTTTTCCGACCAGAAAAAATGCGTATCCGCTGTAAAATAGATCATCGCCTATTCCTCTTACTGCCCCGCTAAGCCCAGCATCTCCCGGGCGTTTGCCCGAGATAGCTCCGTGATCTTATCGCCGGAGATCAGGCGAGCCAGTGCCTCCACTCGTCCATCTGTGTCCAAGGGATAGACCTCGGTATAGGTACGATCGTTCTGGACATTCTTTTGGATCAGCAGATGGCAGTCCGCCAAGGCGGCGATCTGGGCCGTGTGGGTCACACAAAGGATCTGATGCCCTTTTGCACTGCTGCGCAGCACTTCGCCAATGCGTCCGGCAGCCTTACCAGACACACCGCTGTCGATCTCATCATAGATCACGGTAGGCACAGCGTCCTTATCTGCCATTGCATTTTTGATCGCCAGGGTAATACGGCTCAGCTCACCGCCCGATGCGATCTTGGCCAGCGGTTTTGGAGCTTCGCCAGGGTTTGTTGAAATATAAAACTCCAAACTATCCTGGCCATGACTGGCTAAAGGTCCCCGGGCATGGCGCAGCGTCATACGCACACCGGGCATATTCAAAAAATCCAATGTGGCGGAAATATTCTTGTTCAGCTCCTCAAAGGCTTTCAAGCGAGTCTGGGTCAGCAGTTCTGCTTTTTCACGGGCCAGCGTGTACAAGCGGTGCTTTTCTGTCTGCAATTCCCCCGCCCTCTGCTCTGAGAACTGGATGCGCTCCAACTCCTCCCGAGCTTTTTGCCCAAAGGACAGCACATCTTCCACGGTATCGCCGTATTTGCGTTTGAGTTTATAGATCAGGTCGATCCGCTGCTCCAGTTCATCCAGCTCCGCATCATTGGTGTCATACCGGTCCAACCGGGACACCAGCTCTGCTGCCAGATCCTTGGCAGTATAATACAGGTCCAACAGCTGTCCTGCCCCTGCAGAGAGTTCTCCATCCAGTTGGGCAGCGGCGTCCACTGCGTTGGAAGCCTCGCCCAACAGATCCACTGCCCCGGGGACATCGTCTCCACCGGAAAGCAATGCATAGCACTGTGCCACTCTGTCCCGGATGGTGGATGCATTCGCCAGCACTTTGCGGCGGCTCTCCAAGACTTGTTCCTCACCGGGAGAGAGGGCGGCATCCTCGATCTCCTGTACTTGGTAGCTCAAAAGGTCGATCCGGCGCTGCTTCTCGCTCTCGTCTGTGATCATCGCATCCAGCTCCCGCTTTACTTTGACAAGAGCCCGGTATACGCTGTAATATTCCTGATAGATCGTCTCATTCTGAGCGTAATCATCCAGGATGCCCTCATGATTGGCCGGATTCAGCAGCCCTACCGAATCATGCTGACCATTCAGATTGATCAGGCCGCCGCATAGCTCCCGCAGCACAGCAGCGGTAGCGGGCATCCCGTTGATGCGGCAGCTGCTTTTTCCCTCAGCAGTGATCTCCCGACTCAACAGCAAAGCTTCGGTCCGCTCATACCCAGCCTGTTCCAGCTTGTCCTGCACGGAAACTGGTACCTGTTCAAATGCAGCACGGATCACCGCCTTAGGCGCACCAGTGCGCACGAGATCCCGAGAGACCCGGTTGCCCAGGATCGCATGGATGGAATCAATGAGTATAGATTTACCTGCACCAGTTTCACCGGTCAGCACATTGAGTCCTTTTTCAAAATGGACCTCTGCTTTTTGGATCACCGCTACATTTTCAATTTGGAGACTGCTCAGCATTCTATCTCTCCTACTATTTCTGCCCGACATGATGGGTCAGTTCGGTGCAGATGGTCTTTGCATCCCGTTCCGAGCGCGCTACGATGAGAAACGTGTCATCGCCCGACAAGGTTCCCACTACGTTTTTCCATTGCAGTGCATCAAACACCTCGCAGGCTGCATTGGCCATACCGGAGTAGCACTTAACGAGCACCACATGGCCAGCGTAGTCCACGCCCCGCACCGCTTCATGGAAGATGGTCTCAAACCGTCCCTGTACCTTGGGATTATATCCCTCTGTCCGGCTGGATACGTAGCGGTATCCCTCGGCGGTTGCTGCCTTGACCAAGCACAACTCTCGGATATCCCGAGAGATCGTTGCCTGCGTTACAGCAAACCCCTCCTGACGCAGATGCTCCAACAGGGTCTCCTGGCGGCTGATGGGGTATTCTTGGATCAGGCGCAAGATGGCCTGCAAACGCTCAGTTTTGGTTTTCATTTCAGACATAAAGGTCTCTCCCCTCTGGTATGTCCTTATCGGCGGCGAAGCTTTTGATCAATGGCCTGGAACTGATCGGCCCGGCCAAATGTGACCAGCGGAACGGTTTGATCCGACAGACAGACCTCCACCGTGGCTCCCGCTTTCAGCGGATAACCTGTACCTCCATCACAACTGACAAAAACCTCGTTGTCCTCCACCAGCTGCCCTACACAGATCTTGATCCGTCGCTCCTGGGCAAACACCATGGCGGGACTGGCCAGGCTGTGGGGGCAGATAGGGGTCACCACAATTCCCTTGGTCTGGGAATCCAGGATCGGCCCACCGGCTGCCATCGAATATGCAGTAGAGCCAGTAGGGGTGGCTACGATCACGCCGTCCCCCCGGAAATGCTCCACAGGGATATCATCACAGTAGATACGGAAATCCAGCGCCTGCTGTAAGCGGCCTTTTGTTACCACTACGTCATTCAGCGCATGACCGTCCCAATTTTCATCCCCCAGCACACGAGTATACAGCAGCATACGCGTATCCTGTTTGAACTGACCTTTCGCCACAGCCGGGAGTTTTGTTTCCAGCTGATCCACCTCACAGGTCGCCAAAAAACCGCACCGTCCCAAGTTGATGCCCAGGATCGGTTTACGGTAGGTCAGCGAAAGATTAGCCTCGTGCAAGATCGTACCGTCGCCGCCAATGGTAAGGATCACATCTGCCTGTTGAAGGCACTGTTCCTGCGGCAGGTACTCTACCCCCATCATCCCGCAGTCTGCCTGCATGGATTGCTGCATAAACACCGCAGCGCCGTGGTTTAATAGGATCTGGGCAGCCCGCAGCGCCACCTCATTTGCCGACGCCTTGCCGGGATTTGGCGCAATGTAAACTTTCATCTGTGGCGTGCCCCCTTTTCATCCTGGCAGAGATCAGCGGTCCAGCGAGGTATGGCTGGCCTGCACCACTCGCTGTGCTTCCGTCTGTTCCAACAGAACCGGTTGATCACATTTCTGCACAAACATCAGGTATTCAATATTGCCCTCCGGTCCCTTTACGGGGCTGAAATCCAACCCACGAACGGAAAATCCATTTGCAACGGCATACTCCATTGCCCGGCAAAGCACTTCCTGATGGGTCGCGGGGTCTCGTACAACACCGTTTTTGCCCACTTTTTCCCGTCCAGCCTCAAATTGCGGCTTGACCAAACAGACACCTACAGCATCTGCCGTGGTCACAGCCTGTGCGACCGGGAAAATATGATGCAGCGATATAAACGACACATCCACGCTGAAAAACTCGATAGGCTCTGCCAGCATCTCCGGCGTAACATGGCGGATATTGGTCCGCTCCATGTTGACCACCCGCTCATCGGTGCGCAGCTTCCATGCCAGCTGACCATAGCCCACATCCACTGCATAGACTTTGCACGCCCCATTTTGCAGCATGCAGTCGGTAAAGCCACCCGTGGAGGCACCAATATCCATGCATACCTTGCCGTTGGGGCTCATAGGAAATACCTGCATGGCTTTTTCCAGTTTGAGACCGCCCCGGCTGACATAGCCGATATCATGGCCTCTCACCTCTACTTTTGCATCCTCCTGGATCATCTCACCGGCTTTGTCCACCTTTTGCTCATTTACAAACACAACGCCGGACATGATCATTGCTTTGGCGCGCTCCCGGCTTTGGATCAAGCCGTGCTGCACCAGGTATTGGTCCAGACGAATTTTCACGATGGGTCGTCCTCCTTTTATAATGCTTGCTGGATATCCTTGGCCAGGCTCTGCCCATCCAAGCCCAGCACCTGCTTGATCTGGGGTACAGTAGCGTGGGGAAGCTGGGGCTGCGTTACACCACGGTGCAGGTATTTGCCCTGCCATCCGGCCTGACGCATGGCAGCTTCCAAGTGTTCGCCAATGCCGCCCCGGACAACACATTCTTCGGCCATCAGGATCAGAGAATATGACTCCAAATCTGCGACCAATTCCTGAGGCAGCGGCCAGATCTGCACCAATTTGTATACGTCACACGGGATCCCTTGCTGAGCCAGCTGATCAGCGGCTTCCAGCGTATCCTCTACCTCGTCCGCATAGCTGACAAGGACCGCCTTTGCTCCCGCTTCTTTCCGCAGGCAATCATAGGGCTGACCCGTGCAGCCAAAATGCGCCAAACGGGCGCTTTGTCCGCCGCGGGGATAACGCAGCGCCCGCGGTCCAGCCGATGCAGGGCTGAGCAGACGGTGCAGCCAATAACGCAGCTCCTCATAGTTAGAGGGCGAGTAGGTCGGCACACCGATCTGGCTCAGGAACCCCGGGTCATAGATCCCCTGATGGGTCTCACCATCTCCCGGCACCAGTCCGGCCCGATCGATTGCGAACAGCACACCCAGATTCATCAAGTTTACATCGTGGATGATCTGATCATAGGATCTCTGCAAAAAGGTGGAGTAAATGGCTACCACCGGTTTCATACCCTGGCTGGCCAGACCCGCTGCAAAGGTAACAGCGTGCTGTTCCGCCATGCCCACATCGAAAAAGCGATCCGGTGCACTATGGGCAATGATCTGTAACCCCGTACCGTACTTCATTGCAGCGGTGATAGCACAGATCTTCGGATCCTTCTGGGCTTCGTCCGAAAGGGCCCGACCAAACACCGTAGAAAACGATTCTTTAGGGGCGATTTCCGGGTCCGGCAATTCCATTTCCACCGGGTCAAACGAAGATACGCCGTGGTAATTGCCCGGATTGGACTCCGCCGGGGCATATCCTTTGCCTTTGACCGTGACGATATGCAGAAAATGCGGCCCGGACCGCTGACTGATGCTGCGGATCGTGCGCTCCAATTCCGCTTCATCATGTCCGTCCACAGGACCAACATAGTGGAATCCCATATCCTCAAACATCGTGGAATGATACATCGCCCGGCGCAGCATCGTTACACAGTAGCGGATACCCTTTGTCAGCGGCGCTCCCACCAACGGCAGCCGGTCCAAAAAACTATGCACGTTATCCTTCGTCTCAAAATAAGCCGTAGTGGTGCGCAGATGCGTCAGATAACCAGCCAACGCACCCACATTTTTGGAGATGGACATTTTGTTGTCGTTCAGGATCACCAGCAGATTGTCCAATTTGCCGATGTTGTTCATCCCCTCATAGACCATACCGCCAGTGAAGGCGCCATCTCCAATCACTGCCGTGACGATCCCCGGTTCTCCCCGCAGTTTTTTCGCCCAAGCCATGCCGATCGCGGCTGAAAGAGCGGTGTTGCCATGGCCTGCCAAAAAGGCATCATGCTCACTCTCCTGCGGATTGGGGAATCCCGAGAGTCCATCCAGCTGGCGCAGCTTATCAAAGCCAGCCTGCCTCCCGGTAAGGATCTTGTGGGTATAACACTGATGTCCGACATCAAAAACGATCAGGTCCTGGGGTGTCTGGAAAACACGGTGCAGCGCTACTGTCAGTTCTACTACGCCCAGATTGGATGCCAGATGGCCGCCAGTCTTTGCAATATGATCCAGCAAAAACTGGCGGATCTCGCCGCACAGCTGCTCTACTTCTTGGGCAGACAACTGTTTTACGTCATTTGGCTGATGGATCCGGTCCAGCAATCGCTCACTCATTTACTTCACATCCTTTTTCCGTTTCGCGTTACAGATGCATGGGGTACAAAAAGCCCACGGCCACTCCGACCACCACACCAGCGATCACCTGCAGAGGGGTATGTCCCACCATCTCCTTCAGGTGCATATTCTGCAAAAAGGGGGCATTTTTCTCACTGATATCGATCCACTCGCTGATCAGCTTATTCAGCACCTTAGCCTGCTCACCAGTCTCATGACGCACCCCCATTGCATCGTGCATCGTAATGATCGCCACAACGCAGGCCACCGCAAAAATGGCAGACTGCACGCCAACGCTGCGTCCCGTGGCAATGACCATCGCACAGACCGTGGCACTGTGGGCACTGGGCATGCCGCCGTCTCCCCACATCCGCTCCAGCTGGAATTTACCCAACAGGATGAAATTGACGATCGTTTTGAGCACCTGAGCCGTGAACCAGCCCAGCAGGGATACGGTCAGGATCTCGTTGATGGAAAGGATCTGTTGGATCAGTTGCATATTCAAACCACCTTTATCTTTTAATTTCTCAGGTTTTATTTACCGGTCAATTTTTGCGCACTAAAAGCCGGTCTGCCAGCTCCGCCAAAAACTCCGCTTTGGGTCCCAATGCTTTTATCAGTGCATCGCAAGTTTCCTGGTTAATGCTGTGCGCCAGTTCCATTGCCTGTTCCGGCCCATACAAAACGGCAAATGTCGTCTTGCCATTGTCGCCATCGCTGCCAATAGGTTTGCCCAACTGCTCTGCGCTGCTGGTCACATCCAACACATCGTCCACGATCTGGAACACCAGACCGATCCCGTAGGCATACTGTTCCAGCACCTGGCAGATATCTGCATCCGCTCCGGCAGCCGCCGCACCCATCTGAACCGCTGCATTGATCAACGCTCCGGTCTTTCCCCGGTGGATCTGGCGCAGCTGTTCTTCCGTGGCGGCCTGGGTCTCATATTTCAGATCCAGCTCCTGACCATAGACCATGCCCCGGCTTCCCGCTCCGGAACTCAATGCCCGGGCGGCCCGAACCACCGACTCCGGCGAAGCCTCTGCATTGGCTACTGCCTCAAATGCTTCGGTCAGCAAAAGATCGCCCGCAAGAAGGGCTGTAGACTCCCCAAATGCTTTGTGGCAGGCAGGGCGGCCACGGCGAAGATCATCGTCATCCATGCAGGGAAGATCGTCATGGATCAACGAATAGCAGTGCAGCATCTCAACAGCCGCAGCAAAACTTTCGGCAGCTGCTGCCGGCCCACCCAGCATATCGCAGACACTCAGGGTCAGTACCCCGCGGATGCGTTTGCCGCCGCCCAACAAGCTGTACTGGGCGGCTTGGCAAACTTGGGATTCCTGAGGCAGAAACTGCCCACAGGCTTTTTCCAGTGCGGCATTCACCCGATCCAGGTATGCCCGATAGTGGATCTCATAGTTCTCCATTCTGATCCTCCTGGGGGGCGTTCTCCCCACCTATGATCTTCCGCTCGATCTCTTCCATCTGCAAGGATGCCTTATCCAATGCAGAGTGGCAGTAATCGATCAAAGCGGCAGCTTCTGCATACATTTTTACCGACTCTGCCAGCGTGGTCTCCTGGCTCTGCATCTGCGCCAGAAGCGTTTCCAGCCGGGTCAGCCCTTCCTCAAAACTTTTGGGTGCTCTCATCTTGTTCCTCCACTGCTGTTACGGTACAGCGGGCCGTATGCCCTGCTCCCCGCAGCAGGATCTCATCTCCTGGTGCAAGCTGCGACACCGCACAGATCTTTCCTGCGGGACGCTCGACCATCGCATAACCGCGCGCCAGTACCTGATAAGGGTCCAAGGACCCTGCCAAGGCGGCAGCATGTCCCAAAGACGCCTGGCTTTTCTCCAGATGCTGGCGGGCAGCGGCCGCCACAGCCTTTGAGATCTCCTGCAATTTTTCTTTGCTTTGCGCCAGCCGCTGGCCTGGACCATACGCTGCAAGCATTTCAGCTGCGTCTTCCAATCGGTCAGCACAGTCCGCTTTGCATGCTTCCATCTGCTGGCGTAGTGTCTGTGCATATCCCTGCAAACGCAGAGACAGCTGAACACGGTCTGGCACCGCCAACTCTGCTGCCGCAGAAGGGGTAGGCGCACGGCAGTCCGCCACAAAATCCAGGATCGTCACATCGATCTCATGACCAATCGCACTGATCAGCGGTGTATGGCACTGAAATGCCGCCCGGGCGATACATTCTGCATTGAATACCCACAGGTCTTCCCGGCTGCCGCCGCCCCGTGCTACAATGATCACATCCGCTCGTCCACTTTGGTCAAGTGTTTGTATGGCTTGTGCAACCTGTTGCGCTGCTTCAAACCCCTGAACACTGACCGGACAAAGCAGCAGCTTGGCTGCAGGCCAGCGACGAGAGACAACGTTACGGATATCCTGCAATGCTGCACCGGTTTTGCTGGTAACAAGCCCTATGCAGTGCGGATAGGCTGGCAGAGGCTTTTTGCGGTCCAGATCGAACAGTCCTTCCTGCTCCAGTTTCCGCTTCAGCTGTTCCAATGCCAACTGGGCGGCACCGATGCCATCCGGGAACATCGCATTGACATAAACCTGAAATGCGCCGTCCCGCTCATAAAGCGTTGCGCGGCAGCGTACTACCACCCGCATCCCTTCTTCTGGGCGAAACGCCAGCCGAGAGGCATCCGATCGGAACATGACCGCCTTGACGCTGCACTCTGCGTCCCGCAGCGAGAAATAACAGTGCCCGCTGCGGGAATTACGGACGAAATTGTAAATCTCCCCCTGCAGAGCCAGATCAAACAGTGCATCCTCTCGATCCAGCATACTTTTGACATAGCGATTCAGCTGGGATACGGTGATCACATCTGCCATAAACCCGCCTCCCGCGCTGCCAGGATCGCCACTCCAATGGCGTTGTCGCTGGAGTATTTGCCGGGCACAAAATACACCTCCGGCAGCCGCTGCTGCACCCAGGAGCGGATCACATCGCTGCTCATCACCCCTCCGGCGCATACCACCGGCAGCGCAGGATACTGCCGCTGCGCTGCGCGGGTCATTTTGACCACCGTATCCGCCACACAAAGCAGGCAGTACTTGCAAACATAAGCAGGACTTTGACCCGATGCCAGCAAAGCATTGCACTGATTTTCCAGCCCAGAAAGGCTGCATTGCATCTCCTTGACACTGGATCTCGGTTTGATGGTTTCATCACATTGCGCCGCCATCTCAGATACCATGGCTCCCGCCGGGAAGTCAAATCCCAATTTGACGCCCACTCTGTCCACAGCCTGACCTGCATACAGATCCGTGCTGGTACCTAACATTTGAATATTTTTCACCTGATCGCAGAGCAAAAGATCCGTTGTTCCGCCAGAAATGTGGAACAAAAGCACCTTTTGATGAAACAGCTCTGCGCCTTTTGCTGCAAACAGTGCAGCCGCCGCATGTCCTTGCTGATGCGTAGTATAGACCAGCGGGATCCCTTTCGCCAAAGCAAACGCTTGGGCGGCATTGACTCCGGCCAAAAAACAAGGCATATAACTGCCCTCTACCGGCCGGGGACGTTGGGACACGCCTACCGCCTGGATCTGCGTCAGATCAAACTCTGTATTCAGCTGTGCCAGCATTTCCGGCAGGGCGGCCGTGTGATGGAACAGCGCATCGCTCTGACGCAGTCCCAGCTGACCCTGCTTTACGGGCAAAAAACGCTTTTTGGCACAAACAACCTCTCCGGCCGTATCAAAAACCGCCAGAGAGGTTGCATAGTTACTGGTATCAATGCCCAGCGTATAGCGGCTCACAGTGCGTCCGGCTCCTGCGGCTGTGCGGCATCCAGCCCCTGCTCCCGGGCCACGGCACCCAGCAGGCCGTTGATGAACTGATAATCTTCATCCGAGCCATATTTCTTAGCCAGCTCCACCGCCTCGTTGATCGCAACGCCGGGGGTGTTCTCGCCGCCATACAGCATCTCTGCCAACGCCAGGCGCAGCACAGTGATGCTGACCCGGGGGAGACGCTCCATCGTCCAGCTGCGCAGATGGCTGCGGATCAAATCATCCACCTCTGCAGAGTGCTCTGCATAGGTATTCAGGAGGTGACGGCCAAAGCCATCCACCGGATGTTCATCGCCGCCCTCACCCTGTGTTTCCAGGGCCTCTGCCAGGGGCACATCACCAAATGTCTGAGAGAAGGCCAGCAAAAAGGCGTTCTCGCGGGCTTGTCTGCGGGGCAAAATCTGTTCCATGGGTATCCCTTTCACAGCACGGTTCCCCCCGCCGGGGCAAAAAGGCCCTGACGGGGAGAAGTGCTTTTTTCTTATCGGATTTTTTTACTTTTGCTTTTGGGGTGTCAAAGACGGGGCATTACTCTGCTGCGGGCTCTTCCTGAGGAGCGGACAGACCCGCAATGACCAGATCCACACGGCTGACCGTCACATTGGTCATGCTCTGCACAGCAGACTTTACATTCTCCTGTACCTTTTCCGCCACAGAGGGGATGCGCACGCCAAAGTTGACCAGCAGGTTCAGCGTGATCTCCGCTGTACCCTCCCGCATGGTCACCGTCACCGGGGACTGGAGGCTAGCGATCTCCAAAAGATCCTTGACCTTTTTGTTCTGCCGCCCGCAGGAGACCTCGGCTACACCTTCGATCTCCAGTGCCGCACAACGTGCGATCTTGCCGATCACTTCGGTCGAAATCTGCAGGCTGCCGCCCTTGAGATCCATATTCTGCAAATCCATTCTACGGTCCTCCATCCAAAACGGGCGCTGTGCCCGCTGCATTTTCCTCAGCAGCCCCGGCGGGACAGGTTTGCCTGCCCCGATCCGGCGGCCGCTCCCTGCGGTTATTATACCATTTCTTTTGCATTTTCACAACACCTTATAAGATTTACTTCACTTCCACCACGGTTATATTTTGCGCAGAGAGCTGCGTCTTGCTCAAAACGATATCCCGGATCTGGGCCACCTGTGCAGCCGTCAGTCCGTCTCCGGAAGTCATAACCGTCAGATCCGCCCGTCCAGGCTGCAAAAAGCACAGACAGTCTGCAAAGCCTTTGGCTCGCACCAAAGTCTCGATCTCATTTTCCGCATTCAGGTCCTCCAGATTCTGCTTCATCTGCGCTGCATATGCCTTTTTGTCCTCCTCTGTAAGCGCCGCAGAACGCAGACTTTTCTGGATGGTATCCATCGCCTCGTCATGCGATTTTTCCCGTTTAAGCCGCGCCTGCTCAAAAAATTTTGCTCCTGTATCACTGGCCACGCTGACAAGCTGTGCTTCCCCATAGTTTTTGGCAGTGCTGGACACCGCCTCTGCCTCGGTCATCAGCTCATCGGTTATCGCCCCGGAAAGAACGGGTTCAGACTCTGACATCGTGGCTGCAACGGTCAGCGCTTCGCCCCCAAGGTCCAGTCCATCCCGTGCATACTGCCAGTTCAGATACACAGCCACCGCCATAGCTGCCGCCAATGTGACCGCCGTAGCGCGGCGGGTGTTTTTGGAAATCGCTCTCATCCTGGTATTGCCTCCTTATTTTTATGCTGTCATTGGGTACGCTGTTCTACACAGATACGATTTGTGGGCAGATCCATCAGCGCGCTGACCATTTCGGTGATCCGCGCTGCGACCCGGACATCTCCGCCTCCTTCACATACTACGGCTACGCCGCAGATCCTGGGCAGGCAGACTGTCTGTTCCAACGCCGTGCCATCCTTCAACAGCACATGGGTCTGCTGCGACTGGGTCTGTCCCGACTGTGTATCCAAGGCATAGATCCGCTCCTCCCCTGTTTCCAGCGTGATCATCACGGTGGTTTTTCCTGCCCCTTCTACCTGGGCGATCAATTTGGCCAGGCGCTGTTCCAGCTGTGCCTGATACGCAGCTGTGTCCGGCCCAGCCTCCGCAGCTAGATTTTTCGCCCCGGAGCCCGGCCACAGCTCTGACAGGAGGATCAGCAGCATTGCTGTTATTCCTACAGCGGCTGCCAGCGCAGAGCGCCCCCTGGCAGTGGATAGACGCTTTGCCCATGCAGACATCTGCTCTCTCATCGGCTGTCATCCTCCACCCACACAGGCAAAACACCCAGTGCTGTTTGAAAAAAATCTTCCGCCTGTTTTTTCTCTCCCTCAGAAAACTCCGCCGCCGGAATGGCACGGAGTTGTTTGAGTTCCATTCCCTGTCCAGACCGCTCCAGGGTGATATGCAGCTGCAGCTGTACCCCTGTCTGCCGGGCACAGTCCTCCGCCAACCTTTGTTCCAGCTGCTGCTGGGCAAGCTGCAATACCGCCTGCTCTCCGCTGCCCAGCTCTGCTGGCTGAAACTGCATCACAGGCTGCGTGCTCCAGTTGTCCGGGACAATGGATATCCCGCGGGCAAGGGCCACTAAAATATATAACCCTGCCAGGCTTTTTATGCATCGGCGGGGCCATTCTTCCCCCACCAGCTGCGCCAAAAGCTCTGACGCAATACATCCGATGCAGAATACCGCTACCGTATGCTTCAGTCCCTGCATCTCATCCACCTCCTACTACAAACATCAGCGCTGTGCCAAAAGCAGCGATTCCAAAAAACAGCGCTGTAACAGCGGCCATGCAGCGGACCCCTTGGACCAGACAGGCAAACAGATCCGCACAACGGGAGATCTGTACTGTGGTACAGAGCAGACGGCAGCCGGAAAGCAGGCCGATGTGCAGCAAAAGCAGAAGATACAATGGCATAAACTCCGCTCCCAATACCGCCAGTGCTGCCAACCCCAGGCCGCTTTTCAGCATCTTCAGCCCGGACAGAACGGTCTCTGCCGCATCGCTCAAGCTCTGCCCGACCACCGGGATGCTTCCGGCAACAAGCTGCCCCAGTTTGAGCGCTGAGCGGTCCAGCTGTACAGTACAGACCCGCTGCACCCCCAAAAGCAGACCAAATAGCCGCCCTGCCCAGCCCAAAAGGCGGCACAGCAGATGCCCCATCCCCTGGCAAGCTTTTCCCAGACCCCTGCCGGTGCTGATGCAGCAGGCTGCGCTAAGGGCCAGATAACACTGCAAAAGTGCAGGGAGCCCTGCGCCGATGGCTTGTCCCAGCATACACAATGCTGTGAGCAGCAGTCCGCTGGCTGTATAACCGGCGGCATTCTCGCCCCCCATCACCAGCACACCGGCATACACAGGCAAAAATCCGGACAGATAGAGCTGCCAACTTTCCATACGCTGACAGACCAGCTCGGCCAATTCCATCATCTGGGGCCAAACCAGCACACTGCATCCTCCCACTGTGATCAGATCCAGAAGTTCCCGCCCTGCGATCTCAGGAGCAAGAAACGCCACCAATGCAGCCAGCAGCAAAAACAGGATCAGCCCCGCATAACTCTGCGCTGCTGTGTGTAAAAGCCCGCTGATCCCCTGGGGAAGAAAACCAACCACAGCAGACCAAGGGTCCTGCACAAACTGTTCCGGCGAAAGGGGACTTTGGTCTAAGTACGGCTGCCAGGTCTCCCTGCCCGGCAGCTCAACACTGCTGGCCAGCGCTTTTGGTGCAGCCCAGGCAAGGCTTGTCCAGAAGCAAGACCCTGCCGCCAGCAGCTTGCAGGTGGATCGCATCATCTTGTCAGCTCCCATATCATTTGACAGATCTCATTCAGCAGCGGCCAGGCAGCCGAAAGCGCCAAACATCGTCCAGCAAAAGCGGCGCACCAAGCCAGAGAGTCTGCACCTGCTTCCTCACAGAGTGTACGCGCATAATCGGTCAGCAGCAGCACACCTGCGCACCGCGCCAAACAAGCAAAAGCCTGTCCATCTGTCTGCCGTCCCAGGTCTGCGATCCCCCGCAGAGTCTGCTCAAAAACGGACAAGCCACGGAAGATCACAGCCGTTGCGGCAGCCAGCGATACTAAAAGTGCATACCCTGGCGAGGTCTTCAGCAGCACTGCATACAGCACCCCTGCCACTACCGCAGCAGCCAGCACCGCCCCCAGCCCGGTCACAGATCAAACAAGGACTGGATAGTAACAAACAGCGCACTGATCTGCTGCACCAACATAGAAAGTACTACCACCAGCCCTGCCAAAGTGGTCATCATGGCCTGATCCTCCCGCCCGGAACGGATCAAAAGCTGATTGAGCACGGCCACAATGATCCCGATCGCCGCAATTTTGAACACCAGATCGATCTCCATGGGAAGCCATCTCCTTTGTTTTTCCATGATTTGCCTTTCAGCCATTCAAGCCGAAACACCGCCCACTGCTCACACGATCCACAGAGCCAACACCGCTCCGGCAGCGGCTCCCAGACGGTGGGTCAGTACAGCGCGCGCCTGTTCCTTCTGTTCCGCTTCCACAAGGATCTTTTCAAAGCGAAGCTGGTAATAGTCCAGCCGTTCACACTCCTGCTGCGCAGCCGCATGACCGATCCCGGATAGACATTCTCGCAAAAGCGTCTGTTCCTCTCCCGTCAGGGAGCTAGGCAAAGAGAGCTGCGACAGACCTCCTTGACCGGACAGAGCTGGGTCCTCCTGACAGAGCAGCCGATACAAAAGTTCCCGATCCGCTTGCCGGTATGCGATCTCCTGCCGCAGGCGCTGCACCAGCCATATCGCCCAGCGCAATGCCTGCACATGCGCACGGCATCCCGTCTGTACGGCATCCCCAGCCAACCATCCGCAAATCACCAGCAGCAGCGCACCGGCCATCCGCAGCCCCATCACAGCAGCCGTACTTCCTGGATCTGGCCGGGGTTCCTGGCCCCGGCCAGCTGAGCCATGCCCCGCAGCATCCCCTGTTCCACTAAAGCCTGTACCTGTGGACGGCGCATCGCTTCCTTTAGATTCGATGCATGCAGGCTGGCCACAAAATCCACCCCGCTGAAAAAACCTTGTTCCAAAGCTGCCACCTCCTCCATACCCCCCAGCTCGTCCAGCAGGATCACACGGGGAGATAAGGTGCGCAGCGCCATCTCCACCGCCAAGCCTTTTGGCAGCCCGGACAACACATCCAGCATCTCGCCTGCACCGCCTTTTTGCGGAAAAAGCTCCCGCCGCTCATCAATGACCGTCACAGAACCCCGGCTGCGGGCCAAATGGCGCGCCAGATGACGCAGCAGCGTGGTCTTGCCGCTATCCGGCTCACCCACCAGCAAAAACCCCACAAAATGCCCTTTCAGAGCCTGGGTCAGTGCCAGCGTCAGGGGCATATTTTTTTCTCGGGCAATGCGCAGGTTCATTGAGCGCAAAGATTGCAGGATGACCCCTTGCTGTGGGTGCAGCAGATATTGCCCGCCCACCCCCACACGGCAGCCGCCGGGAATGGTTATATATCCTGCCGCCAGTTCCGTTTGATGCGCATGGACAGCTCCGCCGCACAGTGTGTAGAGGATCTGCTCCATCTGACTTTGACTCAGCCGCAGCTCCCGCACACCAGGAGGGCACATTTCCAGTTGAAACGCCGGTATCTGTGTGCCATCCACCGTAAAACCGATCTCGCAGCCCACCCGCAGCCGCAGCTCATGCACCCTGGCAGCCACCGGCGGTGGCAGCTGCATCAGCGGCTGCGCCAGCCATGCAGGCAGCGCCCCCACTGCCTGATAATACTCGTCCAACCAATGCTCCCCCTTTCGGCGCTTGTTACTGGCATTGTATGGCGCAGCCTGCCCGGTTAGAACCAGAAACAAAAAGCCGCCGGCAAGCCCTGGGATAAGGCTCTGCCGACGGCAAAAAACACGGCTATTCTTTTGTAGAACCGATGAAGAAAAATGGAAAGACCGTTTTATTTCAGCGGCAGCACGATCGTACCGGAAAGAACAAACCCTACCATCACGATCCCTGCCAGGATCATCCCTACCGCCAGCCAAGTACGCAGCTTACTGGGCTGAGAGCTTTGCCCTGTCTTGGAACGCATCCAAAAACCACTGCCCAGCAGCAATATCCCGCACAAAAGCAAGACCACAGCAGCAAAAACAAACATAACATACCCCTTTCATTCGCTCGGCAGCAAGGGCTGCATCAAACTTGCCGTTCTTTTCCGAACGATTCCCCTATCCCAAACAGACGGGGGAACCGGCGCAATGGCCTCTTATCTTTGCCGGTCATTCCAGCATAGCCAAAAACTCCTGCTCTGTAAGCACTGGGACGCCCAGCGCCTGGGCTTTGGTCAGTTTGGACCCGGCAGCTGCGCCGGCCACCACATAGCTTGTCTTTTTAGAGACCGAGCCGCTGGCCTTGCCGCCATTTTTAACGATCAATGCCTCCGCTTCACTGCGGGACAACGTCTCCAGCGTACCAGTGACCACCAAGGTCTTGCCCGCCAGCTTATCGCCCTTAGGCTCACCCTTCCACTGCATGTTCACGCCGCAATCTGCCAAGCGGTGAACAAGGTCCGCCGTGCCTTCCTTTGCAAAGAACTCCAGCACACTTTGGGCCATGACGCCGCCAAAGCCATCGATTTCTCCGATCTGCTCTGCGGTAGCCTCCCGGATAGCCTGCATAGAACCAAAATGCTCTGCCAACAGAGCTGCCGCCTTATCGCCAATGTTGCGGATACCAAAACCAAACAGCAGCTTATCCAGGTTATTCTGTTTGGAGTGCTGGATAGCCTGCAGAAGATTGGTGGCGCTTTTCTCCTTGAATTTGTCCAGTGTCAGCAGCTGTTCCAGCGTCAAGGTATAGAGGTCTGCTGCCGAATGGACCATACCTTTGGAGACCAGCTGTGTCGCCACGGCGGTGCCAAGACCATCAATATCCATCGCATCCCGAGAAGCAAAATGAATGATATTGCGCAAAGCCTGCGCCGGGCACTCCGGATTGACGCAGCGAAGAGCCGCCTCATCCTCCAGGTGGACCACCGGTGCGCCGCAAGAGGGACAGACCGCAGGCATCTGGTAGGGCTGCGCATCCTGGGCATGGGCGGTCACTGCAATGACCTCCGGAATAATATCGCCGGCTTTCCGCACCTGGATGGTATCCCCAATGCACAGACCCAGCTGACGGATAAAGTCCTCGTTGTGCAGGGTCGCTCTGCCCACCGTAGTACCTGCAAGAAAAACCGGATCAAAGCAGGCGGTAGGGGTCAGTACGCCGGTGCGCCCTACTGCCACCTCGATACTGCGCAGCGTGGTCTCTTTGACCTCCGGCGGGTATTTGAAAGCAATAGCCCAGCGGGGGAATTTATTGGTAGAGCCCAACAGTCCGCGCTGATCGAATGCATTGACCTTGATGACGGCGCCATCCATATCAAAATCCAGTTTTGCCCGGTTCTGGCCGATCTGTTCGATCTCCTGGATCGCATCCTCAATATCCCGCACCACATGG
The DNA here is from genome assembly GCA_900540455.1 of uncultured Faecalibacterium sp. GTDB lineage: Bacteria > Bacillota > Clostridia > Oscillospirales > Ruminococcaceae > Faecalibacterium. The sequence continues at coordinate 160,021 of UQGD01000002.1, forward strand.
TACCGGGGAGACACCGGCAGTCCCAAGCTCTTCAGGTAATCCAGACTTTCAGCATGGCTGGACAATGTTTTGCCGCGGATCTGCTGCACATTGAACACAAAGATAGACAGTCCCCGCCCTGCCGTGACCTTGGCATCTTTTTGACGCAGCGAACCAGCCGCTGCATTGCGAGGATTTTTGAAAGGAGCTGCGCCCTGCAGTTCTTGCTCGGCGCAGAGCTTCTGGAAGGCTTGATGCGGCATATACACCTCGCCCCGGACTTCCAGATATTCCGGAGCGTCTTTCAGCTGTTTAGGGACACGGCGGATCGCCATTACATTGGCGGTAACATCCTCGCCCACCAGGCCATCTCCTCGGGTCGAGGCACGCACCAAGGTACCGTTTTCGTACTCCAGACTGCAGGATAACCCGTCGATCTTGATCTCCACCACATACTCCGGCTGGATGCCCGCATCCCGGACCCGGCGGTCAAAATCCCGCAATTCTTCGTAAGAAAACGCATCTAGCAGGCTTTCCATCTTGACCGCATGGGTCACCTTGGCAAAGCGGCTGCTGGCAGTACCGCCCACATGCTGTGTGGGAGATGTCTCACTGACCAGCTGCGGGAATGCAGCTTCCAGCTCCCGCAGCTCCCGGGTCAGAGCGTCGTACTGATAATCTTCCAGTTCCGGCGCATCCTGGTCATAATAAAGCCGGTTGTTTTTTTCAATAACGGCGCGCAGTTCTTCTACACGCTTTTGAGCTTGTTCCAGTTCCAATGGTCCACTCTCCTACTGCCCATTGATCAGACAGGGCTTTTTGTGTATTGTTCCCCCTTAGGGTGTACCCCTATTGTACCATAAAACTCCGGTTTAATCGAGAGCAGGAACAAAAGAGGACCAAAAGCTGCATGAAAAGATGCAGCTGCTTTTTTGCATCAAGGATCTGCCACCCCCTCTCAAAAAACAGACGCGAATTCGTTTGTTTTCATTTGCATGAATAAAAATACAGCGAAAGCTCGACGTTTTTCACTCAACATCCTTAGTCCAAAGCCTAGGGTATACAAATTGTATACCGCCAGCCGCCACACTTTATGAAACCGGTATCACTATCTGTTCAAGCTCTTTTGACCCCACGGATATTGGCTGCATTTTGGCCCATATGTCCTTTACTTTCTCTTCCTACTTTGTTCTTTTCTGCTGTGTATTTCTCCTACGCTGCCCCCAAAAAAGAAAGACGCAGCTCTCTTTCATAGCCATCTTTCTGTTGGTACAGCCTCCTACAGCTCTTTTGACAAGAATATCTGTGCCGCCTGCTCCTCCCCTCTTTGCTGCACGAAATAAACCGAGATAACAAAAAAGAGACGCAACCCCGCATACACGGGATCGCGTCTCTTTCAATGGTTCAGCTTTGAGAAGTCAGGCAGATGCTTACTTCATCATGCTGGCGACTTCAGCTGCGAAGTCGTCAGCACGCTTCTCCAGGCCCTCGCCCTTCTGGAAACGAGTGAACTTGACGATCTTGATATCGCCGCCCAGCTCCTTAGCAACCTTGGCGGTGTACTGAGCAACGGTCAGGTCGCCGTCCTTAACGAACTCCTGGTCAACCAGGCAAGCTTCCTTAAAGAACTTCTTGATCTTGCCCTCGATCATCTTCTGCTTTACGTTCTCGGGCTTATTGGCGTTCTTGGGATCGCTGTCCATCTGGACCAGCATGATCTCCTTCTCCTTGGCAACGACTTCAGCCGGCACGCTAGCCTCGTCCACATAGCTGGGGTTAGCAGCTGCGACCTGCATAGCGATGTCCTTGCCGTAGGTGACGAACTCGGGCTTTGCAGCAACCTCATCAGAGGTCTCGAAAGCAACCAGAACGCCGTGGGTGCCGCCGCCGTGCACGTAAGCAGCGCAGGGACCCTCGTAACGGACAAAACGGCGAACCTTGATGTTCTCCTTGATGACCAGGATCAGCTGCTTCAGAGCCTCGTCCACAGTCTCATTGCCCATCTTGCAGTTCATCAGAGCCTCAACGTCAGCGGGGTTCTGCTGAATGACGACCTTAGCGGCGTCCTTAACAAAGGCAACGAACTTCTCGTTCTTTGCAACAAAGTCGGTCTCAGCGTTGACCTCGATCACAGCGCCGACCTTGCACTCGGGGCAGTAATCAGCGTAGACCATGCCCTCAGCAGCCACACGGCCAGCCTTCTTGGCGGCGGTAGCCAGGCCACGCTCACGCAGCAGCTCGACGGCCTTCTCGAAATCGCCATTGGCGTCGGTCAGAGCCTTCTTGCACTCCATCATGCCGCAGTCGGTCTGCTTACGCAGCTCCATAACGTCCTTTGCAGAAATAGCCATTTTTCAATTCTCCCTTACACGTTAGTCACTGTTTGCGATTTACTTTTGGGGAAATCAAGCGTTGGCAGCTTCCTCAGCGGGAGCAGCCTCCTGGTTGCCCTGCTTGCCCTCCAGGACAGCGTTGGACATAGCGCCAGCGATCAGCTTGACAGCGCGGATAGCGTCGTCGTTGCCGGGGATGACGTAGTCGATCTCATCGGGGTTGCAGTTGGTATCAACGATAGCCACGATGGGGATGTGCAGCTTGCGGGCCTCAGCCACAGCAATGCGCTCCTTGTGGGGGTCAACGATGAACATTGCCTTGGGCAGGGTCTTCATGTTCTTCACGCCGCCCAGGTACTTGTCCAGCTTCTCCATCTCCAGCTCGAGCTTGGCGACTTCCTTCTTGGGCAGCAGCTCAAAGGTGCCGTTCTCCTGCATCTTAGCCAGCTGCTCCATACGGTCGATACGCTTGCGGATGGTGCGGAAGTTGGTCAGCATACCACCCAGCCAGCGAGCATTGACATAGTGCATGCCGCAGCGCAGAGCCTCGTCACGGATGGACTCCTGAGCCTGCTTCTTGGTGCCGACGAACAGGACGTCGCCGCCCTCTGCGGCCACTTCCTTAACGTAGTTGTAAGCCTCGTCCAGCTTCTTCACGGTCTTCTGCAGGTCGATGATATAGATGCCGTTGCGCTCAGTGAAGATGAACTTTGCCATCTTGGGGTTCCAACGGCGGGTCTGGTGACCGAAGTGCACACCTGCCTCGAGAAGCTGCTTCATAGAAACGACTGCCATGATAAAAATACCTCCAAAATATTGTTTTGCCTCCGCACACTGCGATCCCTTAATAAGAGAAAGGTGTTTGCCTGCCTCTTTATAACCGCATCGGACGGCCAGGGACTGCCCTCCACCCAATATCCGGGCACAAAAGGGCATAGTGATGCGTGTGTAATGCTCTGTAATGATAGCATAAAATGCGGCGCATTGCAAGGGTCTTTCGCCTAATTTTACAAAAACAACGTCTGTTTTTCTCTCTTTTGATCAATCAGCTCCCGCTGCGGCCGGTCAGACGCGCCCACAGGCCGGGACGCGGCTTTTCCGGCAGCGTAATGGCGGTACGCACCAGCATTGCATCCAACCCGATCTTATCGATCTCTGACCAGGGGATGGTGAGAGTCTCGTCCCGCCCCAGCAGACCGAACAGCCGCGGCCTGCCCAGCAAAAGCAGGCTCTGGATCTGTGCTGTGTTCTCATCGAGTACCAAATCATCCACACGACCCAGGCAGGCGCCATCCTGCAGCTGTACCACCTCTTTTTCGCATAGTTCACGGAAGGTCATATTCCCTACTCCCCTTTCTGCTGCCGGGGGCAGCCCGCCCCCTTGGGGTAATGTATGTACAAAAAAGCTTTGGTATGCACTGCCGTACCCAGCCGCAGCAAAACAGACGCATCTCCGTTTATTATGGTCAGATATTTTCTCGGTGATCTTTTCAAAAGATCAGGAAACACAAAAAAAGCTGGTGCTTTCGCCAGCAGATGTGTTATACTGGGAGAAAAGCCCGTGATATAGTATTTTGAGGAAGATCTTATGTATAAAAGCATTGTTTTCGATCTGGGTGGAGTCGTATTGGACTTTGATCCCAAGACCTACCTGGTCCACCGTTTGTGCAACGCTGAGACCGAGGATCTGGTGTATGAGCTGACCTTTGGCAGTGAGGAGTGGGCAAAGCTGGATGCCGGTCTGCTGACCCGGTTTGAGGGCAACCAGCAGATGCTGGCAAAAGCACGGCAGGTAGGATGTGAGTTTGAGGTGCAGGGTGTCCTGGACGATTGGACCCACATCCTGCGTCCCCGCCGCAAAATGCTGGAACTGATCCGGCGACTGAAAAACCACGGCTACATGGTCTACTACCTGAGTAATATGCCGACCGATGTATTTCAGCAGTTGATGGCCGGACCCTTGAAAGATGTTTTCGATGGAGGCGTAGCCTCCTGTGAGGTCCATATCAACAAACCGGACTCCCGCATTTACCAAGCTTTCCTGGACAAGTACCAGCTCAAAGCCAACGAGTGTGTATTTATCGATGACCGGAGAGAAAACGTACAGGCAGCTTTTGTCCTTGGCTTTGCCGGTATTCAGATGAAGGACAGTGTGGGTACATTGATCCGCAGCCTCGCCACCTGCAGTGTCAGTCTGCGGGGTTGACATTCCCTTAGCACATAAGAAAAGCCCTCCTGTCTGGCGCAGCAGTGCGCGGGACAGGAGGGCTTTTTCACACTATGGCAGAAAGCTTATTTCTTTTCAAAGCTCTGGCAATAGTGCGGGGTCTCCACCTGCTGAGAGGAGCAGGTGGTGCACTCAGTCACCTTGATCTGAGGCAGGTCGCATTTGCAGCTGCCCACATTGTGGCGGCATTCACAGACGTCACAGGTAACACCCATATTTTCCATTTTAATCACCTCTTTGACAGTAGGATGCTCCATTGATGGGCGGTTTATACATCCACCGTCAAAAAAGTTTGTTCAGTATCAACAGCAGGCCGTAGATCACCGGCTGATGCAGCAGATAAGCAACCAGCGAATGGCGGCCCAACCACCCCAGTGCAGGACACACGGAGCGGCGCAGCGGCTCCATCCGATGCCGCCCCAGTGCCCAATGCAGAAACACCCCCGCCCAAAACAAGAACACCCACGGCAGCAGCGGGAAATAATCGCTGGAATAAAACCCCTTCGGGGCAAAACCGAAATAGGCCGTCAGATAGTTGGCGTAAAGCTGCGACGGCAAGAAGATCCGCCAAGAGCCAACGCCAAGCCAGCCCTCCCCTGCCGAATAAAACAGCGCAAACAGCCCCATACATACGCCAAAGCCCAGGACCGGCGGCACCCGCCGCATAAACGGCTGCAATACGCCGGTAAGCATCATTGCGGTGCCCAATAAAGTCAACACGCCAAACCAAACCGGCTGCTGCGGCATAGCCAATAGTGTGACCGCCGTGACCGCTGCGCCCGCGCAAAACACAAAAGCGCCCCGCTGCACCGGACGGCGGCCAAAAGGCAGGCAAAACCCAGACAGGAGGATAAAGATCCAGCAGCCGGACTGCTGCCATAATCGGCCCAGCCAGCCGGTGTACCACTCGGCTTTTAGCCCATACAAAAACACCAGGTCCCATAACGCATGGTACACAAACATATTGAGCAGGTCAAACCCCCGAAGTTCATCCAGGAGAGCATAACGCCCGCCTGTTTTTTCCGTCTGCATCCCGTTCATCCCCCTTTCAATAGTCCCATACCAGTATAACAACCTACCGAACACGGCGCAAGGCCGACAGCCTCCCCCGGCATGGCATTGCTGCTACATAAAAAGCGGCCCGCGCATTGCTGCGCGGGCCGCCAAATTGCCCTTTGGTGTCTCCTGAATTAGACTTCGGTGTTGAAGTAACGCTTCAGCAGGCCCTCGAAGCCACGGCCGTGACGAGCCTCATCCTTAGCCATCTCGTGGACGGTGTCATGGATAGCATCCAGGTTCAGAGCCTTTGCCTTCTTGGCCAGGTCCATCTTGCCGGAGCAAGCACCGCACTCAGCCT
>UQGD01000003.1 GCA_900540455.1 uncultured Faecalibacterium sp.
CCAATCGTTGGTTGTCTTTATAAAAAGCGTAGCAGAAATGCTTAGGAAAGTCAAGTGGATACTAAACAATTTTATTTAATTTGTTTTGCGTGCTCTGATTGACACAAGCTATTTTGCTTAGTATAATGACAATAGACTAAGCATAATAGCTTAGAATCAATAAATGGAAAAGAACTGCCACAATCCCCCGGTTATACATCCGGGAAAAAAGTGGCGGACGGAAGTGAGGAGGCATTTATGGAACACAATATCCAGCCGCAGCAGCCATCAACGAAGAAAGGAAGGTATTTTCAATGCAGGCACAAAACTTTATGCGCGTGGAGGAAGTGGCCCAGGAGCTGGGCATCTCCAAGTCCCACGCCTACAAGGTGATCCACAAGCTCAACGCCGAACTTCGTGAAAAGGGCTATCTGACCATCTCCGGGCGGGTCAATCGGAACTTTTTCATGGAGAAGTTCTGCTATGGCAAGACGGGAAAGGAGGGCTAATCATGGCAGTCTATAAGGAAGAAAAGACAAACACCTGGCGGGCGGTCTACCGCTATACTGACTGGAACGGCGAGCGCAAGCAGACCCAGAAGCGGGGCTTCAAGACTAAACGGGAGGCGCAGGCCTGGGAGCGCGAACAGCTCAATAAGACCAGCGCCGATCTGGATATGACCTTTAAGAGCTTCGTGGACCTCTACACGGCGGATATGAAAACCCGGCTCAAGGAAAACACCTGGGCCACCAAAGATCACATCATCCGCACCAAGCTGCTGCCCTACTTCGGCAGGCTGAAAATGTGTAACATCACCGCCCAGCAGATCATTACCTGGCAGAACGAGATGCTGAACCATAAGGACGAGAACGGCAAGCCCTACTCGCCGGTGTACCTGAAAACGGTCCACAATCAGCTCAGTGCCATCTTCAACCACGCGGTTCGGTACTACAACCTCCGGGAGAACCCCTGCAAGAAGGCAGGCAGCATGGGCAAGAAGAAAAACCGGGAGATGATGTTCTGGACCAAGGAGCAGTACCTGAAATTTGCCGAGGTGATGATGGACAAGCCGCTGTCCTTCTATGCCTTTGAGATGCTCTACTGGTGCGGTATCCGAGAGGGGGAGCTGCTGGCCCTGACCCCGGCGGACTTTGACTTTGAGAAGCGCACCGTGTCCATCAACAAGTCCTATCAGCGGCTGAACGGCGAGGACCTGATTACCACCCCTAAGACGGAAAAGAGCAATCGGGTCATCACCATGCCGCAGTTTCTGGCCGAGGAAATCCAGGATTACATCAAGATGCTCTACGGGATCAGGCCGGATGACCGGATGTTCACCGTCACCAAGAGCTATCTCCACCGCGAGATGGACCGGGGAGCCAAAGAAGCCGGTGTGCCACGCATTAGAATCCACGATATTCGTCATAGCGCGGTTTCACTTCTGATCGATATGGGGTTCTCCGCCACGGCTATCGCGGACCGGGTGGGACATGAGAGCATCGACATCACTTACAACTACGCGCACCTGTTTCCGTCCAAGCAAGCGGAAATGGCGGATAAATTGAACATGGAAAGGGGCAATTAAAAATGTCAGCAAAGAATTTGGATAAGCATAACCGTTGGAGGAACAAGACCGTAGCTTTTCGGGTCTCCCCGGAGGAGGACGCCCAGATCGAGACGGCGGTGAAGCTCACCGGCTTGACTAAACAGGATTACATCATCCGGAGGCTGCTTTGCCGGGATGTGGTGGTCCAGGGCAACCCCAGGATCTACAAGGCCCTGCGGGACCAGCTGGCCGCTGTGCTGGACGAGCTGCGCCGGATCGAAGCCGGGCAGGGCATGAACAATGATCTGCTGGACACCATCCAGATGATCGCAACTATTATGAACGGGATGCAGGAGGACTTTGCCTATGACCGATGAGAAAAAGAAAATGACCGCCCAAGGTTCATCTGTTGGCGCAGATGATGGGCAGTCAATCTCTCAAAATTCCAAGACCACTATACCAGACCCAGACGAAAAAAGCAATTCCCCCGAAAGAGATTTGGAGGAACTTTACCGGAAGATGCGCCGCATGAGTGACCCGGCATACCTCTATACTGTGACCCTGGACGAGCTGATGGATAATGTGTTCGAGGGCAAGTCTGCGGTGATTGAGAACCTGCTCTACACGGGAGCATACATCCTTGCCGGAGCGCCGAAAATCGGCAAGTCCTTCCTGGTGGCGCAAATCGCCCACCATGTCAGTACCGGGCAAGACCTGTGGGGCTATAAAGTCCACCAGGGAACCGTCCTTTATCTTGCTCTGGAAGATGACGAGAGCCGTTTGCAGCGCCGGATGTTCCGCATGTTTGGTGTGGAAGGAACAAGCTCCCTGCATTTTGCCACCAGCGCCAAGATGATCGGTGGTGGCCTGGATGAACAGCTGGAAAAGTTTGTTCGGGAACACAGTGATACCAAGCTGATTATCGTGGATACCCTGCAAAAAGTCCGGGAGGCAGTGAGCGATAGTTATAGCTACTCCAGCGACTATGAGGTGATCGGCAAGCTGAAGCAATTTGCTGACCGATATGGCGTCTGCGTCCTGATTGTCCACCACACCAGAAAGCAGCCTGCGGGAGATAGCTTTGAAATGATTTCCGGCACCACGGGCTTGCTGGGCTGTGCGGATGGTTCGCTCCTGATGCAGAAGGAGAAACGGACGGATAGCAAGGCCACTCTGGAGGTGGTGGGCAGAGACCAGCCGGATCAGCGGCTGTATCTGAGCAAAGACCAAGAGAACCTGGTTTGGGGGCTCGACCATGCAGAGAATGAGCTTTGGAAGCAGCCTCCGGATCCGGTACTGGAAGCTGTGGCAAAGATCGTATCTGTTGATAACCGAGAATGGGAAGGAAGTCCTACTGAGCTGGCCCAAGCGATTCAAACAGATATGGCGGTGAACCGGCTCACCAAGCATTTGAATGTGAATGCCAGCCGCCTGTTGGAAGAACATCAGGTAAAGTATGAGAACAAAACCAAGCACGCCGGGCGGCGTATCCGGCTGACCTACATGGTGGTGGTTGAAGTAATCGAGTGAAGCGCGACGCTCGCAACGGTGTTTTGAGGGGTACTCCCAGCACCGTTGCGACCGTCGCCACCGTCGCGGAAAGAAAAAGATGGGGTGGTATTTTGCCACCACATCATCAAGGAGGATGCCCCATTTTAGGGCACCCTAAAAGTATCAGAGGATGTCGCGATTCACGACACCCTATGCCCCGAAACAGGGCACGGGGTGCGGAGTAAAAGCGAACGATGGGAAAACATTTTGCCCACGCATCTAGCGAGAGCTACTGTGTTTCACGGTAGCCCTCAGGCAGTATGAGTGGAACGATTTGTTCCATCGCATCTTAAAGGAGAGGCGCTTCGGCGTACCCTTCCAAAGCGTTCGCAGAACGCGCAGCCACAGAATGAAATTCTGTGTTCAAAAGGGGCTTGGGGGCGCTGCCCTCAACAAGCAGACGGCAGGAAATGTGAGTGTGGATAGCCACACGCATTGCTTGCTACAATGGTGTTGGTTCTGAGAAGTTCACAGCCAGTGAGCTATACAGATGCCCAAACCTAAGCTACAATGAAGATGTGCTGAGAGAACGAAGCATTGCTTGAGCTGAACGCTCGTACGCGCAAACTGTTCTCCGCCATCTCCATTGCAGCGTTCGATTGATGCAGGTTGAGTTATCGGCAGATGAAAATGTTGCCGTACATTCGTGTCACAAAGCAAGCTGAATCGGTAATGGGCATAGGCAGAACCGGCATTAAAGGAGGTCAGAAAAATGGAAGCTGCTGTTATTACCGCTGTCGGTATCGATGTGTCTAAGAGCAAAAGCACAGTTGCGGTACGGAGACCCGGAGGCGAAATCGCACTTCGGCCTTTCGAGGTCCACCACACGAACAGTGACTTGAAAAAGCTGGCATCCACACTCAAAAAACTGGGAGGCGATATCCGTATTGTAATGGAACATACCAGTACGTACTGGAGACCAATCGCACTGACATTGAAGGAAGCGGGCTTTTTTGTTTCCGTTGTCAATGCGATGCTGATCCACGATTTTAGTGATAATACGATCCGAAAGCTAAAGACGGACCGAGCGGATGCTCTTAAAATTGCAAACTATGCGCTCACCTTTTGGGATACACTCCCCCCGTTCAACAATGAAGAAGAAACCAGGCTACTTCTTAAAATGCAATCCAGAGCAAATGAGCGAATCACTGCGACTGCAACAGCGTTGCGGAACGGTCTTATTGCACTGGCTGACCAAACATTTCCCGGCGTAAATATTGCGTTTGATCCGAACACAAAAAATGCAAATGGGCACGAAAAGTGGGTGGACTTCTTTCTGCGTTATTGGCACAAGGATTGTGTCTGTCAATATTCTATGGAGGCTTTCACGGAATCTTATCGGGGATGGTGCAAACGAAAAAACTACAAGTTCCGTACAGATACCGCTCACAAAATCTATCTGCTTGCACAGGAGGGCGTGGCTACTCTTCCGAAATGCGAAAGTACGAAGATGCTGATCACGCAGGCTTGTAAAAGCCTGAATGCCGTTTGCGAGGCCAAGCAAAGCACCCAGCTTGAAATGCAGCGGTTGGCTACAATGCTCCCCGAATACGAGGTTGTGATGCAGATGGAAGGAGCCGGGCCCATTACCGGGCCTGCTCTTATGGCCGAAATTGGTGATGTTCGGCGGTTCAAAAACAAGAAAGCGTTGGTAGCCTTTGCTGGTATTGATGCACCACCGTTCCAGTCTGGTGCATTTGAATCCAAGTCACGCCATGTTTCTAAACGAGGTTCACCGCATCTGAGGCGAACCATTTTTATTGTATCGAATATTATTTTAACACGCTCAAACCCAGAAAATGCTGTTTACTGCTTTATGGACAAAAAGCGTTCCGAAGGAAAGCATTATTACGTTTATACCGTCGCAGGAAGTGCCAAGTTCCTGCGAGTCTATTACGCTCGTGTTACTGAATTTCTGCGTTCCCAGCCATCTCCTGATGCCTGTTGATGGTTTCTGATGAACCATTGCGATGACTTTCAGCTGACAAGCTGTGCTGTCGGCTTATTAAAGTTGCCGGATGCTCAACTGCACCCGGCAATAAATTTTTGATGATTTATTTGTTCAGGCTATTGACACTCGTTAGCAGGTTTGCCTCATTCCAAAACAGCCGAAACGGCCCTTGTACCGCTGCGAAAAATCAACTGAAATTTAAGAATTGGGAGGTAACGAGTATGAGAAAGATTTTGTCCTGTGAGTTTAACATGGACACCGCCTGCGTGGAGCTGTCTCTGGAGGATGGGATGCTGTTCTCCATTGACTGCACCGCCGTAGAGAACGAGGTGGCAAACAGCATGCAACAGCGGTCAGAATTGGACTGGCTGATCTATAACGATCCGTTGGCCTATGCCGAACTGATTTTGAACGGTAAGCCGGGACTATACCTGAAGGCCGTGACAGAGAAAACCTTGTTGGATTGATAGGTATAAAATCGGTGCTGCGTTTAATGATGTTTTGAAAGATGGGGGGTCTTAGTTGAATCCTGTATACTCACCTTTTCGTGAGATTATCTTGCTATCATGTGCGTGATATGGTATAATAAAAATCAATTCGACAATGAATGGGGAGTTGATTATGCCAGTCAGTTACGACAAGCTATGGAAGCTGCTGATTGATAAAAAAATGAAGCGAACAGAGCTAAAAGACGCTGCAGGAATCAGTTTCAATGTACTAGCCAAAATGGGAAAGAATGAATATGTCTCTATGGAAAGTCTACATCGGATTTGTCAAACCTTATCATGTAATATAGGTGAGATTGTAGAGTTTATAGATGAGTGATGGCTGTGCAGGCAATTTGCAAAAGAACAGTGAGGAGAAATTATATGCAGCGTCCTTTGACTTGTGTTGAAATATGTGCAGGAGCTGGAGGGCAGGCTCTTGGCCTTGCTATGGCTGGCTTTGTTCATGTAGCATTAGTAGAATATGAAGCTGATTATTGTAAAGTCTTAAAAGATAACCGGCCTGAGTGGAATGTTATATGTGCGGATGTGCACGATTTTGATGGACGCCCTTATAGGGGTGTAGATCTGTTTGCAGGTGGAGTGCCGTGTCCCCCTTTTTCGGTAGCAGGTAAGCAGTTAGGAAAAGATGATGAGCGCGACCTGTTCCCGGAAGCAATCCGTCTTATCAAGGAAATTCAACCCCGTGCAGTTATGTTAGAAAATGTTAGAGGCTTCTTAGATTCAAGCTTTAATGAGTACCGCACACATATCTTAGACTCTATTCAGGAATTGGGATATAAGACTCAAATTAAGTTGATGAACGCATCGAATTTTGGTGTTCCACAACTTCGCCCGAGAGTAGTTATTGTCGGTATACGCAACGATCAGGTAGGAGTATTTTCCTACCCAGATGAAGATCCTAGCAGTGCTCCTACCGTGGGAAAAACATTGTATGATTTAATGGCTGAAAATGGTTGGCCGGGTGCAAAAGACTGGGCGGCTAAGGCTAATAAAATTGCTCCTACATTGGTAGGTGGCTCTAAAAAGCACGGTGGACCAGATTTGGGTCCGACAAGAGCACGCAATGCTTGGGCGGAACTTGGTGTTGATGGGAAAGGGATTGCGAATGAAGCGCCAGCACCAGATTTTGAGGGGATGCCCCGGCTTACAAGCCGCATGATGGCACGAATTCAAGGATTCCCGGACACATGGACATTCGGAAAAAGAAAAACTGTGGCGTGCCGGATGATTGGTAATGCATTTCCTCCTCCGGTAGCGCAAGCGGTTGGTGAAGAGATAAAGGAGTGTCTTGAAAATGGATGCATTAATAACGAATGCGAGATTTCACTTTCACGAGCGGTTATTTGAGACGAACACCCTTACATTGACTTCGGCTGGTGTAGCATCGAATGCAGATACCAGCAGTCGGGGTTCAAAAGCAATCTCCAGGAAAATTATTGATATTTTAGTTAATGAACATCATTATACTGTAAATACAGTAGATAAGATTTCAGGGCAAACACTTGGCAAACAATTTGAAATCCTTACAATGGATTTTTTGCGTGAAACTTTTCCGCAGCTTCAGAATTTACGGCCAGGGCCCTGGACAATTCTTCAGCTTGGAAATAACAATAAACTGAAGACAAGTGATTTTGCTCAGTATGAGCATCTTGCATACTTAAATGCGCTTACTACACAGAACGCTCAGCTGGCAGCGGCTCTGGGAAACGATTACTTAGTGGCGCCGGATGTAGTAGTTTATCGTGATCTATATGAAGATGATGAAATCAACGCTGTTCAGCGTATCGTTGATACAGATGTAAGTAAAATGGCAGATATTCGGAAAGCCAACGGCGGTAAACCTATACTGCACGCAAGTGTATCAGCTAAATTTACAATGAGAAGTGATCGGGCCCAGAATAGCCGGACTGAGGCGCTGAATTTGATTCGGAACAGGAAGGGGCACCTGCCTCATATCGTTGTAGTTACGGCGGAACCCATGCCGAACCGTCTGGCATCACTTGCATTAGGAACAGGCGATATCGATTGTGTATACCACTTTGCTCTTTATGAGTTGATGCGCGCTATCAAAGAAGTCGGTTCCGAGGATGCAGTTGAAACTTTGGAAACGCTTGTTCAGGGTAAGCGGCTAAAAGACATTTCTGATTTACCGCTGGATTTGACTGTATAACAATGAAATTTTCCAGGTATGGATGATACATAAACAGGATAACATATCAAGGAGGACATCATGAGCAGCGAACTTAAACTCAATAAACCAAGTGGGGCGGCTGTTATGCAATATGATATCAGTGTAATACCCAACGACTTTAATATTACAACTATCTACAATTTGATTGATTCTGGTGCTATCGAAATGCCTGTTTTCCAGCGAAATTATATCTGGGACAAGAAACGAGCTTCAAGATTTATCGAATCGTTAATTTTGGGACTCCCTATTCCGCAGATTTTTCTGTATCAGAAGGCCAGAAATCAGTTTTTGGTAATTGATGGACAACAGAGACTGCTTTCTATTTATTATTTTATTAAGCAGAGATTCCCGATTTCTGAAAAGAGAGCTGAAATTCGGAAGATTTTTGACGATAACAACTGCATTCCAGAAGATATTTTGAATAATGATGATTATTTCCAGGATTTCAAGTTACAGTTTGCAAAGCCAGAAGACGGTGGAACACATCCACTTCAAGGATTGAAATACACTACTTTAGGTATTTATAAGTCTAATTTCGAATTTATGACGATTAGATGTATGGCTATTCGGCAAAATGAGCCGAAAGAAGATGATAGTTCTGTCTTTGAAATTTTTAGCCGACTAAATACTGGTGGAGTTAACCTCAGCAATCAAGAAATTAGAGCTTGCTTGTATTATTCTGACTTCTTCCGTATGCTAAATAAACTCAACGAGAACCAGATTTGGCGAAATATGTATGGGAAGGAAGAAGACGGAAAATTTAAAGATGTTGAAATTATTCTGCGATCTTTTGCATTGCTTTGTAATGGGGATGGTTACAAAGGATCTATGAACGCATTCATCAATGTTTTTGCCCAAAAAGCAATGAAGTTTACTGATGAAGAAAATCTTTATTTTTACAAACTATTTGAATCCTTTATGCAGGCATGTAAAGATGTTCCCAGAGAAACTTTTAGTACAAATAAAAGCCATGAGCTTAATGCCTCTTTGTTCGACTCTATTTTTGCTGTAATAGCAGGACAGAATTATAAAGATAGGAGTTTGGTCACCACTGCTATCGATCCAGATAAGGTGAATGCACTTAAGGCTGACTCCGATTTTAGAGAAGCTATCACTCACAGTACCTCTCATACAACCGCAGTTCAAACAAGGCTCAATAAAGTCCGTGAGTATCTGCTTTGAGATTGTGTAATGCATAAAGAGAGGTTGCACCATGTACAGTCCAAAAATTAAAGCATTGCATGATGAATATTGTGAACTGATTGACTTTTGCCGTGAGCATAATCAAGTTTCATTTGAAATGTATATCAATGACACATATAGAAAATCACTGTTACTGTCTGCAGCAAGTTATTTTGAAGCGCAGATTTCTAATGCTGTGCATGCATTTTCTGTCAATGCATCCAAAGGCAACAAGTCCCTTGTTGCCTTTGTTGACAATAAGGCGATAAATAGGCAATACCATACTTTCTTTGATTGGAAGGGGAATAACGCCAATCAATTCCTTGGGTTATTTGGTGAAGATTTCAAGAAAAACGCCAAAGATCAAATAAAGGAAAAAGGGTTAGAAAACGCAGAGCGTGAATTTATAACACTTGGTAAAGAGCGAAATTGTCTTGTGCATCAAAATTACATTGAAGCACAAGTTAACTCAACATTTGAAGAGATTTACAACAGGTATGAAACGGCTTGTGATTTTGTGGAGTTCATAGTTCAAATTTTAAACCATGAAGTCTGAGTGCATTTTGGGTACACTTTGATGAAAGCAAGCGAAATTCTACACTTTCAGAAATTATAACTTACTGCAATAACATTGTGCGAGAGAATAAAACTGATTAGAGTCTCCGAATTGAGTTTGAGTCCAAGTAAGTTAGATAATTAATAAAGAAGGTGTTCCATGGTGGATTCAGCGGCTAAAACTTGTAGGTGCAAGCTGTGCGGCAAGATGTTCAATGATAGTGATATGAGCGAAGAACACTATCCTGCACGGAACACCGGAAATAACGATATTGTAGAATTAGATATTGTTAAGCTATTTGATGCTTTCCAGTCCAATGAACTTCGTTCAGAAATTATCAAAAGGCTGAACAATGGTGAAAAATCCGAGGACATAACCGGTGAAATCTTTGATAAACGATTAGCGAGAGATAAATATCCGAAAGGTAGGACAGCCAGAACATTATGCAGAGAATGCAATACGTTCTTAGGAAAGTATGATGAAGCTTATTTGAGATTCTTTAATGCTAATGGAGATCCCAAGGTGATAAAAGGATTTCAACAGCGTACAAAATACCAGATTATTAAAGCTATTTATGCGAAGTTTCTGTCGCTACCAGAGACTCAAAGTGAAGAGTTTGATTTCTTGGATTTTGTTAGAAATGCAGATGCAACAGGTTACAACGGAAAATGGCATCTCTATTTTGTTAAACGAGATTTAAGCTCTGATCTTATGGGGCTGGCTGATATTGGAACAGGAAAGACAGAATTTAATGAAGGCGTTGTTTATGAGCTGTCGGATGACAAATTCATCTTTAACCTGTTAAACTTTCCTAAGCATGATTGCTTTGAGATGACTGATATTTTCGATATTCTTAAAAAGAACTATACTTTGATTGAAGGTGTGGGTAAAGACGGTGGATACCATGCTCAAATATTCATGGGAAGGTTGTTCTCTCGAATGAACTTTCCTGAGTTTAATTGAAATCGAGGAAATATCCACCTGAGTACTATATTTACCTTGGCAACATCATGGCAACAAAAAATCAGATAGCCTCTACTATCTGAATAATGGAAAGAATACCAATACTCTGAGCGAAATACCATAAGCAAATCTGTTTAGAAAACATCTAACAGGAGCGAGTGGGAATAAGCAAAAAGTGGATATGAGGGCCCGCAAACCCGTATAAACGCTGGGTTTTTGATTTTCAAATTCCCCGTTTGATAGCAGATTGATAGCACTCGTCAAATCCCGATTTATTGAGTTTGAAAAGAAAAATCGGGTGGCTTGCGAGTAGCCTAAAAATCCTCATCTTTTTATTCATAAGTAAAAGGTCTAACTGATTTTTGTTGATCAGTTAGACCTTTTTTGTTTTGCCCTCATTTATCTGAATTTTCTGATAGGGTTGGAGGCTATAAGATGGATACGAAAAGCTAGTTTTTCATCGGACACAGAGAGGCATCGGAAGAAATTTGTTCAGTATTGTATGCGGCTGTTGAGCAGCACATTGTTGAATATGGCGTTACAGAATTTATTGTCGGTCACTACGTCGGATTTGACCGCCTTGTAGCATCAGCAGTCAAAGAAACAAAGCGTTTCTACCCAGAGGTGAGACTTACTTTGCTGTTGCCATACCATCCGGCAGAGCGGCCCAACCCAACACCAGATGGATTTGATGGAACATTCTATCCGCCAGGGATGGAAAGTGTTTCGAGCAAGGCTGCAATTATAAGAGCAAACCGCTATGTTGTGGATCATGTAGATTATCTGATTGCTTATACCTGGCACCCTGCCAGCAATGCGCAGGAACTGGTTGAATATGCTCGGAAAAGGCAGCGAAATCTCTGCCTTTCCATAACACGGATAAAGCCTGATAATTAGATATCAAGTTGAGTTTTTCACGAAAATGTGATAAAATAAATCCAAGCATTTCTTGCTTTGGAGGAACTAAAATGGCGATTTGTTATGACCGCTTATTCCATCTGATGATTGATAAAAAGATAAGCAATGCACAGCTAAAAGAGAAGGCCGGTTTTAGTGCCAATATTATCACCCGCCTAAAGCGCAACGAGTATGTTTCTATCGAAAGCATCGAGAAGATTTGCCGCGTGATGGAATGTGGTGTGGACGATATTCTGGAGTTTGTTCCGGAAGAAAAATAGGCAAGAATTTTGACAAAGTGGCTTAATATTTAAGGATGACTTTCGGGAGACAAGATTCTCGCTGGCTGAGAAGTTGCGAAAGATCGGACAGGAGTGTGGCTGTGATGGCAGCAGCAAACAAAACAATTTGGGGAATCCATACGATGGACGATCCCCTTTTTTTGAATCAGAATCTAATTGCAATCGGCTGGGAAGAGATGGGCGACTTGTCGGTCATAAGTGCATCTCGTGATGCCTACAAAGAAAAATATATTGCAACCTATCCGGATGCTAAAAAAGGTTCAATTCCCACAAGTGCTGGAATGCTGTACCGGTTCGTTCATGAAGTGCGAGAAGGCGATTATATCGTGTTCCCATCTAAGTTCGACCGTAAAATCAATATCGGGATCGTTGAGAGCGCCTATTTTTATGATAGTACAGCAGCACAGTATCACAATCGTCGGAAAGTAAAGTGGCTCAAACATCTGCCTCGTACGGCTTTTTCGCAAGGGGCTCTGCATGAAGTAGGATCGGCATTGACTTTTTTCTTAGTGAAGAACTACGCGGATGAGTATTTGAAGGCGCTAGATAAAGACTTCAAAGGTAATATCATGGAGCCGGATACCGATGAGACAGTGGCACAAACGGCGGATGAAATTATCGAGGCTACCCGAGATTTTATTTTAAAAGAGCTGAGCAAAAATCTGAAAGGCTATGATCTGGAGCCGTTTGTCGCAAATCTTTTGCAGGCCATGGGCTACCGCACGATCCTATCTCCGCATGGTGGGGATAGCGGCATCGACATTACCGCCTATAAAGACGAGCTTCCGCCCCGCATTGTTGTCCAGGTCAAAAGCCAGGACGGAGACATCAAAGAGGCGACCATCCAGTCTCTGAAAGGCGCTATGCGCGAAGGAGATTACGGCTTGTTCGTGACACTGTCCAACTATACCAAAAATGCGCAGAGATACCTGGATAACACCCCGATTATTCGCGGCATTAACGGCACAGAACTTGTGGATCTGGTCTTGAAATATTACGACCAGCTCAGTATTAAATACCGTAAAATGATTCCTCTGAAAATGGTGTACATCCCCGTTCCGCCAGAGGAATAAAACTGGCATTTAACAAAACGACGAGTGCATCTACTGACAATCTTACTTATGACATGAAAATGTGCAGAACTTGCAAGGGTGGTGAGCCGTGATGAAAAGTAATTTTGAATTTCTTGATAAAGAGTTTCCGGTGCTATCCCAGTTCGGGAAAAAAGCAGAAGCATATCTTTATTCGGATTCAAACTCCTGCTTGATGAAGTTAGGGATGATCGGCGAAACAGTTGTGAACTTGATGTTTACTTATGATCGGATCATGCCTCCTTCCGAAAATACGGCGGTCAATCGGATCGGCGTACTATTCCGAGAGGGCCTCCTTACGCAGGATCTTGTGGATATTCTTCATGCGCTGCGCAAGGTGCGCAATAAGGCGGCACATGAGAACTACTCCTCCATTGAAGAGGGAAAAGTGCTGCTTCAAATGGCGCACAGCTTATGCGAATGGTTCATGCAGACCTACGGTGACTGGAACTATCAAACTGTTCCTTTTGTGATGCCGACTGCCTCGCAGAAGCAAGATATTGCAGATACTGACGATGCACAGGAAGAAAGTCTGGTCAAAGAAGCGGAAGAAAAGGCTGCCGCTTCGGGTTCTGTCACAAAAGAAAAACGCCGCCAGCAGGCAGCCAGGGCAGCCAGCCAGCGGCAAAAGACAGAAGCAGAAACGCGCTACATTATTGACCAGCAACTCCGTCAAGTGGGCTGGGAGGCTGATACTGAGAATCTGCGTTTCTCTAATGGCACTCGCCCAGCCAAAGGTCGGAATCTTGCCATAGCTGAGTGGCCCACTGACTCAACTGTGGGAAATCACGGCCGCGCTGATTATGCCCTTTTTATTGGTCTGCAATTTGTCGGTATCATTGAGGCAAAAGCGGAACACAAGGACATTCCCTCCGTGATCGACTATCAGGGGAAAGACTATCCCCGTAATATTCGTGTTGAGGATGCTCGGTACCAAGTTGGAACTTGGGGCAGCTATAAAGTGCCGTTTACCTTTGCGACTAATGGCAGACCATATTTGGAGCAGTATAAAACAAAGTCCGGTATTTGGTTTCTGGATCTCCGTCGGTCTTCCAGTGTTCCAAAGGCGCTGCGGGGGTGGATGAGCCCTGAAAACCTTCTGGACCTGTTGGGGAAGGACATCGACGCCGGCAACCGTGCGCTGGAACAAATGCCTTTTGATTTGCTCCGGGACAAAGATGGACTAAACCTCCGTGATTATCAGCTGCGGGCTATTCAGGCAGCGGAGCAGACCATCATGGATGGGAAAAATACGGCTTTGCTAGCCATGGCAACCGGTACCGGCAAGACCCGGACGGTGCTGGGCATGATTTACCGTTTCTTGAAAACAGGCCGTTTCAAACGAATCCTGTTCCTGGTGGACCGCACCGCTCTGGGAGAGCAGGCATTGGATGTATTCAAAGAGGTCAAGCTGGAGGATTTGATGCCCCTGGCGGATATCTATAACATTAAGGGACTGGAAGACAAAGAAATTGAGAGGGAGACTCGTATCCAGGTTGCCACCGTACAGGGAATGGTAAAGCGTATTCTCTACAATGATAGAGAAACCATGCCCGCGGTCAACGACTATGACCTGATTATCATAGACGAGGCCCACCGGGGCTACCTTTTGGATAAGGAGATGGGGGATACTGAACTTCTTTACCGAGACCAGCGAGACTACCAGAGCAAATATCGCAGCGTGATTGAGTATTTCGATGCGGTGAAAATTGCTCTGACCGCTACTCCTGCCCTCCAGACCACCGAGATTTTCGGCCAACCGGTTTTCAAGTACACCTACCGTGAAGCGGTTATCGAGGGCTATCTGGTGGACCACGACGCCCCTCACGACCTCCATACCAAACTGCGGGATGAGGGCATCCACTATCAATCTGGCGATACCGTCACTGTCTACGATCCGGTGACCGGGGAGATCACCAACAGCGAGTTGTTGAATGATGAGCTCAACTTCGATGTGGAGCAGTTTAATAAGAAAGTCATCACTCGCCCATTTAACGAGGTGGTTTTGGCCGAGATCGCCAAAGGCATCGACCCGGAAAATCCGGAGGAACAGGGCAAAACCCTTATCTATGCCGTGGATGACCAACATGCCGACATGATCGTGGACATCCTCAAGAATATCTACTCGGAATACGGCGTGGACAACGACGCCATTATGAAGATCACCGGCAGCGTGGGCGGCGGCAACCCCAAAAAAGTACAGGAAGCTATCAAGCGGTTCAAGAATGAGCGCTATCCCAGTATTGCCGTCACCGTGGACCTGCTGACTACCGGTATCGATGTGCCGGAAATTACCAATTTAGTGTTTCTGCGCCGGGTGAAATCCCGCATTCTGTTTGAACAAATGTTGGGCCGTGCCACCCGTCTGTGCCCCAAGATCCATAAGACTCACTTCGAGATTTATGATCCGGTTGGTGTCTATGAATCGTTGGATGCAGTCAATACCATGAAACCGGTGGTAGCCAACCCATCTGCCTCCTTTGGGCAACTGTTGGATGGTCTCGAGGTGCTGGAGGACGAAAAGCAGATCGCGTACCAGGTGGACCAGATCATCGCCAAACTCCAGCGAAAAAAGCGGAAGCTGGACGGAAAGACCATGGAGCATTTTGTCAGCATGACCGGCGGCATGGACCCCACCCAGTTTATCCAGCAGTTAGAACAGGAGCCGCCGCAGCAGGCCCGTAACCGCATTTTGGCCCATCGTGACCTCTTTGAACTGCTTGGAGAGACCCGGGCCAACGGCGGCCGCCCGGTGGTTATCTCTGACGCACCGGATGAATTGGTCAGCCACACCCGTGGCTATGGTACCGGCAGTCGCCCGGAGGACTACCTGGATGCCTTCGCTGACTATGTAAAGACCCATATCAATGAAATTGCGGCTCTGAACATCGTCTGCACCCGGCCAAAGGAACTGACCCGGGCGAGCCTCAAAGATCTGCGCCTGACGCTGGATCGGGAGGGTTTCACAACCCAGCAGCTCAACACCGCCATTTCGGAAATGACCAACGAGGAGATGGCGGCAGACATCATCAGTCTGATTCGCCGGTATGCCATTGGCTCCACCCTCATCAGCCACGAGGCCCGCATCCGCCGGGCAGTGGACAAACTAAAAAAAGCCCATAAATTCACTGCCATTGAGCAAAAGTGGATTGGCCGTATGGAAAAATACCTCATGGAGGAATCTGTCCTCAATGTAGGCGTGTTTGATGAAGATACCCGTTTCAGAAGTGAGGGCGGATTCAAGAAGATCGACCGGATCTTCCAGAACAAGTTAGAAAGCATCGTGCTGGAACTCAACGAATATCTGTACGATGATGGAGGAAGAAGTGCATGAACTATAACACCTATCCTTATGGGATTTTTAACCCACAGTATTTAAGCCAGTTCCAGGCACAACAGATGGAAGCGCAAAGAAACCTGGAGCAGCAGAAAAATATCCGTGACATGGTCAAGGCGATTTCTGATCTTTGCGAGGCGGCCCGAAAAGTGGATGCCGATTACCAGCAGACAGCTATGAACTGTTGTCTTGCCGAAGTATTGCGTCAGGCCGCTATCGATAACGGAGGGAACCGCACATGACCACACAGGAAATCGTATCCAAGCTCTGGAACCTCTGCAATGTGCTGCGGGATGATGGCATTACCTATCACCAGTATGTCACCGAGCTGACCTATATTCTGTTTTTAAAGATGGCAAAGGAGACCGGTGCAGAAATCCAGATTCCCGCTGCCTACCGCTGGGACCAGCTTACTGCCAAAAGCGGCATCGAGCTGAAGAAATTCTATAAAGAGCTGCTGGCCCACCTGGGTGAAAACTGTACCGGCCGGGTGCGGGAGATCTATCAGGGCTCCGCCACCAACATCGACGAGCCCAAGAACCTGGAAAAGATCATCACCACCATTGACGGCCTGGACTGGTACTCCGCCCGGGAAGAGGGGTTGGGCAACCTGTATGAAGGGCTGTTGGAGAAGAACGCCAACGAGAAAAAGTCCGGCGCGGGCCAGTACTTTACCCCTCGCGTCCTCATTGATGTGATGACCCGGTTAATGAAGCCCCAGCCCGGCGAGCGGTGCAACGACCCCGCCTGCGGCACTTTCGGCTTTATGATTGCCGCCCATCAGTATGTCAAAGAGCATACCGATGATTTTTACGATCTGGACGCCGATCAGGCCAAGTTCGAGCGGGAAGAGGCCTTCACTGGCTGCGAGTTGGTTCACGACACACACCGTCTGGCTCTGATGAATGCCATGCTCCACGACATCGACGGCCAAATTTTGTTAGCCGATACCCTGTCCAACCAGGGCAAGGCCCTCCATGATTTTGACCTGGTGCTCACCAATCCACCTTTCGGCACCAAGAAGGGCGGCGAGCGTGCCACCCGAGATGACTTCACTTTCCCCACTAGCAACAAGCAGCTGAACTTCCTCCAGCACATCTACCGCAGCCTGACAACAGACAAAAAACGCAATGGGCGGGCCGCCGTGGTGCTGCCTGACAATGTGCTGTTTGCCGACGGCGACGGCGAGAAGATTCGCTGCGACCTGATGGACAAGTGTGTTTTGCATACCATCCTCCGCTTGCCCACCGGCATTTTCTACGCCCAGGGCGTCAAGACCAATGTGCTGTTTTTCACCCGGTGCAAGAGTGACAAGGGCAATACAAAGGAGGTTTGGTTCTATGACCTGCGCACCAATATGCCCAGCTTTGGCAAGACCACTCCGCTGAAACCCGAGCATTTCGCGGACTTTGAGAAGGCTTACGAGGCTGAGGACCGCCATGCCGTGCAGGATGAGCGGTGGAGCGTCTTTACCCGAGAGCAGATCGCGGAAAAGGGCAACAGCCTGGATCTGGGTCTTATCCGGGATGACTCGGTGCTGGACTACAATGACCTGCCCGACCCGGCGGAGAGTGCCGAGGAGGCCGCCGCCAATCTGGAGGAGGCCGTGGACCTGTTGATGAGCGTGGTGAAGGAGCTGCGGGCGTTGGGGGGGCAGGACTGATGGCGAAGAAAAAAGAAATCCTGTCACCGAAGGAGCGCTTGCAGGTAGCATTGGTGCCAGATTGGGAGCAGCCATACAAGGTACCAGAGAATTGGTGCTGGACGCGGATTGCAAAGCTTTGTTCTTTGTCTAATGGTAAAGCCTTTAAGCCAACAGACTGGACCAAAACAGGAATACCTATTGTGAGAATTCAAAATTTGAATAATCCGGAAGCCCAATATAATCTATATTCAGGTGCTGTAGAAGATAAATTTAGGCTTTGCGGAGGTGAACTGTTATTTGCGTGGTCTGGCACTCCTGGAACATCTTTTGGTGCTCATATCTGGTGGGGAAAAGAAGCGGTCTTGAATCAACATATTTTTAGAGTGGATTTTGATGAAAAATATATCAACAAAATCTATTTCAAGTATGCTATTAACCAGCAATTGGATATGTTAATATCGGTTGCACACGGTGGAGCTGGACTACAGCATGTGACCAAAGGCGTTTTTGAAGCAACGCCCATTCCACTTCCGCCCTTTGCAGAGCAACAACGCATTGTTGACCGCATTGAAAGCCTGTTTGCCAAGCTGGATGAGGCCAAACAGAAGGCACAGGATGCACTGGATAGCTTTGAAACCCGTAAAGCCGCCATCCTCCATAAAGCCTTCACCGGTGAACTCACCGCCCAGTGGAGGAAAGAGCACGGCGTGGGGATGGAGACTTGGAGTTCCTGTAAACTAATTGATATTCTTGTTGAGAAGCCGAGGAATGGTTATTCCCCTAAACCAGTTGACTATGTGACCGCGTGTAAAAGTATGACTCTTTCGGCAACGACAACTGGCGTATTTAAGCCTGAATTTTTCAAATATATTGATGAGGAAATCCCAGAAAATTCGCATTTGTGGTTAACACCTGGCGATATATTGATTCAGCGAGCAAACTCATTGGAAAAAGTAGGAATGAGCGCAATCTATACAGGTGCAGAGCATGAGTTTATATATCCCGATTTGATGATGAAATTGACTGTCAAGGAACCTAACAATAAACATTACATTGACTACTATTTGAAAACTGACGAAATCCTTAATTATTTCCGTTCAAATGCCACGGGAACAGCTGGGAATATGCCTAAGATTAATCAAAAGGTAGTTTCAGAGACTCCTCTTATTCTGCCAGAAACACAAGAGCAAGCGGAAATCGTCCGCCTCCTTGACGACCTCCTTGCCAATGAGCAGCAGGCCAAAGAAGCCGCCGAAGGGGTGCTAGAGCAGATCGACCTTATCAAAAAAGCCATCCTCGCCCGCGCCTTCCGTGGGGAGCTGGGCACCAACGACCCCAGCGAGGAGAGTGCGGTGGAGCTGGTAAAAAGAGTCCTTGCAGTAGAGCCACCGCCTGAGGCCAGAGCCAAGGCTGTTTCGATTCCAAGGGAAGTTGAAAAACAGCTGAAGTGCGAACTGGAACGAAAAATCATGAAATTATACTATTATTCGGATTCTCGGAGTTTGCCAATCAACACATTGATGGAAGTCAGCTCCAAAAAATTTGAAGTCCTTGAAAGTATCCGAAATCTGGAGCAACGGGGAATCATAAAAAAGCTGCCTAATGGCAACTATAAGTTGGTGAGGTGAAATTATGCAAATACGCAGGCTGGTAATTGATGATCACAAGTGCCTTGTGGATTTTTCGGTGAAGTTTCATACCGTTGACGGTGGTAGTTCGACCATTCTAATTGGTGAAAATGGCACTGGTAAAAGCACTATGCTGGAAACACTTCTGGACATTTTTATGTCCTTTGATTCTCTGGCTGTTGAGAAACAGATTGATTATAGTTACGAGCTTGAGTACTTGTTTGCCGGGAGCATCATTCAGATATACCACTCTGATAAAAGATACAAAATAGATGTTGATCACAAAAACTTATGTGTTGGGACTATGTCCACGATTCGCTCCTATCTGAAGAATAACAACACATCTATTTTTCCTGAGAGAATTATGTATTTCTACTCTGGAGCAAACAATAAAGTGAATGGGAGTTTTAAGCTTGTCAACTCACAATATATCAAAGCTTGCAGAGATTCGATTACACAATATTGGAATACAGTGTATTTGCTAAACCATGAGTTCACATCGCAATTTCCAAAGCGCAAATACAATTTCTTCAGAGAAGAACTGACACCTATATATTTAGCCTCCATCCTTGCCGGCGAAGACTCTTTTGAAAAGCGGTATTTGCATTCCCAGTGTCATATAGAGCGCGTAGAAAGTGTCTCGATTTCCCTGGACTTGGGCAAGCTTCCAGGTCGTCTCCGAGAAGATGTTTCAGAAGTTGGAAAAGACGGCATCTTAGAAATCATCTCGTTTATTGATGACAGCTTTACTGAGCTGTTTCAAAAAGGTTATTTGTATGATGATGGCGAGAAGTTTTATTTTGAAATCAATGGCATTTATGACGCATATGCAGATCAGATATCAATTTACGAACTATTAGAAAAGCTCCTAACTCTTTTTGATGCGGACATAGAGGTGTATGTGTCCTTTGGAGAAAGTCGAGTTAGGTGTTCTGACCTAAGCGAAGGGCAGCGGCAACTAATTAAGATACTCGGTATGCTTGGCGTTTGTAAAAGTGAAGATACTCTCGTCCTTATGGATGAGCCAGATGCGCATATGAATCCTAAATGGAAATATGACCTCAAACAGACGATTGATCAATCACTGCAGGAAGCAATCAACACACAAGCCATTATTGCAACGCATGATCCATTGGTTATCAACGGTGTAGGAAAAGAATTTATTCGTATCTTTATGTATAACAGTGACATTGTTCGTAACAACAATTGGTATTTTACCCGAGCGGTTGAACCAGAAGAAGATACAGCTGGTATGGGTATTGATGGAATCTTACAAAGTGAGTATTACGGACTGAATAGTACCCTGGATGCGGAAACTAAATCCAAACTGGAAGAAAAAAGAGATCTTCTCGTAAAGAGGCAGGAAGGAACTATTAGCCCTAAAGAACAGGAAAAGCTGCACTCGCTTACAGAGGAGATTGAAGATCTTACTTTTTCAAGAAATATACCGACAGATGACCTTTATGATGAATTTGTTGTGGCAATGCACAAACTGCAGCAAGAAAACCCCATTTCGGAACTAACTCAGGAACAAATTCAGGAGAGAAACAGAAAAACGCACGAAATTATTAAAGGCTTGATGGAGAAATGAGATATATAGATTTATCGGAAATTGATACCACTGATCCACAAGTAAGGCGATGGCTTGAAAAAGCGCATCGGGCAACAGAAGATATGAGACAGGCTGCCAATCACACGGCAAGATGCAAGTATTTGAAGGATCATGCAATTTGGAGAGATTTCAAAGAAATATTGATTAAATATTATGGTCATATTTGTTGGTATTCCGAGTGTGCTCTAACTGGATCATATGGGGATGTAGATCATTTTAGGCCGAAGAATAAGTCAACTAAAGCGAACGGAGAGTGTATCTTATCTGATGGATACTGGTGGCTCGCATATGACTATTTGAATTATCGCCTGAGTTGCGAAGTCTGTAATCGACCATCTGGTGAAGGTGGGAAAAAAGATGTTTTTCCATTGAAGCAAGATGTGTCTCCTTCAGAACCATTTGCTGAAAATGAGACGGGCTATTTGCTCATTGATCCATGTGAGTATAATGACACAAAACTAATAGGTTTCGATGAAAACGGTGCTATTATTGCGCTGTCCTCAGATACATGGGAGCGGACGCGAGTGAATGTAAGCCGAGCAGTATATAACTGGGATCTCTTTAATGCTGCAAGGAAACAAGTTCGATTACAATGTAGAACTGCTCTTATGGCATTTGATCTTGCATATGAAAATGGAAGTGATCGAATGCTTGATGCGATAGAAGGAATTTCCTGCTTGGTAGATGATAAAACACCCTATGCGTCATTCGCCAAGCAATACATAGCTTTAAAAATAGAAGGTAAGCCGTATGAGGAAGAGATAAAAAAATTGCTAGAGTAAAATGCAGCATTTACAGTGTAACGATGGTATAATACTTATAAGCCACCCAATCGCCCATCTCAAGCAAAACCCATGATAGGACGGCCCAGATAGATTTTTGATAGCAAAAGTCCGAATAGACCTTAGGATAATCTGTATCAAATAAAACCACGACGAATCAAATCCTCTATACAAAAAAGTTTAGAAATGGATTTAACTCGGCGAGTGGGAATAATCCAAAATAATAGGTTTCAGAGTCCCGAAAAGTGTTGGAAACACAGCACTTTTCGGGACTCTTTTTTACTGGCTACAAAATGGCTATGTCAGTCGCTGTTTTTGCAGCCATCGTCTTTTGTGGCTATCATGTCAAGCTGAGCGGCTTGTTCGGGTATGATCAATGAAGCCTATGCTCTGGACATTGGACGAAAAATCAAAGCACAATCGCGGCAGGCTATGAAAGATGGCGACTATATCCGACAAAGGGGAGAAATTGGCGGAGGTGTCAGGAAAGTTCCGATTTCAAACGACAATTTTATCAGACTACCCTGCTGTTGGCGATTTTGTACTGGTAAATTGGAACGAATCCGGCAACAGTGCAATCATCGAATCGCTGTTACCACGAAAAAGTGCTTTTGTCCGTAAAGCAGCCGGAGAACCACAGCAGGAGCAGGTAGTTGCTGCGAACATTGATATTGTATTTCTGTGCATGGCGTTGAATAATGATTTTAACCTGCGACGGTTGGAACGGTATATTTCCATTGGGTGGGACAGCGGTGCTATGCCTGTCATTGTTCTGACAAAATCGGATCTATGCGATGATTTGGAACAGAAACTTTCAGAAGTATCTTCAGTTGCTTTTGGTGTGGATATTCTGGTTACGACTTCAACAGAAGAAAATGGATACAAGGAACTTGTGTCTTTTATTTCGGAGGGAAAAACGATTGCATTTATTGGATCTTCCGGTGTGGGAAAATCCACTCTTAGCCCTGTTATGGCAATCAGCGAAGAGGAAGTGGAACGCTATGATGACACATTAGAACCAATGGAAAAAAAGTATCTTCCAAGCCAAGACGAATTTTATATTATGAGTCGTTCCTTCATAGAGGGATAAAAAGGTCAAATGAAACATGGAGAAGAGTCTTGTATTTTCAAATATTCGTGCCTATAATAAAAATATAAGCCACTCAGAACAACTGCAACATTTGAATGGCTGGAGGACGAGAGCCTGTATATCTATCTCTATCAAAAGGAGGAGCTGGAGGCGTTCACCGACTTTTTCCTGCATACGTTTTCCACCAAATAAGCAGTGCTGAAAGCAAGGCCCGTATATTCCCAAAATAAAAAGGAGGTACCGTTATGGAGCTATTGGAGCAATGCCAGCAATGGTTTGAACAGGATGAAGCGCAGAAGGTAATCGACACCCTGGAAGCCATCCCCACCGGGGAGCGCACCCCGGAGCTAGACAGCGAACTGGCCAAGGCGTATATCGCCATTGCAGAGATGGGCGACCGGGAGCCTTTTGAAAAGGCGCTGGAACTTCTGGCTCCCCATGAGGAGTATTTTGCCGGCGATCACTGCTGGAATTATCGAATCGCTTTGGCCTATTACTGTCTGGATGAGGAAGGCCCCGCCCTGCGCTACTTTGAAAAGGCCCTGGAAGCCCGCCCCGGAGATAACGATACCCAGGAGTACATAGACGATTGCCGCCGTCGTTTGTCCCTGCCCCGCTTTGAAAAGAACTTCCGTGAAAGGACGCAGGAAGCATGGGCAGCCTTTTCTCAGATTGAGGCAGAACTGCGTCAAATCATAGATACGGACGAAACACACCAGCGCGGCGATGAGCTGATCAAAAAATGCGGCAATGCGCTTAAAACGGCCCTGCGTGATACTTCCTTCGAGCTGGGCTTCAATGGCGAAAAGCATGAATTGATCCTCAGTCCAGAGGGGCTTCGCTCCCGCCTGTTCCCGTTGGTGTACTTCCAGCGGCAGGCCCCAGAATCGGTGCTTGAGCATTGGAATATCTGGGTAGGTCGCCAGCCCTGTGAGGGGTTCGAGCTGCGGGCTGGAGAGATCGAAGTTCGGGCTGAGGATGTGCAGATGTGGGCAGAGGAAACAGAAGATCATCAGGTAAGTCTGGTCCTTTACTGTGAAAAGCTGACGCCCCTTTTGAAAGAGGATGCAGACAAGGTCTGGTGGGCACTCTCTATGCTGGTGGATCAAACCATCGGAGAAGTTTCCGCTATCGCCTTTGTTGCTGGGTTTGATGTTTATGCTCAACCGAAAGACGAACCGGCCAAGCTGCTTTCTGAACTGCCGGAGCTGCTGCAAAGCATGGGACTTTCTCTCTGGCGGGATGGCAGCGACTACCTGGAAAACAGCTATCGTGCCTATGAACTGGAACCGGTACAAGACCCGGATGCGGATTGGCGGCTGGATGTCTATACCGGGAGCTGCCGGCTGCCGGTGCTCATCAACGACTACCTGACAGCCCGTGCAGATACGGTGGACGAGTATCATCGGGACGGCATTGCCGCCGGGTTTCTGTGCTATCCGGTGGACGGTTTTGCGGGGGAGGACCGGGCAGAACAGATCCTGCAATTCCGGGATGATCTGCGGGATGCCATCCTGGAAAAGGCCGGAGCAGAGGCGGTGACCTTCCTGGGCGGGGCCACTGGCCTGTATTTTGGGTATCTGGACTTCCTCGCCTGGGATCTGCCCGCTGTGCTGGATGCTGCCAGAGATTTCTTTGAGGACTCCCAGATAGACCAGGGGGGATTCCATACCTTCCGCAGAGATGTGGGAACGGTCCGCCTGTGGGAGAAGGAAATAGAGCCGGACATTCATCCGGAGACCGGATCCCTGCTCTCGGCAGAGGATATCGAGACCCTGGCGGCTTTTGATGAAGGGGTTTCCGGTTACTTTGGAAAAATGCTCGGCTGGTTACAGGATTTTATCCAAAATGGCGTAGAAGAAGGACGATTCAGCGAAAAACAGGCTCACCAGGATTTGCAGATTGCCCTCTGGTATGCCTTTGCCTGCCTTAACCTGGACGATTACATCCACTACTACCGCGCTGCGGAATGGATGAAGGATTCGGAGAAAAACGCCACGGGCTGCGCTACCTGGTACTACCGGTATTCTGTGGCGTTGATGTATTGCGGCAGGTTGGAAGAAGCACTGGAATATGCGGAGCGGGGTGCAAAAGAGGAGCCGGACTACCCCTGGATCTGGCTCCATCTGGGCAAGCTGCGGGCGCATTTTGGCGATAAATCCGGTGCGCTGGATGCCGTCAAGCAAGGATTAAAACTGGAACCGGGAGATTATGAGTTCCTGACCTTAAAAAAAGAGATCAAAGCCGGAGCCACCCTGGAACAGATGGAATATCATTGGATCAATCCCGATGCTGACCAAACGCTCCAGCGGGGACTGGACGAGAATGCGGATGATAAACAATGCGCCATAGCCTGCATTCGGGTGGACGAAGCGGGACTTGCCGAATTTTATGAACTGTTCCACCCAGAGCGGTATAACTATGAGAAAAACTCCCCCTGCTGTGAATTCCAATACCCGGTGGAGGAACATCTTGTGGAGCTTTCCTTCCGTATGAATGAAGCTGGACTCTCCAAGATGGGAGCCGACTGGCTGCGGCAGCTCAAGGAACGGCTGGACAGCGGTGAATGGCTGACCCACACCCCTGAAGGAGAACCAGAGGGCATTCTAACAGGTGTGTTTGTGGACCAGACCCGCCGCATTGGTCTTGTCTATCAACAGCCGGGAGACGATCAGTATTTTCAGATTTTCCTGAACCCGGACGGCACGAAGGCGGATGCCTTCTGGTCCTCAAGAAAAAACAGCGAGCCGGAGGTTTATTCGGAGGATGAGATGTCTGCAATAGAGCAGCATATTCAAAGCACCTTCGGCGCCTTTGATCAGGTGCTCCACGAGCTGGACTCTCCGGATATCCATGTGGATATCTGCGTGGTTCCGCCTTCAGAGCGGCGGAACTATTACACGCTGGTAACCATGGGCATGGGCGCTCACCGGATGAATGTGCCAAAGGAGCTGGCGGAATACAAGCTGGAGCGGGCAGAGCTGGCCATCGCTCTGCCGCCGGACTGGAAACTGGATAAGGACTCCATGCAGGAGCAGCGGTGGTATTGGCCGGTAGGTCTGCTGAAAGTGTTGGCCCGCCTGCCCATTTCCAACGATACCTGGCTGGGTTTTGGTCACACGATGGAAAAACAGTCGCCGTTTGCGGAGGATACAGAACTCTGCGCTGCGATCCTGACCGGCCCCCAGGATATGGATCTTGATACCTGCGGCGAAGTCTGCATCCTGCCCGGCGGCGAGGAGGTCAATTTCTATCAGGTCCTCCCGCTCTACCGGGAGGAGATGGAGTATAAACTGGAACACGATGCGGACGCACTGCTTGAGCGGTTGGCAGCAGTCAGCTTTGTGGTGTGTCCGGATCGTCCGAGCTGTCTGGAAGAAAAGGACTGAGCCTCCGCACTTCATAAACCCCCGAAAGCCTGTATAGGAGCAGACGGACAAAAGATCCCCCGCCGGTCGATGGATCGGCGGGGGATCTTTGCGGTCAATGCATAAAAGGCAGGAAGGATCGGGTCATGTCTGGGGCGTAGCGGATGGCGCAGCCTTATAGTCCTTGATCCAGTCGATCAGGTAGGACGAGATGGTCACCGTGACCAGGGAAAACACGATCCGGCGGACGGGGATATAGCTGAGGGACAAAGCCAGCACCGTCAGGTCGGTAAACAGATACGAGCGGGACAGCCGCCAGTGGGTCAGATGAGAGATCACCAGCGCCAGGGCATCGTCTCCGCCGCTGGAGCCGCCCTGCCGCACGATCAAGCCGACGCCCACGCCCACAAACAGACCGCCAAGGACCGCAGCGATCAGAGGGTGTCCGGACAGGTCCGGCAGCATGGGGGGGAACTGCTCCCACAGTTTATAAAACAGCGAGATGCAGGAGGTGGAGATCAGCGACATTTTGATAAAATTGCCGCCCAGGATCTTAAAGGCCAGCAGATAGCAGGATGCATCCAGCACAGGGGTGATATAGGCGGGGGAGAGGTGCAGCCAGTGATCGATGAGCAGCATCATGCCGATCACGCCCCCCTCGGTGATGTTGGTGCGCTGGTGGATGTTGTGGATGCCAAACGAGCAGATCATGGCACCCAGGATAATATAAAAGATCTTCCTGGCCGTTATACCGTCGGTCAGCCTGCTCCACAGAGCAGAAATACGGGCTTTCATGAAAAGTTCCTCCTTGTAAAATATCGGTCTGTGTTATATCATAAACTATATAGCAACTATAATGTCAAGGGGGATCTTATGAACAGCTGCTTCACCATTGGGGAGCTATCCAAACATCAAAATATTTCCCGGCAAACACTGATCTACTATGATAAGATCGGGCTGTTCTGCCCAGCCTATACCGACCCCAGCAACGGCTACCGTTATTACAGCCCTGCACAGCTGGATTATCTGGACACCATCCTGATCCTGAAAAAGATCGGTTTCTCCCTGGACGAGATCAAAGAACACATGAAACATTACACCATGGAGCGGTCCATTGCAGCGCTCCAAAAGCAGCTGGTGGTCATCAATCGCCGCATCGAGGAGCTGCAGATGCTCAAGAGCCGGGTCAAACAACGGTGCACCCAGATGGAATCCTGCCTCTGTGCACAGCACGAGGGGGAAAAGGTGACGCTGGAGCAGATCGAGCGGCAGTATATCCTGCTCCAGCCGGTACCGCAGCCGCATACGCTGGAGGATGTCAGCCTGGCTACAAAACAGTGCTTTGTTCGTGCTTTTAAGGAGAAGCTCCCGGTCTATTTCCAAAGCGGCGCCGTGGTCCCCTATGACCGTATCTGTGCGGGCCGGTATACCGAGGCCGAGTATGCATTTCTCCCCATTGAAAAAAAGATCCCCGCCGTGCCGGAGATCCGGGAGCTTCCGGCGGGGCGGTGCGTATGCACCTACCATGTGGGGGATTATCTTTCCATTGGCAAAGCATACGAGCGCATCCTGGACTACTGCGCAAAAAACGACCTTCACATCCAGTCCGATTCCTACGAATTTGCCCTGAATGATTACCTTTCTACCGGAGATGAGCGGGAGTATATCACCCGTGTCTTATTCTATGTCCAGTAAACGCCGGCAGCAAAATGCCCCGCACCTGCGCCTTTTGCAAGGCATTGGGTGCGGGGCATTTTGCAGATAAAAGCTGTTACTCAGC
This sequence comes from uncultured Faecalibacterium sp., assembly GCA_900540455.1. Lineage (GTDB taxonomy): Bacteria > Bacillota > Clostridia > Oscillospirales > Ruminococcaceae > Faecalibacterium. The sequence continues at coordinate 27,961 of UQGD01000003.1, forward strand.
GTCCTGGATGGAGAGCACCGGGTAATCCTGTGCTTCCACAGCCTGCTTCAGAGCCTCGTCGGCAAGGTCGCTGCGCAGAGTCACCACAGCAGTGCCTGCGGTGTGGCTCACCTCAGCCAGCTCTACCTCCGGCAGAGCTTCCAGTGCTTTTTTGACACGGGCCTCACAGTGGCCGCACATCATGCCTTCGATCTTCATGGTCTTTTTCATAATGGGTTCCTCCTTTGAAGTGGAAATGGGGGCAGTCTCTGCCGGAGCAGGGGCTGCCGGTGGTTCGGTGGCGTCGGGCTGAACGACACGTTCAGCAGAGCGGGGGAGATATTTGTGGTCCTTTTTGGGGTCGTGGGGGTCCACCCAGTTCAGCCGCAGCGCATTGCTGACAACACAAAAACTGGACAGGCTCATGGCAGCTGCGCCAAACATGGGGTTCAGCGTCAGCCCAAAGGGGATAAAGACGCCGGCTGCCAGCGGGATGCCGATCACGTTGTAGAAAAAGGCCCAGAAAAGATTTTCGTGGATGTTGCGCAGGGTGGCCCGGCTCAGCCGGATGGCGGCGGGCACGTCGGACAGGCGGGAGTTCATCAGGACGACATCGGCGGCATCCAGCGCCACATCCGCCCCAGCGCCAATGGCAATGCCGGTGTCTGCCCGGGTCAGCGCCGGAGCATCGTTGATGCCGTCGCCCACCATGGCCACCTTGCCTTCGGCCTGCAAACGGCGGATCACGGCCTCTTTGCCGTCCGGCAGCACCCCGGCGATGACCTCATCCACCCCGGCGGCACGTCCGATGGCGTTGGCTGTGCGCTGGTTGTCGCCGGTCAGCATCACGACACGGATGCCCATCTCCCGCAGCTGCCGGATCGCCTGGGGGCTGTCCTCCTTTAAGGTGTCTGCAACCGCCACCAGACCCATCAGCCGTCCGGCTCCGCCAAAGAACAGCGGGGTCTTGCCCTCTTCAGCCAGGCGCTGTGCTGCCTGCTCCAAAGCAGGGGACAGCGGCGCTTTTGTCTTGGCAAAAGCCGCACTTCCGCCAAACAGCTCGGTCCCGCCCAGCTTGGCGGTCAGGCCGTTGCCGGGCAGAGCGGTAAAGCTCTCCACCTCCGGCGGGCTCATCTGTTGCTGCTGGGCATAGTCCAGGATGGCCTTTGCCAGCGGATGCTCGCTTTTGCGCTCCAGCGCAGCGGCCAGGTTCAGCAGCTCGGTCTCGGTCACACCTTCGGCGGGCAGCAGGTCGGTGACCCGGGGCTGTCCCTGGGTGATGGTGCCGGTCTTATCCAGCGCCACGATCTGGGTGCGGCCTGCAGCTTCCAGCGAGGCAGCGGTCTTGAACAGGATGCCGTTTTTTGCACCCTGCCCGTTGCCCACCATGATCGCCACCGGCGTGGCCAGACCCAGAGCACACGGACAGCTGATGACCAGCACCGAGATGCCGCGGGCCAGGGCAAACCCGGCCTCCCGGCCCAGCAGCAGCCAAACCACGGTGGTGACGGCGGCAATGGTGATCACAGCCGGGACAAAGACGCCGGAGACCTTGTCTGCGATCTGGGCGATGGGGGCTTTGGTGGCAGCGGCATCGCTTACCATGCGGATGATCTGTGCCAGGGTGGTATCCTCACCCACACGGGTGGCCTCGCACTTCAAAAAGCCGGATTGGTTCGCCGTGGCTGCCGAGACCCGGTCTCCGGCGGCTTTGTCCACGGGGATGCTTTCGCCGGTCAGAGCGCTCTCGTTCACAGCGCTTTCGCCCTCCAGCACGATGCCGTCCACAGGGATGTTTTCGCCGGGGCGCACAACAAAGAGATCGCCTTTGCGCACCTCTGCAATGGGGACGGTCACTTCGGCGCCATCCCGCACCAGAGTGGCCGTCTGGGGGGCCAGTTTCATCAGGCTTTTCAGTGCATCGGTGGTCTTGCCCTTGGAGCGTGCTTCCAGCATTTTGCCCACCGTGATCAGGGTCAGGATCATGGCGGCAGACTCAAAGTAGAACTCCATCATGTAGTGTTCCACCAAAGCCATATCGCCGTGGAGCTGCGCGCTGGTCATCTGGAACAGGGCGTAGGTGCTCCATCCAAAGCTGGCGGCGGAACCAAGGGCGACCAAAGTGTCCATGTTGGGTGCGCCGTGGAGCAGCCCCTTAAAGCCGTTGATAAAAAACTTTTGGTTGATGACCATAACAGCGCCGGACAGCAAAAGCTGCACCAGCCCCATGGCGATGTGGTTGCCCTCAAACCAGGCGGGCACAGGCCAGCCCCACATCATATGCCCCATAGAAAAGTACATCAGCACCAGCAAAAAGCCCAAAGAGGCGATCAGTCTCCGGCGCAGCTGCGGGGTCTCGTGGTCAGCCAGGGCATCCAGCTGGGCGCTGGGGGCGGCAGGGGAGGCGGCGTTTTTCGGGCTGGCGCCGTAACCGGCATTCTCCACCGCCTGCAGGATCTCTGCCTCGCTGGCAGTGCCCTCCACTCCCATGGAATTGGTCAGCAAGCTGACCGAACAGCTGGTGACCCCTGGCACGCTTTTTACGGCTTTTTCTACCCGGGCAGAGCAAGCCGCACAGCTCATGCCGGTAACATTGTATTGTTCCATCCTTCCTCCTTGGTCTGGTCAAACGATTCAGCGCATCAGGCGCTGCAAAACATCCAGCAGCTCGTCCACTTTGTCCTCTTTGCCCTGGCGCAGGTCCTCTGCAACACATACCCGGATGTGCTGGTCCAACAGCTCCCGGGTCAGGCTGTTCAGGGCAGAGCTGGCTGCGGCGACCTGGATCAGGATATCCGGGCAGTAGGCATCCCGCTCGATCATGCCCCGGATGCCCCGGACCTGTCCTTCGATCCGGCTCAGCCGGTTGGAAAGCTTTTTGGTCTCCTCGGGGGTGCGTTTGCGGTGGCGGCAGCAGCACGCTGCTTCTTCCTGGGGGGCGGGGGAGCACTGCGGATGATCGGATAACATAGAAAACTCCTTTCCTGAGAGAACGGCGGCGGGCACTTTCCGGCTCCGGCAGTTCTCCTTTGCAGGTGGTCGGTGCGGGAAAAGCTATATACCCTATGGGGGTATATCTGCAAGCTGATTCTACCATGGTTTGTCCCGTAAAACAAGCAGCAATGCCTGCTGCGGTTGTGAAAATACTGTGAAAACGCTGCGCAAAAAATAAAAAAGCCGCTGTACAGCCGGTCAAGGGCCGTACAGCGGCAGAAATATATAGAGGAAAGATCAGCCGCAGAAGCTGCGGATAAAGGCGATGTCGCTGGCAGCACGGGCGGGGACCGCTTCCTCCCGCAGCACAGGCAGACTGTCCTGCGGCAGCTGACGCAGCATGGCAAAGCCGCCGGCGTAGTCGATGACCGAGTCCTCCAGGCTGGTGGAATAGTGGCTGCCGTCCGGCCGGAACGCCTGGCCCTTAAAATGGACCGCAGCGATCTTGTCGCCGTACCAGTTGGCGGCTTTATCCCAGATCCGGCGCTGTGCGTCCAGGCTGGCATCCTCGGCGCCGATATAGTTGGCCAGGTCAAAGATCACCCGCAGATTGGGGCTGGCCATGGTGTCCAGTACCATCTTGACCGCCTCTGGGGTGTTCATAGCATGGTGGTAAACACATTCCACGCCAAACAATACGCCCTGCTCCTCGCAGGCGGGCAGGATCTCTGCCAGGCTGCGCAGCAGCGCTTCCTGAGCTTCCCGCCGGGTGACACCGGGCTGCTTGCTCATGCTGGTGGTCTCGCTGCCCATGCAGACGCTGCCCAGGAGCTTTGCATTGCGGATCTGTCCCAGTACCTTGGCGGTCTCGGCTCTGCGGCGCTCCTCGTCTGCATAGGACAGCTCTACATAGGTTCCGTAGACCGCAGCTTGTACGCCGCTTTTCTGGATGGCGTCCTGGGTCTCGGCTACCAGGGCAGGGGTCACGTCCCCGTAGCTGGATACGCCCTGGATGGCCTTGGTATACGCCAGCTGGGTGCAGGCAAAGCCTGCCTCCCCGATGGCCTGGAACAGCTGTTCCGGGGTCTGGCGGCCAAAATCATGGCCGCGTGCGCCAATCATAAACTTGGGCATAGCGTTACTCCTCCTTGCCCTGCTGGCCGAACAGACGCTCGGCAAACAGGTTCCACTGCCGTCCCCACCAGTACCAATCGTGGGCTACATCGTAGCCCCAGACTTCCAGATGCACCGGCAGTCCCTGCGCCTGCAGCAGCTGCGCCAGCGCCTGGGTGTCGGCCAGAGCATCCTGCTCATAGGGGCCTTGTCCGGCGCAAAGGGTCAGCTGATCCGGCTTTGCCTGTGCCAGAAGGGTCTTGTCCGTCAGGCCGTCTTTGTGCAGATATTCCGTGGGACTGTTGCGCAGCCAAAGGTCATCCCGGGCGATCTCCTGCCCCTGCGCAAAACGATGCAGGTCGTACAGGCCGGACAGCCCCACCGCACCGGTAAACAGGGCGGGGCGGCGCAGACGGCAGTTTACTGCTTGGTAAGCGCCGATGTCCACACCGGCACACCAAAGGGAGGTTTTGGGGGTCTTGCCGCCAGCGGCGTTCAGCTCCAGGATGCGGGGAGCCAGCTCCCGGGTCAGGTAGCAGAAATATTCCTCCTGCATCTCAGCCCGGCGGCGCAGAGGCAGGTCTGCATCCAGCAGACCCTCGCCGTCCAGGCCGTCCGCGCAGAACAGCTGCATCTTGCCTGCATGCAGCAGGGGAGCGCAGGCCGCCACCAGGCCCTGATCTTCCCAATCATAAAAGCGTCCGCCGCGGCCGGGCAATGCCAGCACAGGGCAGCCGCTGTGCCCAAACACCTTGAACTCCATATCCCGGCCCAGGGTGGGGCTCCACTCCTTGTAATATGTGCCTTCGATCATTGGTATCCTCTCCCTTTCTGTTTCAGCGGATCACACGAACTGGTTGCGCTGCGGGTCGTACACATAGCCGATGGCGGCCAGCGTGCTGCACAGCTGCGCTTCGTCCGCTTCCAGGTCCTCGCACAGGGCGGCCAGGGTGGGGTAATAGTCCCGCAGCTTCAGGTTCAGCACGCTCAGCAGCATGACGGGGTCCTTGGGCAAAACCATGGGGGAAAGCCTCCTTTCATAGACCGGGCGCAGATGCAGACACAAAGCCCGGTAAAACAAAAAGCCGGTCACTCGACAAAGTGACCGGCAACATGCAAAAGATCAGACAGCGCGGGTGACTTTGCCAGCGCGCAGGCAGCGAGAGCATGCATAGATATACTTGGGAGAGCCCTCCACGACCGCCTTGACACGGCGGACGTTCGGCTTCCAGGTACGGTTGGAACGACGGTGGGAGTGGGAGACCTTAATGCCAAAGGCCACGCCCTTGCCGCAGCATTCACACTTTGCCATGGTATTTGCACCTCCTAGCAATGAAGTTGAAGAATTCAAAATAATCAGCTTGACTATTCTACCAGATTCCCGTAGGAAATGCAAGTGTTTTTTCAAATTTGCGTCGGCTTTTTTGCTTTCGGGTCAAAACGCTTGTTTGTCCGGCCCAAAAATAGTATTATAGAAGATGTTTCAATACCGCAGCAGCCGCTGGGTCTGCTGGCGGACAGGATGTGCAAAGGAGAATGACATGACCGCACAAGGCATTTACTATTTGATCCGGGCTCTGGTCACCCTGGTGGCCATTCCTTTCCATGAGGCGGGCCACGCGCTGGCCAGCTGGCTGCTGGGCGACGATACCGCAAAGCGGGAGGGGCGCCTGTCCCTGAACCCCTTTGCCCACTTTGACCTGCTGGGCACCCTGTGCATGGTGTTTGCAGGGGTGGGCTGGGCAAAGCCCGTCTCCACCGATCCCCGGAACTTCAAAAACCCCAAGGTGGGCATGGCGCTGACGGCGCTGGCAGGCCCGGTGGCGAACCTGCTGCTGGCGTATCTGGCTATGGTAGGCTGGAAGCTGATGTATTATTGGGCACCGGCCAACCAGGGCACGATGCTGGTTGCAATGTTTTTGAAGTATATGGTCTCCATGAACGTGGGCCTGGCTGTGTTCAACCTGCTGCCGGTGCCGCCGCTGGACGGCAGCCGCATCCTGTTGGTGGCATTGCCGCAGCGGATCTATTTTGGCCTGATGCGCTATGAGCGGGTGATCCTGGTGGTGATGCTGGCCGCTGTGTGGAGCGGCTTTTTGGATACGCCGCTGTATTACCTGAACAATATGGTGTGGGACCTGCTGAGCGCCGGGACAAGCTATATCGACCGCATCGCCTACTCCATCTATTATGCCAGCATCGGGGCGGTGATCTGACTTGAACGGGGAGATCACCTTCCATCTGGAGGACTTTGACGGCCCGCTGGAGTTGCTGCTGGCGCTGGTGTCCAAGCATAAGATGGATCTGCACAACATCCCGATCCTGACTCTGATCGACCAGTACACCCAAACGGTGGATGCGGCGCGTCAGGCCGGGCCGGAGGTGGCCAGTGCATTCATCGAGATGGCCGCCCGGCTGGTGGAGATGAAGAGCTTTCTGCTGCTGCCCCGCAGCGAAGAAGGAGAGCGGATGAAGGAGGAGCTGACCGGTCAGCTGGTGGAATACGACCAGTGCCGGCGTCTGGCTGAAAACCTGCGCCAACGGGCGGAACAAACGGCGCTTTTTGTGCGGCAGCCCCTGGTGCTGGAGTGGGACGATACCTATGCGCTGCATCATCCGGCGCAGATGCTGGTGGATAGCTGGCAGGCCCTGAACGGCCGGGCGGTCGTTCGTCCGGCGCAGCCCACACCGCAGCAATTCGAGCCGGTGGTGGCAGCGCCGCAGGTCTCGGTGGTCAGCCGGGTGGTCCATATCCTGCGTCGGCTGGTGGGGGGCGGGGCTGCCCGGCTGGGGCAGCTGTTCACGCCCCGGCAATCCCGCAGTGCCAACATCGCCACCTTTCTGGCGCTGCTGGAGCTGGTGCGGGGCGGCCGGGTGCAGCTGGATGACGGCGGAGCGGTAACGCTGCGCCGGGGCCGGCTGGCAAAACCAGAAAAGGGGAGAGAGAATGAACCAGACTGAATTGAGTGCCGCTTTAGAGGCCATGCTTTTTGCCTGCGGGGAACCCATTGGGGCGGACAAGCTGGCCCAGGCGCTGGGTCAGCCCCAGGCAGCGGTGGAAGCCGGACTGGAGAAGCTGCAGGCCAGCTATCTCCGCCCGTCCTGCGGACTGTGTCTTTTGCAGTTGGAAGACCGCTGGCAGCTGGCTTCTAAAAATCAGCAGGCTGTGTGGGTGCGCCGGGTGCTGGACACCCGCAAGGCGGTGCCCCTGGGACCGGCTGCGATGGAGACGCTGACCGTGATCGCTTACAATCAGCCGGTCTCCCGTGCGTTCATTGAACAGGTGCGGGGGGTGGACTCCTCCTCCAGTGTGGCCAGTCTGCTGGATAAGGGGCTGATCGAGGAGGCAGGCCGTCTGGATCTGCCGGGCCGGCCGGTCAGTTTTCGGACCACCGATGTATTCCTGCGCACCTTTGGGCTTTCCAGCCTGGCAGAGCTGCCCCCCGTGCACCCACAGGAAGAGGAGGGAAGACCATGAGCGCATTTTTGGCTGTACTGGGCACGGTGCTGCTGTTTTTGGGCAAGTTGCTGCTGATCCTGGTGCTGCTTGTGTTGGCGGTCGGCGTGTTTTTGCTGCTCTGCCCTTTCTGTGCCGATGTCTGCTGGGAGGGGGAGACCCTTACGGTCCGGGCGGGAGCAATGGGGCTGACCTTTCCGGTGTTCCAGTACCCAAAGCCGGAGCCTGCCGCTCCGCAGACACCGCCCACCGGCTGGCGCGGGAAGCTGAAAGCCCGGTTCGCGGCCTGGCGGGCCAAGCGCAAAGAGCGTGCCGCCAAAAAAACTGCGCCTGCTAAGCCAAAAGAACCCACCCCCCCAAAGCAAAAGGCAAAGCTGACCCTGCAAGTGGTCTGCACCCTGGCACGGGGCTGCGGGCGGATCATGGGGGCTGTGCTTGGGGCGCTGCGTTTTACAAAGATCGATGTCTGTCTGGGCGTCCGCGGAGAGGACCCCGCAGAGGCAGCCCGCAGCTATGGCCGCCTGAATGCCTGGCTTTACCCGGTGCTGGGCGTGCTGGACCGGACCTTTTACCTGCAATTTGACCGGTTTCGCATCCTGCCGGATTTTGGCGGGCCGGAGCCGTCCGTGCAGGACCACGTGTCGTTCCGGGTATCTGCCCAGGCTCTGTTTATCGTGATCACCACAGTGCAGGTGCTGATGGAGATGTGGAGGGAAAAAGTGCTGGACGTTTTCCTCTGAACTATGGTACAATATCCAGTGAGCAGGCTGTTTTCTCCGCTCTGTTTTTGACGGGGCGGGTTTTCCACACAGAGAAAAACAGAGAATCAAAGGAGGCCGATTGTTATGGCTGAGCATCCCATTCAAGGTTTGATGGACGTTACGATGGACAAGATCCATCAGATGGTGGACTCCAATACGATCATTGGCAAGGCGATCACTACCCCCGATGGCACCACGATCCTGCCGGTGTCCAAAGTGTCTTTTGGGTTCGCTTCCGGCGGCACGGACTTTGACGGCAAGAACGCCGCCAACCGGGAGCTGTTCGGCGGCGGTTCCGGCGCAGGAGTCAACATCCAGCCGGTGGCATTTCTGGTGGTCAAGGATGGCTGCGTGCGTACCATCCAGCTGTCCAATGCGTCCAACTCGGTGGACCGGGCACTGACCATGCTGCCGGAGCTGGTGGATAAGATCCTGGCAACGGTCAAAAAGGAGGAGGCTGCCCCCGCAGAGGGCAAGGCTGCTCCGCAGCAGCCGGAGCAGACGCCCCCGGCAGCACAGACGAACTGATTTTGCACCCCGGGTCCTTGCACCAGGGGTTTGAGCGCCGGGAGGCGCACAAAGGAGAGAGATTTTATGGCAGAAGAACGTATCCAGAAGATCATGAGCGAGCAGGGGCTGTGCTCCCGCCGGGCAGCAGAGCAGATCATTGCCGAAGGGCGGGTCAAGGTCAATGGCCACCCGGTAAAAGTGGGGGACAAGATGGACCCCAACCGGGATATCCTGCACGTGGACGATGAGCGCATCTATATCCAAAAGGAGCAGAAGCTCTATTACCTGGCACTGTATAAGCCTCGTGGCTATGTCACCACTGCCAGCGATGAGCTGGGCCGTAAAACGGTGATGGACCTGGTGTCGGATATCCCCGCCCGGCTCTACCCGGTGGGCCGCCTGGATAAGGACAGCGAGGGCCTTTTGCTGATGACCAACGACGGCGCATTTGCCCAGGCGGTCACCCATCCGTCCGGCGGCATTTCCAAGCTGTACCGGGTCACGGTGCAGCCCCATGCAGATGAGGACCAGATCCTGCGTCTGAGCGCCGGTGTGGTGCTGGATGATGGGACCAAGACCCTGCCCTGCGCCATCAATGTGGTGTCGGACGAGCCGGGCCGTACCGTGATGGAAATGACCCTGAAAGAGGGCAAAAACCGTGAGATCCGCCGTATGTGTGAGGCTGTGGGTCTGGAAGTGGTGCGCCTGAAGCGCAACGCCGAAGGCGTGGTCAAGCTGGGGATGCTGGCTCCGGGCAAGTACCGGGAGCTGACCAAGCAGGAGGTATCCGGTCTGCGGGCTGCCGCTGCAAAGGGCCGTGCCCAGACCCGCAGCGCTGCCCAGGCAGCAGGCGGCTCGGTGCGCCGCACCCATAAGAAGAAGTGACTGCCTGCACGTTTTGTCGGTGCAGATGGTCGAATAGTACTTGTGAAACCAGGGAGAACATAGTATAATAGAGACAATTTTGAAAGCTTTTTAGACAAGCAGGAGGTCTTACCATGGCTTCAAAGAGCAACAAAGGAGCAATTCTCGCCAAGTTTTTTGACGACGGCCAGTACACCACGCTGTTTGCGGACGGCGCAGTGAGCGCGGCCAGCGGCTATGCGGCAGGCCAGCAGGCTTATGCCGTGTACCAGAACGGCGAGGCCGTCGCCGTCAAGGACGTTGAACGCAACATCAAGGTGCTGGAGCTGGCTGCACAGACTGGCTGCCCGGTGGTCACCTTCTATGACTCGGTGGGCGCAAAGCTGGCCGAGGGTCTGGATGTGCTGACTGCGGGTTCCAAGCTGAACGCTGCCATCGCAAAGGTGTCCGGTGTTGTGCCGCAGGTGGCAGTGGTGCTGGGCGTTTGCGGCGGCACCAGTGCGCTGAACGCTGCCAGCGCCGATGTGTGCGTGGTGGCAAAGGACGCAGAGCTGTTCTTCACCCCGCCGTTCACCTCTGCCGCAAAGGGCGATAAGGCTGCTGCCGCTGGCACCGCCGAGGCTGCCGCTAAGGCAGGCGTGGCCTCTGTCCTGGCAGAGGATGCCGAGGCTGCTGCGGAGACGGCTGCCCACATCGTGGGTCTGCTGCCCGCCAACAACCTGACCGGTCCCGCTGTGTTCGAGTTCGAGCAGCCCTCCACCGTGCTGGCTGCTGGTACTGCTCCCGCTAAGGCGGTTGCAGCTGTGGTGGATAAGGACAGCACCGTGGAGCTGTATGCTGGTTTTGGCAAGGCTGTGTACACCGCTTTTGCTACCATCGGCGGCAGCGCTGTGGGCGTGGTGGCCGTCAGCGGCCAGCTGTGCCACAACTGCGTGTCCAAGGCTTCCCGCTTTGTCCGCCTGTGCGACGCCTTCAATGTGCCGGTGCTGACCATTGTGGACGCTGAGGGCTTTGCACCCAGCTGCTCCGAGGACATTGCCGGCGGCATCCGCGAGGCTGCCCGTCTGGCTGCTACATATGCCGACGCTACCACCGCCAAGATCTGCCTGCTGGCTGGCAAGGCTGTGGGCCCGGTCTACACCGCTCTGGCCTGCGCCGACCTGCGCATTGCTGTGGAGGGCTGCCTGGTCAGCCCGCTGGAGCCCAGCGCAGCGGTCTCTGTCCTGTATAAGGACGAGATCGACGCATCCGATAATATCATCGCCGCAACCAACGCGAAGGCTGCCGAGTACACTGCCCAGCAGTGCAGCGCTGCCGCCGCCGTGGCTGCCGGTGCAGCCGATCTGACCTGCGACGCCGCTGGTGCCCGGGCCAGTGTCGTAGCCGCACTGGAGATCCTCAGCAACAAGCGCGCCTCCCGTCTGCCCAAGAAGCACGGCAACATGGCGCTGTAATTTTGACCGTATACGATTACATCTGATGATCTGATTCAGGAGGGTTCTTCGATGAAGTACTATAACATTACCGTCAATGGCGTTGCTTACAGCGTCTCCGTGGAGGAGACTGCAGCAGGTGCTGCCCCCGTGGCTGCCGCCCCGGCCGCTGCTCCTGCCGCTCCGGCTGCTCCGGCTCCGGCCGCTCCTGCTGCACCCAAGGCCCCGGCTGCTCCTGCTGCTGCCGGCGCTGTCTCGGTCAAGGCTCCCATGCCCGGCAACATCCTGGATGTCAAGGTGGCAGCGGGCGCTTCCGTTAAGGCGGGCGACGTGCTGGTGATCCTGGAGGCCATGAAGATGGAGAACGAGATCCTGGCTCCTCAGGACGGCACTGTTGCATCCGTCAACGTCAACAAGGGCGACACGGTCAACTCCGGCGACGTGCTGGTCTCCATGAACTAAGAGAGAGGTGACAATCATGGCGAAAAAGCCGATCAAAGTGACCGAGGTGGTCCTGCGCGATGCCCACCAGTCTCTGCTGGCCACCCGCATGACCCTGGATGAGATGCGCCCGATCCTGCCTGAGATGGACAAGATCAACTACTTCTCTGTGGAGTGCTGGGGCGGCGCTACTTTCGATAGCTGCATCCGCTTTTTGGATGAGGACCCCTGGGACCGCCTGCGCGTGCTGCGCAAGGAGCTGCCCCACCAGAAGCTGCAGATGCTGTTCCGTGGTCAGAACATGCTGGGCTACCGCCCCTACGCAGATGACGCGGTGGAGTACTTTGTGCAGAAGTCTGTCGCCAACGGCATCGATGTGATCCGTATCTTTGACGCACTGAACGACGCCCGCAACCTCCAGACCGCCATCAAGGCTGCCAACAAGGAGGGCGCTCATGTCCAGGGCTGCATCAGCTACACCCTGAGCCCGGTGCATAACAACGACTACTTCGCTTCCTACGCCAAGACCCTGGAGGAGATGGGTGCAAACTCCATCTGCATCAAGGATATGGCTGGCCTGCTGACCCCCTACACCTGCTATGAGCTGGTGAAGAAGCTGAAGGAGACCGTCTCCATCCCTGTGGATATCCACAGCCACTACACCGCCGGTCTGGCCTCCATGTCCATCCTGAAGGGCATCGAGGCAGGTGCAGATATCATTGATACTGCTATGAGCCCCCTGAGCCTGGGCACCAGCCATATGCCCACCGAGAGCCTGGTGGCTGCTCTGCAGGGCACCGATTACGACACCGGCCTGGATCTGAACCAGCTGAACGTGGTGCGTGCATACTTTGCAAAGCTGCGTGAAAAGTACATTGCCAATGGCCAGATCAGCCCCAAGTCTCTGGGCGTGGACGCCAACACCCTGCTGTACCAGGTGCCCGGCGGCATGTTCTCCAACATGCTCAAGCAGCTTAAGGACGCAGGCAAGGAGGATAAGCTGGACGAAGTGCTGGCCGAGATCCCCCGTGTCCGTGAGGATGCCGGCTATCCGCCGCTGGTCACCCCCACCAGCCAGATCGTGGGCACCCAGGCTGTGTTCAACGTGATCCTGGGCGAGCGCTACAAGATGGTTACCAAGGAGTTCAAGGGTCTGGTCCATGGCGACTACGGCCGTACTCCCGCTCCCATCAGCCCGGAGTTCACCAAGAAGATCCTGGGCGACGAGCAGCCCATCACCTGCCGTTTTGCAGACACGCTGGCACCTGAGATGGATAAGCTGAAGGCAGAAGCTGCCAAGTGGACCACCCAGGAGGAGGACGTGCTGACCTACGCAATGTTCCCCCAGGTCGCACCCAAGTTCTTCGATAAGCGCAATGCAAAGCTCCAGGGTGTGGATGCTGCCCATGCAGACTTTGCCAATAAGTCTCACCCGGTCTAAGGGTATAGTTTGATCTTGTGCCCCCTGTGGAATCTCCACGGGGGGCATTTTGTATCCAATAGGGGTGTTTCTCTGGTGGACAGGGGAGGGCGGGCGCTCGGCTGGGATAAGCGGCTTTTTTGTCCGCAGATAGTCAAAATGGTCTGGATCTGGGGGGACTGCCTTTGTGTGCGACCTGTGTTTTTTGCCTTGTTTGCTTGCAAAACACGCCCTGCCATAGTAAAATAAAAGAGTATGTATCATAATATGGGCGGTCAAGCCCGCAACAGATACCTACACTGAAAAAATCCAACGATAAGGAAGAAGAGTGCAGCAGATGATTTTGAGCATGACCGGTTTTGGCCGGGGCACTGCGGTGCGCAATGGCCGTGAGATCACGGTGGAGCTGCGCAGCGTAAACTCCCGTTACTTTGAGTACTCCTCCCGGATTCCCCGCACCTGCAACTATCTGGACAGCCGCCTGAAAAAGCAGCTGAACCAGCGCATCTCCCGGGGAAAGGTGGAGCTGTCCCTCACGATGCAGGAAGTAGACGCCGCAGATACCGTGGTCGCAGTCAATCTGGAACTGGCCCGCAGCTATCAGCAGGCGCTGGAACAGATGTCCCAGACGCTCGGGATGCGCAACGATGTCAGCGCGGGCCTCGTTTCTCGTTTTCCGGAGGTGCTGTCCACCCATCATGCGGATGTGGATGAGGAACAGCTGTGGGAGGATGTTTCCGCCGTTACAGCCCAGGCGCTGGATCGCTTTGTGGCGATGCGCGCAGCAGAAGGGGAGAAGATGAAGGCGGATATCGAGAGCCGCCTTGCCTTCCTGGAGCAGTGCGTGGGCCGTGTAGAGAGCCTGAGCGCTGGCCGTGTAGAAAACTATACCGCCCGCCTGTACGAGAAGCTCCGTGTCATTCTGGAGGACCGGGAGCTGGATGATGCACGGGTGCTGACCGAGGCGGCGATCTTTGCGGATAAGACCGCTGTGGACGAGGAGACCGTTCGTCTGCGCAGCCACATTGCCCAGTATCGGGAGATCCTGTCTCTGGATGAGCCGGTGGGCCGTAAACTGGATTTCCTTACCCAGGAGCTGAACCGGGAGACCAACACCATTGGCTCTAAGTGCCAGGACCTGGACATCACCCGTATCGTGGTGGATATGAAAGCCGAGATCGAAAAGATCCGGGAGCAGATCCAGAACCTGGAGTGATACCGCCGGGAGGCAGAAGATGAAACTTGTCAATATCGGTTTTGGCAATATGATCAGCGCCGCCCGTTTGGTGGCGGTGGTCAGCCCGGATTCCGCACCAGTCAAGCGCCTGGTCAAGGAGGCGCGGGAGCGTGGGATGCTGATCGATGCATCCTATGGGCGCAGTACCCGGGCCGTTCTGGTCATGGACTCAGATCATGTGGTGCTGTCGGCGCTGACCCCGGAAACGGTGGCCAGCCGGGCAGCAGGCCAGCCCGAAGGCAGACCATCAGAGGAGGAAGAATCCCATGGAGAATGAAAAATTTCTGTTTGTCGTGTCCGGTCCGTCCGGCGTCGGCAAGGACAGTGTCGTAAAAAAGCTGCGTGATGCACATCCGGAGATCGCAAAGACCGTTTCCGCTACCACCCGCGCCCCCCGTCCCGGTGAGCAGGAAGGGGTGGATTATTACTACTGCACCCAGGAGAAGTTCCGTCAGCTGCTGGCGGAAGATCAGATCGTGGAGCACAACTACTATAACCAGAACTACTATGGCACCCTGCGTTCCGAGGTGAACCGTCACCTGGAAGCGGGCCGCATGGTGGTGCTGGTCATCGACGTACACGGTGCGGCCAACATCAAGCGGCTGTACCCTGGCGCCAACACCATTTTTCTGCTGCCGCCCTCCATTCAGGAGCTGGAGCAGCGCCTGCGCGGCCGCGGCACCGAGGATGAGGCCAGCGTGCAGCGCCGCCTGAACGAGGCAATGAACGAGCTGGCCCAGAAGGACCAGTTCGATCAGAACCTGGTGAACCATGACGTGGATGAATGTGCCGCCGGGCTGTATGCCATGATGCGCACCCTGGCTGGCCTGGACAGCAAGGAGCAGTAAATGCCCAAAACGGTGGGGGTCGCGGTCAGCAATGCGACCTTTCATTTCGATAAACTGTATACGTATGCGGTCTTGCCGGAGCAGCAGGATGCTGTGCGGCTGGGCAGCATGGTATTGGTCCCCTTTGGCCGGGGCAGCCGCGCCCGGATGGGGGTGGTGCTGGCCTGTGATGCGGAGCCGGAGAGTGCAAAACTCAAGTGCCTGTTTGACGTGGCACCCGCTTCCGCCTGCTTGACCCCGGAGCTGCTGGCTTTGGTGCATTTTTTGAAGGAACGCACCTTCTGCACCTATTACGAGGCGGTCAAGGCGGTGATCCCCTATGGGGCGCAGTATAAGCCTACGGTGGCGGCAGACGGTGTGACCCCGGTGCTGCAAAAACAGCTGGTCCGCCATACGGAAAATTCCTACCGTCTCACCGGCAGTCTGCCCCAAAAGCCTAAGCCTACCGCCAAACAGATGGCGGCGGTGACCCTGCTCAGCGGGGGCGAGCGTACCCTTACAGAGCTGGAAGAGAGGGGCGTGAGCCGGGCGGTACTGGACAACCTGTGCGCCAAAGGCGTGCTGGAGTGCCGCAAGGTCAACCGCTCTTTGGACCTGTATGGGGACATCCCTTTGCAGAACCGGCCGCTGGTGCTGACGGCGGAGCAGCAGCTTGCTTATGAGGCGCTGCGCCCCTCTCTGGAGGACCATGACCCCCATGCGGCGCTGCTGTATGGAGTCACCGGCAGCGGAAAGACCCTGGTGTTTATCCAGCTGATCCAGCGCTGCCTGGAGCTGGGGCGCCGGGCTTTGGTCCTGGTGCCGGAGATCAGCCTTACCCCTCAGATGATCCTGCGGCTGAAATCCCGCTTTGGCAGCCGGGTGGCGGTGCAGCATTCTGCGCTCAACCACACCGAACGGCTGCTGCAATGGCAGATGATCCAGGATGGCGGTGCAGATATCGTGGTGGGGACCCGCAGCGCAGTGTTTTCTCCGCTGGAAGATCTGGGCCTTATCATTATCGATGAGGAGCAGGAGCACACCTATCGCTCAGAGTCCGCCCCCCGGTACTCGGCCCATGAGGTGGCCCGCCGCCGGGCGGCCTCCAGCGGAGCGCTGCTGCTGCTGGCCAGTGCTACCCCCAGCACCGAGACTTTTTATGCAGCCCAGCAAGGGCGCATCCAGTTGGTGCGGCTGACCCAGCGTTATGGCGGCAATCCGCTGCCCCGTGTGCGGATGGTGGATATGCGGGCAGAGCTGGCCGGGGGCAACCCTCGGGAGATCAGCCTGGCACTGGAAGATGCGATCCGAAAAAACCTGGAGGAAGAAAAACAGACCATCCTGCTTTTGAACCGCCGGGGCTACCAGACCGTCGCACAGTGCGAGGACTGCCGGGAGGTGCTGAAATGCAGCAAATGCAGCGTCCCGATGGTATACCACAAGGCCGCCCGCCGGCTGCTGTGCCACTATTGCGGCAGCCAGATGGAACCCCCGCCGCAGCGCTGCCCCGCCTGCGGCGGCAAGCTGCAATACCGGGGCTTCGGCACCCAAAAAGCGGAGGAGGAGCTGGCAGCGCTGTTCCCCCAGGCCCGTATCCTGCGCATGGATCAGGACTCCACTGCCGCGAAGGATGCCCACGAAAAATTGCTGGCCCGCTTTGCCCGACATGAGTATGATATCATGGTGGGCACCCAGATGGTGGCAAAGGGGCTGGATTTTGAGGCGGTCACGCTGGTAGGGGTGCTGGGTGTGGATTCACTGCTGTTTGCCCAGGGGTTCCGCGCCTACGAGCGGGTGTTCAGCCTGATCACCCAGGTGGTGGGGCGCAGCGGCCGGGCTTCTGACCCTGGTTTTGCTCTGATCCAGACCACCGACCCCTCAAACCCGGTGCTGTCTTTGGCCGCTGCCCAGGACTACGACGCTTTTTTTGAACAGGAGATCGCCTACCGCCGTCTGGGGCTGTATCCGCCTTTCTGTTCGGTGTGTGTAGTGGGCTTTGCCGGCGGACAGGAAGCGCAGGTGGGCGCCGCCGCCGCCCGGTTTGCCGTGCTGCTGGCAAAGCTGGCAGCGCAAAGGCCGGGGCTGCCCCTGCGGGTGCTGGGGCCGACCCCGGCGGGGATCTTGAAGATCAACGAGACTTATCGCTATAAACTGACCCTTAAGTGCCGCAATGATCGCGCGTTCCGGGACCTGATGCGGGCCGCACTGGCTGCATATGAGCAGGAAAAACTGCCTGCAAAGGCGACCGTGACCGTGGATCTGCACGCAGATGGGGATATTTGAATTTTAGGAGGTAAAACTGCAATGGCTATCCGTACTATCGTAAAAGAGGGCGATCCGATCCTGAACAAGGTCTGCCGCCCGGTAACTTCCTTTGATGACCGTCTGGCACAGCTGCTGGACGATATGCGGGAGACTATGATCCATGCCGACGGCGTGGGTCTGGCTGGCCCCCAGGTCGGTATGCTGCGCCGCCTGTTCGTGGTGTGGGATACCACCGATGCACCGGAGGAGATCCCGGCAGATTACGAGTATAAGTTCATCGACTTTGTCAACCCCGAGATCCTGGCTGTGTCCGAGGATGAGGAGACCGCTTACGAGGGCTGCCTGTCCTTCCCGGGACACAATGGCGCCGTGACCCGCCCTGCGGCGGTCAAGGTCCGCGCCCAGGACCGCAATGGCAACTGGTTTGAGCTGGAGGCCGACGGTCTGCTGGGCCGCTGCATCCAGCACGAGAACGACCACCTGGACGGTGTGACCATCATGGAGTCCAGCGAGTTTTTCTATGAGGACACCGATGAGGGCCGTGCTGAGGCAGCCCAGGGGAAAGGGAAGCAGTAAATGAGAGTTTTGTTCATGGGCACGCCGGATATCGCCGCCCAGTGCCTGGAGGCTCTGTATGCCGCTGGGCACGAGATCTGCGGCGTGTACACCCGGCGGGATAAGCCGGTGGGCCGTAAACAGGTGCTCACCGCTCCGCCGGTCAAGCAGGTGGCGCTGGCCCACGGTACTCCGGTCTTTCAGCCCCGCACCCTGCGGGGCGGCGCAGAGGACGATACGATCCGTGCTCTTGCGCCGGAGATCATCGTGGTGGTGGCCTATGGCTGCATCCTGCCTGCTTCGGTGCTGCAGATCCCGCCCCATGGCTGCATCAACCTGCACGTTTCGCTGCTGCCGAATTACCGGGGCAGCGCACCGGTGCAGTGGTCGGTGCTGAACGGAGATGCGGAGACCGGCGTTTCCATTATGCAGATGGACGAGGGGCTGGACACCGGCGCGGTGCTCAGCTGTGAAAAGATCGCCATCGACCCGGAAGAGACCAGCGGCGAGCTGTTTGACCGGGTGGCGGCTGTGGGTGCACGGGTGCTGTGCGAGACGCTGCCCGCCATTGCCCAGGGCAGCCTGCAGGCGGTTCCGCAGCAGGGGGAGCCCAGTTTGGCCCCCATGCTCACCAAAGAGATGGCACAGTTCACGTTTGACCAGTCTGCTGCGCATATCCATAACTGGGTCCGCGGTATGAACCCCTGGCCGGTGGCCTGGTTTGCAGCCTCCAGCGGCAAAAAGGTCAAGGTGCTGTCCTGCCGTGTGGTCCCCAGTGCAGGGCAGGCCCCTGGTACGGTCCTGGCGGTAAAGCCGCTGACCGTTGCCTGTGCCGAGGGCGCTGTGGAGTTGCTGCGGGTGGTGCCGGAAGGCTCGAAGCCCATGGACGGCAGCGCCTTTGCGGCCGGTCTGCGGCTCAAAGCAGGGGAGGCGCTGTGATGGGTGCCAGTCCCCGAGCAGCGGCAGTGTCCGCATTGATCCGGCAGGAGCAGGACGGCTTCTCCAACCTGATCCTGGACGCAGAGCTTCGGCGCCAAAAACTGGACGGCCGGGATAAAGCCTTTGCCAGCGCCATCTTCTATACCGTGCTGGAGCACCGTGGAACGCTGGATTATATCCTGGAACAGTTTCTGCCCAAAGGGCTTGCCCGGCTTGATCCGCCGGTGCGGGAGATCCTGCGCTCCGCTCTGGCCCAGGCCCGCTATATGCAGGTCCCAGTCTCCGCTGCGGTCAATGAGGCGGTCAAACTGACCCGGAGCTTCAAAAAATCCAGCGCATCCGGCCTTGTAAATGCCGTGCTGCGCCGTGCCTGCGCCTATGATCTGTCCGGCGCCAGCTTTGCAGATGCCTGTGAGCAGCTGATGGTGCTGGGCTCTGCCGGGCGGGATGTGGCACAGGTGCTGCATACCTACTATCCGGACGAGGCGCTGGGCATCCTGACCCAGCCTGCTGATGGGGGCTTGACCAGCCTGCGGGCAAACCCGCTGAAAGCAACGCCGGAAAAACTCTGCACTTTGCTGGAAGAACTGGGCGTGCAGGATGTGCATCCCGGCTTTGTGGAGGGCAGCGTGTTGGCTCGTTTTGAGGGCAGCCCGGCGGATAAAGAGTTGTTCCGGCAGGGGTATTACCATGTAGAGGGCCAGGCCAGCCAGCTGGCGGCTCTGTGTGTGGAGGCCGCACCGGGCCAAACGGTGCTGGACCTCTGTGCTGCCCCAGGCGGCAAAACTCTGCTGCTGGCCGAGCAGATGCAGGACACCGGCCGGCTGGTAAGCTGCGATGTCACCGAGAATCGGGTGGGACTTATCCGCACCGCTGTGCAGCGCATGGGGTTTGCCTGCGTGGAGACCCGCTGCAACGATGCCGCCCACCCCGCACCGGACCTGCCGATGGCAGACTGCATCCT
The DNA here is from genome assembly GCA_900540455.1 of uncultured Faecalibacterium sp. Taxonomy (GTDB): domain Bacteria; phylum Bacillota; class Clostridia; order Oscillospirales; family Ruminococcaceae; genus Faecalibacterium. The sequence goes on from UQGD01000003.1 coordinate 47,660, forward strand.
GACCGATGTGCCGTGCAGCGGGCTGGGGATCCTGGCCAAAAAGCCGGATATCCGCTATAAAGCGCTGGACAAGGCACGCTATGCCCAGCTGCTGGCCACCCAGGCATCGATCCTGGATGCCGCCGCAGGGCTTTTGAAGCCGGGGGGACGTCTGGTCTACTCCACCTGTACGATCCATCCGGCGGAGAATCAGCAGCAGATCCAGGCTTTCCTGCAGCGGCATCCGGAGTTTACGCTGGCATCGCCGTCGCCGGCAATGCCGCAGGGGATGCGCTGCACACCGTATGGCATGCTTTCGATCCCCACGGAGACCGGCATGGACGGCTTTTTCATCTGCGCAATGCAGAAAAGCCCCTGCTGACCCTGGGGTTCTGATGATAGATTGAGGAGAACGCTATGGAACAAAAACGCTGCATATCCTCCCTGACGCTGGAGGAGCTGGGCGCAGTGCTCAAGGAGCTGGGACAGCCCGCTTTCCGGGCAAAGCAGATCTTCCACTGGCTGCACCAAAAGCTGGTGACGGATTTTTCTGCGATGACGGACCAGCCCAAAGCCCTGCTGGAAAAGCTGGGGCAGGCTTATTATATCGCCGCCCCCCAGATCCAGCGCCGCCAGGAAGCCAAGGATGGTACGGTCAAGTACCTCCTGCGCATGGCGGACGGCAACTGCATCGAAACGGTGGTCATGCGCTACCACTATGGCAATACGGTCTGCGTATCCACCCAGGTGGGCTGCCGGATGGGCTGCCGCTTCTGTGCATCCACCCAGGCGGGCCGGGTGCGCGACCTGGAGGCGGGAGAGATCTGCTCCGAGATCTATACAGCGCAGCGGGATATCGGGGAGCGCATCTCCCATATCGTGCTGATGGGCATTGGCGAGCCGCTGGATAACTTTGACCAGGTGCTGAAATTCCTGCATCTGATCTCCTCCCCGGAGGGGGTCAATATCGGGATGCGGAATATCAGCCTGTCCACCTGTGGCCTGGTGCCGGGGATCGACCGGCTGGCGCAGCATAAATTGCAGCTTACCTTGTCGGTATCCCTGCATGCGCCCAACGACCAGATCCGCAGCGGCATGATGCCGGTGAACAACGCCTACCCGGTGGACCAGCTCATCAAGGCAGTGCGCCGCTATCAGGACACCACCGGCCGCCGGGTCAGCTTTGAATATTCCATGGTCCGGGGCGTCAATGATTCGGATGAATGTGCAAAACAGCTGGCAGACCTGATCCGGGGCATGGGTGCCCACGTAAACCTGATCCCCATCAACCCGGTGGACGGCAGCCCCTATTCCGCCACCGATGCAGCCAATGTGCGCCGTTTTCAGCACAAGTTGGAGACCTTGGGGGTCAACGCCACCGTCCGCCGCCGTCTGGGCAGTGAGATCAGCGCCGCTTGCGGCCAGCTCCGCCGGGACGAGATGACGGGAAAGGCATAAAAGGGAGGCAGAAAACAGCCTATGAAACTTGCAGGAAAAACCGATGTAGGCCGGGTGCGCCAGGATAACCAGGATGATTTCCGCGCAGGGGAACTGCCCGGCGGCGGAGCCTGGGGCCTGGTGTGCGATGGCATGGGCGGTGCCCGGGGCGGCCGGGAGGCCTCCCATGGCGCCTGCGATATGATCGAGCGCAGCTTTCAGCAGCAGTACAGTCAGTGTATGCCCGGAGAGGAGGAGGCGTTTCTCCGCCGGGCAATGGTGGAGGCCAACCGCCAGGTGTTCCAGCGTGCATCGCAGGAGGAAGCGCTGGCCGGTATGGGCACCACCGCAGTCTGTGCCTTGGTGCGGGGCGGCCGTGCATTCCTTTGCCATGCAGGGGACTCCCGGGCGTATCTGTACCGGGAGGGCAGGCTGACCCAGCTGACCCATGACCATTCCTATGTGCAGGAGCTGGTGGACTGCGGCACCATCACCCCGGAGGAGGCAGAGCATCACCCCCAAAAGAACATCATCACCCGGGCACTTGGGGTGGATTACCGCCTGGATCCGGACACAACGTCCCTGACGCTCCATCCGGGGGATCGGCTGCTGCTGTGCTCCGATGGGCTGACCAACCTTGTGCCGCAGCCTGCGCTGGAAAAGTTGCTGGCGGGCCGTCAGATCTTTTATGAACTGCCGGATCGCCTGATCGAAGCGGCAAATGCCGCCGGCGGCACGGACAATATCACCGCGCTGCTGATGGATACAGAGCCGATGGAGGATGCCTATGGATCTGATCGGTAAAACACTGGATGGACTGTACCAGGTGCAGGAGATGATCGGCACCGGCGGTATGGCCAATGTCTATAAAGCAGTGGCAGTGGCTCCCGGCGGCCCGGTGCCCCAGGGTACCGTCGTAGCGGTCAAGGTGCTGCGCTCGGAGCTGATGCACGACCCGGATCTGGTGCGCCGGTTCCAGAACGAGTCCAAGGCTATTTCGCTTTTGAATCACCCCAATATCGTAAAAGTGTACGATGTATCGGTCACAGACCAGCTGCAGTACATCGTAATGGAATATGTGGACGGCATGACCCTGCGCCAGTACCTGAACCAGCGCGGGGGCAAACTGACCAGCCGGGAGACGGTGCATTTCATCTCCCAGATCCTCAAGGCGCTGGAGCATGCCCACCGCAACGGCATCGTCCACCGGGACATCAAGCCCCAGAATATCATGCTGCTGGATAATGGCCAGCTGCGGATGATGGACTTTGGCATTGCACGCATCTCCCGGGCCGAAAACCAGCTCAATGGCGGCAAAGCGATGGGCAGTGTACACTACATCAGCCCGGAGCAGGCGAAAGGAGAGGAGACCGACTGCACCAGCGACCTGTATTCGGTGGGCGTGATGATGTACGAGATGCTCTCCGGTCAGCTGCCCTTTGACGCAAAGGATGCGGTGGATGTGGCCTTGCAGCAGATCTCTGAGAAGCCGCGCTCCCTGCGGGAGATCGCTCCGCAGACCCCGCTGGGCCTGGTGGAGATCACCGAGCGGGCTATGGCCAAAAATCCGGTCAACCGCTATGCCAATGCAGGGGAGATGCTGGACGCATTGGACCGCTATGTCCATGACCCGTCCATCACCTTCCATTATGTTTATCAGCCAGAACAGGCTCCTGCAAAGGAGGTACAAAAGCCCATGGAACAAAAAAGAGACCGCCGCCAGCCGGATACCAGCTCGGCCCGCCGGCAGAAAAAGCCCGCTAAAAAGCGTCGCTCTGTTTTTCTGCCCGTGCTGCTGGGCATTACAGTGGCCTTTGCCCTGGCCTGCGGCGCCATGTGCTGGAGCATCCTGCAGGACTCCAGCAACCTGATGAACGAAAAGACCGATGTTACCCTGGGCGACTACCTGGGGATGACCCGGGACGAGGTGAATGCCCAGCCCCAGGTCACCAGCGGACAGATCCTCATCCAGTGGGAAGAGGAGTATAACAACGACTATGCAGCGGGCTACGTCTATCGCCAGTCGCCGGTGTCCGGCCGTACCGTGCGGGAGGGGCAGACCATCACCCTGACGGTCAGCCTTGGCACAAAATATATCACGGTGCCGGACCTTGCCAACTATCTGCAGACCGATGCAGAGCGTCTGCTGCGGGAGCAGGGCGTCTCGGTGCTGGTCACCCAGGCAGTGGAGCCTTCGGTAGCCACGGGGTCGGTCATCCGCACCGAGCCTGCAGCGGGCAGCCAGGTGGCAGCGGGCACGACAGTCATTGTGTATGTCAGCCGTCCGCAGGTAAATACCAGCACCCGTGTACCTGCCCTGGAGGGCATGGATGTCAACGATGCCCGCACCCTGCTGGTGCAGAACCGCCTGGGCCTGGGCAGCCAGACCGAACAGTACAGCGATACGCCTCCGGGCACCGTGCTCAGCCAGAGCCCGGAAGCCGGCGCATCGGTAAAGCTGAACAGCCGGATCAATGTGGTGGTCAGTGCCGGGCCGGAGCCTGCACCGGAACCGGAAGTCCCCACTACGCCGGAGGATTGGTGGAGCGGTCTGTTCGGCGGCGGGGCATCTTCCTCCCCGGCAGAGTCTGAAAGCGAACAGCCGTCCAGTACCCCCAGTCTCAGCGACTGGTGGGCTTCGCTGGTAGGCTGACAGGGGGAACAGCATGAACGGATATATCCTCAAGGGCATCGGCGGCTTTTACTACGTCCGCACGCCGGATGGCGTGGTGGAATGTAAGCCCCGGGGCCTGTTCCGCAAGCAGAAGATCACCCCTGTGGCGGGAGATGAAGTGACGTTGGAGATGGAGAATGGCGCAGCGGTGATCGCTGCCATTGCTCCGCGAAAAAATGTCTTTGTCCGTCCGCCGGTGGCAAACCTGGATGTGCTGTTCCTGGTGGCCAGCACGACCCAGCCCACCCCCAGTACGCTGGTGCTGGATAAGCTGTCCGCCATCGCAGTGGATAAGGGGGTGCAGCCGGTGATCGTCTGCACCAAGGGCGATCTGTCCGAGACTGCCTTTTTGCAGCAGGCCTACGCACATTCGACGCTGCCGGTGATCTGTGTGGACTATGCCACCGGCGCAGGGCTGGAGGAACTGAAAACCTGGATCAGCGGGCGTCTGTGCGCCTTTTGCGGCAACTCGGGCGTGGGCAAGTCTACTTTGCTGAACGCCCTTGTGCCGGAGCTGGCGCAGCAGACGGGCGAGATCAGCCAAAAATTAGGCCGTGGCCGCCATACCACCCGGGAAGTGACCATCTTTGAGGCCTTTGGAGGCCGCATTGCAGACACGCCGGGCTTTGCCAGCCTGGAGGCTGGCCGGGCTGGCTTTATCCCGAAGGAAAATCTGGAGCAGGTGTTTCCGGAGTTTGGGCCATACTTGGGCAAGTGCCAGTTTACAGGCTGCTCTCACCGCAGCGAAAAAGGCTGTGCGGTCCGGGCTGCTGTGGAGGCAGGGGAACTTTCCCCCAGCCGGTACGCCAGTTACTGCGCTATGTATGATGAGGTCAAGGACGTCAAAGACTGGCAGCGCAGACCAATGATGTAAGGAGGAAAAGGATGTCCCGTTGTGTGATCCTTTCGGCCTGTCCGGTTCCGCCGGAGCTGGCTGGACTGCTTCGTGCCGATGACTTTATCATTGCCTGCGATGCTGGGTATCAGAACTGTGCCCGGCTGGGCCGCCGCCCGGATATCATTGTGGGCGATTTCGACTCAGCGCCTTGTCCGCCGCAGACGGGGGAGGTGGTGGTGCTTCCGCATGTCAAGGACGATACCGACACAGAATACGCCGCCCGCCTTGCAGCCGAAAAAGGCTTTGACGAGGTGCTACTGTTGGGCGGCCTTGGGGGACGCAGGGTGGAGCACACCTTTGCAAACCTGGGCACCGGCCTGGGGCTGGAAAAACGGGGCCTGCGGGCTACTCTGCAAAACGAGCGCAGCCGCATTACCTATGTGCTGCCGGGCCAGACCCGCCGCTATCCGAAGGAAGCGTTTTTCTACCTTTCGGTATTCCCGCTGGAAGGCCGTGCCGAAGGAGTGTATGAGCGTGGCTCTTTCTATGAGCTGACCGATGCAGTCCTTACGATGGATTACCCTTTGGGGGTCAGCAATGAGTATGCCCCCGGCTCCGACTGCATCACCATCTCGGTGCGCACGGGTGCGCTGCTGGTGGTGGAAACTCTCCCGGATAACGAGTAAGCTGCACCTTTTTGCGTTCTGCCGCTATAATGGGGGTAGAACAAGGGAAAGGGTGAGTGGGATGCAGGTCGTTGTGATCAAAAGCCCGAAATGTCTGTGCGGAGTTTTGCGCTGGATCTTCGGCATCCAAAAGAAGTAAAACGATCCGGAGCGCCGCCCCGGCTTTGCAGTACAGCAGAGCCGGGGCGGCTTTTTGTTCTAATGTGTGCGCAGCAGGAATAAAGTAGAGGGTAAGCGGACAGGAAAGGAGCGTACATTTATGGAACTAAAGATCTTCCGGGATGCACTGCCGGCGGCAGGGGGCAGCTGTACCGTCAAGGCGGAGCTGCCGCTGGAGACCGAGATCCTGATCTCGGACTACCTGCCACCGGTGTTCAAATTGGTAAAATGTTTTGCAAAGCCGGTGGTGCTGCAAAAACAGCTGCAGCCCGGGCGGCTGAGCTTGGAGGGGTACCTGCGCTGTATCGTCTATTACCAAGGGGAGGAGGGGGCGGGTCTGTGCCAGACCGAGCAAAAGCTCCCCTTTGAAAAATCCCTGGAACTGCCGGTATTTGACTTTACAGCCTGGACGGCGGTCGTGGAAGGGGCGACCGAATATCTGAACTGCCGGGTGGTCAACCCCCGCCGCATCGAGGTCAGGGGCGCCTTTGGACTGGTGGCGTCGGTGCGGGCGCAGGTCAAGACCGAGGTGATCACAGCGCTGTCAGATGGCGGGGTGGAGCAGCGGATGTGTACGCTGTCCGGCGTCAGGAGCGTGGCCGTGCAGGAAAAGCTCCTCACCGCAGAGGGGGAGCTGACCTTTCCCCGGCCCCCGGAAGCCATTTTGGATATCAGCGGGACCGCTGCCGTGCGGGAGGTCAAGCTGCTGGCAGGCAAAGCTGTGATCAAAGGGGAGCTGCAAGCCCAGTGCGCTTGGCGGGCAGAAGGCGAGCCTGGCCTGCAAAGCCAGGCAGTGACCCTGCCCTTCAATCAGGTGCTGGATGTGGAGGGCCTTACGGAGGAATGTCGGTGTTTGTGTGTGGTGGAGCCGGTGGGGTTCACCCTGGCACAAGGGGAGGGCGAGGCGACCAGCCTGACGGCTACCGCTATGCTGCACCTCCGGGCCTGGCGCAGTTTTCAGCTGCAATGCACCGCAGATGCCTTCTCTACAAAATATGAAGCCAGCCTGACCCCCCAGACTGTGCCGGTGGAGGGGCTTGCGTGTCTGCTGGAACAGAACGCCGTGGTCAGCGGTTCCGGGCCTTTGCCGGATGCCGGGGCAAAGATCCTGGCCTGTTTTGCTTCGTTTAGCCCGGTCCAGATAAGCAGTCAGGGGGAGGGGTATGCCCTCACTGCCAAGGTCACCGCAACGGCATTTGCGGAGAATAGCCTGGGTGAGCTGGAAAGCTACGATAAAACCATGGACCTGTCGCTGCCGTTGGAGCTGGCTGCGCCGCCGGACAGTGAGTTCTATCCGGAATGTTGGCTCTCGGCAGAAAATCTGCAATGCAGCTGCGCCGGGGGCACGTTGGAGGTGTCGGTAACGGTCCATGCGGAGGGGGCAGTGCTCAGCCGCAGCACCCAGACCTGTGTGGGTGCCATTGAGCTGGGGGAGCCACTGGCACCCGCAGACCCGGAGATCTCTCTGCGCATCTATTATGCCCAGACCGGCGAGGCGCTGTTTGATATTGCCCGGCATTACCATGTATCTCCGGGTCAGATGCTGGCGGCCAATCAGTTGGACCCTGCGGTCCAGATACTGGAGGAGCCCCGCCGCCTGCTGGTGCCGGGGGCCTGACCGCAAAAGGAGTGTGGCGCGGTATGTTGTACTCTCTGTGGCTGACCCTGGCCTATCTGGGGCTGACGGCATTGTCCTTTTATATCCTGTACCGGGTCGTCAAAAAGGCGGTCAAGTCTGCGATCCTGGAATCCTGGAAGTACTGGCCGGGCTCTTCCCCCCGGGAATGACCCTTTGCCGCATTAAAGGATACCCACAAGACAAAAAGTCTCTCTGCAAGCCGGTTCTGGCTCACAGAGAGACTTTTTTTGCGGTTCAGACAGGCTCAGCGGATCTGTCCGCTGCCATGGATGATGTATTTATAGCTGCACAACTCCTCCAGCCCCATGGGACCACGGGCGTGGAGCTTCTGGGTGGAGATGCCCATCTCGCAGCCCAGACCAAACTCACCGCCGTCGGTAAAGCGGGTGGAGCAGTTCACGTACACGGCGGCGCTGTCCACTGCTGCGGTAAACAGTGCGGCATGGCTTTCGTCCTGGGTCAGGATGGATTCACTGTGACCGGTGGAGTGCAGAGCGATATGCTCTATGGCCTGCTGGACGGTGTCCACCACCTTGACAGCCAGGATATAATCCAGAAATTCCGTGTCAAAATCCTTCTCATTGGCCGGTACACCGGGGATGATCCCGGCGGCGCGTTCATCCAGCCGCAGCTGTACGGGGGGCAGTCCTTGGGCGATGCGGTCTGCACCCAGTCTCTGGGCCAGGCGGGGCAGGAACAAGGGGGCAATGGCCTGGTGTACCAGGCAGACCTCCTCTGCATTGCAGACGCTGGGGCGGCTGGCCTTGGCATTCTCGATGATGTCCAGGGCGCGGTCCAGATCGGCACTTTCGTCCACAAAGATATGACAGATGCCGGTACCGGTCTGGATGCAGGGGACCTTGGCATTTTCCACACAAGCCCGGATCAATCCGGCGCCGCCACGGGGGATCAGCAGATCCACATAGCCCACAGCGGTCATCAGGGTGTTTGCAGAGGCGTGGGTGGTATCCTCCACCAGGCAGACCGCTGTCTCCGGCAGGCCGCTGGCCCGCACACCCTGCCGCAGTGCCTGAACGATGGCATGGGCCGAACGCCAGGCTTCCTTGCCGCAGCGCAGCACACAGGCATTGCCGCTTTTCAGCGCCAAAGCCGCAGCATCGCTGGTCACATTGGGGCGGCTCTCGTAGATGATGGCCACTACACCCATGGGGACGGCGGTCTTTTCGATCACCAAGCCGTTGGGGCGTTCGACCCGGCGCAGGACCTGGCCCACCGGGTCGGGCAGGGCGGCCACTTCCCGGATGCCGCTGGCCATAGCCTGTACACGCTGGGTCGTCAGGGAAAGGCGGTCCAGCATCACATCGGTGATCTGCCCCCGGGCGGCTTCCATGTCGGCGGCATTGGCGGCAAGGATGGCGGCCAGGTTCTCCTCCTGGCACAGGGCATCGGCCATGCCCAGCAGCGCCCGGCGGCGGGTCTCGCTGTCCGCTAAAGCCACCGCGCGTTTGGCGGACCGAGCGGCAGATAGGATCTCTAGGGTGGTCATAGATCAGCCCTCCTTCTTTTGGCGGCCTGCAAACCGGGTGCCGGCGCTGCGGCCCTCTGCAATGTCGTACAGCACCCGTGGGTCAGCGCCATTGGCAATGACCATATCGGCCCCTTTGGATGTGACCATCTGGGCAGCCCGGAGCTTGGTGGCCATGCCGCCGGTGCCCAGGGGCGAACCGGCGCCATCGGCCAGTGCCAGGATCTCCGGGGTGATCTGCTCAACCAGCGGGATCAGCTGTGCTTCCGGGTGGGTATGGGGGTTTGCGGTATAAAGCCCGTCGATATCGCTCAGCAGTACCAAAAGGTCAGCACGGGCGCAGCAGGTCACGATGGCTGCCAGGGTGTCGTTGTCGCCAATGGAGGTGATCTCATCGGTGGCGACCGAGTCGTTCTCATTGATGATGGGCAGCGCCCCCAGCTCCAGCAGACGGTGCAGCGTGTTCTCAAAATTGACCCGGCGGCTGTTGTGCTCTACGTCCACACCTGTAAGCAGGATCTGCGCCACAGTGTGATTGTAGGCGTTGAACAGACGGTCGTAGGTGTACATCAGCTCGCACTGCCCCACAGCGGCGCAGGCTTGCTTGGAGGCCATGTCGGTAGGGCGTGCAGGCAGAGACAGTTTCCCGACGCCCATGCCAATGGCGCCAGAGGAGACCAGGATCACCTCATGTCCGGCGTTTTTCAGATCGCTCAGCACCTTTACCAGCCCTTCCGTATGGCGGATGTTCATCCGTCCGGTGGGATAGGCCAGGGTAGAGGTGCCTACTTTTACAACAATACGCATTGCGTTTTCAACCCTTTCCCATTTCCTTCGTTTTATCAAATGCGGCGATCACAGCGTCCATCACAGCGCCCCGCATCCCATGCTGTTCCAGCACACGCACACCCTGGATCGTGCTGCCGCCGGGGCTGCATACGGCATCCTTCAATGCACCGGGGTGGCTGCCGCTTTCCAGCACCATCTGGGCACTGCCCAGCACCATCTGAGCGGCATATTCCTGGGCTTTTGCCCGGGGCAGTCCGCAGGCCACGCCCCCGTCGGCCAGCGCCTCGATCATCTGATAGACCCAGGCCGGGCCGCAGCCGGACACACAGCTGGCTGCATCGATCAGATCCTCCGGCAGAGGGTCCAAACGGCCTGCGGGTGCCATGACCCGGCAGAATTCCGCCTGTTCGGCCTCGGTGATGCCTTCGGCACAATATTGGATCATACCGGCACCCACAGCGGCGGGAGTGTTGGGCATGATGCGGATCACCGGCCAGTCCCCGCCGGCCATCTGCCGGATACGGGCGATGGAAAGCCCCGCTGCCATGGTGCACAGCACAAAGCGGTCCTGTCGTGCAGCAAATACTGGCTGCAAAGACTGCAAAAGCTGTTCCATCATTTGGGGCTTTACCGCCAGAAAAATCAGCTGGCAGTCCGCCGCGACCTGGCGGTTGTCTGCCGTGCGGCAGCCCAGCTGTGCGGCCAGGGCCTGTGCCTTGGCTGCGGTGCGGTTGGCCAGATAGACGCTGCTGGGGGCAGCAGCCCGGCAGACGGCCCGGGCGATGGCGCCGCCCATATTGCCGCAGCCCAGAAAACCGATCTGTTCAAACATAGGCTTGGTTCCTCCCTCATAGCATGACCGGGGCGTTTTGCGCCCCGCTTGCGACTATTTAACCACAGTGGGGCATAAAATCCAAGAGGGAAGGGGGATTTTTGCACGGGTTTTTTGCCGGAGGGGCCGCTGGGTGCCGAAAAAATTTTACAAAAAAGATCCTTTTTTCGCTTGATGCGGCAAAGAATGTGCGGTATCATGGAAAAAGAATCATGGCCAGCGGGAGCCGCGCCCCGCCCCGGAAAGGATGATATTTGTGGCTCAGACGACCAAGCGGGCATTGGAGGCCTCTCTTAAAAAACTGCTTCTCCATAAACCGCTGAATAAGATCACGATCAATGACATCACGGAGGATTGTGGTGTCAATCGCATGACCTTTTACTATCACTTCAAGGATATTTACGACCTGGTGGACTGGGTGCTGGCCCGGGATGCCGCCAAGGTGATGGAAGGGCACCGCACATTTGATACATGGCACGAAGCGTTCCTGAATATTATGATGGAAGTACAGCAAAACAAGACCCTGGTGCTGAACGTTTACCGCTCCATGAGCCGGGAACAGATCGAGGTCTACCTGTACCGTCTGCTGGACTCGATGCTGCAGGAGTTTGCTGCCCGGGCACGGCAGGGCATGGCTGTGCGCCCGGACGACCAGCAGTTCGTGGTGGATTTTTATAAGTACGCCCTGGTGGGCATCATGCTGGAATGGATACGCAAGGATATGAAGGAGGACCCCGCCCGCATCACAGCTCAGCTGGACCGGATGATGCGGGGAGACCTGCGCCGGGCACTGAAGCGCTTTAGCACCGATGCCCCGATCGAGACCATCCAGGACGAAAATTAGACAGAATCTGCGCCGTGATAGGTTTTCTATCACGGCGCTTTGTCTGATAGTGGCTGCCTGGCAGGGGCAGTGGTATGCTGTATCCATCGAAACCATGAAAACCTTGCGATCATTCAGCTGGGTGGTCTGTGGCCGCGCAGCTGAAGTTTTATAACAAACGGAGGATTGACTCATGAAGATCGAGATGCAGAGCCTGACCCATAAAATGCAGCGGGCCGCTGTGGGCAAGCTGGTGGACGCTGTGCTGGCCCATGCTGCTTCTGACCGGGTGGGGACGGTGTCCCAGCTGGTGGATGTGGCACAGCAGTTCTGGGGCGACAGCTATAGCCCGGAAGTGTACGACCAGGCGCGCGCCGCCCTGAGCGACCCGGAAGGGAAGTGGCCGAAGCTGATCGACTGTGTGCTGGGTCAGCTGGATCCCCATGTGGCCCGCACTACGGCCCTGAACCTGGGGTACGAAGCCTTCTTCCGGGGCACCAAAACCATCCGGGAAAACCGGGTCCGCTACCAGTGCAATATCCCCTGGCTGATCCTGTTTGACCCCACCTCGGCCTGCAATATGCACTGCACTGGCTGCTGGGCGGGCGAGTACGGCCATAAAAACAACCTCTCGTTTGAGGATATGGATCGTATCGTGTCCCAGGGCAAGGAGCTGGGCGTCTACCTGTATATGCTTACCGGCGGCGAGCCCCTGGTGCGCAAGGCGGATGTGCTGCGCTTGGCAGAAAAGCACAACGACGTGCAGTTTGCTATCTACACCAATTCTACGCTGATCGACGATGCGTTCTGTGAAGAAGTCGCACGCCTGGGCAATATCGCTTTCATGCTCTCCATCGAGGGCAGCCCGGAGACCAACGACGCCCGCCGCGGCAGCGGTCATTATACCGCCGTTATGGATGCTATGGATCGTCTGCGTACCCACGGCATCCTGTTCGGCACCTCCATCTGCTATACCAGTGCCAACCTGGAGGCGGTCACCAGCGACCGGTTCCTGCGGATGCTGTCCGACAAGGGGGCACACTTTGGCTTCTACTTCCACTATATGCCGGTGGGCAATGATGCGGCGCCGGAGCTGCTGCCCACGCCGGAACAGCGCCGCTACATGATCCAGCGTATCCGCTATCTGCGCTCGGCAGAAAGCGATATTCCGTTCTTCCCCATGGACTTCCAGAACGATGGACAGTATGTAGGCGGCTGTATTGCAGGCGGCCGCAACTACTTCCATATCAATTCCGCCGGCGATGCAGAGCCGTGTGTGTTCATCCACTACTCGGACCGCAACATCCACAGCTCCAGCATCCTGGAGATCCTGCGCAGCCCGCTGTTCATGGCCTACCGGGACGGCCAGCCCTTCAACAAAAACCATCTGCGTCCCTGCCCCATGCTGGAAAACCCGGAAAAACTGCGCTGCATGGTCCACGAGACCGGCGCACACAGCACCGACCTGCAATCTCCGGAGTCGGTAGATCATCTGTGCGACAAGTGCCAGAACTATGCCGATGCCTGGCAGAAGGCGGCAGATGAGATCTGGGACGCTCTGCCTCACCGGGAGGGCGGCTACCAGAATTACAAGACCCGGTAACTCTTTTTGAAAAAAGACTTTCCCCCATGCTTGACAGAGGCTTTTGATCTGTCCTTCTTGTCCCTTTCAGAACAAAGCTCGCTTCCCTGACCGGAGGCGGGCTTTGTTCCATTTTTGCGCATAGCCCCCCGCCCGGTGTGCATAGGGTAAGAGAAGAGGATGCAAAAGGGGGGCAAAGGATGCGGCATGGATATCTGAAAAATGCGGCTCTGCTCACAGGGGCGGATGTGATGCTGCGGCTGGCAGGCATGGGACTGCGGATCTACCTGGCCAATGCCTTGGGCGGCGAGGGGATGGGTCTGTACCAGCTGGTGCTGGCGGTCTATTCTCTGTTTGTCACCCTGGCTACGGCAGGGGTCTCGGTGGCGGCGACCCGGCTGATGGCAGAGGAGCTGGGCCAAAACAGGGCGCAGGCCAGGGGGATGCTGGTGCGCCTGCTGGCAGCGGCTGCAGGGCTGGGCTGCATGGCCCTGGCAGGCCAGCTGGCTCTGGCGCAGGTCGCTGCACAGTGGTGGCTGGGGGATGTGCGGGCTGCGCCTGCACTGCGGGCCGCCGCATTTGGGATGCCGTGGATGGCGGTGTCCGCTGTGCTGCGGGGCTTTTTTGTGGCCCGGCGGCAGGTAAAACCCAATGTATGCAGTCAGCTGGTGGAGCAGACCGTGCGGATCAGTGCGGTGGTGCTGGGGCTGGGGTATACGGCAGGCGGCCCGCTGGAGGTTCGCTGTGCGGTGGTGATGGGCTGTACAGCGTTGAGCGAGGGCATCTCTGCGGGCATCATGCTGCTATTTTACCGGCGGGAGGTGCGCCGCTATTTTAAGGGCGCTGCCTGCCGTGCGCCCAGGCAGCCAGGCCGTCGCATCTGGGAGATCTTGTGGCCGGTAGGGGGCGGAAGGTGCCTTGCCAGCGCCTTGCATACAGCGGAAAATATGCTGGTGCCTGCCTGTCTGGGCGTATATCTAGCGGGGGCAGGGGGGCGCAGTGCAGCGGTGGCGCAGTACGGCAGCTTAAAAGGCATGGCGCTGCCGCTGCTGACCTTTCCCTTTGGGCTGCTGGGCAGTTTGTCGGTGCTGCTGATGCCAGAGATCACCCAGGCGCAGCTCCGGGGGGAGCAGGACCGCCTGGCTGCGCTGCTGGATCGGATGCTGCGGCTCACGGGGTATTTTTCCGCTTTGGCGGCGGCGCTGTTCTGGGTGTGGGGCGTGCCGCTGGCGCAGGGGCTGTATGGCAGCGGAGAAGCAGGTTTCTACCTGCGTGTCCTGGCCCCTGCCATGCCCTTGATGTACCTGGAAAGTATGGTGGATGGAGCCATGAAGGGACTGGGGGAGCAGAAGGCGGTGTTCCGTTACAGCGTGTGGGATTCCATCCTGCGCATTGCGGGGGTGGCGCTTCTGCTGCCCCGTTTTGGGATGAAAGGGTTCCTCTTTGTGATCCTGGTCTCCAGTCTTTATACCTGCGCAGCCAATACCGGACGGCTGCTCTCGGTGTGTGGTCTGCCGCTGCAATGGATGCGCTGGCTGGGGGCGCCTGCACTGTCGGGGCTGGCGGCGTCGGTTGCGGGGCTGTGGCTGCGCTGCCGCCTGGGACCTGTGCTGGCGCAGGGCAGGGCTGTCCAGCTGGCGGCATTGGCTCTGGGTGCTTTTGGCACAGCGCTGGCAGGGGCGGCAGCAGCATGGCCCCTGGGTCTGGGGGAGGAGATGCGTGCGGCGATGGGGCGCAAAAGCCCCGCCTGAAACAGAAAAGCCACTGGGATGGGCAGCAGGCACAGGCTGTTTATTGAAAAAATCTTTGCAGCGCCGGCGGTTAAAATCAAAGCGTCTGGACATGAGGCGACAGATTTAGTATAATACTATAGATTATAAAGGTGCGGTCTACCGTGCCGGATCAAAAGAGGCTAGTTTGTGAAAAAAGATAAAATAAAGATCGTACTGCGCCGGCTGGTGCTGGTGCTGCTGGATGCTGCCATTGTGGCCTTCAGCTTTTATTTTGCGCTGCTGCTGCGTGCAGACGGCGCCGGGGATGCGGCCTGGTGGCCTCATAACCGGGACCTGCTGTACAGCAACCTGCCCTGGATCATTGTGCTGTACCTGGCTAGTTTTCTGGCAGGGGGGCTGTACTCTATCCTGTGGAAGTATGCCGGAGAGCGGGATCTGCTGCGTCTGGCCGGCATGATCGCCCTGCCCACGGTCGGGGTGTTTCTGGTCAACCGGCTGCTGATCCATGGTGTGCTGTTCAACTCGGCCAACTGTATGGCATCGGTGCTGATCTTTCTGCTTGTGGGCGGCAGCCGTCTGGCCTGGCGTCTGTTCCTGAACCATCCCCTGGGGGAGCGGATACGGGGCAGCGCCAATAAGGACCCCAACCGTCCGGTGATGATCGTGGGCGCAGGCGAAGCCGGTGCCTGGGCCATCAATGTGTGCAAGTCCAACCGCATCTACGGCCACCCCGTCGTAGCGGTGGACGACGACCCCATTAAGCTGAACCAGACGATCCACGGTGTGCCGGTCAAAGGCAAGCTGGAGCAGATCCCGGATCTGTGTGAGCGTTACAGCATCCACAGCATCATCATTGCCATCCCCACGCTGCGGGGCAGCCGCCTGAACCGTGTGATCGACCTGTGTATGTCCACCCATTGTGCCGTGCAGATCCTCAGTGATCCGCAGCTGGTAGGGGCAGCCACCCCTCAGCAGGGGGCATTTCGTGAGGTGAATACAGCGGACTTCCTCTCCCGGGAGGAGGTCCGGCTGGATACCGCCAAGATCTCCCGCTACCTGACGGGCAAAACGGTGCTGGTCACAGGCGGCGGCGGCAGCATCGGCAGTGAGCTGTGCCGTCAGGTGATGCGTTTTTCCCCGGCACGACTGCTGATCTTTGACGTGTATGAGAACTGCGCGTATGACCTGCAGATGGAGCTGCAGCAGAAGTATGGCCGGGATGTGCCGGTAACGGTGCTGATCGGCTCTATCCGGGATAAAAAACGGCTGGATGAAGTGTTTGAGACCTACCATCCCACGGTGGTGTTCCATGCGGCGGCGCATAAGCATGTGCCTCTGATGGAGGTCAGCCCTGCCGAGGCGGTCAAAAACAACGTGTTCGGCACCAAAAATCTGCTCACCAGCGCCAGCGAGCATGGGGTGGAGCGGCTGGTGCAGCTGTCCACCGATAAGGCGGTCAACCCCACCAGCGTCATGGGCTGCACCAAGCGCCTGTGTGAGATGCTGATCCAGACCTTTGCCCGCAACACAGATATGAAGTGTGTGGCGGTGCGGTTTGGCAACGTGCTGGGCAGCCACGGCAGCGTGATCCCGCTGTTTGAGTCTCAGATCAAAAAAGGCGGGCCGGTCACCCTGACGGACCCCGGCATCGAGCGCTATTTTATGACCATCCCGGAGGCTGCGCAGCTGGTGCTGCAGGCGGGTGCGCTGGCAGAGAGCGGCAGCATCTATGTGCTGGATATGGGCGAGCCGGTCAAGATCATGGACCTGGCCCGGCAGCTGATCCGCTTCTATGGCTATGAGCCGGGCGTCAACATGGAGATCCAGATCGTGGGTCTGCGCCCCGGCGAAAAGCTCTATGAGGAGCTGATGATGGACGAGGAGCAGGATAAGATGCGCCGCACAGAGCATAACAAGATCTTTGTGGCGCCTCCCCGTAAGATCGACCTGGCAGTATTTTACGATCAGCTGAATCGCCTGGCGCAGGCGGCCGAGCACAACGACGAGGGCGTTGTGGAGCAGCTGGCAGAGATGATCCCCACCTTTACCCCGGTGCGGGACAACCTGAAACTGTAAAAAGCATTGCATACCCACGGCGCAGCAGCCGTGTTTGAAAAGAGAGGGACGTATCGTATGGAAAAGAAACCGTTTTTGACCGAGGAACAGGCGCAGCAGATCCTGCAGGATGTGCCCACGCCGTTCCATGTGTACGATGAAAAGGGCATCCGGGAAAATGTGCGCCGCATCAACAAGGCGTTCAGCTGGAACAAGGGCTTCAAAGAGTATTTTGCTGTCAAAGCGCTGCCTAACCCCGTGATTTTGCAGATCCTCAAGGAGGAGGGCTGCGGCGTGGACTGCTCTTCCTTGACCGAGCTGATGCTCAGCGAGGCTTGCGGCTTTACGGGGGAGGAGATCATGTTCTCCTCTAACCAGACCCCGGTGGAAGATATGCAGAAGGCTTGTGAGCTGGGGGCATATATCAACCTGGACGACGCCACTATGGTGGGCTTTTTGGATCGTGTGGCCGGTGTGCCCCAGAGCATCTTCTGCCGCTACAACCCCGGCGGGACCTTCCAGCTGGGCGCCAGCGAGGAGGGTTTCCAGGTCATGGACAAGCCCGGCGATGCCAAGTACGGCATGACCGAGCAGCAGCTGATCGACAGCTATAAGGAGCTGATGAAGAAGGGCGCCAAGGACTTTGGCATCCATGCTTTCCTGGCCTCCAACACCATCTCGGATGCCTATTATCCGGAGCTGGCCGGCATCCTGTTTGAGCTGGCCGTTCGGGTGAAAAAGGCGACCGGTGCCCATATTGCGTATATCAACCTGTCCGGCGGCGTGGGCATCCCGTACCGCCCGGAGCAGACGGAGAACGATATCCTGGCCATCGGCGAGGGTGTGCGCCAGAAATTTGAGCAGATCCTGGTGCCTGCCGGGATGGGCGATGTGGCCATCTTCAGTGAGATGGGCCGTTTTACCACCGGTCCTTACGGTGCGCTGGTGGCGACTGCCATCCACGAGAAGCATATCTATAAGGAGTATATCGGCCTGGATGCCTGCGCTGCCAACCTGATGCGCCCGGCTATGTATGGGGCATATCATCATATCACGGTGCTGGGCAAGGAGGACGCCCCCTGCGACCATATGTACGATGTGGTGGGCGGTTTGTGTGAGAACAACGATAAGTTTGCCATCGACCGCATGCTGCCCCGGATCGATATCGGGGATCTTATCTACATCCACGATACCGGTGCCCATGGTTCGGCAATGGGGTATAACTACAACGGCAAGCTGCGTTCGGCCGAGGTGCTGCTGTGTGAGGATGGCTCGCATCGCTTGATCCGCCGTGCAGAGACCCCCCGGGACTACTTTGCGACCCTGGATTTTCTGCCTTTCATGAAGCCGCTGACCGAGACCTGAGCGGCCGGCGTATTTGAACAAAGAGGCGTGCTATGTTTTTTGGTTTTCAGCTTACCTGCGGCTTGATGCTGGTTTTTTACGGCTATTCGGTGATGAGAAATCCCCGCATCTGGGGGGATCAGGGCCGCCGTGCCGTTAAGGAAGAAAACTTCCCGGAGTACTGCCGTCAGAATGGTCAGTTCTTCCTGAAAGCGGGGCTGGTGATGGCGCTTATCGGTGCGCTGGATGCACTGGTCACGCTGGATGGTGTGCTGTATGTGCTGCTGTATGTGTTTGGGCTGGCGTTTGCGTTTTACCCGCTGATGAATTGGTGCCGCACCAACGAGGGTTTCTCCTGGCCGTGGCCCCATGTGGAGAGCGAAAAGGCCCGGATCAAGCGCCTGCGCAAGGAGCAGGAGGAACAGCAGGACAACAGCCGTCAGGGCTGATCCCTGCCGAAAGGAGGGCGTCCATGTATCCGTCCTGCAGTGAGGCCGAGTCTCTCCTTTATGAGGCCGAAACCTGTAACCCAGGTCCCTGGGGAGACCACAGCCGCACAGCAGCCCACTGTGCCGCCTGCATTGCCCGCCAATGCGGACTGGACCCGGAGAAGGCATATGTGTTGGCGCTTTTGCACGATATTGGACGGCGTTTTGGCAAACGACATCTGGGCCATGTGGTGGATGGGTTTGTCTATATGACCCGGCTGGGCTGGGATGAGCCCGCCCGGGTCTGCCTGAGCCACTCCTTCCCGGATAAAAACCTGGATGATTATGTGGGCCGTCGGGATACGACTCCTGCTGAAACTGCACTGCTGGAGCGGGAGCTGGGACGGATGGAATACGATGTGTACGATTATCTGATCCAGCTCTGCGATGCGCTGGCCGGGGCAGAGGGCGTGCTGGAGATCGAAGCCCGGATGGAGGATGTCCGCCGCCGCTACGGCGCCTACCCGCAGATGAAGTGGGATGCAAATCTTGCGCTGCTGCGCCGCTTTGAACAAGCCTGCGGCGGGCAAAGCATCTACGATGTGGTGGATAAGGCCCATTTTTACCCCTGACGGATATAACGCCGCCTGCCCGGCTTTTGCCGGAGCGCAGGCGGCGTTTTTCGTTCTGTCTGCGGGATAAAAGGCCGATTTTCCCCAAAAACTGGCCCAGAAACCTTGTCTTTTGCAAAAAATCAGGTACTATAATAGTATCACAGCCTGCGCCTTGTTACAGGCTGCTTTTATGGAGATCGTTTGAAAAATACGGTGCTCAAGCCGCAAAAAGGAGGGCGCAGCAGCTCATGCCTACCGAAAAGCAGATCCATGAAGGTCACCGCCGCCGGATGTACGCCCGGGTAGAACGGGATGGATTTGACAGCTTGGCTCCCCATGAGGCACTGGAATATCTTCTTTACTTTACAAATGCCCGGCGGGATACCAACGCCCTGGCACACGCTCTGCTGGACCGCTTTGGCGACTTTGCATCGGTGCTGGAAGCATCGGAAGAGGACCTGATGCAGGTGGATGGAATCGGCCCGACCACAGCCCGGCTGCTCCATGGCCTGCTTCCGGTCAGTCGGTATTATGCTCGTACCTGTGCGGGAAAAAAGCGCAGCCTGAATACCACCGAGTCGCTGGCAGAGTTTTTGCAGGCGCAGTTCCTGCATTTGCAGCAGGAGCGGGCCATGCTGATTTCGCTGAACCGCAGCCGCCAGGTACGGTCTGCGGTCTGGCTGCGGGAAGGTGGGCGGCAGGCGGTCTGGCTGGATATTCAAGAGATCGTGACCGCTGCCCTGAAAGGCGGCACCAGCGTGGTGGTGCTCTGTCATAATCATCCCAACGGCATGGTGCTGCCCTCTATGGAGGATATGCGGGCCACCGGGGAGGTGGTTCGGGCATTGGGGCTGGTGGGCATCCAGCTTACTGACCATATCATCGTCACCCAGGAGGAGTACTATTCGATGCGGGAGCAGGAGACGCTGCCGTTTTACGATGCGGCGGCGGGGATCATACGCTGGCCCCAAAAGCGCCCGGTGTGTCCAAAGTAAGGGGCCTTATAAAAGGAAGTGCGCTATGGGACGGAAAGACTTTGAGCGCCTGCCCCGGCAGGAGCGCCAATTTCTGGCACTCTGCTTGGCATCGGTGGTGCTGTGCGGTGTGCTGGCTGTGTTCTTTGCCGTGTCAACGACGGAACCTGCGGTCTCTGGGTCTGTGACAGCGCCGCTGTACCAGGCGGCTGTGGTGGACCTGAACACAGCGGATGTGCAGGCGCTTTGTACGCTGCCCGGCGTGGGGGAAAAGCGGGCAAGGGCGATCGTTGACTATCGTGTCCGTGCAGGCGGCTTTGGCCAGATGTCAGATCTGCTGGCTATTCCAGGCATCACACCTGCTGTGCTGGAACAGTGGGGGGAACAGGCAGTGTTGAGCGGGGCAGACGAATAGGACTACTACCACCTGAAGCATACCGCAGACGGAAAATATGTACCGGGAAAAACGGCTGCGCAAAGGCCGACAGGAGGGTATGTGAACCTTCCTTCCCGCCAAAGACTGAGAATGCAAAGGGGAGAATCCACAATGGAAGCAAAAAAATATTACATCGCCTATGGCAGCAATCTGTCCCGGCAGCAGATGGCACAGCGCTGCCCGGGGGCAAAGATCGTGGGCGGCGCTGTGCTGAAAGGCTGGCAGCTGCTGTTTGGGTACTATGCCACAGTGGAACCAGCCGAGGGCAAAAGCACGCCGGTGCTGGTTTGGGAGATCACCTCTGCGCAGGAACAGCAGTTGGATGAATACGAGGATTATCCCAAACTGTACCGCAAGGCAGAGCTGGCAGTGGAATGTACCCCTCTGGATGAGGGCACACCGCAGCCGCTGACGGCTATGGTCTATCGGATGGAACCCCGTCCCCGTGAATTTCCGTGCTTTTCGTACTATCAGGGGTTAGAGGATGCCTATAAGGACCTGGGCCTTCCGCTTCACACGCTGGAACAAGCTCTGGCAGACAGCATGGGCAGGGCGGAAGCCTCTGCTTGGCTGGCAGAGTATCGGCTGAATTACCCGCATCCGGCGTGGACGGATTGATCCTGTGACCTGAAAACACCCCCTGCAGTTCGTTCTTTTGGAACGCTGCAGGGGGTGTTTTGCGTATAGAGCGTCACAACGCTTTTTTTAGGTAGATCATATCCACAAGCTGGACGCCGGCCTCCCAGATAGGGTGGTCATAGTTTTGGGTGAAAAATCCTGGCACCCGATGACTGCGGACAAAGCCACATTTTTCATAAAAGGGAAGGGTGAGGGGGCTTTCTCCTGTTCCTACCAGCAGTACAGTGTAGCGGCCGTGGTAGGTTTGGGCAATAAAGTCCAGCATGGATCTTCCGTAGCCCTGGCGCTGGCAGTCCGGTGCTGTGGCCAGGTTTTTGACCTCCAGCACACCTTCGCCCTCGTCGGTCAGAATACAGACACACTTTGCTGCGCCCTTTTCCTCCAATAGGTACATCGTGCCCCGCTCCAGATAGCGGTCGATCATATCCTCCTGCTCATCGGCCAGAAGCAGCAGGGGAAGGTATTGCTTTTTGTTCTGTGTGATCGCACGGATATTCGGCATAGGTGGCTCCTTTGGACAGTAGCAGGGTGCAGAGGTCTGCTTGGTGAGATCATACCATAAGAGATGCAAAAGTTCATCCAAAACAAAATACCCGGCCGATGGGATGGATCGGCCGGGCATACAGAGCTGTATCCGTTGGTGTTGGGCAGCTTATTCCCACTCCACCGTGGCAGGGGGTTTGCTGGTGATATCATAAACGATGCGGTTGATACCCTTTACCTCGTTGACGATGCGCACCGAGATGCGGTCCAGCACTTCGTAAGGGATGCGGGCCCAATCGGCGGTCATAAAGTCATCGGTGGTCACAGCGCGCAGGGCCAGGGTATAGTCGTAGGTACGTCCATCGCCCATCACGCCCACACTGCGTGCGTTGGTCAGCACAGCAAAGTATTGGCTCGGACATTGATCCTGCCCAGCCTTGGCAAGTTCGTCCCGGAAGATGAAATCTGCCAGCCGCAGGGTGTCTGCCTTCTCCTTGGTCACATCTCCCAGGATGCGGATGGCAAGGCCCGGCCCGGGGAAGGGCTGGCGGCTGACCAGATATTCCGGCAGGCCCAGCTCCCGGCCCAGCTGACGCACTTCGTCCTTGAACAGCAGGTTCAGCGGCTCCAGGATCTCCTTAAAGTCTACGTAGTCCGGCAGGCCGCCTACGTTGTGGTGGCTCTTGATCACCGCTGCATCCCCCAGACCGGACTCGATCACATCCGGGTAGATGGTGCCCTGAGCCAGGTAATCCACTGCGCCGATCTTCTTGGCTTGCTCCTCAAAGACCCGGATGAATTCCTCGCCAATGATCTTGCGCTTGCGCTCCGGGTCAGCAATGCCGGACAGCTTGTCCAAAAAGCGCTGCTCTGCGTTTACCCGCACAAAGTTCATGGTCCAGCGGGCAAAGGCATTTTCGACCTCGTCCCCCTCATGCAGGCGCATCAGGCCGTGGTCCACAAATACACAGGTCAGTTGGCTGCCGATGGCTTCCGCCAGCAGTGCGGCACAGACCGAGCTGTCCACGCCGCCACTGAGGGCCAGCAGGACTTTGCCGCTGCCCACTTTCTGGCGGATCTGCTGGATGGCGGTCTGCTTATAGTCCGCCATGGTCCAGCTGCCGGAGGCACCGCAGACCTCGTACAGGAAGTTGCGGATCATCTGTGTGCCCATCTCCGTGTGGTGGACCTCCGGATGGAACTGCACTCCGTAGAACCGGCGTGCTTCATCCGCAATGGCCACATTGGGGCAGGCATCCGAGTGAGCGGTCAGCCGGAACCCGGCGGGGACCTGGGCCATGTAGTCGCCATGGCTCATCCAGGAGATGCCCTCTGCGGGCAGGCCGCGGAACAGGGGAGAGCTGACGTCGTAATAGGTCTTGGTCTTGCCGTATTCCCGTGCAGAGTCTGCCTGGGCAGGGGTCACCCGGCCGCCCAGATGGTGCGCCAGCAGCTGGCAGCCATAGCAGATGCCCAGCACCGGGACCCCCAGGGTGAACACTGCGGGGTCTACCTGGGGAGAGTCGGGTTCGTATACGCTGCCCGGCCCGCCGGTGAAAATGATGCCGATAGGGGCAAATTGGCGGATCTGCTCCGCTGTCATGGTGTGGGGGTGGACCTCACAGTACACACTGCATTCCCGGACCCGCCGGGCGATCAACTGGTTGTACTGTCCGCCAAAATCCAGGATCAATATTTTTTCCATAGGCTGTTTCTCCTTGCATGGGTACGGCTTTCATGCGGGACCCAGTAAGTCCCGCAAAGTGGATTAAATTACTATACACCGACAGGGCGGGGATGTCAATCGTCAATTTTACATAAAATGGTTATTTTTACGGAAGTAGTTTTGCAAAAAATGCCGGGCTGCCTGTGCAGTGCGCAGACAGCCCGGCAGGTGCCGTGGCAGAGAAGCTTTATTTATGGATGTTACCGTGACACTGCTGCTCAGGGCGCTGCATCCAGATAGATCTCCATCCGGCTTCCGTCCAGCT
This sequence comes from uncultured Faecalibacterium sp., assembly GCA_900540455.1. Classification (GTDB taxonomy): domain Bacteria; phylum Bacillota; class Clostridia; order Oscillospirales; family Ruminococcaceae; genus Faecalibacterium. The sequence continues at coordinate 71,281 of UQGD01000003.1, forward strand.
GTTTGGATTGACGGTTGGGCAGGCAGAAGTTAAAACTACAGTATCTCAGCTTGGGGGTATCGTCCAGCAGCATCTGGTACACCGACAGCTCCAGCCCAGAGTGGTTGCTCATGTCCAGGAACAGCAGTTCCGGCATTTGGGAGATAGGGGTGTAATCCAGCTCGGTATACTGACCCCGCCCGGCAACATCCCGCCCCAGATCCAGATATTGGATGGCGGTCCGGGCCAGAGGCTCATAGCTGGGCACCGCCGGGGTGCCATCCAGACGCAAGGCATTCAGCTGCGGCATCTGGGTCAACAGTTCCAGAGAGAGGATCTCCGAGGCCCGCAGCTGCAGCTGGGTGATGCCGCTGCCCGCCAGGCCGGACAGGTCCACCCGGGGCGCATCCAGCCAGAGATAGCGCAGGCTCTCCATCTGGGTCAGCGGGGTCAGGTCTGGCACGGTATCGCCCATTACCTGGAGTTTCAGGCTGGTGACCTGGTCCATCCCGGCCAGGGGAGAGAGGTCGGCGGTGTCCTGTACCGCCAGCTCCAGGGAACGCAGGTCCTCACAGCCGCTCAGGTCCGGCAGCTGGGTCAAATAGGGTCCGCTGACGGGGACGGTATAGCGCAGCACGCACAGGCTGTCAAAGTGGCGCAGATCCTCCAGAGATTCCAATTTGGGGGCATCGGCGGGGATTTCGCCCTCGATACGGCAGGTCTCGTCCAGCTTGCTGGTGGGCTTGGCCAACTCGGTGTCCTGGGGCAGACCCTGGTAGGCGGTGATATGGGTGCCGCCGGAGAGGGTGAGGGACTGGATGTCCCATACATCGCTGTGGCGGATCGCCCCGGTGGGCCGGTCCAGCAGGCTCCGCACCCGGGCTTCCATCTGGGGGTCGGCCCACTGGATCTCATAGTCCTCCCCGTGAGGGGCTTGCTGGGCAAATACGTCGGGAGGAGAAAAAGCCTCCTGCGCTATTTTTGAAAATGTGGAAATATAGGTGTTGGGAGGTGCAGGCTCTGCTGGGGTACAACCACTGAGCATTAAAAGCAAGGCAAGTACAATGCTTGCTGCCTGTTTTCTATGAAACATTGCAGGATAAACCTTTCTTATCAATGGCGAATATAGCTGATATTTAGTTTGCTATATCAAAACTATTTTCGCTCTTAGAGGAGCTGTCTTTGTTGCGGGTTGTAATATTGGGAATTTCCAACAGTACGACACTCCAAGTCTGCTTACATCCACTACAATAAAGAGTGGCCCAATGGTAAGTGTAGTAGTATGTATACTCTATCCATGTTTTTTTGACTTCAGCCTGTACGCAGTTGTCAGTAGAACAACGAGGACAACACAAGGCAAGAGCACCATAAGGAGAGTGGAGAGAAAGCGTATTGTTGGGAGAGGGGGTAATAGCAAATGCACCGACAGCTAAGTAACTTACCAGTAAAACAAGGGAAAGGACACTGATAGCGAGCTTGTTGTTTGATCTCATGCCAAAACCTCCAATCTGTAAAAGGGTGATTCGTTAATACAAGTATAAAATTGTATCCCTAAAAAATCAATATCTAGAAGAAAAATCCTGAGGGAGAAAAAAATCCCTAAAAATTGTGCATATCTGCGATTCTTGTAAGGATTCTCTTTTGCTTTGCACGCCCTACTTTTCCTGGGCAAAGGCATAGGCTTCGGCCACCCAGCCCATCAGCTCCGGGTCGAGATCATCCGGGGTGGACAGCAGGATGTGATGGGTCCAGCGGCCGGGGTAGGGTTCTGTTTTGATCTCTGCCCGGGGCGAGGCCAGCGGTGCGGGCAGCCCCAGGGTCAGTACCAGGTAGGGATCGGGCAGAAGCGCTTTTTTTCGCACCCGGGCCAAGGAAAGGCAGGCGAAAACGTGCCGGTTGGAAAATGTGATCTGGGTCTTCTGCACACGGGTATGGGTCTCGGGGTGCTGAGCCTGCAATTTTTGCAGAAAAGCTTCGCAGAGGGGCAGCGCTTGAGGCTGCTGGCTGAAAAAGGCCAGCAGGTCTTGTTGCGTGTGATCCATAAAACCCTCCTTATAAACAAAAAGCAGCCCCTGACGGGGCCGCTTTGCGGGTCAAACCATCTTAACAGCCATGGCCTCGCTGGTGCGGTCTTTGGCGGCGTTGGTGTGCTCTGGGTCGTCCAGCATATACCGCAGCAGCAGCACCTCTGCAACATACAGCACTGCAACCTTGATGGGCAGACTGCCGGAATCCAGCGGGTTTTCCTGTGCGCCGCACAGCAGGACCACATCGGCCAGCTCGGCGCCGGGGGAGTCCTCGTAATGCGTGATCAGGATCACCTGCGCCCCGGCGGCTTTGGCGGTGCGCAGGGTCTCCATCATATCCCGGGTGGCGCCGGAGTAGGACAAAAACAGCACTACGTCCCCCGGCCCCATCAGGCTGGCAGTCATCAGCTGCAAGTGGCTGTCGCCAGCCGTGCGGAACTTTGTGTTCAGTCCTGCAAACCGTGCGCAGATATCATTGGCCAGCAGCATGCTGCCGCCCTGTCCCAGGCAAAATACCTGCTGAGCCTTTTGCAGCAGAGCCGATGCCTTGTCCACAGCCTCCGGGGAGAGGGTGTTCTGTGTCCCGCTGATGGCTGTTAGAAACAGGGCGTTTGCGTGCTCACACAAGGTGGCGGTGCTGGCTCCCGGCTCTGGTTCCTGCTGGCTGACCATAGAGCCGGTGGCGTTGGCTTGTGCCAGCGCAATGCGCATCTCATGGTATCCCTCAAACCCCAGCGCCCGGCAAAACCGAAACACGGTCGCTTCTGCTACCCGGCACTCCCGCGCCAGGGAAGAGATGGACAGATACTGTGCCTCGTCCGCATGCTGCATCAGATAGTTGGCCACCATCCGCCCGGACTTGGTCAGACTGTCCTGCCGCTGCTGCAGCAGCTCCCAAAAATTGATCGCCATATCCTTCTCCTTTATCAATGTGCCCGGTGCCCTATGCAGGGAGCAGTGCGTTCAGCATAGGGCTGTTTTTACCATACCTTCTGTACCGGCAGCGCGGCCGGCTCTTATCATGGCATCTGTCAGCAGGGGCGGGCTGCGGGCACAAAACGGCACGGCCCAATTCATTGCAGATGCATACCCTGCAAAAAGTATAAAAGAAACGCTCAGCCTTGGCAAGAGGCGCATTGCCCACATTTGCAGCGGTTTTTCTGTGCAGAGAGTATACTTTTTGCGGAAAAGTATGTCTCTTTTTAGAAAAAGATTTTCAATTTGATAAAAAACTTACGAAAATAATTTTTGAGTTTATCCAGGGGGCAAGGCGCTGAATGGGGGGATGACCAGAAGATTGCGGGATTTTTAACAGTATTTTAGGAAGTATCCCATAAAACTGTGCGTTTGCACTGAAAAGCTATTGAAAAATTGTGAATGCCGTGCATAGACAAAATGAAAAAGTTTTTCTATAATAAAGGCACAAAATGCGGCCGCGGCACGAACGGCCGCTCTCATGACTATATATAAGGAGGAGTTTCCTATGAAAAATCTGATCTCCCGCCGTTCCTTCCTGGCTGCCGCCGGTATCCTGGGCGCGGCTGGTGCGCTGGCTGCCTGCGGTGGTTCTTCCAGCAGCTCGGCTGCTCCTTCCAGCAGTGCAGCTGCTTCTTCCGGCAGTGCAGCTGCTTCCTCCACCAGCATCAAGCTGTGGACATACCCCATCGGCGGCTGGGGCAAGGATGAGACGGTGCAGCAGATCGTTTCCAACTTCAATGCCAAGTACCCGGACATCAAGGTCACTGTGGAGTATCTGGATTACACCAACGGTGACGACCAGGTCAACACCGCTATCGAGGGCGGCAGCGCACCGGACCTGATCATGGAAGGCCCCGAGCGCCTGGTGGCCAACTGGGGCGCTAAGGGCGTGATGCTGCCTCTGAACGACCTGTGGACCGATGAGGCCAAGAAGGACATCTACGAGTCTGTGGCTGTGGCCTGCAAGGACGATGCCGGCAACTACTTTGAGTACCCCCTGTGCATGACTGCACACTGCATGGCCGTCAACATGACCAAGGTCCGTGAGGTGGGCGCTGAGAAGTACGTCAACACCGATACCCACACCTGGTCCACTGAGGACTTCCTGGCAACGGTGGATGCACTGTACAAGGGTGGCTACGAGAACGTGGCAGCTGTGTACTGCGGCGGCCAGGGCGGTGACCAGGGCACCCGCGCCATCATCAACAATATGTATGGCGGCACCTTCACCGATGCAGATCACACTAAGTACACCGCTGATTCTGCCGAGAACGTCAAGGCCATCCAGACTCTGTACGACACCGAGGGCATCAACTTCGACGCTTCCATCGTGGGCGGCGACGAGATCACCCTGTTCCGCAACGGCACCCTGCAGATGGCTTTCTGCTGGAACATCGCACAGCAGCTGAACACCGATAACAACGAGGCTGGTCTGACCAACAACGGCGACGAGATCATGCCCATGGCATTCCCCACCGACAGCGGCGATCCCAAGCTGTGCGGCGGCATCTGGGGCTTCGGCATCTTTGATAACGGCGACGAGGCAAAGGCAGAGGCTGCCAAGACCTTCATCGACTTCATCGCAGCCGACCCCGCACAGGTAGGGGAGAGCGTTCTGGCTTCCACCTACTTCCCGGTTCGTTCCAGCGTGGGCGATCTGTACGCCGACAACGAGATCATGAGCGAGTACAGCAAGTTCATGGCATACCTGGGCGATTACTATCAGATCACTCCGGGCTGGGCTACTGCTCGCACCGAGTGGTGGAATATGCTGCAGCGTGTGGGCACCGGTGAGCCGGTGGAGACCGCTGTCAAGACCTTTGTGGACAACTCCAACGCAGCTGCGGCAGCTGAGGCTTAAAAGATCCGCAAGGTGTGTCCGGCATAGGGCAGGCGCTGGGGTGCCGATGCTTGCCATACCAGACATGTTTTATTGAATGAGCGCCCCTTCCTCGCAGATTCCCAAACGAGGGAGGGGCTTTTTGCGGAAGGCAAGATGCCTTTGTGATCCTCTTTTGGCCGAACGTTGAAAGAAAGGTTTGGTGATCTTATTGGCTGCTAAGACTGTAGCCCTGGAGCAGCACAAGCGCAGCAGCGCACTGGTTTGGCGGGAGACCGTCGCCTCGTACCTGTTCTTGCTGCCCAGCCTGGTTTTCTTTGTGGGGTTTGTTATCTACCCCATGATCCTGTGTGTGGTAACAAGCTTTTTTGATTCCACGATGAACCGTGCCGACATCTTTGTGGGCCTGGCAAACTATAAAGAGCTGTTCTCCGACCCCATCTTCCTGGGGGCACTGCGCAACACCTTTGTTATTGTGGTGGTCTCGGTGCCGGTCACCTGCGTATTCTCCCTGTGGGTCAGCTCCGCCATCGTGGACCTGCCGGAGTGGGCTACCAGCCTGTTCCGCTGTGTGTTCTACCTGCCGGTGGTCACCGGTTCGGTAGCCGTCACAGTGGTGTGGAAGTGGATGTACAACAACTACTACGGCATCTTTAACTACCTGGGCAAAAATATGGGCCTGATCGATAAAAATATCAACTGGCTGGGCGATGAGCGGTTTGCTTTGGGCTGCATCATCCTCATCCTGATCACTACCTCGGTAGGTCAGCCCATCGTGCTGTATGTTTCGGCACTGGGCAACGTGGATCAGTCCATCGTAGAGGCTGCTGAGGTGGACGGCGCTACCTCTTTCCAGTGCTTCTGGAAGATCAAGTGGCCCGCCATCATGCCCACCACCCTGTATATCCTGGTCATCACCACCATCAACTCCTTCCAGTGCTTTGCGCTGATCCAGCTGCTGACCAGCGGTGGCCCCAACCACAGCACCGATACCATTATGTACTACATCTATTATACGGCCTTCAAGATGTATCGCTATGGCTACGGCAATGCAATGGGTGTTGTGCTTGCGGTGATCATTGCGCTGCTGTCGGCCATCCAGTTCAAGCTGGGCAACCAAAATAATTAAAAGGAGGTGCTTTGGATGAAGACCAAACAAAAAGTGGGAAAAAAACACCCCGGCAAGCTCAAGAAAATGAGCGCCTATATGATCCTGACCCTGATCCTGATCAGCATCGTGGCGGTGCTGTTTGCGTTCCCGCTGTACTGGATCATCACCGGCTCCTTCAAAACCGGTGCGGCCATCAATGCCACTACTCCGGAGTGGTGGCCCAGCGAGTGGGTGCTTACCAACTATCAGAAGCTGTTTGCTGGCAAAAGCGCCCCTCTGTGGCAGCTGGCAGTGCCCTTTGGCAGTATGTTCAGCGCCGACGGCGAGCCCATCTACTTCTCGGTAGGCCCCGTGGTCCCCGCTGCCATCCGCTGGATGGTGAACACCGTGTTCATGGCGGTCATGTCCATGATCCTTACCTGCATCACCGCCGCTATGGCTGGTTATGCCCTGGCAAAAAAGCGCTTTGTGGGCCGGCAGCTGCTGTTCACTCTGATCGTATGTGCCATGGCTCTGCCCAAACAGGTCATCCTGATCCCCCTGCTGCGTGAGATGAGCTCTCTGCACCTGTACAACACGATCTGGGCCGTCATATTCCCCATTGTGGGCTGGCCGTTCGGCGTGTTCCTGATGAAACAGTTCAGTGAGGGCATACCGACGGAGATGATCGAAGCGGCCCGCATCGACGGCGCCAGTGAGGCAAAGACCTTTATCAGCATCGTACTGCCCATGGTCAAGCCGGGCATCGGCGCTCTGGCGATCTTTACCTTCATCAACAGCTGGAACGACTATTTCATGCAGTTGATCATGCTGTCCAGCACCAGCAACCTGACCATCTCCCTGGGCATTGCAAAGCTCCAGGCAGAAAACAGCACCGACTTTGGCCTGATCATGGCAGGTGCAGCACTGGCAGCTGTGCCCATCATCATCATCTTCCTGATCTTCCAGAAGTACTTTACCAAGGGCATCGCTATGGGTGCCGTCAAGGGCTGATCGAACGAAAGAAGGTTTGCATCTTATGAAAGATATCCGCAAATACCAGGGTGTTATCCCTGCCTTTTATGCCTGCTATGATGAAAACGGGGCCGTTTCGGCCGAAGGCGCCAAAGCACTTACCCGCCATCTGATCTCCAAAGGGGTCAAGGGTGTGTATGTGGGCGGTTCTTCCGGCGAGTGCATCTACCAGCACCCGGACGAGCGCAAAGCGCTGCTGGAAGCTGTGATGAGCGAGGCCGAGGGCAAGCTGACCGTTATTGCTCATGTGGGCTGCAATAACACCGCCGACAGTGTAGAGCTGGCTGCCCATGCCGAAAGCGTGGGCGTGGATGCCATTGCCTCCATCCCTCCCATCTACTTCCACCTGCCGGAGCACGCCATTGCCCGCTACTGGAACGCAATGTCCGAGGCAGCCCCCAATACAGAGTTCGTGATCTACAATATCCCTCAGCTGGCAGGTACTGCACTGACCATGAGCCTGCTGAATGAGATGCTGAAGAACCCCAACGTGGTCGCAGTGAAAAACAGCTCGATGCCCACCCAGGATATCCAGATGTTCAAGGATGCCGGCATTGCAGCCCGCGGCGAAGGCAACTTTGTGGTGTTCAATGGCCCGGATGAGCAGTTTGTGGCAGGCCGCGCCATCGGCGCAGACGGCGGCATCGGCGGCACCTATGCTGTGATGCCGGAGCTGTATAACGCGATGCACCGCCTGGTGGACGAAGGCCGCATTGCAGAGGCTCGTGCCATCCAGTACGATGCCAACCGCATCATCTATAAGATGTGCGAGGCGCACGGCAACCTCTATGCAGTACAGAAGGAGCTGCTGCATCGGATGTATGGCCTGAATCTGGGCAGCGTTCGTGCTCCGATGCCGGGTCTTGTGCCCAGCGACGAGGCTGTTGTGGTCGAGGCACAGCGGATGATCGAGCAGGCAGTGGCCAAGCTGTAATATCAAACACAAAGCCAGATCCGCTCAGTTTACAAAGGATAAAGCGCCCTCTCTCCCGTGGGGCAAAGTGCAGCCGGGGTCCGCCCGGCCGCCTTGCCCGATACAAGGAGGGCGGGCGTTTTTTGGCTTTTGGCGGGGCAGGGGGGACAGCAATAGGAGCTGTCCATCTCGCTTGTACCGCAGAAGGGAGCAGAACAATGATCTGTGATACACTGGAGCATCTGGGCCGGTATCGCGGCCTGCACAAAAATCTGGACACCGCACTGGACTTTCTGGCCCGGCAGGACCTCTCCGCATTGCCGATGGGCACGACCCCTGTGGATGGGGAGGAAGTCTATGTGATGCGGATGGAGGCTGAGCTTCATCCCGCAGAGGGCACCTATCCGGAATACCATCGCATCTATGCGGATCTGCAGCTGGATCTCACAGGCGCCGAGGCTTGGGCCTATGCCAGCGAGCCGGGGGCTGAGGTGGGAGAGTACCGGGTGGATATCGGTTTCCAGAATAGCCCCGCGGCGCTGAATGGCACACTGGGACAGGGACGGTTTATGCTGTTCTTCCCGGGGGAACTGCATCACCCTGGACTGTGCAGCCCGGAAAGCACCGCAGTGGATAAGATCGTGATCAAAATCAAAATGGAGGAACAATAAATGGATAAGCAAGCGTTGTTTGACCAGATCAAGGGCGGGCTGATCGTCAGCTGCCAGGCGCTGGAGCATGAGCCCCTGTATACCAAGGAAGGCGGCGTGATGCCTTTGATGGCAAAGGCGGCTGCACAAAGCGGCGCAGTGGGCATCCGTGCCAACACGGTGCGGGACATCACCCAGATCAAAGCAGTGGTGGATCTGCCGGTGATCGGCATCATCAAAAAGGACTATCCCGGCACCCCTATGTATATCACGGTTACCATGGCAGAGGTGGATGCTCTGGTGGAGTGCGGCGTGGATATCCTGGCAGTACAGGGCACCAGTGCCCTTCGTCCGGACGGCTCCACGGCAGCAGACTTTATCCGGCAGATCAAGGCTAAGTATCCGCAGCAGCTGGTAATGGCGGATATTGCCACTTTGGAGGAGGCTATGGCCTGTGCGGAGGCCGGTGCAGACTTTGTGGGCACCACCATGCGGGGCTATACGCCGGAGACCAAGGGCATTGATGATATCGATTTTGCCTTTATCACCGAGCTGACCCAGAAGTGCCCGGCAAAGGTCATTGCAGAGGGCCATATCCACAGCCCGGAACAGGCAGTGCAGGCTCTGCAGGCCGGGGCTTTTGCTCTGGTGGTAGGCGGTGCGATCACCCGCCCGGCAGAGATCACGGCACGCTTTACTGGTGCGATCCGCGCAATGGAGCAATAAAAAGGGGGCTGCTATGAAACAGTATCTCGGCATCGATATTGGCGGAACAGCAGTCAAACTGGGCCTGGTGGATGAGCAGGGCCAGGTGCTGGCCCGGCAGGAGCAGAGCGTTAGCTTTGATGATTATAAGACCCCGATCCTGGATACCGTGCTGGCAGCTGCGCAGCAGTTTGTTGCCGACCATCCGGCAGAGCTTTCCGGTATTGGCGTATCCGCTACCGGGCAGATCGACAGCCGGAAAGGCATCGTGGCGGGCACCTGCGGCAATCTGCCCAACTATATCGGCAGCCCCATCAAGGCTTCGTTGGAGCAGGTGTTCCATCTGCCGGTCACAGTGGCAAACGACGCCAACTGTATGACCTTGGGCGAAGTCTGGGCCGGCGCAGCAAAAGGCTATACAGATGTCATTGGTGTAACGCTGGGCACAGGTGTGGGCGGCGGCATCCTTACCGGCGGCCGCCTTCTGGAAGGTGCCCGGGGACTGGGCGGCGAGCTGGGCCATTGCCGGGTCCATGCGCTGGACGGTGTGCTGTGTACCTGCGGAGCTTCCGGCTGCTGGGAGCGCTATGCAGCAACCACGGCGCTGGTGCGCAATGCATCGCCCCTTGATCCGTCGCTCTGCGATGGCCGGGCGATCTTTGCTGCGGCCAAAGCAGGGGATGTGCGGGTACTGGCTTTGCTGGAGGATTGGATCGATGAGATCGCACAGGGTCTGGCCGGGCTGGTGCATATCTTCAATCCGCAGCTGATCCTGATCGGAGGCGGCGTCAGCGCCCAGCAGGAGCTTCTGATCGATCCGCTGGCTGCCCGGGTCAAGGCATCGGTCATGCCGGCTTTTGCGCAGGGGTTGGAGCTGCGGGCCGCACAGCTGCACAATGATGCAGGTCTGGTAGGTGCAGTCTATTATTTCCGCCAAACACAGGAGGCTTTGGAATGAAAAAACATATTCTCTGCCTGGGGGATTCCAATACCCATGGCTATTGTGCCGACCCGGCTGACTGCGCAGACGGAGGCATCCGTTTTAATGAGGAGGAGCGCTGGACCTGTCGTTTGCAGGCAGCGCTGGGGCCGGATTACCTGGTGACGGAGGAAGGACTCTCCGGACGAACGACCGTGTTCGTGGACCCGCTGCATGAGTCGATGGATGCGTTGTCGGTGCTGTATCCGCTGCTGAAGAGCCATGAGTTCCTGGATCTGCTGGTGATCATGCTGGGCACCAACGATGTAAAGGAGCGCTTTGGTGTCAACGCCGTGTGCATTGGCCTTGGCATGGAGCGGCTGCTGCAGCGGGCCAAGAGCATCGATTGCTGGGGCGGCAAAGCGCCCAACATCCTGGTGGTAGCGCCGCCGCCCATTGGGGAAGGCTTCTGCGACCCCGCTATGGGCGAGGGCTGCGTGGAGCGCTCCCGCGGCGTAGCAGAACAGCTGCGGCTGGTAGCACAGCGCAATGGCGTGCATTTTGTGGATGCCGCTGCCTGTGAGTTTAACCAGGTGGACCATATGCACTTGACCCGTCAGGGACATGCGCAGCTGGCACAGCTGCTGACCGAGACGATCCCCTCGCTGCTGTAAAAACAATAAACACCCCCTGTCCCTGCCGGACAGAGGGTGTTTGCTTTGTCGGGACTGGCTTTCACACAGCCTGCACATCCCCGGCCTGGTTTTTTCCGGTTGGATGTGCTACAATAAAATACAAAGCTGTAATGGAAAGGGGGAGTCCCGGTGGATGCGATCCGCCTGTGTCCCTATTGTCTGCGCCCTGCACCGATCCCTGCATCAGCCTGTCCTCATTGCGCCCACCGGTTTGCGGGGGTCAATCCGGCGGGCAGCCTGCCTGTGGGCACGGTGCTGGCTGGGCGCTATACCATCGGTGAACTGATCCGCGTTGACGGAGAGGGCATCCTCTACCAAGGGGCAGAAAACCACGGTGCTTTCCGCGTGACCGTCAAAGAGTATCTTCCGCTGACCCTTTCTGCCGAGCGTACCGATGGCCTGATGCTGCGTCCAAAACCCGGCAGCGAGGTGCTGTTCAAGACCACCCGGATGGATTTTGCAGACCTGTACCGTTCCATTCAACGGATCACCCCGGCTAACGGTCTGGAGGCTGTGCTGGATGTAGTGGAGGCCAATAACACGGTCTATGCTGTGATGGAGAGCCCGGGCGGCCGCCCGCTACAGAAATGGCTGGAGGAACACCCCGGCCCCGTAGACCCGGCACAGGCACGGGAGATGCTGCGTCCGGTGTTTGATGGTGTGGTCGCTATGCACCGGGTGGGGCTGGTGCACCGGGGGATCTGCCCGGAAAATATCCGTGTGTTGGATAATGGCCGGGCACGTCTGGCGGGCTATGCTACCGTGGGGCTGCGCACCGCAGGCAGCGGCCTGCACGAACAGCTGTACGAAGGCTATTCTGCGCCGGAACAGTATTCCACTGCGGAATTTGAGGGCCGCTATACCGACGAATACAGCCTGGCCGCCGTATTTTACCGCATGGTCTGCGGCCAGAGCCCGGTTCCGGCAGCACAGCGGGCAGTGTCCGACTCGAACCCACGGGCTAAGACGCTGGAACCGTCGGTGCCGGTCTATGTTTCAGAGGCGCTGCAAATGGGTCTGCGGCTCAAACCCGCCGAGCGGATACAGACGGTACCGCTGCTGATGGAGGCCCTGTCCTCGCCAGAAAAGACCGATGAGCTGGCCCGCAGTCTGCGTTCCATTCCGGAGGAGGGGGAGGCCGGGGCCAAAACAGGCCGTGGGCGGAGACCCTCGGTGCAGACCATATTGACCAGCATTTTGCTTTTGCTGGCGGTGCTGACGGCGCTGACCTTGTGGAGCATGCTGGGCCGTCTTTCTGCATTGGAGGCCCCTCCTGCATCGTCTCCAGCATCCTCGGAAGCGGACTCCTCTTCGGTGATCACACAGCCAAAAAATCAGGTACCCAACCTGGTGGGCATCTCCTATGCGCAGGTGCAGAACCATCGGGAGTATACTGGGATCTATCTGTTCTATGTTACCGAGGAATACAGCGATGATGTGCCTGCCGGCACGATCCTGCGCCAACAGCCGGAGGCCGGTACACTGCTTCCGGCAGGGGAGACCATCCGTCTTGTGGTCAGTAAAGGACCGAAGATGGTGGAGATGCCCCAGCTGATCGGTTTCCCGCAGGATAGTGCTGTGCGGGAGCTGGAAAGCCGGGGTCTGGTTCCCAGCTGCTTTATGGTGTTCAATGATGGGTCCTATGCTTCCGGCTGTGTGGTCTCTGCCAGTGTGGAAGCGGGAACCATGGCGGAAGTAGGCTCCACCGTAGTGGTGTATATTGCTGCCGACCGGGATGTGCCGGTGTCGGCGGCTCCGGAGGAGCCTGCCGCATCCCCTGCGCCCGCACCGGCCGAGAGCGCCCCGTCAGCAGAGGAGGGCGCTTCCTCTGCGCAGCAGCTCCCAGAATAAAAAGGAGGGCCTATGACCGAAAAAAGCTACGATACCCCCTGCGGGTCCATCCATTATTGGGTCAGCCGTGCCGTGGAAAAAGCATATACCCTCGTGTTTTTGCCAGGTCTTACAGCGGATCATCGCCTGTTTGAGCGGCAGCTGGCGTATTTTGCTCCGCGCTGCCCCGTGCTGGTGTGGGATGCGCCGGGACATGGACGTTCCTGGCCGTTCCGGCTGGATTTTACCCTGATGGAGAAAGCACGCTGGCTGGAGGAGATCCTGCAGCGGGAGGCTCTGCCCCCGCCGGTACTGGTAGGCCAGTCGATGGGGGGATATGTGGCTCAGGCTTTTATGCAGCAGTTCCCTGGCAGGGCGAAGGGCTTTGTCTCCATTGATTCGGCTCCGCTGCAGCGGCAGTATGTCACCGGGGCAGAGCTGTATCTTTTGCAGCGGATGGAGCCAGTCTATCGCTGGTATCCTTGGTCGCTGCTGGTTTGGTCCGGCAGCGTGGGGTGTGCGGTCTCTCCGTATGGTCAGGAGATGATGCGTCGGATGATGGATGCCTATACCGGGGATCGGCCCCGATATGCGGCATTGGCAGGCCATGGATACAGGATGCTGGCCCAGGCGATGGCGGCAGACCTGCCTTATCGCATCGACTGCCCGGCGCTGCTGCTCTGCGGCCGGAAGGATCAGGCGGGTTCCACCCGGCGATATAACAAAGCCTGGCATCGCTGCACCGGGATTCCCCTGGTCTGGCTGGAAAATGCGGGCCATAATTCCAACTGTGATAAGCCGCAGCTGGTCAATGCCCTGTTGGAGCGTTTTGTGGCCCAGCTGTAAGGAGGATCTTATGGAAAACCAGACAGTCATAAACAAAACTGTAAAGTCCGGCCTTACCTTTGGCAGTGCCCTGGCAATGGTCATCAGCTATACCACCTGACATTCGGTAGGGTGGGCCATTCTCCATGGTCTGATGAGCTGGGTGTATGTGCTGTATTTCGTTCTTCGCTACTAAGATGCAAAAACCGGGGGCTTTCCACTATGACGGAAAGCCCCCGGTTTTATTTGTATAGTTGGATCAGTAGGTGATGCCCTGAGCCAGCATGGCAGTGGCTACCTTCAAAAAGCCTGCGCAGTTTGCGCCCACCATCAGGTTGCCCTCAGAGCCAGCAGCCACCGAAGCATCAAAGCTGGCGTGGAAGATGCCCTCCATGATGCCCTTCAGCTTGGAGTCCACTTCCTCAAAGCTCCAGCTCAGCCGCTCGGAGTTCTGGCTCATTTCCAGGCCGGAGGTGGCTACGCCGCCAGCGTTGGCAGCCTTTGCAGGTCCGTACAGAATACCGTTGGACAGGTAGACCTCAATGGCCTCCGGAGTGCTGGGCATATTTGCGCCCTCGCACACCACGGTGCAGCCGCCCTTGACCAGAGCCTCCGCCGAAGCCTTGTCGATCTCGTTCTGGGTAGCGCAGGGCAGAGCGATGTCGCAGGGGGTCTCCCAGATCTTGCGGCAGTCCGGCACATAGGTTGCGCCGGGATGGGTGTCGGCATACTCCTTGATGCGGCCGCGGCGGACCTCCTTCAGGTCCTTCACATAGGCCAGGTCGATGCCGTTGGGGTCGTAGACATAGCCGTTGGAGTCGCTCATGGTCACGACCTTGCCGCCCAGCTCGGTAGCCTTCTGGCAGGCATAGATCGCCACGTTGCCGGAGCCGGAGATCACCACGGTCTTGCCGGCAAAGCTGTCGCCGCGCATACATTTCAGCGCCTCAGCGGTAAAGTAGCACAGACCGTAGCCGGTAGCCTCCGTGCGGGCCAGAGAGCCGCCAAAGGTCAGGCCCTTGCCGGTGAGCATGCCGCCCTGGAAGCTGTTGGTCAGCCGCTTGTACTGGCCGAACATATAGCCCACCTCGCGGGCGCCTACGCCGATGTCGCCGGCAGGGCAGTCCACAAACTGGCCGATGTGGCGGTACAGCTCGGTCATAAAGCTCTGGCAGAAGCGCATCACTTCCATATCGCTCTTGCCCTTGGGGTCAAAGTCAGAGCCGCCTTTTCCGCCGCCCATGGGCAGGGTGGTCAGGCTGTTTTTGAAGATCTGCTCAAAGCCCAAAAACTTCAGGATGCCCTGGTTGACCGAGGGGTGGAACCGCAGGCCGCCCTTGTAGGGGCCGATGGCACTGTTGAACTGCACCCGGTAGCCCCGGTTCACCTGTACCTTGCCCTGATCATCCACCCAGGGCACACGGAAGCTGATGACGCGCTCCGGCTCCACCAGACGCTCGATCAGGCCGTTGGCTTCGTACTCGGGGTGCTTGTCCACCAGGGGCTGGATGCTCTCCAGGACCTCCCGGACAGCCTGCAAAAACTCAGGCTCGCTGGCATTGCGCACAGCCAGACCCTCATACACCCGCTTCAGATACTCATTCGTCAGCATAACAGTATACTCCTTTTTCCCATATTTATGGGCGGCCCACCGGCCGCATCCTTGCACCGCTTTCCCCCCGGTGCGCCTTTATTATAAAACTTTGCTTTGCGTTTGACAATAGCGCTGCGCCAAAAACTTTAGAAAAAACAGATTAAAAGCCGGACACGCTTCACAAAACAAGAATAAAAAGCAAAAACCGGGAGATGACTTTATTTTATAAAGCAATGCGTGCTTTTGTGTCCCGTCCGAAAAAGTGTGCCTTTTGCTTGCCGGGGCATGCAAACACAAAACCCCCGCCCGGCGTACCGGACAGGGGACAAAGACGGCGATTACTTCAGCAGCTTTTCGCAGGCATCGGCAGCGCCTTCCAGATACTGGCCGCCGTAGGTCTCGATCAGCCCTGCGTCCGACAGACGAGCCAGCTCAGGGTCGATGGGGCACTTGGCCAGCACAGGCAGGTTATGCTTGGCGGCTACCTCATCCACATGGCTTTCGCCAAAGACCTGGATCTTCTTGCCGCAGTCCGGGCAGAGGATATAGCTCATATTCTCTACGATGCCCAGCATGGGTACCTTCATCATCTCGGCCATGTTCACAGCCTTGGCTACGATCATGCTCACCAGCTCCTGGGGGCTGGCGACCACAACGATGCCGTCTACCGGCAGGCTCTGGAACACGGTCAGCGGCACGTCGCCGGTGCCCGGGGGCATATCCACGAACAGGAAGTCCACGTCCTTCCAGACCACGTCGGTCCAGAACTGCTTGACTGCGCCGGCAATGACCGGGCCGCGCCAGACCACGGGATCTTCCTCGTTTTCCACCAGCAGGTTGATGCTCATCACATCAATGCCCATCCGGCTCTGGATCGGCCAGCAGCCCTGGTCGTCTGCCATAGCACGGCCGTGGATGCCGAACAGCTTGGGGATGGACGGGCCGGTGATATCGGCGTCCAGCACGCCGCAGTGATAGCCGCGGCGAGCCATTGCGCAGGCCAGCAGAGCGCTGGTCATGCTTTTGCCCACGCCGCCCTTGCCGGACACAACACCGATCACCTTGCCAATGCGGCTGTGAGGGTTGGGGGCGTCATGCTGCGGGGCCTCGCGGGAAGAGCAGGCTGCCCCGCAATGGGAGCAGTCATGAGTGCATTCTTCGCTCATTCTCTCGTTGCGCACAGATCTCCTGGAAGGGGGTCTATGCGTTTTCCTCCTTGTATTTTCTAGATCAAAGGACGGCGGACCCGCCCTTGGGTTTGACCGGTCTCATTTTACCATAAATACCGGGAAGAAACAACCCGCCTGGTTGAGTTGAATATCCTTTGAAGATTTGACTTTACTTTTCTAGACCGCAGATTTATAATCAAAACGACTTTAGGAGGAGATTATGGTGGATATCCCTTGATATAGGAAATAAAAGGAGGAGAATATTTGTGCAGCTTTTAGGTTCGAGTTTGGTAACTTCATTAGCAAATTTGGTGGTGTTCTCAGCGCTGCCCGTGCTCTGGTGGTGGGTACGCCATCGCAAGGAGGTCGGCTTTTCCCATTGGGTCGGTTTGTACCGGCCGCAGCTTCAGAGCAGTATTTGGGTGCTTGTGGCGTTTGCGGTGGTATATGGGTTCTTTTATAACTTTGATTTTACCTGCCTGGCAAGCCCGGAGACTCTGGCTTATTTAGAGTCCAGCGCCCAGGTCTCTGCCAACGTATATGCAGGGATGGGGGTTGCGGCAATTCCTGCCGCTTTGATAGAGAACTTTATCGCTAATGGCCTGGCAGAGGAGATTCTCTTCCGGGGGTTTTTGTGCAGGCGGCTGTGCGCTCGATTTGGCAGTATTCCGGGAATCCTGATGCAGGGGGTGCTGTTTGGGATAATGCACAACCTGCTCTATCTGGCAGCAGGGCTGCAAGTAGGGCTATGGTATCATCTTCTGGTCTTTGGCTTTACTGGGATGGGGGCGTTGCTGCTGGGCTGGTT
The DNA here is from genome assembly GCA_900540455.1 of uncultured Faecalibacterium sp. GTDB lineage: Bacteria > Bacillota > Clostridia > Oscillospirales > Ruminococcaceae > Faecalibacterium. The sequence goes on from UQGD01000003.1 coordinate 88,338, forward strand.
GAATCAGCGGATCTTTAACGGTTCAATCTGGCCCAGTGTGCTGCTGCATGGGGCCGGCAACTTCCTCTCCAGTATGCTGGTGGCCTTTGGATAAGATGAAAACAAGGGAAAGAAGTTTTTGGACGTAAAATCCACGAAACGCACAAATTCCGGAAAAATTTTGCGGGACTGCTCTGCAAAAAGCCGGTCGCAGCGGCTTGATGCCACAGCGACAGGGGTTTTACCCGGCAAAATCCAGAAAAAGTGGGGCTTTTTTGCTGCAAAAAGAAAGGAAATGAAAGTCGTACTTATTTTACAAAAAAGTCCGTCTTTGTTATAATCCAAACTGCCTTTTCCCAGATGCGGTTCTCAAAGGCGCCCGTAGGTCTATTTTTGGCAGGCCAGACGGGCTTTCTTTCTGTACGGATGTTCTTTGCAAGTTTGAGGAGAGTGAATCAAGTGAAAGAAGTCAAGTTGGAACAGGCAGCTTACGATTTTAACGGTAAGATGTCGCTCCGCCAGGCAATTCCGCTGGGTCTGCAGCACGTCTGCGCCATGTTTGTGGGCAACCTGACCCCGCTGCTGATCATCACCGGTGCCTGCGGTATGGTGGGGGGCGAGTTTGCCCACCTGCAGATCGACCTGCTCCAGAATGCCATGTTCGTTGCGGGCATCGTCACCCTGGTGCAGCTGTTTGCCATTGGGCCCATCGGCGGCAAAGTGCCGATCATCATGGGCACCAGCTCTGGTTTTATTGGGGTGTTCAACAGCGTGGTGGCTACTATGGGCGGCGGCGTGCTGAGCTATGGCGCCATTATGGGTGCATCCATTCTGGGCGGTTTGTTTGAGACGGTGCTGGGCTTTTTCCTGAAACCGCTGCGCCGGTTCTTCCCGCCGGTGGTCACGGGCACGGTGGTGCTGTCCATCGGTCTGTCGCTGATCTCTGTGGGCGTCAACTCCTTTGGCGGCGGCAATAAGGCGGCGGACTTCGGCTCTGCGGAGAACCTGCTGCTGGCGATGTTCGTGCTGGTGGTGATTCTGATCTTCAAGCACTGGACCAAGGGGTTCCTCAGCTCCTCTTCCATCCTGATCGGTATCGTAGCTGGTTACTTTGCAGCCATCCTGATGGGCTTTGTGCTGCCCACCACGGGCCTTACCGCAGAAGGGGCAGAGTTTACCAAGGCATGGGTGCTGGATTGGAGCAAGGTGGCAAATGCCAGCTGGTTTGCTTTGCCTAAGCTGATGCCGGTGCCCATTGAGTTTGACCTGCGGGCGATCCTGCCGGTACTGGTCATGTTCATCGTCACCGCAGTGGAAACGGTGGGCGATATTTCCGGCGTGATGGAGGGCGGTATTGGCCGTGAGCCTAGCGATGTAGAGCTGTCCGGCGGTGTGATCTGTGATGGCGTGGGCTCTGCTTTTGCAGCGCTGTTCGGTGTTCTTCCCAATACCTCCTTCAGCCAGAACGTGGGTCTGGTGGCCATGACCAAGGTGGTCAACCGGATGGCTCTGGCTTCCGGTGCGGTGTTCCTGGTGCTGTGCGGCCTGGTGCCCAAGCTGGGTGCCCTGGTGTCCATTATGCCGCAGGCTGTGCTGGGCGGCGCAGCGGTCATGATGTTCTCGTCCATCGTCATCAGCGGTATCCAGCTGATCACAAAGGAGAAGATGACCGCACGCAACCTGACCATCGTGTCGGTGGCGCTGGGCGTGGGCTATGGTATGGGTGCTACGCCCAATATCCTGGCACAGTGCCCGCAGTTTGTTCAGCTTATCTGCGGCGAGTCCGGCATTGTTCCTGCGGCTGCTGTGGCGATCCTGCTCAACCTGCTGCTGCCGAAAGAAGAAAATTGATCCGGCGCTTTTATCTCGCCGGAATATAGAAAACAGCCGGTACATCCGTACCGGCTGTTTTTGCGTTTACAGCGCGTTTTCCAGTTTTCTCAGCGCTTCCGGGGTGTCGGCATCCTGCAATTCCAGCGGCGAATCCGGGGAGATGAACCGGACCTGTTCAGGGTGCTGCCGGAGCACAGCGCTGCCGCCCTGCCCCGGCGGCAGATGGAGCAGCGGTCCAAAGTAGGCACGCCCAAACAAAACCGGACTTCCTGCCTGACGGGGGCCGCTTTGCGGCATCCATCCCAGCCGGAAGATCTGCTGCTCCCGTGCCGGTCCGGCAGAGCAAAATGCCTGGACCAGCCGCTGCAGGGTCTGTGCTTTCAAAAGAGGCTGATCGCCGGGAAGAAACACGCACCCTGCTAAGGCGGGCTGCTGCTCCAGCAAAGCGGACAAACCCAATGCCACAGTATCACTGCGCAGCGGCTGGTCATGGAGCAAAGCGGGTATGCCGGTTTTGCGGCAGAGCTGGGCCACCTCTGGGCTGCGGGTCACAGCCAGCCGGGCGCAAAAGACAGGGGAGTCCGCCAGCGCCAAGGCAGAGCAGACCATAGGCTGCCCCCGAAAAGTGGCCAACAGCTTGTTGGAGCCAAACCGCTGGCTGCGGCCGGAGGCCATCACTACACACCCGACAAAAACGGGACTGGCATCGTACTTCATTTTGGACACCTCGTACAGGAAAAAAGCCGAAAAATTCATCCCGCGCAAATTGCGGGCAAAAGTATGCTTTTAGTATGGATTATACCAAAAAATGTGGTAAAATAAAAGGAGATTGCGGCGCTATGCCTGCCGCCGCCAAAAAAGAGAGGGATTGCAGATGATTACGATCCGAGAGTATGTCCGGGCCGAAAGCCTGGAACAAGCCTGGCAGCTCAACCAGAAACGCACGAACCGGGTCCTGGGTGGAATGGTCTGGCTCAAAATGGAAAATATTCCGGTGGGCACAGCCATTGATCTGTCTGCCCTGGGGCTGGATCAGATCCAGGAGACGCCGGAGCAGTTCTCCATTGGCGCCATGGTCACCCTGCGGGAGCTGGAGCAGCATGCCGGTCTTGCAGCCTATGCACAAGGTGCCTTTAAGGAGGCGCTGCGCCACATCGTCGGGGTGCAGCTGCGCAACCTGGCCACGGTAGGCGGCAGTATTTACAGCCGGTTCGGCTTTTCTGACCTGCTGACCCTGCTGCTGGCAATGGATTGCGATGTGGAGCTTTATAAGGGCGGCATCCTGCCCCTGCGTGAGTATGCGCAGATGCCCTATGACCGGGATATCCTGGTGCGGCTGATCCTGCACAAGACACCGGCAAAGCATATCTATCAGTCGGTGCGTCCTACCCGTACAGACCTGCCGGTGCTGACCTGTGCTGCGGCACGCACCGAGACGGGTTTCCGGTTTGCGCTCGGCGCACGGCCCCAGCGTGCGGTGCTGTTTACATTCGATGAGGGGATGACACCCCAGGAGATGGCTGCCGCTGTTCAGGCACAGATCCAGACTGGCTCTAATATGCGGGGCAGTGCCGAATATCGCCGCCATCTGGCCGGGGTGCTGGTGCGGCGTGCCGCAGAGCAGCTGGCTTAAAAGGGGAGGGGCTTTGTATGCAGATCCAATTTACATTGAACGATAAACCCGTCTCGGCGGATATCCGCCCGGACACATTGCTGCTGGACCTGGTCCGCAGCCTGGGCTGCACCAGTGTCAAACGGGGGTGCGAGACCTCCAACTGCGGCTTGTGCACCCTGTTTTTGGATGATAAGCCGGTGCTGTCCTGCTCTGTGCTGGCAGTGCGGGCAGCAGGCCGCCGTGTTACCACCTTGGAGGGACTGCAGCAGGAGGCTGCGGAATTCGGCGCATTTATTGCAGACCAGGGGGCAGAGCAGTGCGGCTTTTGCAATCCGGGTTTTGTGATGAACGCCCTGGCTCTCTTCCGGGAGAATCCGTATCCGTCGGAGGACGAGATCCGGGAGTACCTGGCTGGCAACCTTTGCCGCTGTTCTGGCTACGAGGGACAGCTGCGGGGCATCCTGGCCTTTTTGGAATGGAAAAAACAGAAGGAGGCTGTCCAATGAAAGCTGTCAACCGCTCTGTCCGCAAAAAGGACGCTATGCAGTTGCTTACCGGGCAGCCGGTGTATACCGATGACCTGGCGCCTAAGGATTGCCTGGTCGTCAAGCTGCTGCGCTCGCCCCATGCCAATGCCTGGGTGGAGCAGATCGATACCGCCGCCGCGCTGCGGGTCCCGGGGGTGGAGGCTGTGTTTACCTGGCAGGATGTGCCCCAGGAAGGGCCGCGCTATACCCAGGCTGGCCAGACCTATCCGGAACCAAGCCCCCACGACCGGTTGGTCATCGACCGCCATGTCCGCTTTGTGGGGGATGTGGTAGCCATCGTGGCTGCCCGGGACGAGCAAGCGGCCGATAAGGCGCTGAAATGCATCAAGGTGCAGTATCAGGTGCTGGAACCGGTGCTGGATTTCCGCACAGCCAAGGATAACCCCATTCTGGTGCACCCGGAGGAAAACTGGGAGAGCCTGTGCCCGGTGGGGGCGGATAATAAACGCAACCTCTGCGCCCACGATCAGTGCGGCAGCGGAGACATCGAAGCGGTGCTGGCGGATTGTGACCTTGTCATTGACCGAACCTACCACACTAAAGCCTGTCAGCAGGCGATGATGGAAACTTTCCGCACCTTCTGCACGCTGGACCCCTATGGGCGGCTGAATGTGGTCAGCTCCACCCAGATCGTATTCCATGCCCGGCGTATCATTGCAGCGGCGCTGCATATCCCTAAATCCATGGTGCGGGTGTCCAAACCCCGGATCGGCGGTGGTTTTGGCGCAAAGCAGACGGCTGTATGCGAGGTCTACCCGGCCTTTGTTACCTGGAAGACCAAAAAGCCTTCCAAACTGGTGTTTACCCGGGCCGAGAGCCAGACGGCGTCCTCTCCCCGGCACGAGATGGAGCTGCACGTCCGCCTGGGTGCCATGAAGGATGGCACCATCCGGGGCATTGACCTGTATACGCTGTCCAACACCGGTGCATACGGCGAGCATGGCCCCACCACAGTGGGACTGTCCGGTCACAAATCCATCCCCCTGTATGGCAAGGCAGAAGCCTTTCGCTTTACCAGTGACGTGGTGTACACCAACCATATGTCCTCCGGTGCCTACCGGGGCTATGGCGCTACCCAGGGCCTGTTTGCAGTAGAGTCCGCTGTGAACGAGCTGGCGGCTGCGCTGGGGATGGACCCCTTTGATCTTCGGGCCAAAAATATCACCCATGAAGGGGAGCGTATGCCCGCTTACTATGGGGAGCTGAACACCAGCTGCACGCTGGACCAGTGTCTGACCCGCGTGCGGGAGATGATCCATTGGGACGAGAAATACCCGGTGCGCCCGGCCGGTCCGCATAAGGTGCGGGCTGTGGGCATGGCAATGTCGATGCAGGGGTCCGGCATCTCGGGTGTGGACGTGGGCAGCGCTACCCTCAAGCTGAACGATGATGGGTTCTATACGCTGCTCATCGGTGCGGCCGATATGGGCACCGGCTGCGATACCACCCTGGCCCAGATCGCAGCCGAGGTGCTGGATTGTCCGCTGGAGGATATCACCGTCTGCGGTGCAGACACGGACTTCTCTCCGTATGATTCTGGCTCCTATGCGTCCAGCACCGTATACGTCACCGGCAAAGCGGTGGAAAAGTGCGCTCTCCAGCTGCGGGAACGGATCTGCCGGCTGGGTGCGCAGCTGCTGGGCTGCCCGGAGCAGGAGGCAGAGTTCGACGGCCGCACAGTCACGGCAGGGGGCGATGTGTCCCGCAGCGTCAGCCTGGCCAAAATCGTTTCCGCATCGATGTGCGGGCATGATATCGCACTGGAAGTCACCGAGAGCCATACCTCTGCGGGGTCGCCGCCTCCGTATATGGTAGGCGCAGCGGAAGTGGAGGTGGACCTGGAGACCGGTGAGGTGCAGGTGGTGGATTATGCGGCCTGTGTGGACTGCGGCACCCCCATCAACCCCAATCTGACCCGGGTACAGGCGGAGGGCGGCATCCTTCAGGGCATTGGCATGGCACTGAGCGAGAATGTCACCTACGATGATAAGGGCCGCCTGGCAGAGAACTCTCTGCTGCAATATAAGATCCCCACCCGGCTGGATATCGGTCATATCCGGGTGGATTTTGCCCCCAGTTATGAGCAGCGCGGGCCATTTGGTGCAAAGTCCATCGGTGAGGTGGTCATCAACACCCCTGGTCCTGCCATTGCGGATGCGGTGTATAACGCCGTCGGCAGCCGTTTCTATGAGCTGCCCATTCTGCCGGAGCAGGTGGCAATGGCAGCTGCTCTGAGAAAGGAGTGACCGGTGCTGGATCAAGCAGCACTGCCCTTTCTCTCGCAGCGGGGACATATCGTTTCGCTGGTGGGGGGCGGGGGCAAGACCACCCTGCTGTACCAGATGTCTGCGCACTGTGCCCGCAAAGGCTGGCGGGTGCTGGCCTCTACCACCACCCATATCCGCTGCCCGCAGGACGGGCATTGGGCACCGGATGCGTACCGGCGGGATGCGCTGTGGGCGGCTGGAACGTACGCTGTGGCGGGAAAGCCAGCTGCGCAGAATAAGCTGACCCAGCCCGCCTGCCTGGAGGAGTGGATGCAGGCCGCCGATGCGGTATTCCTGGAAGCAGACGGGGCCAAAGGGCTACCCTGCAAAGCGCCTGCCGCCCATGAGCCGGTGCTGCTGCCCCAGAGCGATATCCTGCTGGCGGTGGCAGGGCTCAGCGCCCTGGGCCGTCCGCTGGAGCAGGTCTGTTTCCGCGCCCCGCTGGCAGCGGCTCTGCTGGGGGTGGCACCGGATGCCCGGCTGACCCCGGCGCTGCTGGCGCAGCTGCTTGCAAGTCCCGCAGGGGGGCGCAAAGCAGCGGAAGAACGGGAATTTTGGGTGATCCTGAACCAAGCGGATACCCCGGTACTGCGCCAGGCAGCGGCAGAAACCGCCGGGCACCTGGCTCGCTGCGGAGTGCGGGCGGTCGTTACAAGCTTTGAGGAAAAGGAGCGGAATATCCGATGAATGAGCCGGAAAAGATCGTCTTTTGTACGGGCGGTGGATGTACCGCAAAACTGGGGGCGGGGGTGCTGAGCCGTATCCTGGAAAAACTTCCCCGAAAGGAAAAAGACCCCGCTCTGCTGGTGGGCTACGACAGCCGGGACGATGCGGCGGTCTATCGCCTGACGGAGGATCTGGCCCTGGTGCAAACGGTGGATTTTTTTCCGCCGATGGTGGAGGACCCCTATATCTTTGGGCAGATCGCAGCTGCCAACGCCCTGAGCGATGTATATGCGATGGGCGGTCAGGTCAAGACAGCGCTGAATCTGGTCTGCTTTCCGGAGAGTATGGATCTGAATATCCTGGGCCAAATTTTACAGGGCGGTGCAGAGAAAGTGGCTGAGGCAGGCGGGATCCTGGCAGGTGGGCACTCCATTGCGGATTCCGGGGTCAAGTATGGCCTGTCTGTCACCGGTCTGGTGGACCCTCGCCGGATCTACACCAACGATGCCGGACAGGTGGGGGATCGGCTGATCTTGACCAAGGCTCTGGGCGTGGGGCTGATCTGCACCGCCAACCGGGTGGGGGAAGCCGCCCCGGAGCAGATGGAAGCTGCCATACAGTCTATGACCACCCTGAACAAGACAGCCTCTGAGATCAGCCGCCGCTACCGGGTCCATGCCGCTACGGATGTGACCGGGTTCGGCTTTCTGGGGCACTTGCAGGAGATGATGGGGGATCGGCTCCATTGTGTGATCCAAGCCGACCGCCTGCCGGTGCTGCCCGGTGCCTGGGAGGCGGCGGACGCCTGCCTGTATACGGCGGCTGGGCAGCGAAACCGCAACCATCTGGGCAGCCGGGTGGAGTTCCGGGGTGTGCCGTTCCCGATGGAGGAGATCCTGTTCGACCCTCAGACGTCCGGCGGCCTGCTGCTGGCAGTAGACCCGGCGGATGCTTCTGCGCTGGAAAAAGAGCTGCAAGCTGCGGGTCTGCCTGCGGCTGTTGTAGGCGAGATCACAAAAGGCGCTGGCCCGGAGATCGTTGTGGAGTACAACAAAAAGATGCAATAATAACCATCATATATAGGGGGATGCCCCGGAAATCAAGGGAGGAACTACGCATGGTCCTAGTAGATGCAAGAGGAGATGCCTGTCCGCTGCCGGTGGTCAAGGCAAAACAGGCCATTGCCCAGTTGGAAGGCCCGGGTCAGGTGGAGGTGCTGGTGGATAACGAGATCGCCGTCCAGAACCTGACCAAGATGGCCCGCCAGAAGGGTTACGAGACCCAGGCAGAAAAGCAGTCTCCGGGACAGTACCGGGTGCTGTTTACGGTAGGACAGGTGCAGGAGGCAGCGGCCCCCGCACCGGTCTGCACGCCGGATGTCCGCACCGGAGTTGTGGTGGCCATCGACTCCGCCCAGATGGGGCAGGGCAGCGCAGAGCTGGGCCAGGCGCTGCTCAAGGCTTTTGTGTTTGCGCTGACCCAGCAGGACCAGCTGCCCCGCACCATCCTGTTTTATAACGGCGGTGCGTCTCTTTCCTGCGAGGGGTCGCCCCTGCTGGAAGATCTGCGGGAGCTGGAGGCCCAAGGGGTGGAGATCCTGACCTGCGGCACTTGTCTGAACTTTTATGGGCTGACGGATAAACTGGCCGTGGGCAGCGTGACCAATATGTATTCCATCGTGGAGACTTTGCTGGCAGCTTCCAGCGTGATCAAACCATGATCTATCTGGATAATGCCGCCACTACGCTCCACAAGCCTCCGGTAGTAGGCCAGGCCATGCTGCGGGCGCTTTCGGATGCAGGCAATCCGGGCCGTGGGGCCCATGAGCCGACCCTGCAGGCGGGGCGCCTGGTGCTGGCAGCCCGGGAGGCGGTGGCCCGGCTGCTGGATGCACCGGACCCTGCCTGCATTGCGTTTGCCTGCAATGCCACAGCTGCGCTGAACACTGCGCTGTGCGGTCTGCTGGAACCGGGAGACCATGTGATCACGACGGTTTGTGAGCATAACTCGGTGCTGCGTCCGCTTTACCGTCTGGAGCAGCAGGGGGTGCAGCTGAGCTTTGTGCAGACGGACGCCAAAGCCCGGCTGCGGTATGAGCAGTTTGCCCAGCTGCTGAAGCCCAATACCCGGGCGGTGGTGGTCACTGGGGCTTCCAATGTTACCGGAAACCTGACCGACCTGGGGTTTGTTTCGGGTTTTGCCCGGCAGCATGGGCTGCTGCTCATTCTGGATGCAGCGCAGCTGGCGGGTGTGCAGCCCTTCTCGGTCCAAAAACTGGGGGTAGATGTGTGCTGCTTCACCGGCCACAAGGCGCTGCTGGGGCCCCAGGGCACCGGTGGCTTGTATGTGCGTCCTGGGCTGCGGGTGCGGCCTCTGGCTGTGGGGGGGAGCGGCGTGCATAGTTTTGATCTGGCCCACCCCTCCCAGATGCCTACTGCGCTGGAAGCAGGCACCCTGAACGTGCCGGGCTTGGCCGGTCTGGCTGCTGGTGTGGAGTGGCTGCTGGAACAGGGTGTGGAACAGACGGCCCGGCGCGAGATGGCGCTGGCGCGGCTGTTTTATGATCAGCTGCGGGATGTGCCTGGGCTGGAATTTTACGGTGATCTGGATGCAGATCTCCGCGCGCCCATCGTATCTTTGAACCTGACCGGGGAGGATTCGGCACGGGTGGCGGATGCCCTGTGGGAGGACCATCGGATCTGCGTGCGTGCAGGGGCACACTGCGCCCCTTTGATGCACAAGGCGCTGGGCACAGTGCAGCAAGGGGTGGTGCGGTTCAGCTTCTCCTGCCAAAATACCCGGCAGGAAGTGCTGGCTGCGGCCCAGGCGGTAAAAACGCTGGCAGCAGAATAAACAGAAGAGGGAGAAAAGGATGAGGGCAAAACAGCCGTATAGAGTGCTTTCGTTTGCTACTACCCAGCAGGCCCTTGCATGGGAGAAACAGTGTGCCGCCCAGGGGGTGCCCGGGCGGCTGATCCCGCTGCCCAGAGAGATCTCGGCAGGCTGCGGCCTTGCCTGGCGGATGCGGCCGGAGGATTGGCTTGCATGGCAGTCCCGGCTTACAGATATCCCGTATGAACAAGCCGTAGAGATCGCGCTTTGAGATCGGAGAGGGAGTATGGAAGAACAAAATTTTGCTCAGATCCTGTCGGCACAGCAGTCTGTGGGGGACTGCCTGCTGGCCACCGTGCTGGAGGGGCCGGACCAGGGCCGACAGCTCCTGCTGGGGGGCGGTCAGCTGCTGTGGCCGTCGGCTCCATCTGCGCTGCTGGTGCGGGGCATGGATGCCTTTGGCAGCATGCAAAGCCCGGATATTTGCATCCTGGAAGGGGTGCGGGTGTTTGTACAGCCGCTGACTGCCCCGGTTCGGCTGGTGGTATGCGGCGGCGGACATGTGGCACAGGCAGTGGTGCGGCTGGCACAGGTGCTGGGTCTGCCGGTCTGCGCCCTGGAAGATCGGCCGGAGTTTGCCGCAGCCCTGGAGCAAGCTGGCGCTGCGCAGGTGCTTCTGGGTTCCTATGCTGAAAATTTGTCCCGACTGCCGGGCAGCAAGGGGGACTGCTATGTTGTACTGACCCGGGGCCACCGGTATGACCTGGACTGCCTGACGCAGATCCTTCAAAAACCATTGTCCTATGTGGGGGTCATGGCCAGCTGCCGCCGGGCAGAGCTGCTGCGCAGCCAGCTGCAGGAGTCCGGGGCTGCTCCGGAACAGGTGGCGGCGCTGCATAGTCCGGTGGGCCTTGCGATCGGAGCGGAAACAGCGCAGGAAATTGCGCTGTCCATCTTGGCGCAGATCGTTCAGTGCAAAAACAGCACGCCAAACCGAGAGGGTTTTACACCGTCGATGCTGAAAATAATGACCGACAAAACGGATTGGGTCCTGGCAACGGTGGTGGCCCGGCAGGGGTCGGCACCTCGGAGCCCTGGCGCAAAAATGCTGGTAGGCCGGGATGGTCTGCTGGCAGGCAGTGTGGGCGGTGGTATTTTGGAGCATGAGGCGCAGCAGCGGGCACAAAAAATGCTGGCCGAAGGTCAAAACTGCTGCCTGGTGGAGTTTTCGTCCCAGGGTACAGGCACAGGGGCTATGGCAGCCTGCGGCGGTACAGTGACGCTGTTTTTGCAGCGAGGGGAGGCAATGCAATGAAGGAAAGACCGTTGATCCTTGTCCGCGGCGGCGGAGACCTGGCCACGGGTGTCGTGCATCGGCTCTGGTCAGCAGGGCTGCGGGTGTTGGTGCTGGAATCCGAACACCCGGCAGCCATCCGCCGTCAGGTCTCTCTGTGTGAGGCTGTCTATGCCGGACAGACCCAGGTGGAGGGGCTGCGGGCAGTGCGCATCCACAGCCTGGCAGAGGCTGCGCAGGTGTGGCAGCAGGGAGCTGTTCCGGTGCTGGTAGACCCGGAGGGACAATGGATCCCAAAGGCAAAACCGGACGTTTTGGTGGATGCGATCCTGGCCAAACAAAACCTTGGCACCCATCGTGGCATGGCGCCGCTGACCATTGCCTTGGGGCCTGGGTTTACGGCCGGACAGGATGTGGATGTGGTGATCGAGACGAAGCGGGGCCATCGCCTGGGGCGGATCATCCGGCAGGGGGCAGCAGCTCCCAATACCGGGGTGCCCGGTGTCATTGGCGGCTATGGTGCCGAGCGGGTGCTGCACGCTCCGGCCGAAGGACGCTGGCATACCCTGCATGAAATCGGCGATCTGGTGCAGCCTGGGGAAGCGGTGGCAGAGATCTGCCCCGCCCAGGGACCGGCTGTGCCGGTCTGTACCCAGATCGGGGGGATCCTGCGGGGACTGCTGCGGGATGGCTACCCGGTCACGCCCGGCTTTAAGGTGGCAGATGTGGACCCCCGCAGCACAGAGCGGGAAAATTGTTTCCTGATATCGGATAAGGCCCGCTGCATTGCGGGCAGTGTGCTGGAGCTGGTCTGTGCGGCCTGCTGGCAGCCGATAAAATAAACCATGAACGATAAGCACCGGACCTTGTGGGGTCGGAGCCGCTGCCGCGGCTGCCCGTACCTGCGGTCTGGTGTTTTTTTGCGGAGAATAGAGGGGCTTTTTTCCGGTATAACTTTCCCTGCATGGACATACATATGCACTGAAAGGGGAGAGTGTTTTGGAAAAACAGGAACAAAGTGCAGTCTGCCGTGAGATCGGAGCACGCACCGGCGGCGATATCTACATTGGGGTGGTAGGCCCGGTGCGGACGGGAAAATCTACCTTTATCAAGCGTTTTATGGAGGAGCTGATCCTGCCTTCCATCGGGCCAGCGGCCGCCCGGGCAAGGGCAAGGGATGAGCTGCCCCAGTCCGCTGCCGGGCGGACCATCATGACCACCGAGCCAAAGTTTGTGCCGGAAAGTGCGGCCCCGCTGCAGCTGGAAGGCGGCGGAGAGTGCCGGGTCCGCCTGGTGGATTGTGTGGGCTATATGGTGGAAGGCGCCATGGGCCATGAGGAAAACGAAAAGCCCCGGATGGTCAAAAGCCCATGGTTTGAGCAGGAGGTCTCCTTTGATCTGGCGGCAGAGACCGGTACCCGCAAAGTGATCTGTGAGCATTCCACCATTGGCATCGTCATTACCACCGACGGGACCATCAGCGATATCCCGCGGGAGGGATATGCCCGGGCGGAAAAACGGGTGGTGGAGGAGCTGGAACAGCTGAGCAAACCCTTTGTTATCCTGCTGAACAGCATCCATCCGGATGCGCCGGAGACCCTTCAGCTGGCACAGGGCATGGCCCGTGATTATGGCCGGGCGGTACTGCCGGTAAGCTGTGTGGACCTGGATGCGGCGCAGCTGAACCAGATCCTCCGTCAGGTGCTGTATGAGTTCCCGGTGCGGGAGATGGATTTTGCACTGCCCCGCTGGGTCACGATGCTGGAGCCGGGCCACTGGCTGCAAGCTGAGGTCTATGCAGCGGCCATGCAGTTTGCGGAAGGGGTGGCCCGGATGAAGGACATCCCCGGCCCGGCGGCTCCCGGGGCGCTGGACTGCGCAGCTGTGCAGCGTTCGGCTGTCAGCGGTATGGATCTGGCCGAGGGGGCTGTGCGCATCTCGGTGGAGCTGAAACCAGAAGTGTTCTACCAGGTGCTCAGTGAGCAGACAGGTCTTGAGATCGGAGACGAAGCGGGACTGATGCCGTGCATCATTGAGCTGGCGCAGGCAAAGCGTGCCTATGAACGGGTGCGCAGTGCGCTGGAACAGGTGGAAGCCACCGGTTATGGCATCGTGATGCCCACCATTGATCAGCTGCGCCTGGAAGAACCGGAGATCGTTCGGCAGGGCGGGCGGTATGGCGTCCGGCTGGAAGCCTGCGCTCCTTCCATCCATATGATGAAAGCCACCATCCATACCGAGATCAGCCCCATCGTGGGCACCGAAAAACAGTCAGAGGATCTGGTGCAAAGTCTGCTGGGCGGCTTTGAGGAGGACCCCGTGCAGTTGTGGCAGTCCAATATTTTTGGCAAAAGCCTGCACGAGCTGGTAAACGAGGGCTTGCAGAACAAGCTGCTGCATATGCCGCAGGAGGCGCGCACCCGCCTGCAGGAAACCCTGGAAAAGGTCATCAATGACGGCTGTACCGGGCTGATCTGTATCCTGTTGTGAGGTGAAGCTGCAAAAGACCCCCGTTCCCCTTGGTACAAAGGGGAACGGGGGTCTTTTGCGGCCGCTGTTTTGGAAAGAAACGCAAGAGAAAAACGGACCTCTGACCAAGGCTGCCTCCAAATAAGAAAACATTGGTTCTGGCTGAGAGATTTGCCCCATAGCACCCTGTAAAGGGCTTGGAAATACATCCAGTATTCCACGCGCCCTTTCCAGGGCACTCTGGGCACAAATCTCCGGGCCAGAACTGCTACGCACCCGCCGCCCGGCGATTTTGGGCTAGTGCAAGGAAAAGCAGCGCAGGCATCCTTGCTGGCTGGCAAGCTGCTTTGACACAGCAATTGCACAAAATCGTCAGTCGGCGGGCAATGATTTCTTATTCGGAGGCAGCCAATGCCAGAAGTCCGTTTTGTATAGCAGCTGCACCAAAGCAGAACAGCAGCGCCGCCGGCAGAGGCGGTCAGGGCTGCTCCTCGGTGAGCTTATTGATCAAAAGCTGATAGATCTCGTTGCCTTTCAGGATAAACTGTTTCTTGATCATTTCCGCAGAAAGACGATCCGGCGCACCAAGATCCAAACAGAAAAGCTCCTGGTCTAAGCCTTTGACCGTGCAGCGCACAGTGCAGTGGCCGTCCGCTTTCTCGGTGATATGGGCATCGTACTCGGCGGCCTTGCGCTCCCAGGTCTGGCTGCGCAGCACAGCGGCTGCGGCCCGCTCCCGCACACTGCGGGGCAGGTCATAGGCCAGCTCCTGTGCCACCCGGCGGCCTTTTTCTGTAATGGAATAGCACCCGGCGGACTCAGTCACCAGCTTTTGTTTGCAGATGTCGTCTAAGCAGGAGCCGATCTCAAAATAATTGACCAGAGCTTCCTCCACCAGGGCGGTCTCGATCTCCTGCCGGGAGATCGGCCCGGCGTTTTTTACCAGATAACACAGCAGCAGCCGGATCTCTGTGCTGTTGGTCAGCCCGCCGGGGCGAACCCCTGCGGTAAAAGCATCGTTGGCGGCCATAGTCCCTCACATCCCTTTATTGTTTGCTGTATCTCTAGTATAAAAGGTTTCAGGCCGGATTGCAAGCCGCACAGGTAAAATCTGTCTCAACCAGCTTGGAACATTCCGGCGTGGAGTAGACCCACCGGTCCAGGTGCCCCTGGGTGATAAAGTAACGCAGCGGGAACCGATGCTCCTGCTCCAGGCTGTGGTTCACGATCACCAGCTTTACCTTCATTTTTTCGGGCAGGATGTTTTTGATGTAGACGCTTACCACCTGGCCCGGCCGCAGGGTGGGGCAGCTTTCGGCCAGACCTGCCAGGTTGGGGGCCAGCTCCACAAAGGTGCCGTACTCCTCTACGCTGCGCACGATGCCTACCACGGTCTCTCCTACATGGAACTGGGCTGCATTCTCCGCCCAGGTGCCCAGCAGCTCCCGGATGGACAGCACAAAGCGGCCCTGCGGGTCCCGGTTTTTAATGGCGCAGAGGATCTGCTGCCCCACCCGCACCCGATCGGCCGGAGAAGAGATGCGGCTCACCGACAGGCAGTCGATGGGCAGCAGAGCGCTGATGCCGCAGCCCACGTCGCAAAAAGCGCCAAAGGATTCAATATGGGTCACGGTGCAGGGCAGGATATCGCCGGGGGACAGCTGATCCAGATAATTTGCCTTGCACTGGCGCTGGGCTTCGGCCCGCGAGAGCAGATAGCAGGGGTGTCCCTCTCCGTCCGTGGAAAGATCCTGGATCACAAAGCAGGTGGGCCGTCCCACACGGGTCACCACGGCGATCTCCCGCACAGCACCCCGCTCGGCGCCGTCAGCGCTCTCTGCAAAGGGCATCATGCCCCGCACACCCCCCAGCTCAAACCAAAGCTGGCGCTGGGTGTCAAAGGCCAGTGCGGTGCTTTGCAGGATCTCGCCCCGCTGCTGTGCAGCACGAAGCTCCGGTGCGGTCAGACGAGCGGCACTGCGATAGTTGGACTCGGTACGGAAAGTTTGCATCATCTTTCATTCCTCTTTCTGTTGGTTTTAGCCTGCCCGGGCAAGAGCTGTACTGCCGGGTCAGTACAAGCATATGCGGGGCGCAGCGGATATTTGCATTTTGAACGAGTTTGGTTTATACTATAATCATGTGCGCACCCCTTGTGCGCAGGGAGGGAAAGACTATGGATATCTCGGTAGGGGATACGATCTATACCCGGAAAAAGCACCCCTGCGGTGCGGCCAGTTTTGAGGTGCTGCGCGTGGGGATGGATTTCCGCATCCGCTGCACAGGCTGCGGGCGGGAAGTAATGCTGCCCCGTGCAAAGATCGAAAAAAACATCAAAAAGGTGGTAAAGCCGGGGCAGGTCTAGGGCGCTTGGCGTTTGCCCAAGACCCCGGGGCCGTTTGGGCTGTTTTTAAGCAGCGCCTTTCGTCCCCAGCAGAAAAAAGGAGTGCTTGCCCTATGATGCAGCAGCTGTACCCTCAGCTGGAGGCAGTCTGCCGCCGCTTTGAGGAATTGACCACCCGGCTCAACCAGCCTCAAACGGCTGCCGACCCGATGCTTTTTCGCCGATTGATGCAGGAATACCACGACGCAGAACCTGTCGTGCAGGCCTGCCGCGCCTGGCAGACAGCGCAGGACCATCTGGCACAGGCAAAAGCCCTGCTGGAAGGGGAGACCCTGGAGCCGGACTTCAAACAGATGGTACAACAAGAACTGAGCGAAAAAGCACGAGATGTGGAAGAACTGGAAAATAATCTTAAATTATTGCTGCTGCCCAAGGATCAAAACGACGAAAAAAGCGTGATCCTGGAGGTGCGCAGCGGCGCAGGCGGAGAAGAGGCCGCCCTGTTTGCCCACAGCCTTGTGCGTATGTACACCATGTATTCGCAGGCTCGCGGCTGGCAGATGGAAACCTTGACCCTCAGCGAGACAGAGCTGGGCGGCGTGCGGGAAGCCATTTTGGAGGTCAATGGCCGGGGCGTTTACCATCGGCTCAAGTTTGAAAGCGGGGTCCACCGGGTGCAGCGTGTGCCGGAGACCGAGACCCAGGGCCGCATCCATACATCCACCGCCACGGTGGCCGTGATGCCCCAGGCAGAGGACGTGGAGATCGAGATCCTGCCCAAGGACCTGCGCATCGACACCTTCCGGTCTTCCGGTGCCGGAGGACAGCATATCAATAAGACTTCCTCCGCCATCCGCATCACCCACCTGCCCACCGGCATGGTGGTGGAGTGCCAGAATGAGCGCAGTCAGTTCCAAAATAAAGATAAAGCCATGGAGATCCTGCGCAGCCGTTTGCTGGCACAAAAACAGCGTCAGCAGCAGCAGGAGCTGAACGCCAACCGTCAGGGGCAGGTGGGTACGGGGGACCGCAGCGAGAAGATCCGTACCTATAATTTCCCCCAGGACCGCTGCACAGACCACCGCATCGGCATGACCATCCACAACCTGGATAAGGTGATGGATGGCGCTCTGGACGATCTGATCGACCAGCTCTGCGCTACGGAGCAGGCAAAGCGGCTGGAACAAATGAACGCTTGAAACCGATGAAATAACACACGAAACGCTGTAAAGCAAAACAACTTTGCACAAGAAAAGAGCGTGGAAACGTATGAATATAAAAACCGTCCTTCGCCCTGCCGATGAGGCAGGTATTGACCAGGCGGCGCAGCTTTTGCGCCGGGGCGAGATCTTTGCCCTGCCTACCGAGACTGTGTATGGCATTGCGGCCGATGCCCGTCAGGGGGCAGCCGTGCGCAAGATCTTTGAGGCCAAAGGCCGCCCGCAGGATAACCCCTTGATCGTCCATGTTGCCGGGCCGGAGATGCTGCCCGGTTTGGTGGCTGAGGTCCCGGAGCGGGCGCAGCTGCTGATCTCTGCGTTTTGCCCCGGGCCGCTGACCATTATCATGCCCCGGGGGCCGGAGGTGGTGGATGAGTGCTGCGCCGGGCTGGATACGGTGGGCATCCGGATGCCCAGCCATCCCGTTGCCCGGGAGGTGATCCGCCGCAGCGGCTGTGCCTTTGCCGCCCCCTCGGCTAACCTCTCCGGACGGCCCAGCCCCACCAATGCACAGGACGTGCTGTCGGATATGGATGGCCGCCTGCCACTGATCCTGGATGGCGGCGAGTGCGCTGTGGGCGTGGAGTCCACGGTGGTTTCGGTGGTGGGGCCGAAGCCCACCTTGTTCCGCCCCGGCCATATCACGCTGGAAGATCTGGAGCGTGCCTTGGGAGAGGAAGTGGAGGTCTCCGCTGCGATCCTGGAAAAACTGCCGGAGGGCGCTGTGGTGCGCAGTCCGGGCATGAAGTATAAGCATTATGCCCCTAAAGCGGATATTACGATCCTGGACGGCAGCTTTGAGCAGTTCCGGGCCTATGTCCAGGCTCATGCCGACCAGAACCCCAGCTGTCTGTGCTTTACCGGGGAAGCGTCGCAGCTGGGCGTTCCCTGTGTGGAATATGGCCGTGAAGGGGACGGAGCAGATCAGGCAAAGCACCTGTTCCGCAGCCTCCGCGCTCTGGATGAGCAGGGCGACGGGGTGGTATATGCCCGCTGCCCCGGCCGGGACGGCCTGTCCATGGCAGTGTATAACCGGCTGGTACGGGCAGCCGCTTTCCGGGTGGTGCAGTTATGATCACCCTGGGCATTACGGGCCGCAGCGGCTGCGGCAAATCTACTGCCACGCAGGTCTTTGCCCAGCAGGGGGTCCCGCTGGCGGATGCGGATCAGATATCCCGGGAGATCCTGGCGCCGGGTTCGCCGCTGCTGCCGCAGCTGGCACAGCGCTTTGGACAGGACCTGGTGGACGAGGCGGGACGGCTGGACCGCCGTGCCCTGGCAGACCGGGCGTTTGCCACCCCGGAAGGCAAAGCGGATCTGGATGCACTGACCCATCCGGAGATCATCCGCTGCATCCGCCAGGCAAAACAAGAGGCACAGGCGGCGGGCTGTAAGCTGTTTGTGCTGGATGGTGCTGTGATCGTGGGCACTGCTGCCCAGGCCGAATGTGATCGCCTGGCGGTGGTAACGGCCCCGTTTGAAACAAGCGTTGCCCGGATCGCTGCCCGGGACGGCATCTCGCCGGAAATGGCAGCCCGCCGCTTGAACGCCCAAACGCCGGAAGCAGAGCTTACGGCCCAGGCGGATTATATCCTGCGCAATGATGCGGACTGCGCAGCACTGATCGCAGCTGCCCGGCAGCTATGCAGTGCATTGCTGGCTGAAGCAGCGGAGGAAGGGGGCACCGGGAGCCTACCTTGAAAAAAAGAAAGAAATTCACAGCCCTGGTGCTGACGTTATGCGTGCTGGCGTTTGCCGCACCGTTTTTGCTCCGCTGGGGAAAAAGCCTGCTTTATCCCCGCCGCTATCAGGCAGAGGTAGAGCATTGGGCCGATGTTTATGAGCTGGACCCGCTTTTGGTGTACAGTTTTATCCGTACAGAGAGCGGGTTTGATCCCAGTGCCCAGTCCAGTGTGGGGGCAAGGGGATTGATGCAGATGACCGAGGGGACCTTTGACTGGCTCCGGGGAAAGATCGCATCCGAAGAGCCTTTGACCTTTGACTCGTTGTACGAGCCGGAAGTCAGCATCCGCTTTGGCTGCTATTATCTGCACCTTTGCTTGGTTCGGTATGGAGGGGATGTTCCCACTGCCGCAGCTGCGTACCACAGCGGCTGGGGTACGGTGGATACACTGCTGGAAAAAGCAGAACATTCGGCGGACGGCGTTACGCTGCAGGGGTTTCCCTATAACCAGATGAACCACTATGTTTATAAGATCACTGCCTGCTACCAGGCATATACCCAGCTGTACGCAGGGTGAATCCTACTTGCCAAAACCGGGGCAGAGCCTTTTTTGGCCCCGCCCCGGTGATGATAAAATTATATGAAGAAAGGGAAATGTAACCATGAAGGAAAAGACCCAGGCCCAGCAGCTGGCAGAAAAGCTGTTCTACAAGCCCGCCTATGCCGCCGATAAGGACGTGGACGTGCGTGAGAAGGCATCTGCCTTTGCAGAGGGCTACAAGAAGTATCTGGACGCTGCTAAGACCGAGCGTGAGGCTGCCGCAGAGAGCGAGAAGCAGCTGCTGGCCGCTGGTTACCAGCTGTTCGACCCCAAAAAGACCTACGCCGCAGGCGACAAGATCTATTTTGTGCAGGACAACAAGGCGATCGTGGCTGCCACCATCGGCACCCGCTCTTTTGAGGACGGTTTCCGCCTGCTGATCGCTCACACCGATTGCCCCCGGCTGGATCTGCGCCCCACTCCGCTGTATGAGTCTGACCACCTGAGCTACTTTAAGACCCACTACTATGGCGGCGTGCGCAAGTATCAGTGGGCTACCATCCCCCTGGCGATCCACGGCGTGTTCACCCGGGCAGACGGCACCACCGTCAACGTCTGCATCGGCGAGGAGGACAGCGATCCGGTGTTCTGCATCACCGATCTGCTGCCCCACCTGTCCGCAGAGCAGAACGACCGCAAGCTGCCGGACGGCATCCGTGCAGAGGAGCTGAACCTGCTCATCGGTTCTGAGGCTGTGCAGGATGAGGAAGTGAAGGACGCTGTCAAGCTGAACACCATGATCCTGCTGAACGAGAAGTACGGCATCACGGAAAAGGACTTTGTCCGTGCAGAGATCGAGATCGTGCCCGCATTCAAGGCACGGGATATCGGTTTTGACCGTTCCATGGTCGGCGGCTACGGCCACGATGACCGGGTGAATGCATACCCCGCTCTGCTGGCTGAGATCGAGACCAAGAACCCCGCTTACACCACCGTCTGCGTTCTGACGGATAAGGAGGAGATCGGCTCCGACGGCATCACCGGCATGAACAGCATGTATGTGTTCCACTTCATGCAGCAGCTCTGCCGTGCAGCTGGTCAGGACGACATCATTGCCTTCCACAACAGCGTCTGCCTGTCTGCGGACGTTACCGCAGCTTACGATCCCAACTGGTCCAGCGCATTTGAGCCGATGAATGGCACCTATGCCGGCCGCGGCGTGGGCATCGTCAAGTACACCGGCAGCCGCGGCAAGGGCGCTGCCAGCGATGCATCCGCTGAGCTGGTGGGCAGCATCACCCGTCTGCTGGACGAGCACAATGTTGCTTGGCAGCTGGGCGAGATGGGCCGTCTGGATCTGGGCGGCGGCGGCACCATTGCAAAGTATGTGGCAAACCGCGGCATCCCCGTGCTGGATATTGGTGTGCCTGTGCTGTCCATGCACTCTCCCTTTGAGGTCATCCACAAGACGGACCTATACATGGCATACCGCGCATTTGTCGTGTTCAACCAGGCTCAGTAAGCTGCATTAAGCACTGAAACTGCATAAAAACCCCGGCGGGACCTCTTTTTTTGAGGCTTCTGCCGGGGTTTTTTCAAAAAAAGCTTGACCTTCAAGTTACTTCATGGTGTATATAGGGTGTAGCAGGGGGGCAAAAACGCCCCTCCCTGATACATCCAACGGAGGTGACCTATATGAATATCAAGCAAGCGGCTGAACAAAGCGGCGTATCCAGTCAGAATATTCGGTTTTATGAAACAGAGGGTCTGGTGGTTCCGGCCCGGCGGGGCAATGGCTACCGAGATTACTCTGCCAAAGACGTACACGACCTGAAACTGATCCGTATGCTGCGTATGCTGGAAATGCCCCTGCCGCAGATCCGTCAGGTCTTGCAGGGGGAACTGGCTCTGCCCGATGCAGCCCAGACCCAGCAGATCCTGCTGGAGCAGCGGGCCCAGCAGCTGGCGGGGGCCATCCAGTTCTGCAGCCAGCTGCAAAAAAACAGCCAGAGCCTGGCGGCACTGGACGTGGATCGGTGCCTGGCCCGGATGCAAACTCCGGACCGGCAGGGCGGATTTTTTACCGGCTGGCTGGAAGATTGGCAGGCAGTGGCTCTGGCCGAACACGAAAAGACTTTTTCCTTTATTCCGGATACTTCTGTACAGAACCCGCAGGAGTTTACTACGGCGCTGGAAGCATATGCGGCGGAAAATGGTCTGACGCTGGAGATGCTGCAAGAGGGGATGACCCCTCGGTTTCTGCTGGATGGGCTGGAATACAAGGCAGCCTGCTATTATGGCGGGCGTATCCCTACTGCGATCATCCGCTGCACCGCAAACCAGCCACAGCTTCTGGACCCGCCGATCCCTACCCGCAGAGCCAGACTTTTGCAGGCAGCCCACCGGATGCTGCTGCCGGGTGCAGCGGCACTGGGCATTTTATTGCTGCTGTTCCTGGGGCGTCCGGAGCTGATGAAGACCCCGGATGGGTGGATCATGCTGGGCAGCCTGGCGGTGGTGCTGGTGGCGATGACCGTCCGGGACTATTTTCTCTATTATAACGAGAATGGCAAACAGGGGAAAAACAAGTCTTAACCTTCTGGCAGAGGCAGTACCTGCTCTACGGTGCAGAAGGTGTATCCCTGGTCCTTGAACCACTGAATGATATCCGGCAGAGCCTCGGCTGTGGTGCGGGTGGTGGCAGAGTCGTGCATCAGTACGATGCACTGTTCCTGCCCCTGTGCTTCCCGGATCACATTCCGAAAGATCGTCTCTGCACTGGGTTTTCCGCCTACGGCGTCCTCAGCACAGACATTCCAGTCTACATACCGGTATCCTTTTTGTACCGCCTGCTGCTTGAGCTGCTGCATCACCCCTTTGCCGCCGTAGCGACGGCTGACGGTGTTGGTGCTTCCGCCGGGAAAACGCAGATACCGCAGGTCGGATGCATCCAGATAAGGGGACAGGCGCTGGCGCAGCAGCTCCAGGTCCTTCCAGTAGCTTTCCGGGCTGCGGTAGATCTGGTCGTATTCATGGCTGGCGGAGTGCAGTGCGATCTGGTGCCCGGCTGCCTGGGCCTGGCTTACAAGCGGGAGATATTTGTCGTTGTACCCGGTGGCTACCACAAAAAATGTGGCGGGCACACCAGCGTTTTTCAGCGCATCCAATACAGCAGGGGTGGTTTTGCTGGGCCCATCGTCAAAGGTCAGACAGACCCATTTTTCCGGCGGAGCGGAGAGCGCTGCCTCCTGCTGGGCAAACACCGTATCCGGAACAGGGGAGAGATCCTGCTGGTGGCAGGCTGCTGCCGGATGTGTTCCGGCCACCCCCGTCCATATACCTGCTGCAAAACCTGCCGCCGCCAGCAGGGCGACTAATATCCTCCGCCCAGCCCGGTTGTTCACTGTAAATGACATCCCATGCGCCTCCTTTTCTTTTACCAGCATATGCAGTGCCTGCTGTTCTATGAAAACGGGAACAGTCCCGGAATCTTTTCCTTGAAAAAAGAAGGGGGACGGTTTCCATAGAACTGCTTGACAATACCCCCAAAGTGTGGTATTATAATCAGGCAGTCCGCACGGCTAACATATGCGAGGGTGGCGGAACTGGCAGACGCGCACGTTTGAGGTGCGTGTGGGTAACCATGGGGGTTCAAATCCCCTCCCTCGCACCAGAAAAAGACCGCTTGTCTAAGGACAGGCGGTCTTTTTGCATTTGAGAGGAACAGCGTATGTGGCTTATCTATGCATTCGGTTCTGCTTTTTTTGCGGGCATTACGGCCATTCTGGCTAAGTGCGGGATACGGCGCACCGATTCTACAGTAGCAACAGCAGTGCGCACCTGTGTGGTGCTGGTGTTTTCCTGGGCAATGGTGCTGCTTACCGGAACAGGGGGGCAGCTGTTCCATTTGCAGGGCAGGACATTGCTATTCCTGCTCCTTTCCGGCCTTGCAACAGGTGCATCCTGGCTTTGCTATTTCAAGGCGCTGCAGCTGGGGGATATCAACAAGGTGGTTCCCATTGATAAATCCAGTACGGTACTTACCATTCTGATGGGGTGGCTTTTGCTGCGGGAGCCTGTCAGTCCGGCAAAAGCGCTGGGTGCGCTGCTGCTGGCAGTGGGCACACTGTGGATGATCGATAAGCGGGATCCTGCCCGCACAGAGCCAGAACATCGCCTTTGGCTGCCGTATGCGGTCGGTTCGGCGGTGTTTGCCAGCCTGACGGCCATTTTGGGCAAGGTGGGCATTGCAGGGGTGGACTCCAACCTTGGCACAGCAGTGCGGACTTGCGTGGTGCTGGTCATGGCCTGGGTCATGGTATTTGTAACGGGAAAAAGCAGCCAGGTGCGCCAGATCCCCCGGGGAGAATTGGGCGTGCTGTGTCTGTCGGGTTTAGCCACCGGCGGATCCTGGCTGTGCTATTACCGTGCCTTGCAGCAGGGGCCGGCCAGCGTGGTGGTCCCCATTGATAAGCTCAGCATCCTGGTCACAGTGGTATTTTCCCGCCTGGTATTTGGCGAAAAACTCTCGCCCCGGGCCGCAGTCGGGCTGACTTTGGTGGTGGCAGGCACCTTGGTGCTGCTGCTTTGAACAGAAGAAAAAGAAAAGCCGTGCTTCTTTAGAAGCACGGCTTTTTTGCTGCCCGGAGGGCAGGGGAGATCAGTTTTTCGCAGCGGGGATCTCAGCAGCCAAAACGCTCTTCAGTGCAGAGAACAGGAAGAACAGCGCCACTGCCATCAGGATATGGGCCAGGCCCGCAATGCCGGAGATGGCGGCATCCATACCGCGGCTCAATACCAGAGACTGGGTCTGGGCCAGCACCTGGGTCACGCCGCGCACCAGCAGCATCACAGTGGTGCTGGGCAGGGCCAGGTTATACAGCAGATAAAACCGCTTCCAGCTGCGGTTTTCCAGCAGAGCCGGGGCCTGACGAGCGGCCAAAGCCAAGACCAGGAACATCCCCATGCCCAGCATCAGCAGATGCGGATGCAGCACACCCAGGGTGGTCTTGCCCACAAAACCGGTAAATTTGGTGAACTCGCGGTAGAACACACCGGCAGCCAGGCCGGCGATCATGTAGCCGAAAGAAGTATTCAGCAGCTTTTTCATTATGCGTTCTCCTTCTTCATAGCAGAGTAGCCGATCAGCACAGTCCAGACGTAAGCGCAGGTCTTGGGGATCATCAGCATACCGATCATGGGGATGGTATCAGCCCACAGCACCACCGGGATGTAGAAGCCAAAGCTCAGCACGATGGTCAGCCACATCCAGCGGAAAGCCTTGTCCTCATGCTCCTTGGCGCTGCGGTAGAACAGCACGATGATCAGCAGACCCAGCAGAGCAAAGGGGATGTTGCGGTAGATGCCCCAGCTCAGAGGAGCCTCGGCGCTGAGCCATGCGTTCTGCGGGAACAGGCACAGAGCGATGCGTGCAGCCGACAGCAGGTAAACGGCAATGGTCAGGTTCTTCTGACCCTGCACCTGGTAGCGCACCCGCCAGACGTAGTACAGCAGGATATAGAAGATGGTCATGGTGATGGAGGTAATGAACTTGCCGGTGCCCAGCGCAACGGTAAAGTTCTCCAGGCCGGTGGTGCACAGTGCCAGCGCACGGGGAACCAGGTGGAAGGAGTCGCCTGCGCCCAGTACGACAGCCATAATGCCGAACAGTTTATACTGCTTCTGGCCATGGCTCTTTGCGATCATGGTGATGCCGATAGCGATCACAGAGATCAGATATACGGCGTCAAATACGGTTTCTACTAATGCTTGCATGTCAGAGGTCCCTTTCTTTGATTCAATTATTTTTTTGGAGGATGCACCGCCTGCTTGGCGGCTTTGGTGAACAGTGTTCATTTTGCGCTCGGAAAAACCCCGGCGTACCGGGGTCAATACAGCACCCTTCGGATCATGCCCAAAATACCAGAGCAGTCGTAGTTGTGCTGTAACAGAGCGGATAGGATCAGGGAAAAGATGATCTCCACAAACTTTTCCGGGGTGAAATCCGAATCAAAGACATCCGGTCTCACCTGGGGGTCACTGCGCAGTACATATTCCAGTCCCTGCCGGATGTGCCGCCAGGACTGCGCCATGCGCTGCTGTCCGTCGGAGCGGTCTGCACCCACAAAACTCATGGAATGCAGCGTGAAAAAGCCGGGGTATTTTTCCTCTCCCTCCCGCATCCGGGCAAAGGCCCATTCTACACAGCTGGGAAAGCTGCCGAAGGCGCCGCCGTTTTCCGGGAAATGAAAGATATCACACCAAACGCTCTCCACCGTAGCGGCCACCAGCTCCGATTTGGAGCCAAAGTAGTTGTAGATGGAGCCCACCGAGATGTCACAGGCTTTTGCCACGGCGCGGATATTCACTGCATTCCAGCCCTGCTGTTGGATCAACTGACGGCTGGTGCGCAGGATCGCTTCTTTGGACGTCACGATGGTATTCACGCTTACTGCCTCCCTCAAAATGAACTGTGTTCAGTATACTGGCTCCAAAGGACTTTGTCAAGAGGATTTCCGAAAAAATTTGACCACATTTCACAGCAAAGCAGAGCCATGCGCCCGGCAAGGTATTTTATAAAGAGGAAAAAGGAGAGTACGCAGGCGGGGACCGCCGCAAAGAATAAAAAAGCCTTCCAAACCGGGTGGGGGAGTTCCGCCCATTGGTTCAGAAGGCTTTAAGGTTTGCTCTGGAGAGGGGAGGGGTTAGTCTTTCCCTTCGTAAATACAGTGTACGCCTTTGTGCTCCATCATCCCGCCCAGGCAGCGCTTATTGCAGCGGACGCAGATATGGATCTTTTCGGCGTTGCCGGCGGCGATCTTGTTAATCCATTGCGGATCAGCCACCAGCTGACGGCTCATGGCTGCACACTGGATGCGGCCATCCTTCAGCTGCTGTTCCACAAACTCCGGATGCGCAAGGCCGCCTACGCCGCAGACCGGCAGCGATGTATATTGACGCACCAGGTCGCAGAATTTCAAAAAGCAGCCTTCCTCCGCAAAATAGGGGTGCTTTGCACTGGGGATCGTATCCTGCAGGTCTGAGTGGTTTGCCAATGCCACATGGAAGCTGGTCACACCGGCTTTTTCTAAAAGCGGAACACATACCGCCAGTTCATCCGTCAGCACGCCAGCATTGCCATAGTGGGGGTCTTCCTGGCGGACCGCCAATTTGTAGTCGATGGGGTAGTCCGGCAGCTTGCTGCGGATCGCAGAAACGGCTTCTGTTGCAAAGCGCAGTCGATTTTCAATGCATCCGCCATATTCATCTGTGCGGTGGTTGAAGACCGTAGAACTGAAACTTCCGCACATCCGGTCACCATGTACTTGTACCATGTCAAACCCGGCCTTTTGAGCCAGCACAGCAGCCTCGCCAAAGGCGTTGGTGATCTTTTTGATCTTTTTAACGGGCATGTTGGTGATGTAAGGGGACACCTGCTCGTTGAGCAGCGGACGCAGTTGCTGCGGCGTGATCTTTTTGCTGAGAACACCGGGGATGTATTTGATCATGCCCTTTATGTTGGTGTCGGTCTGGTGGAGCTGTGCACAGATCCGGCAATCGTGCTTGTGTGCGATCTCTGTCAGCTTCTGATAGTGGGCAAATCCCTTTTTGCTGTAAAGGCTCTGTCCAAACCGGGTGGGCAGTACCGGAACGTCGCCAATGATGATCATGGCACATCCGCCGGATGCGATCTGCTCGATCTTTTGATAGTATTCCTCGCCCTGCAGTCCCATAGAAGTCGGCGCAAAGATAATGCGGTTTTTCAGTTTCAAGGTCCCCAGTTCAACCGGGCTTAAGATCGTTTCAAACATGACTGGTTTCTCCTTCCGCTTGTACTATTTTTTCCAGAAGTGTTGTCAGCTGCGCTTGTTCATCGGGGGTCAGAACAGAGAGCTTCTGTTCGTTCCATGCGCGGATCAGATCGTGGCTTTTATGATACAGACGGCATCCCTCATCGGTCAGCTCCAGATGATAACAGCGGCGGTTTTTCTCGTCCCGTTTCCGGCTGATCAGATGTTCGGAGGCCAGTTTGTCCAGGGAACGCTGCGTGAAGCCCCAGTCCATATTCAGTGCCTGGGTCAGCTCTTTGGGAGAACACGAGGGGTGTTTCCCTATATATAAGATCGGATATAAAAGGCTAAGTGTTATGTGGTCTTGCGCCAATTTACGGCTGCACTCCGTGACAAAATCTTTTCGCAGAACAGAAACAAAATATGCAAAGCCTGGTACCATGATCTTCTCCTATAACCAATATCGCTTGAAAGGGGCATATACTTGATAAAGTCAAGTATATGCCGACAACTTGACTTTGTCAAGTGTTTGAACCGCAAGATATTTGGTCGGCAACGAAAAATTTTCTGCGTAGGGCGGTGCGATCCTGCCAGGGTGTCCGCTTGACTTTACCGGTCTAAGCTGGCAAAATCACAGGTGAAAAAGTGTTTTGGAATCTTTTTCACCTGTAGGCTGTCAACCGTTGGAGCGGTTGGCGGCCTTTTTGTTTTTGGGGCTGCTCCCTTGCACCGGGTGATCTTCTCGCTAGGATGAGAACATACAACGCAATTTGTTGTATGTTCTCAACGGGTGTGATATAGTAAAGAAACGGAGGATGTTTACATGATTCACATTAAGTTGAAGGCCGTACTTGCGGAAAAAGGCATCAAGCAAAAGGATTTGGTTGCAATGACCGGGATACGCCAGCCCACTCTATCAGCCATGAACAACAATTCTGTTAAGCATATTCCTCTGGATGTGTTGAATAAGCTTTGTTCTGTCCTGGATTGTCAGCCTGCCGATTTATTGGAATTCGTGCCGGGCGATAACGAAAAAAGTCCGGATGCTTGACGCATCCGGACAGAAGAAGTGTTATCTCTAGCAAGATCTGCTTATAGTCTGGGAAAAAGTTGGGATGCAAATATCCCCGAAAGATATATGACTTTCAGGGGTGTTTGCATTTGCAAGGCGAGTGGGTTATAAGAATAAAAGCGGCGCTGATTTTTAACGAATCAGCGCCACTTTTTATGGTGCGGGAGAAGGGGGTCGAACCCTCACTCTTTCGGAACTGGTGCCTAAAACCAGCGCGTCTGCCATTCCGCCACTCCCGCATGAACTGTCCTTTAGTTTATCAATTTTCCTTGGGATTGTCAAGGCTGCGGAGATGCCGCTATTCAAAAGAAACCCCGCCGGGCAGAGTGCGGCACGCCCCCTCTTTCAAATAAGGTCCGCCCATCTCAAAGACGGTCGACTTTGCGTCCAGACAAAACATATTCCTCCTCTTTATGGTGCATACTATGCAGGACAATGTAGAGATAAAGGATGGCGTGATCATGGAGAAAAGCAAGGTCGGGACCAGCAGGCACAGATGGCGGCGCTGGGGACAGATGGCGATGGCGTATCTGGCAGTAGCAGCGCTTTTGACTCTGGGGGCACTGTACGCTGTTTTGCCGGACCAACTATATTTGGAGCCAGGGCAGGAGCTGGAGCTGCCCCGGCACAGTTGGGCGTCTCCGTTGGGCAGCCGAGGTGGACAAGCTGTGGCCAGCACCCGGGCGGTGGGCAGCTATCAGACTACGCTGGCTTTGGGCGGATGGCTGCCGATCAAAACCGTGCGCACAGTGGTAGCACAGCGCAGCCGGGTTACGGTCTGTGGGACGCCCTTCGGGGTAAAAATGTTCTCAGAAGGGGCGTTGGTGGTAGGCTTTACGGATATCCATACCAACAGCGGTGCAGCGAACCCAGCAAAAACAGCGGGCCTGCGCTTGGGGGATCGAGTCATCCGGATGGATGCGGTTGCTACTGAAAACAACGATGCCGTAAAAGCTGCGTTGGAACATTCGCAGGGGCAGCCGGTGGAGGTAGTGTATGTAAGGGGAGATCAGCAGCGTAAGACACAGCTGATCCCAGCATGGGACCCTTCTGCCCAGCAATGGCGGGCGGGGATGTGGGTGCGGGATTCCTCCGCTGGAGTGGGCACGCTAACCTTTGCCGACCGGGAAGCTGGCGTGTTTGCGGGCTTGGGACACCCGATCAGTGACAGCGATACAGGGGAAAGCATCGCCCTGCGCAGCGGTGAGATCGTGCCCTGTCAGATCGTGGGCTGTACAGCGGGCACAGCAGGCAGCCCCGGGGAACTGAAAGGCCGCTTTCTGAGCGCCCATGCGATTGGTACGATCCGCATCAATGGCTCCAATGGGATCTACGGGATCACGCGTACAGCTTTTTCCGGAACGGAAATGGAGGTGGCTTTTGCACAGGAAGTCCTGCCCGGAGAAGCGGAATTGTGGGCCACGATCTCAGGGGAGACGGCTCGGCCCTACCGGGTCGTGATCGAAAAGGTCAGTGATGCGGATTCCTGCCGGAATATGGTGGTGCGGGTAGTGGACCCAGAACTGCTCTCCGCCACCGGCGGGATCGTGCAGGGAATGAGCGGCAGTCCCCTGGTGCAAAATGGACGCTTGGTGGGGGCTGTGACCCATGTTCTGGTCAATGACCCCACGCGCGGCTATGGGATCTTTGCGCAAACAATGCTGGAACAAGCCCAGAAGGTAAGGTAAATGTGCTTCTGGTGAGAATGTACTGCGTTTTTTGTTAAAATTCGGTAAAAATCCCCATTGAATATGGTGGTAAAATATGGTAAAATCCAATGTGTTACAGGAACTGCACAGATTGGAGGATACTTCGATGGACAAAGTAAGATTTTTGATGTCGGATACAGGGGCACAGGTCACAGCAGCCTGCCGGGAGGCGCTGGAGCAAAAAGGGGTCGAGGTGACGGTCGTGGAAAAAGACGGCACCAAGGTGCTGCAAAAAATGCTGTCGCTTCGGCCGCAGGTGGCGCTGCTGGATGCTTTCATGCCGGGTTTGGATGCGTTGGCGGTAAAGCAGCGGTATAATGCAGCGGGGGAGCGTCATACCGCATTTTTTGTCACCGGTGCTTTCCAAAGCGAGGAGATGGTGCAGGAGCTGCTGGATGAAGGGTTTGCCTACTATTTTGTCAAACCATTTGATGAAACTGTGCTTGCCAGCCGGGTGCTGAAAGCTGCTCTGGGGCAGGATAAACGGATGCTGCATACCAGTGTGGACAGCGACGAGCTGACCGTGACCGAGATCTTGCATCAGATCGGGGTGCCCGCTCACATCAAAGGCTACCAGTTCCTGCGGGACGCGATCCTGCTTACGATGAACGAACCGGATTATATCAATGCGGTGACCAAGCGCCTCTACCCGGAAATCGCCAAGCGCAATGCCACCACCGCAAGCCGGGTGGAGCGGGCGATCCGCCACGCAATAGAGGTGGCCTGGGATAGGGGAGATGTGGACACCCTGAACAGCTATTTTGGTTACACCATCCATAACTTGCGGGGAAAACCCACGAACTCCGAGTTTATAGCGATGATCGCTGACAAGATGCGCCTGGATAAGCGCCAGCGCATTGGATGAAAAAAGTTTGCTGGAAAAGTAAAAACAGCCCTTGCAATTTCTCAAATCTGTGCTATAATATTAAGGCAATCGTTTCCAAGGCCGCTCGACGGGGTAGCCGATATTGAAGGTTGTGATGGGCACATACATGAGAATATGGCCCCAAGAAGTCAGAACCAGAATTGAGGTGAAAAGAAATGAAACAGGGCATCCACCCGAACTACGTTGACTGCACCATCACCTGTGCGTGCGGCAATGTGATCCAGACCCGCTCGACCAAGCCTGAGATCCACATCGAAGTTTGCTCCAAGTGCCACCCGTTCTACACGGGCAAGCAGAAGCTGGTTGACACCGGCGGACGCGTTGAGCGCTTCAACAAGCGCTTTGGCCGCAAGTAATCTGTGGCTTAGCTGTACAAGCGCCGTTTCCTTCGGGAAGCGGCGCTTTTTTGCTTTTCTCTCCGCCTCACAGAAAGAAAAAATCTATCTCTCTGCCATAATTTGAACACATCTGTTCACTACACTGGTTTGGTATTTGCAGGGTGAAATGATCCGCTTTGTGCCTGGGTATCGCCAAGGCCGGGCAGGGACCCTATTTATATAAAAGGAGTGTGCCTCATGATCCAAGTGTCTCACCTCACAAAACGCTATGGCAGCCGCCTGGCCGTGGAGGATGTGTCCTTTCAGGTGGAGCAGGGACAGATCTGCGGTCTGCTGGGCCCCAATGGTGCGGGCAAATCCACGATTATGAATATCCTGACAGGTTATCTGGCGCCTACCAGCGGCAGTGTACAGGTGGCGGGGTATCCGCTGCCGGATGTTCGGGCCAAGAGCTGTATCGGCTATCTGCCGGAACAACCGCCCCTTTATCCGGAGATGACAGTCCAGGAGTATTTGGACTTTGCAGCGCGCTTGAAACACGTTCCGCAGGCGGATCGGGCTGCGCAGATCCTTCGCACAGCCCGCCGCACCGGCGTGGAATCCGTACTGCCGCGGCTGATCCGGAATCTTTCTAAAGGGTACCGGCAGCGTGTGGGGATCGCACAGGCTCTGCTGGGCAAACCGCAGCTTATCATCCTGGACGAACCCACCGTTGGTCTGGACCCTGCGCAGGTCACCGAGATCCGTCGTCTGATCCGGGAGCTGGCTGGTCACCACACAGTGCTGCTTTCCAGTCATATCCTCAGCGAGGTGCAGGCTGTGTGCAGTCAGGTGCTGATCCTCTCAGGGGGGCATCTGGTGGCATCCGGAACACCGGATCAACTCAGTGATCGTCTGTCTGCGGGGGTCACTCTGCGGGTTACAGCCCAGGGCACAGGTGCGGAGGTGGAAGCGGCATTGGCGGCGCTGCCTGGGGTGGAGCAGGTGGAACTTCTTTCACAGCAGCAGGGCGAAAGCTGCTGCCTGGTGCATTGCAGCGGAGACGGCGACCACCGGGCACAGGTATCCCGGGCATTGGCACAGGCTGGCTGCCCAGTGCTGGAGCTGTCTGCCCAGCATAAAAGCCTGGAAGAAGTGTTTTTGCAGCTGACCGGCACACCGCCGGAAACAACTGGAATGGAGGAGGAAGAATGACCACGATCTTCAAGCGGGAGATAGGCAGCTATTTTCATGGCATGATCGGCTATGTGCTTACAGCATTTTTGCTGGGGGCTACCGGGCTATATTTTCTGGCGCTGAACCTGGGGTACGGTCTGCCGGACTTTGGGTATTATACTTTGTACAATTCGCTGTTTGTGCTGTTGGTATATGCGCCGGTGCTGGCTATGCGCAGCCTGGCGGAGGAACGTCACAGCCGCACAGATCAGCTTCTGCTTACCAGTCCGGTGTCTCTGTGGGAGATCGTGCTGGGCAAATATCTGGCTATGTGTGCCGTCTTTGCGCTGCCTTGCCTGGCGGATGCGGGCATGATCCTGGTCCTGCGGGCACTGGGCGGTTCCAGTGCGTCCCTGGCATCCAATCTGGCTGCGCTGCTGTGTTATTTTCTTTTGGGCTGTGCGGCGTTGGCGGTAGGGGAGTTCTGTTCCAGCCTGACCGAAAATCAGATCATTG
Source organism: uncultured Faecalibacterium sp. (assembly GCA_900540455.1). GTDB lineage: Bacteria > Bacillota > Clostridia > Oscillospirales > Ruminococcaceae > Faecalibacterium. The sequence goes on from UQGD01000003.1 coordinate 121,096, forward strand.
CAGCGGTCGGCTGCTTTGGCGTTCTGCTGCTGGCCTACCTGATGCCGGGGCTTCGTTCCATGTTCAGCGCAGGCAGCGCAGCAGCATTGGTCGTCTTTGCGGGGCTGGCGGCGCTGTTCAGCTTGGGTGTGGGTCTGCGGAGCAAAAGTCTGCTGGCAGGCTGCATCAGTTTTGCTGTGCTCTGTTTGGGGCTGTCTGCACTGTTTTTGTTCCGCAGTGCCTGGCTGATCGAGGCATTCAGCGCTGTGCTGGAAGCACTGTGTCTGTTCGTGCCTTTTGAAAGTTTTGTCAATGGCGTGTTTTCGGTGCCGTCTGTGGTGTACTATCTCACCGTGTCGGCCTTGTTCTTGTTCTTTACGGTGCAGGTGCTGGACCGGCGCCGCTGGAACTGAGAGAGGAGGCGTCTGTATATGAAAAAAACGACCTCTGCTCAAAAAGGGGCGTGGACAGCTGCGGTCTGGGTTGCTGTGCTTGCCCTGGCGGTGCTGATCAATTTGGTGGTGCGGGCGATCCCTGAAACGTATACGCAGCTGGACTTGTCCGAGGCGGGGCTTTATTCGCTCAGCCCGGAGTCCCTCCAGGTGATCCGGGAGATCCCGCAGGAAGTCACGGTTTATTATCTCTGCGAGACCGGCGGCGAGGATACCCTGATCCGCTCTTATCTGAACCGCTGTGCAGCGGAAAATCCGCAGATCACCTGGCAGCTGAAAGACCCGGCACTGTACCCGACTTTTGCTGCGCAGTATGGGGCGGAAAATGCCTCTGCCGGAAGTTTGATCCTGGTTTCCGGAGAGGACAGCCTGGTGCTGGATGCAGCCGAGCTGTATGAATACGACTACTCAGATTATGCCACGACCGGCGGATATAGCCTGCGGTTTGACGGAGAAAACGACCTGACGGCGGCGCTCTACCGGCTGACCAGCGGAGAGCAGCGCCATGCCTATGTCCTTACGGGCCATGGAGAAAAGCCCCTGACCGAAACATTGAGCATTACGCTGGAAAAACAGGGCTTTGCTCTGGATACGCTGAGCCTGCTGTCTGGGACAGTGCCGGAGGACTGTGACCTGCTGATCCTGAATGTTCCGCAGAGCGATCTGGCCGGTGCAGGCCAAAAGGTAAACGAAGTGGGCCGGATGAAAGAGTACCTCGCCCAGGGCGGCAAGCTGCTGGTGCTTACCGGAGAGTATTACCAGACCCCGAATCTGGACGAACTATTGGCGCAATTCGGTCTATCTCGGGTGGATGGTATCATAGCAGAGGGACAGGCGGATCATGCACTCTATGGCTATCCCTGTTCGCTGCTGCCAGACTATGCCTCTGCGATGGAAACTACGGCTCTGGATGGTCTGGATACCAGCCGCCCGGTGCTATTGGAGCTGGCGCAGGGCATTCGGCTGGACCCCCGTGAGGATGTGATCTCGGAGGCTCTTTTGCTGACTTCGGACGCTGCATACAGCAAAGCGGCGGGCTACCAGATGACGACTACCGATCGGGAGGAAGGGGACGCAGACGGCCCCTTCGCGCTGGCCGCATATGCCTGCCAGCAGGATACCGGTGCGGAGGTGATCTGGATCGGCTGCGGGGGAATGGATGACGAAGCTGTTTATCAGACCGCCCCCAGCAACGCCGCTTTTTTGCAGGGTTGTGCCTCCTCTCTGGCGGGACAGACCAGCGGGGTGTTGATCCCCTCCAAGGCGTTGGAAGCAGCGCCCCTTCAGATCGATGGGCGATTGACCGCAGGGCTTGGCATCCTGTTCGTGCTGGTATTGCCGGCAGCTATACTGATAGCGGGCGGTGCAGTGCTGGTGCTGCGCCGCAGAAGGTAAACGCCTATGGAGGGCCGCAAAAAGACCTTGCTGGTGCTGCTGGCTGGTGTGCTGCTGGCTGCTGTGGGGCTGTGGGGGCTGACCGGTCTCTCTGCCCGTTCAGAAAAGGACGAAGGCTCTGTGTGTCCTGTTGCGCCACAGACGCTGCGCTGTCTCCAATATACCTATCAGGGTCAGACACTGACGCTGGAGTATGAGGCGGGCAGCTGGACGCTGGCGGAAGATCCGGCCTATCATCTGGATGCATCTGCCTGCAATGCGATGCTCACTGCCCTGATGGGGCTGGAACCACAGCGAAGACTGGAGCCTGTTTCAGGGCAGGATTATGGGCTGGCAGAACCCTTGGTGCGCCTGCGGGTCATCACCACAGAGGGGGAGACCCTTGTCTTTGCGTTCGGTGCCCAAAACACCATCACGGATCAGATCTACCTGCAAGTGGAAGGGCAGGCGGCACTTTGCCTTGTTCCGGCTCGGCGGGCAGCTCCCTTTACAAAAACAAAGGAGCAGCTTTTTGAGCCCTTTTCGCCGGCAGGGATCACCGCTTCGGAGATCGAGATGCTGGATTGCACCTTGTCCGATGGCAGAAGATACCGGCTGCAAAAACTCCAGACGCCAGACCCGGCGGGTGGCTATGCCGCCGTATGGCAGTTGGACGGACAGCAGACGTTGGAACCAGACCGTGTACAGGGGCTGCTGTCCGCTGTGACCAGCTATGCTGCAGGCCAGTATACCGGCGCCGAACCTGCGGAATATGGGCTGGATACACCGGATGTTCAGCTCAAGGTCCGCACACCGGAGCGAGACCTTGTGTTTTGTTATGCGCTGGGGGCGGATGGGTGCTATCTGTCCCTCGCAGGGGACGATTCGATCTACCAGGTGGATCTCTCTGTGCTGGATACCATTGCAGCTTGGGGCAGGGGATAGGGCATTGCATTTTGACAGACCGGCAGGCGCAGACTGCTGGTCTGTTTTTATAGAAAGCCTATCTTCTGTGTTTGACAAATTCCGCCCAAATGATGTAAGCTAAAATGGCAGGTGTGCCTGTAAAGATTCCTATAAAGAAAAAGGTGACCCATTCATGGAAAAATATTCGTTCAGTCAGCCGGTCCAGATCCAGAATGCAGCGGTGGATTTCCGCCGTCGGATGAAACCCAGTGCGCTGCTGCGCTGCATTGAGCAGATCTCTACCGATCACGCCTGTGCCTATGGCATGGACGATGTGTTTTTTGCCCAGCAAAAAGCGGTGTTCCTGTTGGGGAAACAGGCGCTCCGGTTTGTGCGGGTGCCCCGCCGGGGGGAGCAGATGACCCTGACCACCTTTGCGGAGCAGAGCTGCCGGGGCTCTCTCAAGCGTATTACCGAGCTGCGGGGAGAGGACGGCCAGCTGGCAGCCCTGGTGGATGCCCGGTGGATCCTGGTGGATACAGAGAGCCAGCATATCCTGCGTCAGCCGGGTTGGCAGGCTCCGGAGCATTATTGGAACCAGCAGGTGGAGGCGGAGCTTCCGCTGCACGTCCATAAGGCAGAGCCTTTGACCAGTGCCGGGGTCTGGCGGGCAGATTACTCTCTGTGCGATCAGAATGGCCATCTGAATAACGCCTGTTATCTGGACATTGCCTGCGATGCGCTGCCGCTTGCGGTGCTGCAGCAGGAAGCTGTCCGTTTTGCTTGCCTGAAATATCACCGCCAGCTGCTGATGGGGCAGAGCATGGAGGTGTTTGTGGCGCCCTCTGGTGAGGGGTGGTATGTGCTGGGCCGTCATGAAGGGCAAAGCGCATTTGAATGCTACCTGGAAACAGGCCCGCTGGAGGATTGAGCAGCCCTTGCAGGCGGAAATTTGAAAAAGTTCAAAAAAATTTGCAAATGCCTATTGCAAATTGGTATCAAAAGAGTTACAATATAGTTACAGCAAGGATGCGTTCCGCTGTGAAATCTTTTTCTTCTTGTTCATTGAGATGCTGGGCGCTATGGTCGTCCTCCTCCGGCTGACCTCCTTCTCAGCTGCTGACCGGCGCCGCACAGGCGGCATCTCAGCTTCGTGTGCAAAAAAGCCCGTCCTTTTCAGGACGGGCTTTTTTGCATCTGCCAGGCCGGGGGACAAAGTCCGACTTTAAGGGGCTTTCTATACAAAATGCATGGTTTTCATCGGGCTGTATTTGGAAACTTTGGACACGGAACCTTTTGTATTTATCCGTCGATTGTGGTATAGTATAGGCAATCATACACAAACGGACAAAAAGTGTCGTTAACCCTGGCTGCTGTTTGAAGAAAAAGAAAAAAGGAGCTTTGACTATGGCATATTTCTATGAAGAACCCTCCCGCACTTTTGGTGAATACCTGCTGGTTCCCGGCTACTCCTCTGCCGAGAACGTCCCCACGGCGGTCAGCCTCAAGACCCCCCTTGTTAAATATCGCAAGGGTCAGGAAGAGTGCCCCCTGGAGATGAACATCCCCATGATCAGCGCCATCATGCAGTCGGTCTCCGGCGATAAGCTGG
>UQGD01000004.1 GCA_900540455.1 uncultured Faecalibacterium sp.
GTGCGCACCAGCGCATCGAGCTTTTCCTGCATGAGCGTCCTCCTTGCGGAAACTGCAATCGTCTTTCTGGTTTCCATTCTAGTGCGGAAACCGAACTAAATCAATCGGTTTCCGCATTTTCTGCGTTCTGCTGAGAAAGTGCAGACTTTTTTGCAGCAGAATGACAAAAAGAATTGAACAGGCCCGTAAAGAGTAGACAATAGACAAAGAACCTCCCCGTGTAGGATAATAGAACTACACTATGTTGAGGACATAGAAATTGATGGTGCGTTCTACGATTCCAATCTGGCGCAGATAGTTTACGAGTATTCCGGTGGTGTGCTGCCGCGCACGATGGAGCGGTACGACCGGCTGAAACCCGTGCTGAAAAAACGTGGATTCAGGATGCGCTTAAGGCACGCAGAACAGCCATCAACGATAAACTTGAGAAAATGCGGAACTCTCTTGATATGTTGGTACTGTCGTTCATTCTGAATGACCTCCCTTTGCTTGTTTGTGCAGTTGCCAGACCGCACTTCTATTTTAGAAAAGGGCGTTTTTATTGTCTGCATCATCGGCAGAAACCTTCTTTTGAATCTCTCGCCTAGCGAGTGGTTTTCTTATACAAAAAGCGGACAGCTGAAACGGCTGTCCGCAAAACATTATTTTTTTGGCTGATACTGCATATTGGATACGTTGTAGATCGTAATAAAGGCTTTGGGGTCTTCCCGGTTGATAAAATTCATCAGCTTCTGATATTCGCTGTTGTCCACGATGGTAATGATCTCGTTGTGCTTTTCAAAGTTATATGCACCGATGGCTTCGTACATCGTAGCACCGCTGTGCAGGTCTTCGATGATAAATTGACGAAGCTCCTTTTCTTTTTCGGTGATGATGCAGACCCGGCGTTTTCTGCTGTTGTCAAAGATGAAATGGTCCAGAACGATCCCGTTAAAATATGTACCAAGGACGCTCAGGACCACGGTTTTTTTATCATAGACCAGTGCAGCGGAAAGCGCTACGCACATTCCCGAGAGCGACATGGCTTTGCCCAGCTCAATGTGCAGGTACTTGTTCATGATCTTCGCTACGATATCCAGTCCGCCGGAGGAGGCGTTGCGGTTAAAGAGGATACTCAACCCAATGCTGACCACCAGGATATAGCAAAGCACATCCAGCTCCTGGCTGTCGGTCATGGAGTGGAAGTTCGGGAATAGGATCTCAAAAAGCCGCAGGAACACGGGCAGCAAGATGCTGGTGTAAACGGTCTTGGTGCCAAACTCTCGTCCGCAGGTTATAAAACCGATGATCAAAAGGACGATATTCAGGACCATTGTAATGGCAGACAGAGGAAGCGGGATAAAATTAGACAGCACGATGCCAAGGCCGGAAATACTGCTGACAGAAGTATGGCTTGGTACCAGAAAAAAGTATACCGCCGCTGCAATGATCGCTACAGCTGCGGTCAGGATCAAGATCTCCTTTAGGATCTCGGTGCGATTCGACTTCTTTTTTTCCATCTTTGTCCCTCCAAATTTCAGTGCGATATGCTAAGTATAGCACAGGGAACGCTGACAGAAAAGAGAATATGTATGCCGCTGTTGAGCGGCATGGAGGAGAAGCATTCTCAGATATAGGCGGATACAAATAGAGAGCGCCCTCGGTCACACTGGTGACAAAGAGCGCTCTCGTTCCTTATACTAAATCAGGAATGTTGACTCAGACCGCACGGCCGGAATCGTTGCCGCCGCGGATGGCCATAGCGATATTGAAGGGACTTGCGCAATCGCCAATGGTGTACACTTCCTTGCAGGCAATACCGTCCACCAGTCTGGTGTTGGGAAGCATGTCAGCACCGTTGACGATGGCATCGCACTTGATGTTCATCTCAACGCCGGAATCCAGGGTGATGGTGGCCACATTACCGCTGACCGTCTTGATGGCGGACTGCGGGTAGGACTTGACACCTAGAGCGTACAGCGCGGTGGTCATCATACGCATGGCGTGCTGCGACTGCTGCATATCGAACTCGGAGGCCGGGTTCGGGGTGACAATGGTTACATTTTTCTTGTGTACGGTCAGCCACAGGGCGGCATCAAAGGCCTGGGCGTTGGAGCCGTAGACGATGACGTTATCGCCCATTTCGGTGAACATGAAGTTGTCCAGCTCCACCACAGGGGCGCTGCCGTCGCCATCTACGGTCAGAGTGTCGCGCAGGCCGCCGGCGGCCAGAATGACGGCATCTGGTGCCTCGGAGGCAATCAGGTCCTGAGTGACCTCAGTGCCGGTCTTAATTTCCACATTGTTCAGTTCCAGTTGACGGATGAGGTAGTTCTTCAGGTCAGCCAGGTTCTCGTGGGGGCCCTTGACGTTGGCGGCAAAGTCCAACATAAAGCCCAGGGCACCGCGCTTCTCGTACAGGGTCACGTTGTGGCCGCGGGCGGCTGCAATGCGGGCTGCCTCCATGCCGGCAGGGCCGCCGCCGATGACCATAACCTTCTTAGCAGTCTTGGCGGGTTCCAGCTCATAGGTGGCGGGGCCGCCCTCGCGCATCACGCGCTGGGTCAGGGCGTTCACACGGCAGTAAGCGAACTGTGCATTGGCCTCGTTGCTGCCAATGTGGCAGTGCAGGCAACGGGTGCAGGGTGCAATCTCGTCGATACGGCCCTCCTTGAGCTTGTTCACATATTCGGCGTCCACGGTCAGCGGGCGAGTCATCAGGAAGAAGTCGGCCTTGCCATCCTCCAGGGCCTGCTCGAAAAAGTCCGGGGCGTGGGCGGGATCGTTGTAGGTGACCACGCCGCAGGGGATGGACAGAGCCTTTTTGTATTCGGCTGCCACATTCAGGCCGATGCCGCAGCCGCGGGTATTGCCGATCAGCATGCCCTGCCAGTTTTTATTGAAATCATATTGGGTGCCAAAACCGGTACAGCCCTCGATGCCGTTCAGGATGAAGTACAAGTCAGCACCGAACTGGGCAACGTGGTGGCCCAGGGGTCCCAGGCGCAGGTGCATGGAGTCGCAGCCGGCCTTCTCGAACAGCTTGGCAGCTGCAATGCCCTCTTCCATGGTCATGGCCAGGGTGTGCGGGGTGGTCACAGCGGAATCCAGGGTCATCATGGTGGGGTTGTTAGAGATGTTGTCGTTCTCCTCGATGCAGTTGATCAAAATCTGTATGTTGAAGTCCGGGCCGCACTCCTGCTTGACACCCTCGATGATCTCGGTAATGAAGCGGGAGCGGTCCTCAATGGAGCCAATGCCGTATTCATCGGTGCGGGAGTTGTGGAACCGGGACAGGAAGTGGGCAGGCATATTGAAACCGGCGCAGTTCAGTTCCACGCAGTCGAAGCCCAGCTGCTGCAGGCCCTTGGCCACTTCCACAAAGCGTGCCTGCTTGGCGTGGATGGCATCAATGGTCATCTCGCTTTCGCCCATGCCGAAGCCGGACATCTGGTAGCCCATCTTGGCCCCATACTTGTGGCACTCGTCCACCAGCTTCTGGCCGAAGGCTAGGGTGTCAGCATCGTAGGAGCCGCCTTCCGGAATTTCCAGGGCAGAAATGGTCTCCACATAAATCAGGGAGACACCGCCCTTTGCCAGATTGACGTAATAGGTGAGTAGCTCGTCAGTCAGGCCGACCAGATAGGTAGCGGAACCAGCAGCAGACTTGACCATACGGTTGGAAATCTCCATAGAGCCGATGGTCAGCGGGCTGAACAGGGTGGTGAGCTGCTTGGTGTTGGAGCGGAACTCGCTCTCGTCCAGCTGGGGGTTGATGTAGGCGGTGTAGAGCTTCTCGGTGACCGGTGCGGCGGAGGTGGTGCTTTCTGCGGTGGGCCCGGCCACAGAGGCAGCAGAGGAGGCAGGCGCTTCGGTCTTGGAGCAGCCATTCAGCAGACCCAAGCCTGCAATACCGGCGGCCCCAGCAGCAGCTTTCATGAAGCTGCGGCGGGAAATGTTTGCCATGATGTTGTTCTCCATTCATCTTTGTGTGTTTTGGCACGTCTTTTTGCACGGCCACATTGTTTGTGTCTTCACAAACAATGTGGTATAATTATAAACCCTGTAGTAGATACATGGTCAATACAGAAGAAACGCCAAAAAATGAGGAGGACATCTGTGAAAATCCACGAGTTGGCGCGGTTGTCTGGTGTGAATGCGGAAACAATCCGGATGTACCGGCAAAAAGAGCTGCTGCACCCACAGAGGCAGCCCAACGGTTATTTTACCTACTCGGCCTATAATCTCTACGAGCTACTGTTCATCCGCAAACTGCGGGGTGCGAATCTAGGGCTGGAAACCATCAGCGATTTTTACGCCCGGGAACAGCAGGCCCGGACAGTGAAATCTATGGCTCAGGAGATCAATGCGCTGGACGAAGCTATCCGGGAGCTGGAACAGCGCAAAAAGCGGCTGATGTCCACGCTAGGGCACTATATGCTGTTCCAGGACCGGCATGTGCCGGTGCAGCAAATCAAACTGAAGTCGGAGTGCTGGTACATCCCGCTGGAATGGCAGCAGCCGGAAAGCTGCTGCCGCCAGTGGCTGCAGCACACCGATGTGATGTTCACCGGCATCCACATCGACCCGACGGAATTGGTGCCGCCGCTGCATAGTGCCGTACCCTATACGATGGAGTTGGGAGCCTACACCGATGACCTGAAGCGGCTACGGCTGCCCATCCCGTCCAATGCACGCCGGATGCCGGGTGGGCTTTACCTGTACAGCTTTGTGCAGGCCGGGACGGACGGCACCATACCCCATAGCCAGTTGCAGCCGCTGATTGACTATGCCGCTGCGCACCACTACCGTCTTTGCCCGGAACAGGGATCGTTTTTATACTGGCTGAACGGCGAGAAGGACGGATTGCGGATGGTGTTCTGTTTCCAGGTCCGTGTGGAGCAGGAAGACTGAAAAAACATAACCGCCCGGTGAGAGCAGGTTCACAGAAAGACAAGAGGCACCCGGCGCAGAATCGGGTGCCTGATTTTGTTGCGCAAAGCTTTCCTGAATGAGCTTTCCCCAAGGCAGCATCTGTTTGAGACGCTCCGGGTGGGTCTGGATCTCCATGTCAGGCAGATTTTCAAAAAGAAACTGGATATAACCTCTGGGCGCACGGTTGTTGGAGATTTCGCAACGAGGATCCTTCAGATAGTTTTCCATATAAGAGCGCTGTCCTTGTGCGTACTCCACCGCTTTTTCAGGCTGTCAGCCAGAGGCTGCGTACTGAGTTCATCCAGCCAGCACACAAAAGCTCTGGGATGAGGTGGATATATGATGCAGATGTTCTGCAAATAAAAAGTTTGGAATGATGGCGAGAATCGTTGTGTGACCCTTGACATTCTTTATTGCAGAGGGTATGTTGTTTATGAGACAACTTGAAGGATCTCTATGACTGAAAATCCAGCAGAGGAACTTGCCTCCTCCCCAAAGAAGCAATCCGAGTAAAACATAGGGATGAAAATAAAATAAATAACGATAAACCGCTTGATATGCACTTATGTTAGACAGGGAGCGATACATAGCTGCGGCTGATGTCCATCAGCTTTGCGGTCTCTAACTGTGTCAGAGGCGGCTGTCCAGCCAGGCCGTAGCGCAGGAGCAAAAGTTTGCGCTCCCGAGCGGGCAGCGATTCGATCAGTTGACGCAGATGGCGGGCGTCATCCTGCCGCTCAAAGCCATCCTCCATGGAAAAACTGTCCTGCAAAACGTCCTCCAAGGTCAAGGCGGAGTCCTCCTTGCTGCTTTCCAGGGATTCCTGCAAGGAGACCATGACGACTGGTTTGCGGTCCCGCCGGAACTGCATTCGGATCTCATTTTCAATGCACCGGCTGGCATAGGTGGAAAAACGGGCCCTCCGGGTGGAGTCAAACGTATCCACCGCCTTCATAAGCCCGATGGTGCCGATACTGACCAGATCCTCCTGGTCACCGGGCAGCGCATAGTATTTTTTTATAATGTGTGCAACCAAGCGCAGGTTGTGCCGGATCAGCGTTTCCCGGGCATGGGGGTCCCCCGCACGAAGGGCGGCAAAGGCGGCAGCTTCCTCCCGCGCAGACAGCGGACGAGGAAAACTGCCGGACTCCAGGTGAAGCGCCAGGTACAAAAACTGGGTCGAAAAAAATTGCAGCAGTGTCAGCAGCATGAACAGCACCTCCGTAAAATAAGATAGGGTAGTAATTTTACTCTATGTCGCTTCTGTGCAGAACAGTCGGGAGAAGAACAAACACAGTTTGGCGGAAACACCGGATACAGCTATTATTTCCAATAACTGCCTTGACGATATACAGAAAAAGGTATATACTCAAACTATGTCCAGCAAGGGGGCAGAAGCGCCTTTTCGGGACTGTTTGGATGGATGGCAGGCGGAAAAACCAGCGCATCCAAGTCAGATGGGATTTTGATTCACACAAGGGGACAAAGGGACACGAGAATGGGAAAATATTTTGGGACCGATGGCTTCCGCGGGGAAGCCGGAGTAACGCTGACAGCAGACCATGCGTATAAAGTGGGGCGTTTTCTGGGGTGGTACTACAATACGCTCCGGGAGCAGAACGGTAATACCGACCCTGCCCGGATCGTGATCGGCAAGGATACCCGCCGCAGCTCCTATATGTTCGAGTACAGCCTGGTGGCGGGTCTGACCGCCAGCGGTGCCGATGCCTACCTGCTCCATGTCACCACCACGCCCTCTGTGGCCTATATCGCTCGGGTGGATGACTTTGACTGCGGCATCATGATCTCTGCCAGCCATAACCCGTACTATGACAACGGCATCAAGCTGATCGACAACAACGGCGAGAAAATGCCGGAAAAGACCCTCCTGCTGGTAGAGGACTACCTGGACGGCAAGCTGCATCTGTTTGACCAGGATTGGCCGGAGCTGCCTTTTGCCCGGCGGGAGCGCATTGGCCGCACCGTGGATTATGTGGCAGGCCGCAACCGGTATATGGGTTACCTGATCAGCCTGGGGGTCTACTCCTTCCGCGGTGTCAAGGTGGGTCTGGACTGTGCCAACGGCAGCAGCTGGGCCATTGCCAAGAGCATTTTTGATGCACTGGGCGCAGATACTTATGTTATCAACGCACAGCCGAATGGCACGAATATCAACCTGAACGCTGGCTCGACCCATATCGAGGGGCTGCAGAAGTTTGTGGTAGAAAAGGGCCTGGATGTGGGCTTTGCCTACGATGGCGATGCAGACCGCTGCCTCTGCGTGGATGAAAAGGGCAATGTCATTACCGGCGATCACATCCTGTACATCTATGGCCGCTATATGAAGGAGCGGGATAAGCTGCTGGAAAACACGGTGGTGACCACGGTCATGTCCAACTTTGGCCTGTACAAAGCCTTTGATGAGCTGGGCATCCACTATGCCAAGACCGCTGTAGGCGATAAGTATGTTTACGAGTATATGTCCCAGAACGGCTGCCGTATTGGCGGTGAGCAGAGCGGTCACATCATCTTCTCCAAGTATGCCAGCACCGGCGACGGTATCCTGACCAGCCTGAAGATGATGGAGGTGATGATGGCGAAGGAGCAGCCGCTGAGCAAGCTGGCTGAGCCGCTGACCATCTATCCGCAGGTGCTGGAAAATATCCGTGTTACCGATAAGACCGCTGCCCAGAACGACCCGGATGTGCAGAAGGCCGTCCAGTCGGTGGCGGAAGCACTGGGCAGCACCGGCCGCATCCTGGTGCGGGAGTCCGGCACGGAGCCGCTGGTGCGGGTCATGGTGGAAGCCCCTGACCACGATACCTGCCAGAAGTACGTCAGCCAGGTGGTGGAGACCATCAAGAGCAAGGGGTATGGCCTCTAAAGTACCCTGGGATCGTTCGATCCAGCGCTGAAAATAGAGAGAAGCCCTGTTTGAGCAATGTCGTGTTTGGATGACGCTGCCCAAGCAGGGCTTTTATTTTGCCTGTGGAGAGAAGCGCCGCCCCGGTGTTTTGCTGCAGCAGAAAGGTTGCCTTTTTCGTTCTGGTTTGAGATAATCGTAAACAGAGGGCGGTTCAGGGCGTCCGGCTACCCCGAAAAACCGCCGCCGCATCCGTATTCTACAGGTAGGGAGTGTACAAAAACATGGAGTATGAGATCATACGCAGCGTTGCCGCAGCGCAGAAAGATACGCAGGCCGCGGATGAACTTGTCCGGCAGTATCTGCCCTTCATCAAAACAGAGACCGCAAAATTTTTAAGGCGCAGCCCAGTAGAGGGACAGGACGATGAACTGGGGATTGCAATGTTTGCCTTTTACGAGGCGGCCATGGCCTACCAGAGCGGACGAGGCGCTTTTTTGAAGCTGGCAGCGGCTGCGATCCGCAACCGATTGATCGATTATCAAAGAAAAGAGCTGCGTCATGCAGGGGAGATCTCCCTGGACCAAACTGTGGATGATGAGGAGTCCGGGCGTCCGCTGCTGGAGACCATTGACAGCGGCTGCGATGAGATCGCCGATCGGGAGCAGCTGCGTGCGACCCAGGAGGAGATCCAGGGTTTTGCGCAGGAGCTGCAGCACTATGGCCTGAAATTGACGGATATTGCGGACAACTGCCCAAAACAGGAGCGCACACTTGCCGCCTGTCATCGTGTGCTGGCGTATGCACGGGAGAACCCGCAGCTTTTGGCGCAGCTTACCTCCACAGGGAAACTGCCCATGGCGCAGCTGTCCGCTGGCAGCGGCGTGGACCGCAAGACCATGGAGAGGCACAGAAAATACCTGGTAGCCCTGCTTCTGGCATTTACCAATGGCTTTGAGATCATCCGTGGGCATTTGCGCCGGATCGCACGTCCTGTGAAAGAGGTGGAGTGAATGGAATATCTGGTAATGGAATGTGGCCTGAGCTATGCAGTGGTCATGGATGCCGAAGGCCGGTTTTTGAAGGTGCCCAATCTGGGCTATACCGTAGGGCAGAGGTTGGATGAGGTCCTGCTTTTGCCGGAAAGACCTGCCGTAAAAATGTCGCTGTCCAAACAGATCATCCGCTGGGGCGCAATGGCAGCCTGCCTGTGCCTGCTGATGCTGGGTGGCTGGTTCTGGCAGTCGCCCATTGGCACGGTACGGATCAAGATAAATCCGGATGTGCAGCTGAAGATCAACCGTTTTGACGCAGTTGTGGCTGCCCAAGGGCTGAACGAGGATGGTGCAGCTCTGCTCCAGGGCTACCGCTCTTATGGAAAAGAGATGGAGACCGTAGCGGAAGAATTGGCAGACCGCGCCGTAGAGATGGGATACCTGAGCGAGGGCGGCAAGATCACCCTGACCGTAGGCTCAAACCGAGACGAATGGCGGGGATCGGCTGAGAAAAAACTGCGGCAGGAGCTGGAAAACCATGTCGAGAAGAGCATCACTGTGGAGATCGCAGGCAGTGGACCGGATGGAAACAGCAGCACCCCGCCAAAACAGGAGGCCGCTGTGCCAATGATCCCGAATAAGAAGCCGGAGCGTCCCTCTGCTGCGGAAGATATCGAGAAGCAGCCGGAACGTGTGCCCCCGGCAGAGGATGCAGAGGACCAGGAGCAGCCCCATGCAGACAGTTCTGTGACGGATGCACCGGAACAGGGAGGAAAACTCCCCGCAGACAAAACAGAGGATGCGGCACCGGGTGAGCCACTGCCCCCCTCCCGTGAAGAGGAGGACGAGCGCGAGGAGCAGGACGAGCGCGAGGAGCAGGACGAGGACGACGAAGAAGAGCAAAGCGAGGAGCCAGACCTTTCGGAGGGACCCGACGAGGACCCCCAGGAGGATGATCCCGACCTGGAGGAGGACGAAGCGCCCGACCTAGAGCAGGAGGACTCTGAACAAGAGCCCCCCGAGCAAGAGGAGCCGGACAGCGAGGATGAGCCGGACGCCCAGCAGGAGGGAACACCAGTTCCGGACCCGGAAGAGGAGGACGATGAGCCGATTTCTGCCGAGGAGACCGAGGACGATTAAAAAAATTCAAAAAAATTTTTGCGCCGACCCCGATTTTGCCCCAGATGCTCCGTAATCTATATTCAACAGGCAAACAAAAGCCTGCAAAAGGCCAAACAACTTTTATAGATAAGGAGAGTCTACTATGAAAAAGATGAATTGGAAAACCTGTCTCGCCCAGACTGCTTCTATCGCACTGACTCTGTCTCTGCTGGCCGGGATCACTGCACAGGCCGCTGGCCCCCTGTCGTTTGAGAACACAGCGGCCGGGACGGTGCGGTTGAGCTTGGAAAAAGCGAAGGAACTGGTGCTTGCGCAGCTGGGGTTGACAACGGCGACCTTCTGCGATCATGAATACGACCTGGAAGATGGCGTATACGAGTTTGAATTCATCGTGGATGGCGTAAAGTACGAGTATGAGGTGGATGCCAATACCGGCGAGGTACGGGAAGCAGACATCGAGGGCAACGACGACTGGAACGACCGGGACGATTGGGATGATTGGAACGAGTTCGATCGTCCCGACGAGGACGACCAGGAGGACGATGACCTGGACGAGGATGACTGGGATGACCTCGACGATGACGACGATGATCTCGGGGAGGACGAGGATGACCGCTGCGAGATCGATGATGATGAGGACGATCTGGATGAGGACGATGACGACGAGGACCAGGACGATTGATCCTGTCCAATGGCATCCTGTCCGCAGTTAACTAAAAAAAGCCGCTGCCGGTTTTTGACCGGACAGCGGCTTTTTTGTGCGGGAACAGTGTTTTTAGTGCAGGAGCTGAAAAGTTTGCTGAAAGTTATCCGCCTGTTCATCATTCAGTCTTTCTTTTGCCAAAAAGCCGGAGTAGAATGAGGCATCATACAAAGGAGGCGGAAAAACGCCATGATCGATTATCGTGAAGCAAACTCCAAAGATTTTGACCGCATTGCCCACCTGTCTGCACAATCGTTTGGGAACTACCCTTACTTTACCTGCGTTTTTCGCAATGCGTTCAAAAATGAGGATGCGTATAAAGCATATATGGAAAAACTGCACCGCATCAATATCAAGGCAAATGCACAGCAGAACAAATGTTTTGTAGGCGTACAGGACGGAGAGATCGTGTCCGCCGCATTGATCCAGGACCCCGCTAAAAAGAAAGCGGATGTAGAGGACTATGTCAAAGCCGGTGGATTGAGCCTGGCTTTTCCGGTGGGGCTTTCAAAAATATTGAACTTCTTTCATTTTTCAGAGGATGCCCGGGCAGACTGCGACAAAAAACACCCCTCTGCCTGGTATCTGGAAGTTTTAGCCGTGGATGACTCCCTGAAAGGGCATGGCTTGGGCAGCGGGATGCTGCAAGACTGCCTGATCCCCTACATACAAAAACATGGCGGAGAGGAACTGACCCTGATCACCAATACGGAGGGCAACCGCAAATTTTATAAAAAGAACGGCTTCCAGGAGTTTTCTGAGCGCAAGCTGGAGCAAAATGGTCAAACCATCGGGAACTGGAGCTTCTGCATGGATCTGCACAAAAAACCGGTGCCCAGCATGGCGTAAGCGCTTTTTCCCCGCGCAGCAGCCGGGGGTGATGTTTTTGGACAAAGTTCCTTCTTTTTCAGCTGCCCTCTTGCAATCTGTAAACAGGCGATGTATAATATGCCACATATAGGTTTGAGTGCTGCTGAACTCGTACAGACTCAGCGGAGAATAGTGAATCCGGTCAGAATCCGGAACGGTACCGCCGCTGTAAGCGTGGAGACTGCACACGGGACGAAAGTCGGTCATTGGGAGAGATCCTGAGAAGGCTGTGTGTTGGTTGAGGATATGCGAGTCAGAAGACCTGCTCAAATGGAATGGACTTATATGCTCTCGAGTATGGGGATATAGGTGATATTGTTGCGCAAAAACGGCCGCAGCAGCTCCTTTTGGAGTTGCTGCGGCTTTTCTTTTTTGTGCGGGCCAGTATGCCATTGTGTCCTCCTGCGTTCTTGCAGATGCATAAAATCAGCTGTTTTGCTTTCCGAAAGGAACGTGAAAATAGACACAACGATAGGGAGGAACAAAAAATGAAAAAAAGCAAGACTATTTGTGCCCTGCTGCTGAGCGTGTGCCTTGTATTGGGCATGACTGCCTGCGGGGAGAAGAAGGACGCCCCCAGTGCATCGCAGCAGGCAGAAAGTGCGCCGGCTTCGTCGGCTGCATCCCAGGCGGCTGCGGAGCAGCAAAAGCCTGTGCTGTTGGTGGTCAGCTTTGGCACCAGCTACAACGATACCCGGGACAAGACCATTGGCGCTGTGGAGGAGAGCTTGGCAAAAGCCTACCCGGAGTATGAGATCCGCCGGGCGTTTACGGCACAAACCATCATTGATATCCTGGAAGAGCGAGAGGGCCTGAAGATCGATAACGTCACCCAGGCCATGTCCCGCCTGGTGATGGATGATGTAAAGGATGTTGTGATCCAGCCCACCCATGTAATGCCGGGTGCAGAGTATGATGATATCCTGGCCGATATCCAGAGCTATGCAGATCAGTTCCAGAGTTTTAAGGTGGGCAAGCCCCTTTTGACCACGGATGAGGACTATGCACAGCTGATCTCCTGCCTGGTGGAGGAGACTAAGCCCTACAATGCAGAGGATACCGCGATCGTGTTTATGGGGCATGGCACCCATCACGAGGCAAATGCCACCTATGCGTCTTTGCAGGAAAAACTGACCCAGGCCGGATACACCAACTACTTTGTAGGTACCGTGGAGGCCACCCCCTCGCTGGAGGATGTGCTGGCACAGGTGGAAGCGTCCGGAGCAAAAAAAGTGGTGCTTCTGCCGCTGATGATCGTTGCCGGTGACCATGCCAACAACGATATGGCCGGAGACGAAGAGGACTCCTGGAAGACCGCCTTTACCAATGCAGGGTATGAGGTGGAATGTGTGCTGAAGGGTCTGGGCGAGTATGCCGGTGTGCAGCAGATGATCGTGGAGCATGCCCGTCAGGCTATGGAATTTCCGGACCCCGTTTCCGCAGACCAGATCGCGGACGGCAGCTATGAGATCAGCGTCCAGTCCAGCAGCAAGATGTTCAAGGTGGTCAAGTGCGTGCTGAATGTGGAGTCCGGAAAGATGGATGCAGTCATCACCCTCAGCGGAGATGGGTACAGCCAGCTCTTTATGGGCACCGGTGAGCAGGCCGCTGCCGCCTCTGCGGATGCATATATCCAGCAGTCTGTGGACAGTGAGGGCGCAGTCTCCTTTACGGTCCCCCTGGAAAAACTGAATGTGGAGGTGGATGTGGCGGCCTGGAGCGTCCGGAAGGAGAAGTGGTACGACCGTACCCTGGTGTTCTTCTCCGATGCGCTCCCCGCAGAGGCCGTCACAGCGGAATAACATGAAGAAAAAGACGCTTGCGATCCTGTGTGTCTGTGCAGCTCTTTGCGTGCTGCTGGCGTCAGCTCTGGTCTCCGGCCGCAGCAAGGAGCTTACGGACGGAGATTACACCATTGCGGTCTCCCTGTCCGGCGGTTCTGGCCGGGCCAGTGTAGAGTCGCCTGCAAAGCTGGTGGTTTCGGGTGAAACGCGGACAGCGGTGATCGTGTGGAGCAGCCCATATTACGAATATATGCTGGTGGATGGAGTGCGGTACGAGCCGCTGCCTTCGGACGGAAACTCCACTTTTGCGATCCCGATCGTACTGGACACGGATATGGAGGTCAGCGCATCGACCATCGCAATGAGCCAGCCCCACCTGGTGGAATATACGCTTCGGTTCGACAGTTCGACCATTCAAGGAGAGTAAACCATGAGACGACGCATCTTTCTGCTGCTGACTGTGCTGCTGCTGGGTGGTCTGTGCGGATGCAGCCCCAAGGCAGAACAGGAGGGGCTGGGCAATGGCTGGCAGCCGGAACAGTCCATGCGGCTGGAGTACGCCACGGAGTTTGCGGTAGACCTTTATGCAGGGGGGTATAAGCTGCTGACCCTGGGGGATGGCAGCCGGTTTCTTGTAGTGCCGGAGGGAGCCAGCCTCCCCAAAGGCATCGCCCGGGATATTAAGCCGCTATATCAGCCGGTAAAAAACATCTACCTGGCGGCAACGGCATCCATGTGTCTGTTTGACGCACTGGATCGGCTGGATGCTATCCGTCTTTCGGGCACCAGGGCAGAAGCCTGGTATATCCCCAATGCCCGTGCTGCCATGGAAAAAGGGGATATCCTGTTTGCGGGCAAATACAGCGAGCCGGATTACGAGATGATCCTGGCATCGGGTTGTCCGTTGGCGGTAGAATCCATGATGATCGGCCATGCTTCGGAAGTCAAGGAAAAGCTGGAAGATCTGGGGATCGCCGTGTTGATGGACCAGTCCAGCAACGAAAAGCACCCCCTGGGGCGCACCGAGTGGATCAAGCTGTATGGTGCGATCCTGAATGAGGACGAAAAAGCCAGCGAACTGTTTGAACAGCAGGTCCGGTATCTGAACGAGACCAATACGGTGGACACCGGCAAGACGGTGGCGTTTTTCCACATCAGCTCTTCCGGCTATGCGGTGGCAAGAAAAAGCACCGACTATGTCAGCAAGATGATCGAGCTGGCGGGCGGAGAGTATGTATTTCGGGACCTGGGCGACCCGGAAACAGCGACCTCCACGGTCAACCTGGAGATGGAGACCTTTTTTGCCACGGCCAAGGATGCGGATTATATCATTTACAACAGCACCATTGGCGGCGAGATCGACACCTTGGAAGATCTGGTGGCCAAAAATGCGCTTCTGGCGCAGATGAAGGCCGTACAGAACGGGAATGTGTGGTGTACGAGCAAAAATATGTATCAGGAGACCACCGGTCTGGGACAGATGATCCAGAGCTTTCATCAGATCTTTTCCGGACAGGCGGATGAACTGGAGCAGGTCCCCTACCTGCACCGACTGCACTAAAAAACGGCCGCTCGAAAGGCTGCCTCCAAATAAGAAAACAATGGTTTCTTATTCGGAGGCAGCCAAGAGCGGCAGTTTTTTCCTGTAACAAAAGCAATGGCTCCGCCCGGCGGAGTCCCAGAGAAAGGCGGCTTTCCCTCATGTGCAAGAATAGACCGGCATCCCCATCCGCAGCAAAGTCCACCCTCCGGCTGGGCAGCTCTGTCCGCTTTGCGGCTGTGGTCTGCCTGCTTTTGGGCCTGCTGCTTTTGGGTCTGCTGCTGAATGTAAACATCGGCTCGGTGCAGATCGAAGCCGGCAACGTGCTGCGGATGCTCTGGGATGGGATGCGGTATAGTATAGCGAACGTGTTTACTGGGGGACAGTACCGGGATGCGCTGGATCAGCTCATTCATGCATCTACCGAAAGTCAGATTTTGTTCAGCATCCGGATCCCCCGTATGCTGCTGGCGATCCTGCTGGGGGGTGCGCTGTCGCTGTCCGGCTATCTGCTGCAAGTGTTTTTTCGCAACCCCATCGCAGGTCCTTTTGAGCTGGGGATCTCCTCGGGTGCCAAAATGGTGGTGGGGGTGACCCTGATCTTTCTCAGCCGGTATCTGGGCAGCATCCGGTCGGTGACCTTGATTTTGGCGGCCTTTATCGGTTCGCTGTTCATTACAGGCATCGTGCTGCTGTTCTCTCAAAAAGTAAACAATATGTCCATGCTGCTTGTGATCGGGATCATGGTGGGGTATATCTGCAGCGCAGTCACGGATTTTTGCGTGACCTTTGCCGATGACCACGACATTGTCAACCTGACAAACTGGTCCATGGGGTCTTTTTCGGGGGCAAGCTGGGAGCAGGTGCGCACAGCAGCGCTTCTGTGTCTGGCGGGGCTGCTGGCTGCCTGCCTGCTGTCCAAGCCGATGGCCGTGTATGCGCTGGGGGAGGGGTACGCCCAAAGCATGGGCATCCGGGTAAAACAGTTCCGGCTGGCGTTGATCCTGCTGTCCAGCCTTTTGTCTGCCTGCGTCACTGCTTTTGCCGGGCCGATCTCCTTTGTGGGGGTGGCGGTGCCGCATATCACCCGCACCCTGATGAAGACCTCGCGGCCCATCTTTATGATCCCGGCGGTCTTTTTGTGCGGCTCGGTATTCTGTGTGTTCTGTGACCTGCTTGCCCGCACACTGCTGGCACCTACGGAGCTAAAGATCGGTACCGTGACCGCCGTGTTTGGCGCCCCGGTGGTGATCTATATGATGATCAAACGCAGCCGCTTGCAGGAGATGTGAGATGAAAGACTATTTTGCAGTACAAAACCTCTCGGTAGGCTACCATGGCAAAGCACTGATCCGGGATATTGATTTTGCGATCAAAAAAGGTACGATCCTGACCCTGATCGGGCCAAACGGAGCGGGCAAATCCACCATTCTTAAAACCATTACCGGGCAGCTGCCTGCCATAAGCGGCCGTGTCCTGGTGGATGGACAGGATATGATGCGCTGGTCCCCCCGGGAGATGGCAAAGCAGGTGGCGGTGGTGCTGACCGACCGGGTCCGTCCGGAGCTTGTTACCTGTGCCGAGGTAGTGGCAATGGGGCGCTATCCCTACACGAATCTTTTGGGGCGGCTGAGTGCGCAGGACATCCAGGCTGTGGAACAGGCCCTGCGTCAGGTCAATGGGTTGGAACTTGCGCAGCAGGATTTTTCTGCCCTTTCCGATGGTCAGCGGCAGAGGATCCTTTTGGCTAGAGCCATCTGCCAGGACCCGCAGATCCTTGTGCTGGACGAGCCTACGGCATACCTGGATATCAAACATAAGATCGAGCTTTTGGATATCCTGCGAAAAATGGCGCAGGAAAAGCAGGTCACGGTGATTTTGTCCCTGCATGAGATCGACCTGGCTGCAAAGCTCTCAGACCAGCTGCTTTGTGTTCAGGGGCAGACGATCCCTGCTTTTGGTCCGCCGGAAGAGATCCTGGAGCGCTGCCCGATGGAAAAACTCTATGATATCACCCGTGGTTCCTACAATCCGCTGCTGGGGAGCGTGGAACTGGTCAAACCATCTGGTCCGCCAAAGGTGTTTGTGGTAGGCGGCGGGGGATGGGGCATCCCGGTGTATCGAGAGCTGCAAAAAAGACAGATCCCCTTTGCGGCGGGGATCTTATTAGAAAACGATGTGGATTATCAGGTGGCGGCAAGGCTCAGCGATCAGGTGGTCTGTGCCCCAGCCTACTGCCCCATGGAGCAGCAGCTGCTGCAAAAGGCGATGCAGCTGGCAGAAAGCTGCCGCTGTATCCTGGATGCCGGAACGCCCTTGGGCGCGCTGAACCAGCTGAATGGCCAGCTGCTGCAATGGGCCAGGGAACGGCAGATCCCGGTTTATACACCAGATCAGATCGGAGGTGTGCTGTGATCCAACAAACGATCCCCCGTGTGGTTTTGGCGGGCACCCATAGCGGCTGCGGCAAAACAACGGTGATGTGCGCGCTGCTGCAGGCCTTTGCAGACCGCGGGCTTCGGGTGGCATCCTTTAAGTGCGGGCCGGATTATATCGACCCTATGTTTCATAGCCGCATCATCGGCGCAAAAAGTTCCAATCTGGATTCGTTTTTCTTTTCAGCGGATACCAACCGCTATCTGTTGGGCAAAAATGCACAGGGCTGCGATCTCAGCATTGTGGAAGGTGTTATGGGCTTTTATGATGGCCTGGGGCTGACGGGCACCAGAGCCAGCACCTATGAAATGGCGCAGATCACCCATTCACCGGTGATCCTGGTGGTCAATGCCAGGGGGGCATCCCTCTCGGTGCTGGCCATGATCCAGGGATTCAAGACATTTTATCCCGACAGCGGGATTGCCGGCGTTATCCTCAACAACTGCTCGGCCATGGTTTACCCTGCATTGGCGCAGGCCATCACGCAGCGTTTTGGCAAAGCGCTGCGTCCGCTGGGATTTCTGCCTCCGTTGCCGGAGTGCGCAGTGGAAAGCCGTCATTTAGGCCTGGTGACTGCGGCTGAGGTGAAAGATCTGCAGGCGAAAATGCAGCGCCTGGCGCAGCAGGCAGAAAAGACCATCGACCTGGATGCGGTGCTGTCTCTTTCACAGCAGGCGCCGCCGCTGACCTATGAGTCAGTACAGCTGCCGCATTTTGAGCAGCCGGTCCGTATTGCGGTGGCGCAGGACAGGGCGTTTTGCTTCTACTATCAGGACAGCTTGGATGTGCTGCGCAGGATGGGGGCAGAGCTGGTCCCTTTCAGTCCGCTGACGGATGCTACTTTGCCGGAAGATATACAGGGGCTGTATCTGGGCGGCGGTTATCCGGAACTTTACGCAGCACAGCTCAGTGACAATCTTTCCATGCGACAGTCGGTGGGCCGGGCACTGGCGCATAAACTGCCCTGTATTGCAGAATGTGGCGGTTTTATGTATCTGAACCAGGCCATTGGGCCGTATCCCATGGTGGGTCATCTGCCGGGCGTCTGCTTCGATACCAAAAAACTGACACGTTTTGGCTATATCACCCTGAAAGCCCAGACGTCTTGTCTGCTGTGCGAAACAGGGGAGGAGATCCCCGCCCATGAGTTCCATCACTGGGACTGTTCGCAGAATGGCGCTGCTTTTTCCGCCCAAAAACCATCGGGCAAAAGCTGGGCCTGCGGTGCGGCAGATGCTTTTCTGTACGCCGGTTATCCCCATTTTCATTTTATGGCAAACCTGAATTTTGCCAAAAACTTTTACCTTGCCTGCCTGAAGGAGAAAGAGCATGATCGAGACCATCAAACCTATGGAGATTGAAAAACGCAGCTTTGCCATCATTACAGAGCTTTTGGGAGACCGAGTCTTTCCGCCGGAGCAGGAACCGATCATCAAACGGGTCATCCACACGACTGCGGATTTTGACTATGCCGATCAGCTGGCCTTTTCTGCAGATGCAGTGCAGTCCGGGTTGGAAGCACTGCGTCGGGGCTGTGATATCGTCACCGATACCCAGATGGCGAAAGCGGGGATCAACAAAACCATCCTAGGCCGCCTGGGCGGGCAGGTGCACTGCTTTATGTCGGATGCGGATGTGGCAGCGGAAGCCCAGCGCCGGGGGATCACCCGTGCGATCGTTTCCATGGAAAAAGCAGCGGCGCTGCAAAAGCCGTGCATTTTTGCCATCGGCAATGCGCCCACAGCCCTGATCGAGCTGGACACGCTGATCCGGGATGGAAAACTGCATCCGGCTCTGGTCATCGGCGTGCCGGTGGGCTTTGTCAATGTGGTGGAGAGCAAAAACCTGATCCTGCGGTCCGGTGTGCCCTATATCGTGGCCCAGGGCCGAAAAGGGGGCAGCAACGTGGCGGCGGCTATCTGCAATGCACTGCTGTACCAGATCACACGGTGACACGATGGAACAATACATTACAAAAGGCGGCAAACGGCTGCGGCTGGGGTATACCACCGGGTCCTGCGCAGCGGCTGCTGCAAAGGCTGCTGCGTGGATGCTTCTGACCGGCCGTCGGAAAGAAAAGATCACGCTCATGACGCCCAAAGGGCTCCTGCTGGAACTCTGCGTGCGGGAGATCCGGATGCAAGAGGACTGTGTGTCCTGCGCCATTGAAAAGGATGGCGGAGATGACCCGGATATCACCAATGGGACCCTTGTTTTTGCGCAGGTCACCCCCATAGATTCCGGGATCTGCATTGACGGCGGGGAGGGCGTAGGGCGTGTCACCCGATGCGGTCTGGATCAGCCTGTGGGGGCGGCGGCGATCAACTCGGTGCCCCGGCGGATGATCCAGGAAAACGTGGAGGAGGTTTGCCGCCTGACCGATTATACCCGCGGGCTGCATATTCAGATATCCGTCCCCCAGGGGGAGCAGCTGGCCCGCAAAACCTTTAACCCCCGTCTTGGCATCCAGGGCGGGATCTCGATCCTGGGCACCACCGGCATAGTGGAACCGATGAGTGAAAAAGCGCTGGTGGATACCATCCGGGTGGAACTGCGTCAACGAAAAGCCAGCGGATGGGAGTATGTTCTGCTGACCCCTGGCAACTACGGCGCTGAGTATATCCGCACGGGGCTGCACCTGGACCCGGATACAGCGGTGCAGTCCTCGAATTTTATCGGAGATACATTGGACCTCTGCCAGGAATTTGGCTTTAAAGGGGCGCTGCTGGTGGGGCATATCGGCAAATTGGTCAAGATAGCCGGCGGGATGCTGAACACCCACTCACAGTATGGAGACTGCCGGATGGAGATCCTGGCGGCGCATGCTGCCGCCTGCGGGCTGTCTGCGGACAGCGTAAACGAGGTGCTGGGCTGTGTGAGCTGCGATGCGGCGCTGGATATTTTGCAGCGGCAGCAGCTGCTCCGCCCCGTGATGGACCGCATTGCCCGGCAGGTCGAGCAGCACCTTTTGCACAGGAGCGCACCCATGGAGGTGGGGGCTATCCTGTTCTCAAAAGAATATGGGCTGCTGGCTAAAACACAACAGGCAGAGCAGCTTCTGCTGAAGATCAGAAAGGAGTAGAGCCATGGTACATTTTGTTGGTGCAGGAAGCGGCGCAGTGGATCTGATCACGGTGCGGGGCGCCAGGCTTTTGCAGCAGGCGGATGTGATCATTTATGCAGGGTCGCTGGTGAATAAACAGCTGCTGGAGATGGCAAAGGAGGGCTGCCAGCTCTACGACAGCGCACAGATGACCCTGGAACAGGTGATCGATGCGATCGCTGCGGCAGAGGCTGCGGGCAAGACGACGGTGCGGCTGCATACCGGAGACCCCAGCATCTACGGCGCAGTCCGGGAACAATTTGACCAGCTTCTGAGCCGGGGCATTGCATACGATGTCTGTCCGGGGGTCAGCTCCTTCTGCGGGGCGGCGGCAGCGCTCAAAACGGAATATACGCTGCCGGATGTCAGTCAGACGGTGATCATCACCCGGGCGGCAGGCCGTACACCGGTGCCGGAGCGGGAGTCCATCCGTGCTTTGGCGGCCCATCAGGCTACCATGGTCCTGTTTTTAAGCACCTCGCTTACAAAGACCCTGCAGCAGGAGCTGCAGGCAGGGGGCTATCCCGGCACCACCCCCGCTGCGGTGGTGTATAAAGCGACCTGGCCGGAAGAGCGGATCTATCGCTGCACCGTGGAAACACTGCACAAGACCGTGACGGAAAACGGCCTGACCAAGACGGCCCTGATCGTGGTGGGAGAATGTATGGGAGAACGCTATCTTCGCTCGCTGCTGTACCATCCGGGCTTCAGCACCGGTTTTCGGGAGGCTTCGCAATGAAAGCGGCCGTTTTTGCATACAGCCGCCTGGGCTGCAAAACAGCGGAAAGGGCGGCGGGTTATTTTTCCGGATACCAGCTGCGCATGTTTGCGCCCCAGCGTGTAAAGCCGGGGCATTTTTCGCTGCTTCCGCCCCATGACCCGGATTTTTATGGTCAGCAGTTTGCCTGGGCGGATGTTTTGCTCTTTGTAGGCTCCTGCGGCATTGCGGTGCGGCAGATCGCACCCCATGTCCGGGATAAGCGGACCGACCCCGCAGTACTGGTCATGGATGAAACAGCCGCCTTTGTGGTGCCTCTGCTGTCCGGACATATTGGCGGGGCAAACCGGCTGGCCGCCGGGCTTGCTGCTTTTATGGGGGCAGTCCCGGTGGTCACCACCGCCACGGATATCCATGGCCGTTTTTCTGTGGATGCCTGGGCGGCGCAAAAGGGATACAGCATCGGGGATATGGCGGCGGCCAAAAAGGTGTCGGCGGCAATTCTGGAAGGGAATGTGTCCTTTTGCAGTGAATTTCTCATCCGGGGCACCCTGCCCGGCGGTGTCGTTCTCCGGAACAGCGGTCCAGTCGGGATCTATGTGGGCGTGCATACAGCAGAACCCTTTGAGACCACGCTGCGGATCATCCCGCCGGTGATGCATCTGGGGGTCGGCTGCCGGCGGGGCATCAGCGCCCAGGCTATCCAGGAAACGGTGGAGCAGCTTTTGGCGGAAAACAGTTTGGACAAACGGGCCATCGGTATGGTGGGGTCGATCCAGCGGAAAGCAGACGAAGCAGGTTTGCTGGAATATTGCAAAAAGAATCGTTTTCCAGTCAAATTTTATACAGAGCAGGAGCTTTTGGCTGTGCCGGGAAGCTTTACGTCATCGGAGTTTGTGCGCTCTGTGACCGGGGTGGACAATGTGTGTGAACGGGCCGCTATGGTGGGGGCGTCCCGGCTTTTGGTGCGCAAAACAGCCAAGAATGGTGTGACTGCTGCCCTTGCAGCGGAAGAAATGGAGGTAACCTTTGGGTAAGGTATCTGTGGTAGGCATCGGGCCGGGCAGCTATGCCCATATGACCATACAGGCCGAGCAAACGCTGCGGTGCTGCGATGTGATCCTGGGCTATCAGGTCTATGTAGAGCTGGTGCGGGGGCGTTACCCGGACAAGGAGTTTGTATCGTCCCCTATGACAAAGGAGGCAGAGCGCTGCCGCATGGCTTTGGAGCTGGCGCGCAGCGGGAAAAATGTGGCGGTGGTATGCTCTGGCGACAGCGGCATCTATGGGATGGCAGCGCTGGTGTATGAGCTTCGGGGGGGAAACAGCACCCCGGAGATCGCCATTGTCCCAGGGCTGACGGCTGCCTGCAGCGGTGCGGCGCTGCTGGGTGCGCCCCTTACCCATGATTTTGCAGTGGTCAGTCTCAGTGACAGGCTGACCCCATGGCAGACCATTGAAAAACGTCTGCTGGCTGCGGCAGAGGCCGATTTCGCTCTGGTTTTGTATAATCCTGCAAGCCATGGACGGCCGGATCACCTGCGCCGGGCCTGCAGCATCCTGCAGCAGGTGCTGCCGGCAGACCGCATCTGCGGCATCGCCCGCAATATCGGCCGTGAGGGAGAAAATGTACAGATCCTCTCCCTTGCAGAGCTTGCACAGGCAAAAGCAGATATGTTCTGCACGGTATTTGTTGGCAACAGCAGCACCCGGCTCATCAACCAGCGGATGGTAACACCAAGAGGATACCGCGATGTATAAGATCTGTGTGTTTGGCGGCACCACCGAGGGCCGCCGTCTGGTGGAGTTTTTATCGGCGCAGCCGGTGGCCGTGACCGTCTGTGTTGCTACGGAGTATGGAGAGGAGCTTTTGCTCCCGGCAGAAAATACGGTGGTCTCTGCCCGTCGGCTGCCCAAAGCGGAGATCCAGTCCATGCTGGCGTCGGGGGCGTATGATCTGGTGGTGGATGCGACCCACCCCTATGCGGTCCATATCACGGACAGCTTGTTTGCAGCCTGCCAGGCGACGCATACAGAGTATCTGCGCCTGCTGCGGGAGGAAACAGCGCTGCCGCAGGATGCCCTTTTTGCAGCGGATGCTGCGCAGGCTGCGGACCTTTTGGATGCAGTGGAGGGCAATATCCTGCTTACTACCGGCAGCAAGGACCTGGCAGAGTACAGCCGCATCCATGGGTTTGCGCAGCGGGTATTTGTGCGGGTGCTGCCTATGCCGCAGTCGCTGGCGGCCTGTCAGGCAGCAGGCGTAAAGCCTGCCAATATCCTGGCGATGCAGGGGCCTTTTTCTGCCGAGATGAACAAGGCGATGCTGCGTCAGTGCAAGGTCCGGTATCTGGTGACCAAAAACGGGGGCGCAGTGGGCGGCTTTCCTCAAAAGGTGGAGGCTGCCCGGCAGACCGACGTGACCTTGGTGGTGATCGGGCGGCCGGAGCAAAAACAGGGGATGTCCTATCCCCAGGTAATCCGCAGCTTATGCAAACGGTTCGGCCTGATGGCTAAGCCCCAGGTGACCGTAGTGGGCATCGGTCCAGGCAGTCCGGGCATGCTGACCCAGGCGGGCAGCGCAGCGATCCAGGCGGCGGACTGCTTGATCGGTGCAGACCGGATGCTGGAGGCAGCCGCCCATGCCGGGCAGGCGGTGTGTCCCGCCGTTTCCCCGGAAAAAATAGCGGCCTTTATAGCGGAACATCCGGAATACCAGCGGGTGGCGGTGGTGCTCTCCGGGGATGTGGGATTTTTCAGCGGAGCCAAAAAACTGCTGCCCTTGCTGCAGGGCTATCCGGTGCAGGTCCTGCCGGGCATCAGCTCCCTGGTGTATCTCTGTGCCCGGCAGGGGATCTCCTATGAGGACGTGGTGACGGTCAGTCTGCATGGACGGAAGCATAACATTGCGGCGGATGTGCGGCGGCACCGCCGGGTATTTGCCCTGGTAGGGGGCGAAAACAGCGTCGATGCCCTCTGCGCACAGCTGACAGAGGCTGGGCTGGGCAGTGCAAAGCTGACCATTGGGGAAAGACTGAGCTACCCGGATGAGAAGATCACCCAGGGGACGGCGCAGGAGCTGTGCGGCGGTGTCTATGCGCCGCTGAGCGTGGTGCTGATAGAAAACTCGACCGCGTCGGTCGTGGTGACCCATGGGATGCCGGACGAGGCGTTTTTCCGCAGCGCAGAGGGGGAAACGGTAGTCCCCATGACCAAAAGCGAGGTGCGGTCAGTAAGCTTGTCCAAATTGCAGCTGACCCGGGATGCAGTCTGCTGGGACATCGGAGCCGGTACCGGCTCCGTATCCATCGAGATGGCGCTGCAGGCAGAAGCGGGCTGGGTGTATGCTGTAGAGCAAAAAAGTGCGGCGGCAGAGCTGCTTCAAAAAAATGCGGAGAGGTGGGGCGCTGCAAATCTCTCCATCTGCATAGGGACGGCTCCTGACGCCTGCGGTCCGCTGCCTGCCCCGACCCATGTGTTTATCGGGGGCAGCGGCGGTCACCTGCGGGAGATCCTGTCCGCTGTGCTGGAAAAGAACCCCTATGCCCGGATCGTGGCTACTGCTGTCACGCTGGAATCCATTGCAGAATGTACCGCCTGTATGGAAACATACGGCTTTGATCTTCAGGAGACGGTGCTGCTCAGTGCGGCACGCAGCCGGCAGGCGGGGGCGTATCACCTGATGGCTGGGCAGAACCCGGTCTGCATTTTTACCATGCAGCGGATCGAGAGGTATACAGGATGAGTAGTTTTTATGCCCTTTGGATCGGTTTTGGCATCGATTGTCTGCTGGGCGACCCCCATAGCATCCCCCATCCGGTGGAAGGGATCGGCTGGCTGATCGGCGTGCTGGAACGAAAGTTGCGCAGGGTCTTTCCCGCTACGGCTGCCGGAGAGCGGGCCGCCGGGACGGTCCTGTGGCTTTTGGTGGTGCTGACCGCGGTTCTGACCCCTGCTGCGCTGCTATGGGGCTGCCAGTGCATCAGCCCCTGGCTCCGGCTGGGGGTGGAGAGCGTGATGTGCTGGCAGATCCTGGCGGTGCGCTCCCTGCGGGTGGAAGCCATGAAGGTGTATACGGCTTTGCAGACCCAAAGTCTGGAAGCTGCCCGGCAGGCGGTGTCGATGATCGTCGGGCGGGACACCGCCCGGCTGGATAAGACCGGTGTGATCAAGGCGGCGGTGGAAACTGTGGCAGAAAATACGTCGGACGGCATCGTTGCGCCGCTGCTGTTTATGGCCATTGGCGGTGCGCCGCTGGGCTTTTTTTATAAAGCAGTCAACACGATGGACTCCATGCTGGGGTATACGGAGCTGCCCTATAAAAATATTGGCTTTGTCCCGGCCAAGATGGACGATGGTATGAACTATATCCCGGCCCGGCTGTCGGCGCTGCTGATGCTGGCAGCAGGGGGATGGATGGGGCTGGATGTAAAAAACGGCTGGCGGATCTTTTGCCGGGACCGGTATAACCATGCCAGCCCCAACTCGGCGCAGACCGAATCCGTCTGCGCTGGTCTGCTGGGGGTCCAGCTGGCGGGGGATGCCTTTTATCACGGGGTGCTGCACAAAAAACCGTATATAGGGGACCCGCTGCGCCCGGTCAATGCGGAGGATATCCCCCGTGTCTGCCGCCTGATGACCCTTACCTCGGTGCTTGCACTGGTGCTGCTGGGCGGGGTGCCGCTTTTGTTTTTGCGTTAGGAGGATGGGATGCTGTATCAGACCCAAAATCCCCATGGCGGGGATGTGTATACTGAAAAAATAGAGCTGGACTTTTCCGCAAATACCAACCCCTATGGCACCCCGGAGGGGGTGCGGCAGGCGGTGCAGAGCGCTTTGACACAGCTGCATCAGTACCCGGACCCCTATTGCCGGGTGTTGACCCGGGCGATCGCTGCGTATGAACAGATCCCGGAGTCGTACATTTTATGCGGCAACGGTGCGGCGGAGCTGATCTACAGTTACTGCAAAGCAGTGCATGCGCAAAAAGCGGTAGAATTGGCGCCGACTTTTTCAGAGTATTCGGCCGCATTTCAGCATATGGGCGGGCAGGTAGAGCGCTACCCGCTGCAGCCGGAGGCGGACTTTGGATTGGATGCGGGTTTCTTGCACTTTTTGCGGGAAAAACAGCCGGATGTCGTGTTTTTGTGCAACCCTAATAACCCCACCGGGCGGCTCGTGCCGCCGCCGCTTTTGCTGCAGATCCTGGAATTCTGCCAGCAGCACCAGATACGCCTGTTTTTGGATGAGTGCTTTTTGGATCTGGCGGGACAAGGCGGCAGTCTGACGGCATCCCTTGCGGATGCTCCGCAGCTTTTTATCCTGAAAGCCTTTACCAAAAATTATGGCATGGCCGGGCTGCGGCTGGGATACGGGATGAGTGCGGATGCACAGCTGCTGTACCGGATGTCGCAGACGGTCCAGCCGTGGAATGTGTCGGTGCTGGCACAGGCGGCGGGTGCAGCGGCTTTGCAGGAGCAGGCTTTTTTGCAAAGGGCACGGGAGGTCATCTGCTGCGAAAGGCCCTGCCTGACCCGCTGTCTGCAAAACATGGGGCTGAAGGTCTGCCCATCGGATGCAAACTACCTTTTGTTCCGTGGGCCGGAGGGGCTGCACGTTTCGCTGAAAAAACAGGGGATCGCGATCCGCAGCTGCGATAATTACCCCGGACTTGGGCCGGGGTGGTACCGCATCGCAGTGCGTCTCCATGCAGAAAACCAGCGTCTGCTCCAGGCCATGGAACAAACACTGGGAAAGGAGTCATCGTGGCAAAAAACATTATGATCCAAGGCACGATGTCCAATGCAGGCAAAAGCCTGCTGTGCGCCGGTCTGTGCCGCATTTTCAAACAGGATGGCTATCGGGTGGCGCCCTTCAAAAGCCAGAATATGGCCCTCAACTCGTTTATTACGCAAAACGGTGGAGAAATGGGCCGTGCCCAGGTGGTGCAGGCAGAAGCAGCCGGCATCGAACCGGATGTCTGTATGAACCCGATCCTGCTGAAACCTACAACGGACGTGGGCAGTCAGGTGATCGTAAATGGAAAAGTGCAGGGCAATATGCGGGCTGCGGAATATTTCAGAAAAAAGCAGGAATACCTCCCAGCGATTTTGCAAGCATACCAGCGCCTGGACGAGCAGTACGACATTATCGTTATCGAGGGCGCTGGCAGCCCGGCAGAGATCAACCTCAAACAAGAGGACATCGTCAATATGGGGTTGGCCCGGCTGGTGGATGCACCGGTGCTGCTGGTAGGAGATATCGACCGGGGCGGTGTTTTTGCGCAGCTGTACGGAACGATGGCGCTTTTGGAGCCGGAGGAACGGCAGAGAGTCAAGGGGACCATCGTCAATAAGTTCCGGGGGGATCGTGCCATTTTGCAGCCGGGGCTGGATAGCCTGCAAACGCTGTGCGGTGTACCAGTGGCAGGGGTGATCCCCTATACCCATGTGGATATTGATGACGAGGATAGCCTCAGTGAACGATTGGAACGCAAAACTGCCCGGAAACTGGTGGATGTTGTGGTGATCCGTCTGCCGCGCATCTCCAATTTTACGGATTTTTCTCCGTTTGAAGGGTACGAAAATGTATCGCTGCGGTATATAGACCGTGTGGCAGATCTGCACCAGCCGGACATGATTCTGCTGCCGGGCACAAAAAGCACCCTGCAGGATCTGCTTTGGCTGCGTCAAAGCGGGCTGGAAGCAGCGATCCAAAAGGCTGCGGCTGCGGGGACGCTGGTCATGGGCATCTGCGGCGGGTACCAGATGCTGGGCCGCCGCATTTCTGACCCAGAGCAGGTGGAGGCAGCTGGCATGACCGAGGCTGCCGGTATGGGGCTTTTGGATATGGACACCGTGTTTGCGGGGCAAAAGATCCAGACACAGACGCAAGGGACTTTCTCCGGAATAACAGGGATGCTTGCGGAGCTGAATGGGTGTTGCTATGCAGGATACGAGATCCATATGGGACGCAGTCGGACATCCCTGCCCCCGCTGATGGGCACAGGCCATGTGTATGGGAGCTACGTGCACGGGATCTTTGATGCCCCGGGTGTGGCGGAGGGTGTCCTGCGGGCACTGTGCCGGAAAAAAGGCCTGGACCCGGCGGCGCTGCATACGTTTGATAGAGCTTCCTACCGGGAACAGCAGTACGATACACTGGCGCAGGTGGTGCGCAGCGGCCTGGATATGGACTATATTTACCGGGTGCTTCGCCGGGAGGTGTGAAAATGAGCGGGAAGATCCATATTTATTGTGGAGACGGCAAAGGCAAAACCACGGCTTCTGTGGGGCTGACCATCCGCATGACCGGAGCCGGGGGCAGGACGCTGTTTGCGCAGTTTATGAAAAACGGACGTTCGTCGGAGCTTTCGGTGCTGCGCAGTCTGGAGCGTGTTACGGTGGTCACCTGCAATACGGTCACCGGGTTCTATAAAAACATGACCCCAGAACAACGGGCGCAGGCAAGCCGGGATTATTCTGCAATGTTGGAACAGGTATTGGCGGCGGCGGGTACAGTGGAACTTTTGGTGCTGGATGAGATCCTTTCAGCCTGCAATCATGGGATCGTGGAGGAAGCAGTGCTCCGCCGCTTTCTGGAACAGCAGCCTGCGGGGCTGGAAGTGGTGCTGACCGGGCGGGACCCGTCTCCGGCGCTGTGTGCCATGGCGGACTATATCACCGAGATGAAAAAACAAAAGCACCCCTACGATACAGGGGTGCTGGCAAGGCGGGGGATCGAGTTCTGACGGCAAAGGGGGAGACATGAGCCATATTCTTTGTGTGGTGGACGGTATGACCGATGCTGCTTTTACGGCGGCGGATTACCCCCACCTGTCGGCTATGGAGTGCGCTGGTAGGGTGGATACCACCCAGGGCGGAAGGACCGAGAGCCTGAACTGCATCCTGCATTTGTTGGGGCAGACCCGGGTACCGCCCCATCTGCGGGGGTATGCAGAAGCCTTGGCAGAGGATATCCCACTGGAACCGGGAGACCTGATCCTTCGGGGAAGCTGGTTTTCTGTGGATGAGCAGGGGCGGTGTGTCGCCCCATTGGCGGGGGAACCTTGCCTGACAGACCCCTGCGGACGATACCGGTATTATTTTATCGATCGATACAAGGCTATTTTGGTGTTCCCGGGGCTGGCACCCTATGTGGATGCTGTGCGCACCTATCCGCCATATGGATGCGCGGGCGCCTGTGCCCAGGCGTTTAAGCCCGATGGACCGGAGATCCTGCGGCAATGCTTTGACGACTGGCTCCAGTCAGACCGATGCCTTATCCCGTGGGGGGAGTCGGTCTGTGCTGCGATGGCGCCGTTTCCCTTAAAAAGTGCAGTCGTCTGCGGTGCATCGGTGGTAAAGGGCATTGGCAGGCTGCTGCAGATGGAGCTGATCCCGGTAGAGGGCGCTACGGGGGAGGTGGACACAAACCTCGCTGGCAAAGTACAGGCTGCTTTGTTGGCGGCAGAGCAAACCCCCTTTGTGCTTTTGCACATCAATGGCGCAGACGAAGCCGCCCACCGGCGGGATGCGGCAGAAAAACGAGCGTTTCTGCAAAAAGTGGATCGTGTCGTGCTGGCAGAGCTGCTGGCTTCCCGGCACAGGATCACCGTGGTCAGTGACCATGGCACCGACCCGGAGACGGGGCAGCATAGGGGCGGTCCGCAGCCTTATTACAGAAAACAAGAGGAGGTATAAATATGCTGGAACTGCAGCAGCTGCTGGAAAGCATCCTGCCGCTGGATGCCGCTGCGATGGATGCGGCCCAAAAACGACAGGCAGAATTGGCAAAGCCCCCGGGCAGTTTGGGGAGATTGGAGGAGTTGTCCGTTCAGGTGGCCGGCATTACAGGACGGGTATACAATCCTATCTGGCACACCCATCTTTTGGTGTTTGCTGCAGATAATGGTGTGGTGGAAGAAGGGGTGTCCAGTGCCCCGAAGTCTGTCACCTGGCAGCAGACCGTCAACCTGACCCGCGCAAAGACCGGCGCCTCGGTGCTGTGCCGGCACTTTGGCTGCGGGATCACCGTTTGCGATGTGGGAGTCGATACAGACTGTACGGACCCGGCTGTATTGGATCGAAAAATCGGCCGCGGCACCCAAAATATTGCCCGTGGGCCTGCCATGGAACGGGCGCAGGCCATAAAAGCCCTGGAGATCGGGGCGGAAGTGGCCCGGCAGACCCCGGCGGAGCTTTTGGGTGTGGGCGAAATGGGCATCGGCAATACAACGACCTCCGCTGCGGTCTTGGCTGTGCTGCTGGGCGCAGATCCGGAGACCGTTACCGGACGGGGCGGCGGCATCACAGAGGCGGCTTTTCAAAAGAAAAAAGAAGTGATCCGAGCGGCCATTGCGCTGAACCAGCCGGACCCGGCAGATGTGGTGGATGTGCTGGCGAAGGTGGGCGGGTTTGACCTGTGCGCCATGTGCGGCGCTTTTTTGGGGGCAGCAGCCACCCGGCGTCCGGTGGTGGTGGATGGGTTTATCTCTGCGGTGGCGGCGCTGTGTGCCTGTCGGCTCTGCCCGCAGGTAAGGGGGTATCTGATCCCCAGCCATGCATCCTATGAGGTCGGTTATCAGCTGGCGATGGATGCAATGGGGATGCAGCCCATGCTCATGCTGGGGATGCGGCTGGGCGAGGGCAGCGGCTGCCCGCTGGCTTTTGCCGTAGTCAAAGCAGCCTGCGCCGTCCTGCAGGAGATGGCAACCTTTGCGCAGGCGGGCATCCAGGACGATTACCTGGCAGAGATCCGCCAGGGAGATGCCTTTACGGTGAAAGGACAGGATAGACCGTGGGAAAGCTGATTCTAGTATGCGGGCAGAACAACAGCGGGAAAAGCTGCTATGCAGAGGTGCTGGCTGCAAAGATGGGCACGCCGCCGGTTTATATCGCTACCATGATCCCTTGTACAGAGGAAAACCGCCTGCGTATTCAAAAACACATCCGCCAGCGGGCAGGGCTGCGATTCAGAACGCAGGAATGTCCCTATCAGCTGGGGGATGTGTGTGTGGAGGACGGAAGCTCTGTTTTGCTGGAGGATGTGTCCAATCTGCTGGCCAATGCAATGTTTGAAAAAGGTCAGCGCCCCGAGGCAGTTTTGGCGGATATCCTGGCGCTGCAAGAGCGCTGCGGGACCTTGACCGCCGTTACCATTGCCCA
Organism: uncultured Faecalibacterium sp.; assembly: GCA_900540455.1. Classification (GTDB taxonomy): domain Bacteria; phylum Bacillota; class Clostridia; order Oscillospirales; family Ruminococcaceae; genus Faecalibacterium. The sequence goes on from UQGD01000004.1 coordinate 31,215, forward strand.
TCTGCGCCCGGATGGATACGATGCAGAGACCGCCGCCTATATAAACAGCCTGAATGACCTGAATAAGCAGCTTTGGGATAAAGCCGATGCAGTGGTCGAGATGTGTGCAGGAAGCCCCTGCCTGAGGAAAGGAGAGATTCCGGATGTGGATTGATTCGTTATGGATCGCACTGTCTACATACAGTGTGATCCCCGTGCCGCAGCATCGGTGGGGGGAGCAAGCATCTCGCTGCGCCATCTGCTTTTTCCCGGTGGTGGGGCTGTTCTGCGGCGCTGCGCAGGGGCTTTGGCTGCTTTTTTGTGAGACTTTTTCCGCAGGAGAGCTGCTTTATGCGGCGGTGGCAACGGTAGTGCCGCTGCTGATCACCGGCGGCATCCATATGGATGGGTATATGGATACCGTAGATGCGCTTGCTTCCTGGCAGCCCAGGGAACGCCGGCTGGAGATCATGAAGGATTCGCACTGCGGTTCCTTTGCGGTGCTTTACTGCGGGGGATATCTGCTGGTGTCGGCTGGACTGTTTGCAGAACTGTACAGCCGCAAATTGGTGCTGCCGGTTCTGGGTGGCTATGTGCTGTCCCGGGTATTGTCGGGCATCTGTGCGCTGAACCTGCCGTCGGCGCGCAAAACGGGGATGCTGGCATCCATGACAGGCGGCACCCGCCGCCGCCCGGCAACGATCGCACTGGTGCTGACGGCGGCAGTAAGCTGCGGTGTGGTCCTTTTGCAGGCTCCTGCTGCGGCAGCGGGAGGGATGCTGCTGGCTGCCCTGTGGGTCGGGGGGTACTGCCGCCTGACAACTGTGCAGTTTGGAGGCGTCACCGGCGATACGGCGGGATTTTTTTTGCAGGTGTGTGAACTGGTCTGGCTTGTTGGTGTTTTGCTTGGGGGGATGTTGGCTTGAACCAGCTGTATTTTATACGCCATGGCGCTGTGGCGGGCAATCTGCAGCGGCGCTATATTGGCCGCACCGATGAACCCTTGTGCGAGGAGGGGAGATCCCAGATCCAAGCGCTGCAAAAACAGTGCCTGACGGCAGATCGGGTTTTTGTCAGCCCTCTGCTTCGGACAAGGCAGACGGCGGAGATGCTTTTTCCGCACCAGGAGCATACCATCCTGCAGGATCTGCGGGAAACCGATTTTGGTCTCTTTGAAGGGAAAAACGCAGCAGAACTTGTGGACAACGCGGCATACCGCCGCTGGGTGGATTCTGGTTGCCAGGGGGAGATCCCCGGCGGCGAATCGGTGCAAAAATTCAAAACACGTTGCTGTGCGGCCTTTTGCCAAGCGATGACGATGCTGTCCGCAGAGGAAAGCGCAGCCTTTGTGGTCCATGGCGGGACGATCATGGCGATCCTGGAGGCATTTGCGCGACCCCGGCGGGAGTATTACCAGTACCATATCGGCAATGGACAACTGCTGAGAGCTGTCTATAACCAGGGGGAGATCACAGTATCTGCGATGGGAAATAGCGGTGTTTAGTTGGGCAGAGGGGTTTTGTATTGCAGAAGAAGCAGCGCCGGTTTTCTTTTGAAGAAAACCGGCGCTGCTTCTCTTATGTGGGGGATAAAATAAAGGTGTTTCCAACATAAAAACACCCGATAGGCCCGCAAATCGCGACTCTACCGGGTATGCAGGCTTCACTTGACGGAGCAGGTTATACTCTTTTTCTGCTTCATCCCACTCGCTGTTCGATGATCTCCAGCGTATCCCGTTCTATGCGGCAGAGCAGGAACAGCACCTGTACACCGGCTTTTTTTGCCGCTGTTAAAGCGGCGCCAAATTCCGGCTGGGTGTGGATATTGGGGCGCACCTCGGTAATGCCCTCCATCTGGATCACAAAAGCCACAGCACATTGATACCCGTCTCGCTGTGCCTGCGCCAGTTCGTGCAGATGCTTTACGCCGCGCTCGGTGGGGGCATCCGGAAAATAGCCGATGCCGTCTATTTCCAGCGTACAGCCTTTGACTTCCATCAGGTATTTTTGAGCGCCTTTCTCCATGTAAAAGTCGATGCGGGATCTTCCGTAGGAATATTCCGGCTTAATAAAGGTATAGCCTTGTAACGCAAGCCATTCTGCCACGACCTTGTTGGGCGCTTGACTGTCCATGTTTATCCAGCCAAGACCCTGCTTATACACCGCAACAAGGTCGTATTTTGTCTTGCGATTGGGGTTGTCTGCTACTTCCATACGAACAGATGCACCGGGCAGGAGAAGTTCCTTGCATCGTCCAGTGTTTTTAACATGAACGGTCTCCACGATGCCGTTTATATTTACATGGGCAACAAAACGGTTTGGACGGTCTATGAAGATCCCGTCCGCAATTTCTCTGTATTTCAAATGTCTTACTCCATTTTTAATTGAAAAGCTGCCCCTTCCGATCAGAAGGGGCATCCTTAAAAAAGATCCTGGCACTGTGTGGCTCCTGCTGGCTTAAGTATAGCTCTACGACCATTTTGTTGTTTTCCGGCACGCAAAGTTCCTCTTCACGGTAGCTAGCAGTTTTCCGTTGGCTTGTGCAATATACCGGCGCAGCGGAAGATCAAATATTTTTGTGCTGTGCGCTAGAAGCCGCCGCATCGATGGTCTGGATAGAGCAAATCATGCTGTCCACAAAAGCAGGTGCTCGTTTAAGGGAGACGGAAACAGAGCGAAAGCAAGATGGGAACAAAAAAGGAGCAGATGATGCCGTTTAGCACCGAGACGACTACCGTTTCCTCGTTGGAATAGCGCAGGATCATGGGGAGCGTGGTGTCCTCACTGGTGGCTCCGGCAGAAGCAATGCAGGCATAGGGGTTGAAGTGTGCAGCCAAAAAGGGGATGATCATAAAGGTGAAGATCTCTCGCATCAGGTTGCTGAGAAAGGCGATGCTTCCCAGTTCTGGCCCGCAGGATTCGCCAATGACCGCGCCCGCCAAGCTATACCACCCCATGCCGCTGGTGATCGCCGTGCTGTGTGACAGAGGCATCCGTGTGATCCATCCGCAGATCACGCCGCCCAAAAGGGAAGCGACGATCACCCCGGTGGGGACCAGAACGATCGCCAGCTGATTTTGACGCAGCCGCTGCAGGACACCTTTTTGCGTCCCGATGCTGATGCCCACACAGAACATAAGAATATACAGTACAAGGTCGGTGTGCGAAGTCAGAAATGTGACCAATGAAAAATCAAAGCCCAGAACCCCGTATGCGATGCCGCCGATCAAAGCAGCAATGGTAAGCAGAACCATGGCTCACCTCTCCTTTATGTAAAATGAATTATTTTTTCTTCAAAAAACGCTTGGTCAGATAATAGACCAGTAGGATGGAGAGCGCAGTGGGGATCAGAAAAAACAAAAAACTGACAATGCCCATAGAGGTGAGCTCTTGCAAAAAGTTTTCCTTGCGGCCCAACATGACACCCATGGAGAAGATCAGGCATAAGGTGCACAGAAGCTGTATTTTTTCGTTGACCTTTTTTAAGGCTTTTGGGAAGAAAAAGTGGCCTGCGACCATTCCCGCCAGCATAACCAGAATAATATCCATTTTCTTTCTCCTATCAAACGACGCATTGCCTTTCATTATAGCATATATTTTTCCAATATACCACCCTTTTTGCCGGTGTGGGTGGTTGTTGAAAGCGGAGAATATGTTTTGTTCTCTGATTTTATAAGAGTGCAAAAAAAAACTCCCCGCTCAGATTGCTGCATCCAAGCGGGGAGGTTGCCGTTATTCAGTTCGGATCATTCGTAAACAACGCAGCCCAGGATCTTTTTGTTCAGGCTGTTGAATTGCTCGCATTGTGCCTGGATGCTTGCATAAGTGGTGTTTTCGCAGTCTGCAACCAGCACGATCACATCTGCGGTAGTTGCCTGAGAAACGGTTTTAGCACAGCTGAGAATACTCTCTGCAGCGGTCAGATTCTTGTTGCCCAAAGCGCTGGTGTGCTGGAGCGACGCTGTCAAGGAGGTCAGCTGCTCTACCGAAAGATCGCCGCTGATCAAGATGTTTTCTGCCTGCGGAACACGACTCTGAATCGTCGTTGCGATCAACTCAATGATCTGCGCATCGGTACTTCCATCAGGCCGTTTTTCCATTCGATTGATATAGACATCCAAGCCTTTTGCTTTTTGGGAACGCTCCCCAGCCAAACTACCCAGAATGGACAGACCACAACTGCGGTGCAGCTCGCTGCTGGAGTAAACTTTGCCTGCGACCAAAAAGCGAACGACTTCGACACCAGATACCACCACAATGCCCAGGAGAACACCCAAGATCGAGAACTTGATGATAGGATTACCCTTGCTGGGCTCTTCGGGTTTTTTAAGGGCGGCAAAGTCTTTGTCAGCTGTTACGATATTCTGCTCCAACAGCTTTTTGCTCTCATTCAAATTCACCAGCTTGTTCTGGAGACCGAGCATATTATCCCGATTGCTCTGCTGTGCATCGCGCAGCCAAGTCATCACGGTTACATCCTCGCTCTGAGAGATCAGGGTCAGGGTGTGTGTACCGACCGTCTGTTCGATCGAGTTGCACACAGCATCAAGATGTACGAGCATCTCGTCCATGATCGCCTTTGCCTTATCCGCACTGTCAGCCATGACGTTGATCTCCAGCAGGCGGGTAGTGTTACTTACTGAAACAGAGATCAGTTCGCGCATATAACGTTCTTCCAAACCGAATTTTTCTGCCAGCGCGCCAATGGTTTGGTGCTCAGTCAACAGGTTGGAATAAGAACTTAATACAGCGCTGGTATAATCCGGGTTCTGATAATCCATCCCCGGCAGGATCTTATATTCGGTGGTAACATAGAACGAAGCTGTGGCAGTATGAACATTATAGGGATCCAGTCCATTCAGAACAGATCCATCCATGTACTCTTGAGCAGTTTGGATGTCAAACTCAGTCCGAACACGGTCTTTTTCATTCTGCTTGAGCTGAGCATTGTATTGGTTGACCTTGGTATCGTGCTCGGTCAAGGATTTGCGATAGGTGACCATTTCCTCTTCGTACTTTTGTTCAGCGGAAGAACGGGGGACTTCTTTGCCCTCTGCAAGGGCTTTTTCGATCGCGCGTTCATTGAGGGTAGACTTAACAGCGCCGGCTGCACCTAATAATACAGCACAGATCACGGCTCCGGCAAAAAGTTGACGGTATTTGTGGAGCAGCGTAAAGAACAGCGCAACCAGGTCGATCTCCTCTGTATGTTCGTAGGTCGTGTTATTTTCCATAATGGGATACTCTCTCCTAAAATTTGTGGGGGTGTGCTAGATGTCAACCGTAAAGTTCGCTCATAAGTTGTTTGTAGCGGTTGTCCTTTTCCTTGGTGTAGAAATCCATGACTTGATCTGCCAATGCGGTGTTCTGACCGTTGTCCTTCAAAACAGTGCGAAGCTCCTTGACGATACGGTTCATCTCTTTGTCGCAATAGGACTGCAGCCGTGTGAGTTCACCAGCCTTGGAAAGAGTGATGGAGATCTTTTTAAACTGGGTCTTCTGCTCAGGTTTTAAGGTGTCGTACTCTGCTTTTGCGGCATTAATGCTTGCGGAAAGACCCTTCTCGGCATAGTCCTTTAAGGCATATGCCTCTTGCACTAGTTTTTTTACCTTGATCTCATATGCGGGAACAGGCGGATCCTTCTTTGATTCGGAAGAAGGATGTGCATTTTCCGGACGAGCAGCCGAGGCAGCAGAGGAGGAAGTGGTGGGCTTTTTTTCGGAAACAGGTGTTTTACTGCCAGCCGGTTTCGAGGCTGTCGATTGCGACTGTGCACTTTCTGCGGGCGGTTCTTTGCTTGGTGGCGTTTCCGACTCTTGCAGCAGTTCCTCCTGCACAGCGGATTCAGAGATGGACTCCGAATTGGATTCGGCGTCTTCCTCCAGGATAACGCTGGATGGCTCGTCCAAAGAGACCTCATCCTGAGACAGCTCATCGAAAGCAAGCGCTCCACTGAGTAGTTTGCTTAGGTCGTCATCGGATATTTCCAGAGGTGCTTGCATAGAAATATCTTCTTCCAAAAAAGAAGGGCTTTCTTCCGTTTGAACAGAGGAAGTGTTGGCACAAGCACTAAAAACACCGAATAAAACCACTGCCCCCAAAAGAAGAGAGATTTGTACGATTTTCTTATATTTCATGTTACTTATTCAAAAATCCAAAGATGGTCTCAGCCAGACGATAGGCACCATAAAGATAAAGAGCCTGTGCGGCAAAACCCATCTGAGTGAAATTCTTTCCAAACTTCATCAGAGGTTCCGTGGAACTCTGTACGGCGCTGTTCCAAACTGCACTGCGCAGATTTCCCATAAAAAGATCTCGCGCATAATTGCCGATTAGGTAATCGAACAAGCCTTTGAAATCGGGAGCACCGCCGTTCAGATACTCCATTTCGTTTTCTGCGATGTTCTGGTAATTTGCGGGGTAATTCAGCATGATTACAATACCTCTCTTGTTTTGAAACACGATCTGCAGCGAGTTCTACTCATTGTTTTGACAGACAAGCTCTTTCGCACTAGTTGCTGTGTAAAAAAAGTAATATTTGCCGGTCAAATCCCAATCCAAGTGTGATTATATCACATTTCCAGTCGGTGAACAATATGCGACACAAATTTTTCGACAAAAAGTATGTTTTTATATTTGGAGTGGGAGAAGTGCTCCTGCTTTTCACATGAAGATAATTTGCTCAATGGATACAGACGAGGAGACATTCGCAATTTTGTCCAGCAAGAGATGCATTTCGATGCTCAGTCAGCGCTCTGAGGGACTATACATATTATACCATTAAGTCCAAATTCAGTTTGTCAAACTGCGCAAAAACAGCTTTTGTATTGCGTTATTTCTCCGAATATCCGCTTAAGGGATTGACAAGAGACAGATGGTCGGATTACGATGAAATCCGATCTGGAAAGCGGAAAATGCTTTCTGTTATAAGATGAATTTTCATTGATGAGGAGGCTTTTGGGATGAAACGTATTCTTGGCTGGTTGATCGCACTTTCGATGCTATGTACGCTGACAGCTTGCAGCACCACCATACAGAAGCCGGTACCGCCGCCGCAATCTGCCTTCATGGAAGCGTTAAACCAAGCGCTGCGTCGTCTGGGGGAGGACCGTTATCCCAATGGCCTTGTGGAAAGTGAAGATCTCTGTGAAATAGCGCGTTTTGAAGAGGAGATTTACGCTGCAATGCAGTGTACAGCAGGCAAAACAGGGACAGAGCTGGAAGCCGCCCGCAACCAGAACCGCAAGTGCTACCGAGACATCCTTAAAAAGAAAAGAGAGCTAACCATGGATGGGCTGAGTATCAAAGAGAAAGAGCTGGCGCAGGATATGGAGCAAATAAGTCCAGAGGATATGGCGCAGATGATCCTGGATGAGACCAGGACATTTACGCAGATGGGCTGGCAAATCGTCCAAAAACCTTTTATTGACAGAAACTGTGACTGGGACGGGGTATCGGTGCAGCGCATTTGCGTCTTGGTGCTTTCTGATAGACCCGCCGAGGCAAGCGTTCACTTTGCGATTGCAGGTACATAGAAAGATCGATCTTATAAAATGCCCCCTCGGATGTGCATATCCGAGGGGGCGTTTTGTGCGTAGATCACAGAAACAGATGCAGGTGGTTGTGGGAGACTTCGCACCCATGATATAATAAGACAGCTGATCTTTGCTGCAAGAGGGTGGGGTAATGCGCGTCTGCTGCTTTGGCGATTCCAATACATACGGGTATGATCCGCGTTCATTTCTGGGCGGCAGATATGCCGCTGAAAACCGCTGGGTGGACATTTTACAGAGCAAAACTGGGTGGGAGATCATCAATCAAGGGATGAACGGCCGGGAGATCCCCCGATCAGCCGTTTTCATCCTGCCGGAGACGGAACGGCTGATCCTGATGCTGGGCGCAAATGATCTGCTCCAGGGCTGCGAACCAGAAAAGGCGGCTGAAAGGATTGCCCATTTCGTGTCTGCGTTGGATCTGCCAACGGAGAAGATCCTGTGGATCGCACCGCCGCCTTTTGCCTTTGGAGAATGGGTGCAAAGCCAAAAGATGATCGATGATTCGGTGGCCTTTGCACAGTTCTGTTTGGCACAAGCGGCGGAGCAGAATATCCGCTGTTTGGATGCCGGACGGTGGGGCGTGACCATGGCCTATGATGGAGTACATTTTACCGAGCAAGGGCACCGAGCCTTTGCAGAAGGACTTTATAAGGAGATCTGTTTGTGAAAAAATGGTATATTCTTTTGTTTTCGATCCTGCTTTTGCTGGGATTTGTGGCCTGCGGGAAAAATTCTGCCAGTGGGATGGCGACAGACAGCCAGGCGGCGGACAAAGCAGCCTATCAGACGATCACCCAGGAAAAAGCGAAAGAACTTATGGATACCCAGGAGGTCCTGATTCTGGATGTGCGGGAGCAGAGCGAGTATGACAGCGGCCATATCCCCAATGCAGTGCTGCTGCCGGTCGGTCAGATCGATGAAAAAACGGCAGAGCAGGTCATTCCTGCAAAGGATGCAGTGGTGCTGGTCTATTGCCGCAGTGGAAACCGCAGCAAAACGGCGGCCAGCTCGCTGGCGGAGCTGGGGTATACCCAGATCTATGAGTTTGGGGGCATCAACAGCTGGCCCTATGAGGTGGAGCGATAACACCAGCCGGAACGCCCCTTCGGGGCGTTTTTCTTTGGGGAGAGAACAGCTCCATCCATAGAAATACCGCAGCACCCTTGTAAGATGGATAGGGCGCGAAGAGTAAACAGGAGGAGGATACAATGGAACAGAAAGGGCTGCTTCACCTTTATTATGGGGATGGCAAAGGCAAGACTACGGCTGCCATGGGCCTGGCGCTTCGTGCGCTGGGCAGCGGACGTCGGGTAGTGATCGTTCAATTTTTGAAGGGTGGTTTCAGCGGAGAGGTGCCGGGGCTGGAAAAGCTGGGCGCAGTATTCTACCGGGGAGTACCGGGAGAAAAATTTGTGTTCCAGATGAACGAAGAGGAGCGCACTGCTGCCCGTGCACAGCAGAACGCCAATCTGACGGCAGCTTTAGCACAGCCTGCGGATCTGCTGGTGCTGGATGAGGCGGGCAGCGCATGGGAATTGGATATGGTGGACAAAGAGCTGCTCCGGCGGGCAGTGCTGCAGCGCCCGGCTGGCCAGGAGTGTGTACTTACAGCGCATACGCCGCCGCAATGGATGCAGGACGCGGCAGACTATGTTACGGAGATGCACTGTGTCCGGCATCCCTATCAGAAGGGCATTGCCGCCCGCCAGGGGATCGAATATTAAAACGGAGGATCACATGGTCCGCATCACAGTCAGGATGCTCTGCCAGCTTTTATTGCGCATAGGGGTGCGTTCATAGGAGGTGTAGGGGCGGCGGGGAGATGGACGCAGAAGTACGGGCGTCTTGGCAAAGGCGATCTCGGTCTCCCACTGGGCGGCGAGGCGGGCGGCCTGAGGGCAGGCTTGCAGCGCCCGGCGCTCTCGCCCGGCCAGTTGGTCGGACAGCCAGTAGAGGATGGCCGCCGCCGGCAGACAGGCGCTGTCTGGTGTTCCGGTGTAAGCCCAGCGTGCGCCGCTCTGGATATAGCTTGTCACAGTCACACGGGAGCCGTCCTGCTGTGCAGGGGCAGAGATGTCCTGCCCGGCATAGCGGCGGAGCGTGTCCAGGATATGGGCAGCTTTGTCCGGGTCAAAGGATTCATCCCGATAAAAGGCCCGGAAGTCGGTCTGTGCGATCAATCCCTCGGCACTGGAAGGGAAACGGCCGGTCAGCTCTCCGGCGGCGTTATGGCACAGCTGCCACCCTTTGCGGAAGAGCTGAAAATTCAGATCGCTGCGTCCCATCGTAGAGTACAAAATGCGGAAACTGCCGTCTGCCGGGCTGCGGCGCAGCTCCAGATAGGCATCGCTGCCAGCGGTATCCTGGTAGCAGGCCGTCAGCACCAGCTGGGAAGCGGTCTTTTGTGCGGCCATTGCGCGGTGCATCTCCTCAAAATAACGGGTGGCGTCCATAGAGGTCTCCTTCCTTTTGCCTGGCACAGGAGCAGAGCAAAATAAACAGCTGGTTGTGGAACAGCGCTTTTTCTGAGATAAAGTATAGCACACTTTTCGACAAAATACAACTATAAGTTTGAATTATGGGGAAAACAATCTCGAAAAGTGGTCTGAACGATGCAAAAGTATAGTTTAGGTTGTTAAAACATGAAAAATACAACCAAAAACCACCGCTTTGTGCAAGGCAAGGCGGTGGTTTTTGCACAGTGCTGTTCTGGGACGGCATTTTCGCAGTCCCTTCTTGACAGCCCACATGGGATAGGATACACTTATATATCAGATGTAGGAAAAACAAGTTGGCACTCTGTCTTTGCGGTGACAGGGTGGAAGGAGAGCGTATGTCACAAGCAAAACAAGATATGGGGACCGGCAACGTCCGCAAGCTGATGCTTCAGCTGATGATCCCCGCCGTTGTGGCACAGGTGGTCAACCTGCTGTACAACGTGGTAGACCGTATTTATATAGGCCACATCGAGGGCATTGGTGCTGCAGCGTTAACGGGTGTGGGCCTGTTCACTCCCATTTTGATGCTGCTGAATGCTTTTGCTATGCTGGTGGGTGCAGGCGGTGCACCCCGCACCGCCATTGCAATGGGACAGGACAACCGGGAAGATGCAGAAAAGATCATTGGCAACAGTCTGACCATGCTGCTGATCTTCTCGGTCATACTGACGGTGGTGTTCTATGCCGGTGCACCGGTGCTGCTGCGGTTGTTCGGTGCCAGCGATGCCACCCTGCCGTATGCGCTGGCATATGGCCGGATCTACATCCTGGGTTCGGTGTTCGTGCTGATCGTTATGGGCATGAATCCGTTCATCACGACCCAGGGCTTTGCAAAGACCAGCATGCTGACCACCGTGATCGGTGCGGTGATCAACATCGTTCTGGACCCCATCCTGATCTTTGGCTTTGGTATGGGCGTGCGGGGCGCAGCCATTGCCACGGTGCTCAGCCAGACGGTGGGTGCAGTGTGGATACTGGTGTTCCTGTCCGGCAAAAAGACCAACCTGAAATTGCGTAAAAGCTGCCTGAAGCTGGAAAAGCGGATCATCCTGCCGGTGATGAGCTTGGGCATCTCCTCGTTTGTGATGCTCTCCACCGAGAGCCTGCTCTCCATCAGCTTCAGCTCTAGCCTGGCTCGTTACGGCGGCGATGTGGCGGTGGGCGCTATGACGGTCATCACCAGCGTATCCCAGCTGTGCACGCTGCCCATCCAGGGTGTGTGCCAGGGCGGTCAGCCGGTCATCAGCTTCAACTTTGGCGCAGGCAAAAAGGACCGGGTGCGCCAGGCGTTCCGCTTCCAGCTTTTGCTGTGCGGCGGTTATACTACGGTGTTCTGGGTGCTGATGATGCTGGTGCCGGGTGCAGTGGCCGGTATCTTTACCTCGGACGGGGCACTGATCCAGTACACCACCTGGGCTATGCGGATCTATATGGCCGGCATTTTTGCAATGGGCTTCCAGATCGCCTGCCAGCAGAGCTTTATGGCGTTGGGACAGGCAAAGGTCAGCCTGCTGCTGGCCTGCCTGCGTAAGATCATCCTGCTGATCCCCTTGATCTTTATCCTGCCTATGATTCTGGAGGACAAGGTGTTCGGCGTGTTCCTGGCAGAGCCGATCAGCGATATCCTGGCAACGACGGTTACCATGATCACCTTCTTTACTCGTTTTGATAAGATCCTGGACCATGGCGCAGCGAAGGTCTGAGAACAATACATTCCGTCCTTTTCCGGGACGATAACAAAAGGCACCCTGCCGGTCGGCAGGGTGCCTTTTGTTATGCTATGGATCACTTTTTGTGGTATTTGCGGTCCTCTTCCTCATAAACCGGGTCACAGGTCAGGTACATCCCCAGCTTTTTCAGCGTGTCCATGTCCACGCTGGACAGGATAACGGTGGAATGTACGTCGCAGCCTTTCAGCTTCGGGATCTGGTGCAGGGCCGAGGCAGCGGTTTCGTTTTCTGCTGCGGAGCCGGACAGAGCGATCAGGATCTCGTCGGTGTGCAGACGGGGGTTTTTGCTTCCAAAGTAGTCGGTTTTCAGGGTCTGGATGGGAGCAATAGAGTTCGCACTGACCAGGTCGGTCTCCTGGTCGATGCCTGCCAGCCGCTTCAGCGCATTCAGCAGGGCAGAAGAGGCAGCGCCCAGCAAAGGCCCGGTCTTACCGGTGACCACCGTGCCGTCCGGCAGCTGGATAGCTGCCGCAGGCAGACCGCCGGTCTGGGCGGACATAGCGTGTGCTTTTTTCTCCACGTCCCGGGCGCCTACCGCCAGACCAGCTTGGTTCAACAGCAGTTCCAGCTTGAACAGCTCATTCTGGGCAGCGGGGTCGCCAGCTTTTTGGTCGCACAGGCACTTGAAATACCGGCGCAGGATCTCGTTGCGGGAAGCCTCGCGGCAGATCTCATCGTCAACGATGCAGTTGCCCGCCATGTTCACGCCCATATCGGTGGGGGAGCGGTAGGGGCTCTTGCCTGCGATCAGCTCGAACATGGCGTTTACCACCGGGAACACCTCGATATCCCGGTTGTAGTTTACGGTCGTCTGGCCGTAAGCTTCCAGGTGGAACGGGTCGATCATGTTCACGTCGTTCAGGTCGGCGGTAGCGGCCTCATAGGCCAGGTTTACCGGGTGCTTCAAGGGCAGATTCCAGATGGGGAAGGTCTCAAACTTTGCATAACCGGCCTTGATGCCGCGCTTGTACTCGTGGAACAGCTGGGACAGACAGACGGCCATTTTGCCGCTGCCGGGGCCAGGGGCTGTGATGACCACCAGGGGACGCTGGGTCTCAATGTACTCGTTGCGGCCATAGCCCTCATCGCTGACGATGCGGGGCACGTCGTTGGGGTAGCCGGGGATGATATAATGGCGGAAGGTGCGGATGCCCAGACCGTTCAGCTTTTGCTCAAAGGCGGCAACCTCCGGCTGGGGAGTATATTTGGTGATGCAGACGCTGCCAACATACAGTCCTTCCTCCTGGAAGGCGTCGATCAGACGCAGCACATCCAGATCGTAGGTAATGCCGTAGTCGCCCCGGACTTTGCTGCTGATGATATCTTCGGCGCTGATCACGATGACCACTTCGGCCTGGTCCTTGAGCTGCAGCAGCATCTGCAGCTTGGAGTCCGGCTCAAAACCGGGCAGCACACGGGAGGCGTGATAGTCGTCAAACAGCTTGCCGCCAAATTCCAGATAGAGTTTGTTGTCAAACTGGGCGATGCGCTCGCGGATATGCTCCGACTGCATGACCAGGTACTTTTGGTTATCAAAGCCGATCTTCATAAGATACCATCCTCTCCCAATACAATCTCTATACGGTAGCAGGGCGGTGGACCCTGCATTTTTAATACAGAGGACAGTATACCACACCAGGACCGGCAGTGCAATCGCCAGAGGGGAAATTTGCAGACCGGACGGGAACCGCGCTGCTTTTTGGGCAAGGAATGTCAAGCGGCGGGTTGCATCCGGCTGGCAGCCGTGGTATCCTTGTGGAAAAGAAAGGGGAATGAAGAGATGGAGATGAACTGGATAACACAGCCGATCCAGATAGAGGATGATTTTGACCTGGATAAGATCCTGGACAGCGGCCAGTGTTTTCGTCCCTGCCGGGTGCAGAGCGGGGAGTACCGGTTCATTACCGGCAGCCAGCTTTTGTACCTGCGCCCTCTGGGTGAGGGAGAGTATCAGGCAAAGTGCGCTCCCGGCGAGTGGGAAAGGACCTGGCGGCCATATTTTGATCTGGAGCGCAGCTATGGCTCTTTGCGCCGGCGCTGGGCAGGACAGGCGGGGTTTGCGCAGCAGGCGCTGGACTATGGACAGGGCATCCGGGTGCTGCAGCAGGACCCCTGGGAGATGCTGATCACCTTTATTTTGTCGCAGCGTAAAAGCATACCGGCCATTCGTACCGGGGTGGAGCTGCTGGCAGAGCGTTTCGGGCAGGTGGTGGATACAGGTACAGAGCGTGTGTCGCTGTTTCCGTCCCCGGCACAGCTGGCAGCGGCGGCAGAATCCGATCTGCGGGACTGCGGCCTGGGGTATCGTACCCGGTATATCCAGCACGCAGCCCAGGCCGTGGCCAGCGGTGCGCTGGACCTGAAGTCGTTGGCTCTGCTGCCGGACGAAACGCTGCTGGCAAAACTGATGGAAATGGATGGCGTAGGAAAAAAGGTGGCCAACTGCGTGGCGCTGTTTGGCTACGGACGCACAGCGCTGGCGCCCATCGATGTTTGGATCGCCCGGCTGATCCAGGAGGATTTTGACGGGCAGGACCCTTTCCCCCAGTATGGAGCAGAGGCGGGGATCTTGCAGCAGTATTTCTTCTATTATAAAAGGAATGGCTGAGCCAGGTCCAAACGGACGGAACATCCAACGGCGTACATAGAAAATAAACGCGGGTCTTTGACCAGTGCCGGAAGGCGGCATTGCAGTCAAAGACCCGCGTTTTGTATATTTGCAGGGAAATAAAGGGGAAGGGCCGTGTGAAAGGATCAGCCGTACAGCAGGCGAACCACAGCATCCAGGTTGGGACCCATCAGCAGCACCACTGCGCTGCTGGCAACCGAAAGCAGTACAAAGCCGCCCAATACAGCCAGCCAGCTGGTGCCGCCCTGAGCGGCCAGCACAGCCCGGCGCTGGTCCGGGTCCGGGAACTCCTGCCGGATACGGCGGATGCGGGCAGCGGCGCTCTTGCGGTAAAGCCACTTGCCAAAGATGCCCCGCACAGCCATCAGCACAAAGCCCAGCACAGAGGACAGCCGGGCCAGCATCAGCAGTGCGCCGGCGCTCAAACCCGGGGCCAATGCGCTTTCCGAGATCTGCATCAGTTCCAGTACAGTGGGGGCAGCCAGCAGCATTTCCGCCGCCAAAAAGAAGAAGGCGGGCTTCCAGGCTTTGCGGTAGAAGAAGTAGAACGGTCCGAACAGCAGTGCCGAAAAACTCATGGAGATCTTACTCTTCTGCAGCTGCATCCGGCAGTAGTCGGCCAGGTAGGCCGGGCCGGCAGGTCCGATATAATCCAGCCAGTCATTGCAGGGGATGCCGTCCATCTGATCTTCCGGGCCAAAGGCGGCCTTCCAGCTTTGGCGCAGGGGGTCGGCTGCAGGGCCTGCCTGCTCAAACTGCTGGTACAAACGGTCGTAGTCAAAGGCACCGTCCCTCTCACTTTCCGCAGCAGCGCGGTCGTTGGGCTCGGCAGTGGCTTCCGGCGGGAGCTGGGCGCCGCAGCAGCGGCAGTGGGTCTCTGCCCGCAGGGTGCGCTCTCCGCAGGCGGGGCAGGTGCGCAGCTCCGAGTCTTGATAAGGGAACTTCCACTCATACCCTGCGGTATGGGCGGCACTGTGGACACAGCGGCCCAGCTTTTCGTAACAGGTGCGGTGATAAGGGGCGCCGCAGTCCGGGCAGACCACGATATCATCTCTCAGCGTCAGCGGGGCGCCGCAGCCCTCACAAGGACAGCCATAATATTTCGGCATATAGGAAAACCTCCGGGTTTTTAAAACTTATAGCTATTATACTCTCTGCACAAGGAAAAGAAAAGGTGAAAATCTTCAAAATTCCAGCGTGGCAGCTATTTTTCCTCTTTACTTTACCACAGATTGTCGGTATACTAGTGAAGTATCTGTGTATAAAGTATAAATTGTTGTCTGGTGCTGCTGCAGTGCCGGGCAAAGAATAAAGACAGCGCTGAAAAGCTCTGCTTTTATCTCAGGGGCAGTACAGCGCTTGGACTTGTGCGGCCACCGTGCCGCAGACTGATGGAGAGAAAGGAAGCCGCAGATGATTACGACCGACGAGTTGAAGGTTCAGCTGGCCGAATACAACCACGCCGTGAAGGACCTGGAAGAAGCCCTGGCCATTGAGGCCAGCCGCAAGCGTGTGCAGGAGCTGGAGCATACCATGTCCCGCCCTGGCTTTTATGATGATGCCGAGCTGAGCAAAAAAGTGTTTGATGAGGTGGGCGACCTCAAGGGCAAACTGGGCCGCTTTGAAAAGCTGCAGGGCCTGTACGATGATGCCGAGACCATGCTGGTGATGCTGGATGAGGAATATGACCCGGAGATGGTCCCCGAAGCCGAGGAGGCTGTGGACGCTGTGGGCAAGGCAGTGGACGAGCTGCAGCTGATGACCATGCTGAACGGTGAGTACGACCACAGCAACGCCATCCTCACCTTCCATGCCGGTACCGGCGGCACCGAGGCACAGGACTGGGCAGAAATGCTGTACCGTATGTACAACAAGTGGGCACAGGCACACGGCATGACGGTGGAAGTGCTGGATTACCAGGATGGTGACGAAGCCGGCATGAAGAGCGCTTCCATGATGGTGAAGGGCGCCAACGCCTACGGCCTGCTCAAGAGCGAGAATGGCGTGCACCGCCTGGTGCGCGTGTCGCCTTTTGACGCCAATGCCCGCCGCCAGACCAGCTTTGCCTCTTTGGAGGTCATGCCGGAGCTGGACAACACCATTCAGGTGGACATCCGCCCGGAAGATATCGAGATGCAGGTGTTCCGCTCCTCTGGTGCCGGCGGCCAGCACATCAACAAGACCTCTTCTGCAGTGCGTTTGATCCACAAGCCCACCGGCATCGTGGTCAGCTGCCAGACGCAGCGCAGCCAGTTCCAGAACCGTGACTATGCGATGGAGATGCTGAAAGCGAAGCTGTACCAGATCGCAAAGCAGCAGCACATGGACAAGATCGATGACATCAAGGGCGTTCAGAACGAGATCGCCTGGGGCCACCAGATCCGCAGCTATGTGTTCATGCCCTATACCATGGTCAAGGACCACCGTACCAACTATGAGACCGGCAACGTGGATGCCGTGATGGACGGCGAGCTGGATGGTTTCATCTTTGCATACCTCAAGGCCGCCAGCCGCGGCGAGCTGCAGGATACCTGATCCCAGCGTTAAAAGAAAAAGAAAAGCGCCTGCGCACTTTGAAAAAGAGTGCGCAGGCGCTTTTTGTATGATTCAGGCTAGGTCTTGCAGGATATCCGGCCAAAGGGAATGGTCCTGCTGCAATGCTTCAAAGCTGCAGTCCAGGTACAGCTTGTTGGCCGCCGCCAGAATGGTGCTGCGCAGCAGCAGCCGCTCGTCCGGCGCATCCGGCGGCAGGGCGGGCATACCGCGGCGCAGTCCAAATACACAGGGCAGGCAGGCTTCCAGCTCATCGCAGAATAGGTCGTAAACCACCTGGATCGGGTAGCTGGCCCGCTGCATCTCCAGCAGCATCCGGATATTTTCCATGGACAGTACTGTTTTTGCCAGGGCAATGCAGGTCAGGCAGGCTAGCTGCTCCCGGGTGTATTTTTTCTTGACCGGGTGATTTACCAGCCCCTGTTTGACATAATTGGATACCATGGAAGGGGTCAAAACGACACCGGGAAAACACCGGTACTGCCCATTTACATACTGGACCGCCTGGTCCAGATACAGCCCCACAGAGGGGATGTCGTTGTACCGGGGCAGGGCAAACCCGGCGGCACAAGCCGCGATGCGGCGTTTCGTCTGTTGTTTCATGGGGCAAGTATACCGCATTTTGGCAGGAAGGTCAACAGGAAATTAAAAGCTTGTAAAGGATTTTTGAAAATGGGTTGACAGGTTTTTGAAAAACTGATAGGATAAAAGGGAGATAAGCCCCGGCCTCGTGCCGGACACCATAGAATTGGAGTGCATAGGAATATGAAAAGCAAGATCGTTGTGGATTCTGCCGCAAATCTGTACCAGATGGAGGGCATTGACTTTGCCTGCGCCCCCATCAAGGTCGTGACCGAGGAGCAGGAGTACCCGGACGATGGACGGTTGGATGCAGTGCAGGTAGCAGAGACTCTGCGCAGCTACAAGGGCCGCTCCAGCACCTCCTGCCCCAATGTGGGGGACTGGCTGGCAGCCTATCAGGGGGCAGACCAGGTGTTTGCGATCACTATTACGGGTACCTTGTCCGGCAGCTACAACGCTGCTCTGCTGGCCGCACAGGATTATCAGCAGGAGAATCCGGAGGCCAAGGTCTATGTGCTGGACAGCCTCTCGGCCGGGCCGGAGCTTCAGCTGCTGGCCGAGCGCCTGCGTGCGCTGTTTGATGCGGGCACTCCCTTTGAGGAGATCTGCGTGCAGATGGAGGAGTATAAGCAGCATACCCATCTGCTGTTCTCGCTGGAGTCTTTGAACAACCTGGCACGCAATGGCCGGGTCAGCCCGGCGGTGGCTGCGGTGGCCCGTATGCTGGGTATCCGTGTGGTGGGCACGGCCAGCCTTTCCGGTGAGCTGGAAGTTCTGGTCAAGACCCGCGGCGAGCATGGCGCACTGGAGCGCATCGTGCTGGAGATGAAGTCCCGCGGCTTTGTTGACGGGCCGGTGCGTATCCTGCACTGCTCCAATCCTGCGGCCGCTACCCGGCTGAAAAATATGATCACCACTGTGTTTGAGGGCGCAGAGGTGCAGATCATGCCCTGCGGCGTGCTTTGCAGCTACTACGCAGAACTGGGTGGATTGATGATCGGTTTTGAGGATGGCACTGCCCCTGCTCTGTAATCGTCCCCCATGTTTTAACCACAGCCCGGATGCATTTTATCGCATCCGGGCTGTTTTGTTGCTTGTCAAAATCTTTTGGCGGCGGTATACTCAAAGCCAAAGCAGGGCAAAACGCAACAGGCGGATTTGCAAGGGAGAGGGGGATTTTCTGTGTTCAGACAGCCGGTCATAAAATTTTTCAGCCGTATCCTGAACCGGGCCACTATCACGGTGGTTCTGGTCCTGGCCCAGGTGGTGTGGCTTTTATGGGCGTTTTTCTCCCTTACGGAGGGGCGAGTGGGGGCGACCATTCTGCTGCATACCCTTAGTGTGGTCATGGTGCTGTACCTGGTGCGCAAGGACGAAAACAGCGGGTATAAGATCATGTGGATCGCCCTGATCGGGGCGCTGCCTTTGCTGGGCGGGGCGCTCTATCTGCTGTTTGGCAATAAACGCCCGGCCCGCTGGCTGCGGGAAAGCATGGATGAGGTGAACCGTCAGCATCAGAAGGAGCTTGACCAGCTTCCGGGCCAGGTGACGGGGCTGGACCCCAGCAGCCGGGCACTGAGCCGCTATGTAAGCCAGTATGGCTGCTATCCTGCCTGGCAGGATACGGCTTCCCGCTATTATCCCAGCGGTGAGGCCATGTATCCGCAGCTGCTGCGAGACCTGGAAAAGGCCGAAAAATTCATCTTCCTGGAATTTTTTATCGTAAAACCGGGGAAAATGTGGGATGGGGTAGAGCGGATCCTGCGCCGCAAAGCAGCCCAGGGGCTGGATGTGCGGTTGGTATACGACGACTTTGGCAGCCTGCTGACCCTGCCGGGGGATTTTGTGGTGCAGATGGAGCGGGCACACATCCGCTGTATTCCTTTCAACCCGGTGATGCCGCTGGTCTCCCTGGTCATGAACCACAGGGACCACCGCAAACTGGTGGTGATCGATGGGACCGTAGCATATACTGGCGGCTTTAATCTGGCGGACGAATATATCAACGCCAAAGTGCGCTTTGGTTACTGGAAGGATGCAGCGCTGCGCATTGAGGGTGCGGCGGTATGGAATTTTACCGTGATGTTCCTGAATTTTTGGAACGCCTTCCGTCCCTGTGATACGGACTACACATCTTTTCGGCCGCAGCCATCGGATCAGCCCCGCACCGATGGAGTGGTGCAGCCTTATGCCGATAGTCCTTTGGACGAGGAGCCGGTGGCGAAGATGGTCTATCTGAACCTCATCTCCCAGGCACAGGATTACGTCTATTTTTATACGCCGTATCTGGCAGTGGGAGAGGAATTGTTGGAGGCCATGAAAGCTGCTGCCAAGCGGGGAGTGGATGTGCGTGTGATGGTGCCCGGCATCCCGGATAAAAAATTGGTGTACAGGCTCACCCGGTCCTATTATGTGCCGCTGCTGCGGGCAGGGGTGCGGATCTATGAGTATACCCCCGGCTTTCTCCACGCAAAATGCTGTGTGAGCGATGACCGGGCCGCCGTGGTGGGCAGCATCAACCTGGATTACCGCAGTCTGTTTCTGCACTTTGAATGTGGTGTGCTGCTTTTGGGCGGCAGCCAGGTGCGGGAACTGCGGGAGGATATGCTGCGCACCGTCTCCGCCAGCCATCGTGTGCAGCTGGCAGATTGCCGCACCAGCGTGCCGGGCACCCTGCTGGACAGTGTGCTGCGGCTGCTCAGCCCATTGATGTAAAAGATTCGCCGTTCCATGCAACAAATCCCCTGCTGCGGGGCATACTGACCATAGTATGCCAATGCAAAGGGAAGGGAGCATGATTTTGCATGATACGACACTACCATAGGCTATTTTTAGGCTGTGCAGCGGCAGCGATGCTGCTGTCGGCTTGCGGACAAAGCGGGTCCAGTTCCTCCTCTGGAGGGCTGAACAGCGCCACTGACTCCGCCAGCAGCCAGACAGCAGCCTACCGCACCGGTCTGGGCATCGTGACCACCGCAGATGCAGAGGACCGGGTGGGGAAGATCACCACCACCGCAGCGGCGGTCCTGTTGGATGGAGAGGGCAAGATCTGCGCTGTGGTGTTGGATGAGCTGGAAAGCTCCATCACCGCAGATGGCAGCGGGACGGTGAAAATGCCCTCGGACTGGCGGACCAAGCGGCAGATGGGAAAGGATTATCCCCTGGACAAGGTGTCTTCCCTGAATCGGGGATGGGCGGAGCAGGCGGATGCTTTTGGCAGCTACCTGGTGGGCATGACCCCGGAGCAGGCGTCCAAATTGGAGACCGATGAGGAGGGGCGTCCGAAGGACCCGGATCTTGTATCCGGCTGCACCATTGCGGTGGAACCGTATCGGCAAGCGGTGGAAAAAGCCTGTGCCAATGCCCGTGCTCTGGGGGCTGCCCAGGGAGACCGGCTGACGTTGGGCATCCATGCGGAGAATGGCTCCTCCGGCACGGCGGCGACCGATGATCAGGACCTGGATGCCCAGGTGGACTTTACCGTCCTGGCGCTGACCATGGATGCACAGGGACATGTGACCAGTGCGGTGGGAGATATGGCTGAGCCGGCGCTGACCATCAGTGCGGACGGTGGGATCGACACCCCGGACCGTGTGCAGTCCAAACAGGAGCTGGGTGACAGCTATGGGATGCGGGGTGCATCGGCTCTGGGCAAGGAATGGTACGAGCACGCCGAGGGCTATTGCAGCTATCTGCGGGGCAAGACCGCGGCGGAGATCCGCAAGATCCCTGCCGATGGTTCGGATGCGGATCTGGCATCCCTGTGCACCATCGAGGTCGATGCTTTCCAAAAAGCTGCCCTGGATGCACTCCAACAGCCCCTATCCTGACCGCAGCAGGGCATATCCTGCTGAAAAACCGGGAGAAGGCGCTCTGAAATAAGCATATAAAATGGGTCTCTGGCTGTGCTGCCAATGGATTTGGCGCATGGCTGGAGACCTGTTTTTGTTTGCAAGCTCTTTGCGTGTGTTTTTTGCGCAGGTGTTTGTGCAAGATGCCCTGAATTGTGGGTGTTATGCCTGCGCAGAAGTGCAAAATGTGAAAAAGTTGCTTTCCCTCTTGAAAAAACGAAGAAAACGCGCTATCCTATAACCACGGTTCATTGATTTAGCATGATAAAGCGTTAAACCAATAAACTGCCATGACAAAAAGGATAGAGGGGGATTTATTTATGAAAAGCATCAACCGTTTTGTGTCTGCTGTTCTTGCTGGTGCAATGGCACTGGTTCTGGCTGGCTGCGGCGGAGCGGCTTCTACCGCAGGCAGTTCCAGTGCAGCTGCTGCCAGCGACCTGGCCGATATCCAGGCAAAAGGGAAGATAGTCATTGGTTACACCGTCTACGAACCAATGAACTTTACCGATGAAAACGGCGTGTTTACTGGTTTTGATACCGAGCTTGCCACGGCGGTTTGTGAGAAACTGGGGGTCAAACCTGAATTTGTGGAGATCAACTGGGATACAAAGGTAGTGGAGCTGGATGCAAAGAGCATCGACTGCATCTGGAACGGCATGACCCTTACCGAGGACATTGTGCAGAATACAGCCTGCACGAAACCCTATGCAAAAAATGCACAGGTGGTCGTGGTCAAGAAGGATACTGCCTATGCCTCTACCGCTGACCTGGTGGGCAAGACTGTGGTGGCAGAGGCTGGTTCTGCCGGTGAGAGCACCATTGCCGGGGACGAAAACCTGTCCCAGGCGGATTACATCTCCAAAGCGGTCCAGACCGACTGCCTGATGGAAGTTGCAGCGGGCACGGCGGATGCCGCTGTGCTGGACCTGACCTTGGCGGGCGCGATGACCGGCGCCGATACCGACTATGCAGACCTGACCATTGTGGATGAGCTGAATGCAGAGGAATATGGCGTGGCCTTCCGCAAGGGCAGTGATGCGGCAGGGGCGGTAAATAAAGCCTTTGATGAACTGAGAGCGGAGGGCACGATGCAGGCCCTGGCGGATAAATACGAGCTGACCCTGGCCGAGTAAAGCCGGGAAAGGAACGGGGGATATTGTGGCTGTGATCCTGGAGCGCCTCTCCGGCGCATTTCTGCTCAACTGTGAGCTGTTTGTCCTGACACTGGTGTTTGCACTGCCGCTGGGGTTGGTGGTGGCCTTTGGCGCAATGAGCCGCTGCACTGCACTGCGGAGCCTGGTAAAGACCTTTGTATGGGTCATCCGGGGCACACCACTAATGCTGCAGATCATTGTTTTGTATCTGGGGCCGGGCCTGCTGGGGCTGCCCAATCCGTGGCCCACCGGTGCCGGCGGCCGTATGACCGCAGCAGTGGCAGCCTTTGTTATCAATTACGCCTGCTATTTTTCAGAGATCTACCGCGGCGGGATCGAAGCGGTGCCCCGGGGACAGACCGAGGCAGGGCAGGTGCTGGGTATGACCAAGACCCAGATCTTCTTTAAGATCACCTTGCTGCAGGTGGTCAAGCGCATCCTGCCCCCTATGGGCAATGAGGTGATCACGCTGGTCAAGGATACGTCGCTGGCCAACGTCATCGCCAATAAGGAGATCATCATGATGGCCAAGGAGTACAGCGCCAAAGGGTTGATCTGGCCGCTGTTTTCCACCGCAGTGTTTTTCCTGGTATTTGTCGGGGTGCTGACACTGCTGTTAGATTGGGCTGAGAAAAAACTGGATTATTTCCGCTGTTGAGGAGGGCAAGGCATCCATGGCACTGTTAGAAGTGAGCGGCATCAGCAAAACATTTGGCGGCACGGAGGTGCTGCGGGACATCTCCTTTCAGCTGGAGCAGGGAGAAGCCTTGGCGATCATCGGGTCTTCTGGCTCCGGCAAGACCACCCTGCTGCGCTGCCTCAACTTTCTGGAGCGGCCGGATACCGGTGTGATCCAGGTGGGGGGCGAGGTGATGTGGGATGCGTCGGACCCCGCTGCCCAAAACGAGGAGGAGATCCGCAAAAAACGGCTGCGCTTTGGCCTGGTATTCCAAAATTTCAACCTCTTTCCACAGTACACAGCCCTGCAAAATGTGATGCTGGCGGGGGAACTGCTGGCAAAGCAGCGTCCGGATTACAAGGCAAACCGCCGCCAGATCCATGCGCAGCTGGAAGATCAGGCCCGGGCGCTGCTGGAGGAGATGGGGCTGTCGGCGCGGGCGGGGCACTATCCGCACCAGTTGTCCGGCGGACAGCAGCAGCGGGTGGCCATTGCCCGGGCGCTGGCACTGCACCCGGATATCCTCTGCTTTGACGAGCCCACCAGTGCGCTGGACCCCGAGTTGACCGGAGAGGTGCTGCGGGTGCTGCGCAAACTGGCAGACCGTAAGACCACGATGATCATCGTTACCCACGAGATGCACTTTGCCCGGGATGTGGCCGACCGGATCATGTTCATGGATGGGGGCGTGGTGGTAGAACAGGGCCCGGCAAGGGAGCTGATCGAGCACCCGAAGGAGGAACGCACCCGCCGCTTTTTGGCCCATTATGAGGCGTAATATCCCGGCTTCCCCTGCCTGGCGCTGCGGCTCCCGGCAGGGGGTTTTGCGTCTGCGCATTTTATCTAGTTTTCAGGGGGAGAGCTTGTTAAAGCTTGTGGAAAAAATCTGCTTGCAAAACGACGTATACTTGTTTATAATACCATTCAAGTATTCCATTATCACACGATAAAACGCTCCGCCTGGCGGGGCGTTTTTCCACGACAAACAGACAAAAAGGGGAGGTTCCATGACAAAGGATATGACGCAGGGCAGCCCGCTGAAGCTGATCCTTGCATTTGCGGTGCCATTGATGCTGGGCAGCTTGTTCCAGCAGTTTTACAACCTGGCGGATACCATCGTGGTGGGCCGCTTTGTGGGTGTGGAGGCTCTGGCTGCGGTGGGCAGCGTGGGCGGATTGAATTACCTGGTGCTGGGCTTCGTCAATGGCATTGCCTGCGGCTTCTCCATTCCGTTGGCGTGGAGCTTTGGCGCAAAGGACTACGCCGAGATGCGCCGCTATGCCGCCAACACTACCTGGCTGTCGCTGGGGTTTGCGGCGGTGATCACGGTGGTGACCGTGGCGCTGACCCGGAATATCCTGGTCTGGACCAATACTCCGGCCAATATCATTGACCTGGCGGATGTCTATATCCGCACCATCTTTGCGGGCATCCCTTTTACCATGCTGTACAATGTCACCAGTGCGGTGATGCGGGCTTTGGGGGACTCAAAGCGTCCGCTGTACTTTCTGCTGGCGGCCAGCGTACTGAATATTGCAATGGACCTGGCCTGTGTGGTTTTGTTTGATATGGGGGTGTTTGGCGCAGCCTTTGCCACCGTGTTCAGTCAGGCGGTGGCGGGTCTGGGCAGCCTGTGGTATCTGATGCGCCACTACGACATCCTGCGCTGGAACCGGGAGGAAGGGCGTTTCAGCACCGCCCACTGTGCAAAGCTCTGTCAGATGGGCCTGCCGATGGGGCTGCAGTGCAGCATCACCGCTATTGGCAGCGTGGTGCTGCAAGCAGCGGTAAACGACCTGGGCAGTGCGGTAGTGGCGGCACAGACCGCAGGCAGCCGGGCAGCACAGGTGTTGTCGGTACCTTTGGAGAGCATCGGCACCGCCATGACCACCTACGCCAGCCAGAACCTGGGCGCAGGCAGCCTGGTGCGGGTCAAAAAGGGCCTGCATACTGCGCTGGCTATTGGCTGTGTATACAGCGCAGCCTCCTTTGTGGTGCTGCGCTTTGCGGATAAACTGCTGATCAGCCTGTTCCTGGATTCCAGCGAGACGGCGATCATGGCCAATGCCCAGGAGTTTATCTTCTGGAACTCGGCTTTTTTCATCCCCTTGGCGGTGCTGATCGTCTACCGTTATACCATTCAGGGGCTGGGCTATTCCGGTCTGGCGATGTTTGCGGGTGTGGCAGAGATGATCGCCCGCACGATGGTAGGGTTCTGGTTTGTGCCTTTGTGGGGGTACTTTGGCGCTTGCTTGGCAAACCCGGCGGCATGGCTGTTTGCCTGTGCGTTTCTGATCCCCGCATTCTTGTCGGTAATGCGCCGGTTGCAAAAAGAGTATACATCTGCTGCAAACTGAATAAAAAAGAGCCGAGGCATTTTATGGCCCCGGCTCTTTTTGTATAATACTAAGAAAAAATTACGCCTTGTTTAGCTGTGCTTATTCCATACGCTCCAGCTCCCGTAAAAAAGAGAGCAAAAAGGGGGCAGAAACACAGAAGGTCAGAACATCGGCGATGGGTTGACAGATCTCAATGCCCACAAGCCCCCAAACCTGGGGCAGAAGCAGGATCAACGGCAGGAAGAAGATGCCCTGCCGGCAGCAGGATAAAAAGGTGGCACGGCCTGCTTTTCCGATGCTCTGAAACAGCATATTGGAAGCAACCATCACAGGCTGTAAAAACATTGCAAGACATTGATAGCGGAAAGCGGGCAGCGCCACCGCTGTTACAGCGAGGTCGTCGCGGAACAAGCGGATCAACGGACCGGCATTGAACCAGCACAGCAGGATCAGCACCGACATCAGGTAAAAGCTGGCTTGGATCGTAAACAGACAGGCATGACGCACACGGTGGTATTTGCGGGCGCCATAGTTGAAGCTGGCTACGGGCTGAAAACCCTGCCCCACGCCCAGAGCCACCGACAGCATAAAGCTGAAGATCCGGGAGACGATGCTCATGCCCGCTACGGCGGCATCGCCATAACTGCGGGCGGCAATGTTCAGCAACATTCCGCCAATGCTGTTCAGGCCCTGTCGGCCAAAGCTGGGCAGGCCGCCCAACAGGATCTGGCCAAATTCGCTCCCGCTGCGGGTGATGGCACCCAGCCGGAAGCGGCTGACCGTTTTGCCGCGCAAAAACATAAACAGCAGGATGCAAAAGCTGACCCCCTGGCTCAGCGCTGTGGCTACGCCAGCTCCGGCGGTGCCCATACCAAAACCGAAGATCAGCACCGGGTCCAGCAGGATATTCAGGATGCCGCCGGTCACCAGCCCGATCATGGCCAGGTTTGCTTTGCCCTCATAGCGCAGGATATTGTTCATTACAAGGCTGGACATCATCAGCGGTGCAGCCAGCAGAATGGGGACTGCATAGGCACAGGCATGGGGCAGGATGGTCTCCGTGCTGCCCAGCAGCATCATAAAGGGGGACAGAAATGTCAGCCCGCCCAGCCCCAGCAGCCCACCCAGAGCAAGGGCGGTAAAAAAGCTGGTGGAGGCAAACCGTGTGGCAGCGGCATCGTTTTGGCTGCCCAGGCTTCGGGAAATGATAGTGCCTGCACCGTGTCCCAGCATGAACCCCAGTGCCTGGATGATGGCCATCAGGCTGGAGACCACCCCCACAGCGCCGGAAGCGCTGGTAGAGATCTGCCCTACAAAAAAAGTGTCGGCCAGGTTGTAGATGCTGGTGATCAGCATACTGAGGATGGTGGGCCCGGCTAACGTCAGCACCAGCGTTGGCACAGGGGTTTCGGTCATTTTCATAAACTGGCTGCTTTTGGGGTCCTGCTGCGGCATGGAACAATAACCTCTCTTTCCAAAGCGGAATAAATGGGCGACGATTTGCAGTGCGGCAAAAAGCTGTGCAAAATAAGGCTCCTTTTTGCTGTTTTTGCAAGCAGATGCGGCGGGTGCAAAGCGCTAAAGTATACAAGAATTCGGTCGTTTTTAGTATACAGCGGAACTGCAAAAATGTCGAGTGGGCTGCAAAATACAAAAAGTGGTATGAAAGGGGAGAAAATGCTCCTGTCGCTCAGAAATATTCTGTACAATGCGACAAAGCTATGCAAAAGGTCTTGTAAAAATTACGCTGTGTGGTATGATTTAACACGGACAATAGTATCTATTTGTCAAAAATGATGCAGCGCCAGTGTGTGGGGTATTTGGATGTCCCGCAGCAGGCCCGATAATGGGAGGAAAAACGAACAATGAAAACTGTTGCACAGACGGTGATCGAGGCGGAACGCTTTTATACGATCGCAGCCCAGACCGGGTATGTGATCCAGGCAGTGGAAGGTGTAGAGAATGGCGGGGATATCCGCCTTGGCAAGTATGAGCACAAGCCGGAGCAGGAGTGGTCCTTTATCCGTGTGGGTGAGGGTGTGTACCGTATCCGCAACCGTGCCAATGGCAAGCTGATCGACCTGATGATGACTGGTACTGCAAACGGCACCTGGCTGCACCTGTGGGAGGATGTGGGCGGTACCTCTCAGATGTGGTCTGTGGAGCCGAACCCCAACGGCACCGTGCGTGTACGTTCCTCCTGGGCAGGGGGCAAGTGCATCGATACCGTGGGTATGGGTGCAGAGATCGGCGCTATCCTGCAGATCTGGCAGGAGGCCAACGGAGCAGACCAGCTGTGGACGATCTCCGAGGTGAAGGACCGTGCAAAGCGTGCTCCTGCTGCCGAGGCAAAGACCGAGGAGCCTGCTGCTCCCGCTGTCGAGGCAAAGGCTGAGGAGCCTGCTGCTCCCGCTGTCGAGGCAAAGGCTGAGGAGCCTGTCGCTCCCGCTGTCGAGGCAAAGATCGAGGAGCCTGCTGCTCCTGCTGTCGAGGTGAAGCCCGCTGCTGCTCCCGCCGCAAAGAAGCCTGCTGCAAAGAACCGCCGCAAGTGCGCAAACCGTAAAAAGAGATAATCGGATTACAGAACAGAAAAAAGCGAGGGCACATTGTGCCCTCGCTTTTATGTTGCAAAAGTTACTCTTTGGGGTCGGTCAGCAGTTCTTTGATGCTGGGAACAACGCCTCCCAGGTTCTGCAGGTCGGAAGGGATGATGAGCTTGGTGGCTTTTCCGTTGGCGACCTTAGCCAGTGCCTCCAGGCTGCGCAGAGCCAGGACCTTGTCGGTGGGCATGGCCTCGTTCAGCAGGCGGATGGCATCCGCATTGGCCTGCTGCACAGCCAGAATGGCCTGTGCCTCGCCTTCGGCCTCCAGGATGCGCTGCTGTTTGACAGCATCGGCCCGCAGGATCGCAGCGGCTTTTTCGCCCTCAGCGGCGGTGATAGCCGCCTGCTTTTCGCCGTCTGCTTTCAGGATCACAGCGCGCTTTTCACGCTCGGCCTTCATCTGCTTTTCCATGGCATCCTGGATCTCCCGGGGCGGGATGATGTTTTTCACTTCCACGCGGTTGACCTTGATGCCCCACTTATCGGTGGCCTCGTCCAGGATAGCGGTAATTTTGCTGTTGATGGTGTCCCGGCTGGTCAGGGTGTGATCCAGCTCCATCTCACCAATGATGTTGCGCAGGGTAGTGGCGGACAGACTTTCGATGGCAGAGATAGGCTGGTTGACGCCGTAAGTGTACAGTTTTGCGTCCATGACCTGGAAAAAGACCACGGTATCGATCTGCATCGTTACGTTGTCACGGGTGATCACAGGCTGCGGGGGGAAATCGGCCACCTGCTCTTTCAGGCTGACCTTTTTGGCGATCCGCTCAATAAAGGGGATCTTGATATGCAGGCCGGAAGTCCAGGTGGCAGAGTAGCTGCCCAGCCGCTCAACAACGTATACCATGGACTGGGGAACGATCACAAAGTTGGGGACGATAATGGCGAGGATCAGCAGTACAAGCCCCAGAATGACGAAAAGCGTAAAAACAGGCATAAGCTTCCTCCTTTTTGTTTGGGCCGGAGCACCGGCCGGATGAGGCGGGCGGTTTTGGGGTCTTACGGGGTCTCAGTCGGGATAAACCCTATGATCGAATGAACAAACTCAATAGCACAAGTGCTATAATAATGATTAGCATGATCATAGGGGTTCCTCCTTTTTGCGTGAGCCGGGGACAGCTCGGTGTGAGGGACGCTTCGGGGGTCAGAGGGTCTCAGTCAAAACAGGCTCTACGATCAGCAGGGTGCTGTGGATCTCTACCACACGGCAGCGCTGGCCGGGTACCAACTGATCCCCGGGGGTGGCGCAGCGGGCGTTCCAGTCCACACCGTCCAGCCGTACACGGCCGGACAGCTCCGCACTGACTGGGGAGAGCACATCTGCCTCCCGTCCCAGGTTGCGGTCGCCGTTTGTGGCCGTGTGGCGGGTGCGCAGGCGCGCCGCCAAGGGGCGGAACGCAGCCAGGCACAAAGCGCTGACTACCACAAATACAACAGCCTGTACCCGGAACGAGTCGGAAAAAAGGCCGGTAAGCAGGGCTGCCGCAGCACCCACTGCAAACCAGATCGAAGTCATGCCAAAGGTCATGGCTTCGATCATGACAAAACCAATGGCTGCGATCAGCCAGAAGATGGGGTCAATGGATGACATCTTTATTCCCTCCTTCAGATATAGGGCCCTGTGTTTTACTTATTATATTGCACGAAATCCGATACAGGTCAAGAGATTTTATGCAAAATGTTGCCTGTGCCGCTAAAATTACACAAATTTTTTGGGTGGAAAACGAAATCTTTACTTTTACGGCACAAAAACAGCCTGCATATTGGATGCAGGCTGTTTTGTATGAAAAATATTTGTTTTACTGGTAGTCGTAGTAACTGTGGTCCGGGTTATGGCCTATCTCTTCCACAACGATGGTAAAGCCCATGGGGTTCACCTCGGTGCATTTGCCGCTGGCGAGGGTCTCAACAATGATGTTCTCGGTGCGGTTCACGATGATCTCGGCGGTCTCGGTCTCACCAATGCGCTGATAGTGCAGGATGCCGCCCTCTGCACGCAGAAAACGCAGCTGTCCGCAGCGGAATGCATCGCAGGTGTGCCGCAGCTGTGCCAGCTGTGCCAGCACCGGACGCAGCCGCTCCTCCCGGGTATCCCAGCGGTAGAAGGCACGGTTGAAGGGGTCGCGGTAGCCCTGCATCCCGATCTCGTCGCCATAATACAGGCAGGGGACGCCGGGCAGGGTGTAGATGATGGCATAGGCCATCCGCAGCAGCAGCATCCCTTCCTCATAGGCTTCACCGGTCACACTGCGTCCGCTCTGCCAGGCCCGGCCGCGGCCATTGGCGGGTTCGTCCGCCAGCACAGTCAGTGCCCGCTCTGTATCGTGGGTGGACAAAAAGTTCAGTGCGGTGTCCATGGCGGGGGCGGGGTAGTGCTCGCACAGAGTCATGATCTCGGTGGCGGTCTGCTCGGCCGGCTTGCCCTTGACAAAGTCCAGGACTGCATTTTTGAAGGGGTAGTTCATAACACTGTCCAGCCCCTTGCCCAGCAGGTAGGTGCGGCGCTGCCCATAGCCGAATTTGGTGGTGGCATCCTCCCAGACTTCGCCCAGCAGGAACTTTTCCGGGCTTACCCGCTTGACGGCAGCACGGATCTTTTCAATAAAGGTGTCCGGCAGCTCGTCGGCCACGTCCAGCCGGAAGCCAGCCGCACCCCGGCGCAGCCAGGTATCGATAACGCCGCCCTCGCCGGTGATGAACTCCACAAAGGAGGGGGTCTCCTCGTTGACCTCCGGCAGGGTCTTGAACCCCCACCAGCTGCGGTATCCGCATGAATAAGCAGAAGAAAAATCGTACCACGGCCGGTAAGGGGAGTTGGGGTCCCGGTAAGCGCCCCCTTCGCCATAGCGTCCTTCCAGGTTGAAATACCGGCTGTCCGATCCGGTATGGCTGAATACACCGTCCAATACGATACCAATGCCATAGCGGGCGGCTGCCTGGCACAGCTGCTCAAAATCTTCGTTGGTGCCCAGTAAAGGGTCCACGTTCAGATAGTCTGCGGTATTGTACCGGTGGTTGGAGTGCGCCTCAAAGATGGGGTTCAGATAGATATAGTCTACCCCCATCTGATGCAGATAGGGCAGTTTGAGCTGGATGCCCTTCAGATCGCCGCCAAAATAATCGTCGTTCAGATGGCCGCCGGTCTCATTGGGCTGCCAGAAGGGTTCTGCGTGTTTATCCGCCTGGTAGATCCGGTCCGGGAAGGGCATGGGTTTATTTTCCACCGCTTCGCAGAAACGGTCCGGGAAGATCTGGTAAAATACCTTCCCCTTGATGCACTCCGGCGTTTCAAATCCGGTTTCGTATACGGTGAGCTGCCACTGTTCGCCGTCCTGCCAGCTCACAACGCCGCAGTTGTCCGGTCCACGGTAGATGCGGCGAAAATCGGTGTATAGATCAAAGTAATAAAAGTATAGTCCCGGGTCTCCCAGATAGACCTCCACAGAAAAATGGTTCTGCTGGGGGGTCTGCCCCTGGAAGTTCATTCGATAGTGGACGGGCACATCGTTTTTGCCCTCCTTGCGGATCACCAGGTGAGGGTCCACATATCCCAGGTTTTCCGGTACGCAGAGAGACAGCCGCACCGTCTGCCCGGCGGGCACCGCACCAAAGGGCTGCTTGAATTGGGGGTCGAAGCTATTGAACAGACAAGACAAAACGGGTCGTTCCTTTCCAATAAAAAAGTCCCGGAAAACGCTGCTGGTATTTCCGGGACTATGCAAGTTATTCTATCTCCGCTGAGGGAAGGGGCTTACTTGCCCATGGGGACGGTGGGTGCATGCCAGATGTCCCGTGCGTAGTCCAGCACCGAGCGGTCTGCGCTGAAGATGCCGCTGTTGGCAATGTTCTTCAGGCTCATGCGGGCCCAGGTCTGACGGTCAGCATACAGCCGCTGCAGGTCGGCCTGTGCACGGCGGTAGTCCTTGAAGTCGGCCATGACCATATAGGGGTCGCTGGAACGCAGGTTTTCGGTCACTTCGCGGAAGTTCTCGCCGTTCCAGCCCTGCTCCAGGAAGTTCAGCACAGAGTTTGCCACATCGTCGCCCATGATAAAGGCGCTGGGGTGGTAGCCCATCTGCTTCAGGTTGTTGACCTCCGGGGTCAGCATGCCAAAGATCAGCTCGTTTTCCTTGCCGGCTGCATCTGCGATCTCCACGTTTGCGCCGTCCAGGGTGCCCAGGGTCACAGCGCCGTTCAGCATGAACTTCATGTTGCCGGTACCGGAAGCCTCGGTGCCTGCCAGGGAGATCTGCTCAGAGACCTCGGCTGCAGGCATCAGGTGCTCGCTCAGAGAGACGCAGTACTCCTCCAGGTAGACCACCCGCAGCTTCTCACGCACAACGGGATCGTTGTTGATCAGATCGCCCAGCTTGCAGATCATGCGGATCATCTGCTTGGCCATATAGTAGCCGGGGGCTGCCTTTGCGCCGAAGATATAGGTCTTGGGGATAAAGTCGGCGTTGGGGTTCTGTTTCAGGTACAGATACTGGGCAGCGATATTCAGCGCATTCAGGTGCTGGCGCTTGTACTCATGCATCCGCTTGACCTGGCAGTCAAAGATGGAGTTGGGGTCGATCACCTGGCCGGTGCTCTTTGCCAGATAGTTGGCAAAGGCCGTCTTGTTCTCCAGCTTGATCTCGTTCAGCCGGGTCAGGACAGTGGCGTCCTTAGAGTAGCTGTTCAGTTTGGTCAGGGCAGAAGCATCCTGCTTATAGTCCTCGCCAATGGTCTCATCCAGCAGTTTGCACAGGCCGGGGTTGGAGGCCAGCAGCCAGCGGCGGTAGGCGATGCCGTTGGTCACGTTCTTGAAAGCCTGCGGTTTGAACAGGTAATAATCGTGGAAGACGCTCTGCTTGATGATTTCGCTGTGCAGCTTGGAAACACCGTTGATGCTGTTGGCGGTGTAGGCGCAGATGTTGGCCATACGCACCTGGTTGTCGCCGATCAGTGCCATATAGTTGATCTTGCCCTGGTCGCCAGGGAAAGCCTTTTCCAGCTCAGCACGGGCGCGGCGGTCCATCTCCACCACGATCTGGTAGATACGGGGCAGGGTCATGCGGAAGATGTCCACATTCCACTTTTCCAGTGCCTCGGCCATGACTGTGTGGTTGGTGTAGGAGAACACCTTCTGGCAGATCTGGAAAGCCTTGTCCCAGCCGAAGCCACAGTCATCCAGCAGAATGCGCATCATCTCCGGGATGGCCAGGGTGGGGTGGGTGTCGTTCAGCTGAATGGCCACCTTGTCGGGCAGGTTTTCCAGGGTGGCGTAGGTGGACAGGTGGTTCTGCACGATATCGCCGATGGAAGCAGCAGACAGGAAGTACTGCTGGCGCAGGCGCAGGATCTTGCCTTCCACATGGTTGTCGTTGGGGTACAGCACTTTGGAGATCAGCTCTGCATTGGCGTTTTTGCTCATAGCAGCGTTGTAATTGCCCAGGGAGAAGCTGGACATATCAAAATCCGGAGCCTTGGCCTGCCACAGACGCAGCTTGGCGACGCCCTGGCCGTGGTAGCCCTGGACATACAGGTCAGAGGGCACAGCCATTACGCTGTTGTAATTGGTGTGCTGGATATAATGGAAGCCGTTGTCCCAGTTCTCCCGGATCTCGCCGTCAAAGCGCACCTCAATGGCCTGGTCGGGGTGGCTCTTCAGCCAGACCTGGCCGCCGGGCAGCCAGTTGTCTGCCCGCTCCTGCTGCCAGCCGTCCACGATCTTCTGCTTGAAGATGCCGTATTCATACAGGATCGAGTAGCCGGTGCCGCAGATCTCGGTGGTGGCCATGCCGTCCAGGTAGCAGGCAGCCAGGCGGCCCAGACCGCCATTGCCCAGACCTGCATCCGGCTCTTCTTCGTAGATGCCGTCAATGTTGATATCGGCATCGGCCAGCACCTGGGCGGCTACTTCGTTCAGGCCCAGATTGAACAGGCTCATCTTCAGGCTGCGGCCCATCAAAAACTCCATGCACAGGTAGTACACCTGCTTGGAGCCAGTGCCGATGGCTTTGGACAAAAACTTCTGATGATTGGCGCTCATCATCTGGCGGCAGATCAGAGCCAGCGAGCGGTAGATCTGCTGATTGGAGGCGACGCTCAGGTCCACGCCATATTCCGTGGTCAGCTTATCCTGAAGAATCTTCGCAAATTCTTTCGTAGTCATAAACGATCTCCTATCCCTGTAAAAAATGCGCATAATAACTCAAGAAATTGAGCCGTGGGGGGACAGTCCTCCCTCTCCATTGTCTGCCCCGACACAACGATAATATTATAATATGAAATTTTTGTGATTGCAAGGAAACAGCGGGATTTTTTCCGTTATGCCCTTTTTTCAGAGAATTTTTTGAAAGAACTGCTGAAAATTCAAAAATTCTACTTTCTCTTGCGGCTTCTTTATACTATAATAGGAGGAGCAGGGCTGCGCTGCCGGGCCTGCGCAAGGCTTGTGCCGGGACAAACTCGGCGAGAAATGTGCCCGGCGGCGTTTCCCATATGAAAAACTGCGCCTGTTTCCTGCCGGTTTTGGGGCGGGCGGGCCGCGTAAAGTGAGGATCAGACATGGTAAATAAGGTGAGAGTGACCATCGCAGGTGCGCCCTATGCCATTGCGACCACAGACTCAGAAAAATATATCCTTTCTCTGGCCAAAAAGCTGGATGAGGACATTACCAAGCTGCTGGATGCCAACGCGAATCTTTCGGTGACCAAGGCGGCGGTGTTCTGCGCAATGGATTATCTGGACGAGTATCACAAGAGCGCCGGCAGTGCCGAAAATATGCGTAGCCAGATCCAGGAGTATATTGCGGATGCGGCCCGGGCAAAGCTGGCGGAGGATAAGACCAAGGCCGAGAACGAGGTGCTGCGCCGGGAGGCAGCGGCCCTTCGGGAACAGTTGGCCCGGCTGCGCAGCCGGGAGAGCCGCCGGGAGGCCCGGCTTGCACAGGAGCACCAGCAGAAGACGGAACAGGAAAACAGAGGTTGATTATGCCAAATATTGAAATTCTTGCCCCGGTGGGCAGTCAGGAAATGCTGCATGCAGCGGTATTCAGCGGAGCCGATGCGGTCTACCTGGGCTTTTCGGGGTTCAACGCCCGGTCCGGTGCGGGCAACTTTGATGCAGACAGCCTGCGGGAAGCCGTGGGCTTTTGCCATGCCAGAGGGGTCAAGGTCCATGTGGCCTTGAATACGACCGTATACGACGAAGAACTGGCAGACCTGGCGCAGGCGGTAAAGGCGGTGGCAGAGAGCGGCGCAGATGCGGTGATCTGCCAGGATCTGGCGGTGGCGCAGCTGATCGGGCGCATTGCGCCGCAGCTGCCCCGCCACGGTTCTACCCAGATGAGCGTCCATACCCTGGAGGGCGCCCGGATGCTCAAGGACCTTGGGTTTACCCGGGTGGTCCTGGCCCGGGAGCTGAGCCTGGCCGAGGTGGAGCATATTACCAAGAACTGCGGCATCGAGACCGAATGTTTTGTTCACGGTGCGCTGTGCATGAGCGTCAGCGGACAGTGCTACATGTCTGTGTTCCTGGGTGGCCGCAGCGGCAACCGAGGGTCCTGTGCAGGCCCCTGCCGCCTGCCTTTTGATGCCACCCCCCTGCCGGAGGGACGTCCCGGCCGCCTGCATCATCTGTCTTTGAAGGATAACTCGGTGATCGACCGCCTGGACCAGCTCCAGGCTTTGGGCGTGGCTTCGGCCAAGATCGAAGGCCGTCTGCGCACGCCGGAATATGTGGCGGCGGCGGTCAGCGCCTGCTTGGCTGGGCGGGAGGGCCGTGCCTACGACCGGGATCTGCTGAAAAACGTGTTCAGCCGTTCTGGTTTCACCTCCGGCTATCTGGACGGAAAGATCGACGGCACGATGTTTGGTGTCCGCAGCGAGGCGGATGCCGAGCTGACCAAAAAGACCCTGCCTGCCCTGCGGGAGCTGTATCGGAGAGAGCGCCCCCGCGTGCCGGTAAAGATGAAGCTCCAGCTGGAGGAAGGCGGTCAGAAGCTGACCGTTGCCGATGCGGATGGAAACCGTGCCTTTGCTTATGGGGACACGGAGATGCAGCCCGCCCGCACCGATCCCACCGAAAGCCTGCGCCGGAGTCTGGCTAAGACCGGCGGCACCCCCTTTGCACCGGAGGAGATTCTGGTGGAGATGGAGGACGGGCCGTGGTATCTGCCCGGCAGTGCCGTCAACGAGATGCGCCGGGCGGCGCTGGAAAGCCTGCTGCAGAAGCGGGAGGCGCCCCGTCCCTGGCCTGTACAGCCTGTGCAGCTGCCTCAGCCGGTGCGCCGTACTTTGCCGCCGGACCGCACTCTGCGGGCCCGGTTTGAGCGGTGGGATCAGGTGCCCACAGAGGAACTGGCAGGGGTGGACCGGCTGATCCTGCCCATTGGACAGGCAGATTTTGTTCCACCGGAATGGCGGGATAAGACCATTTTGGAGCTGCCCCGGATGATGTTTGGTGCGTTGGAGCAGGATACAGCCCGCCGCATCCAGCAGACCCAGGACCAGGGCTTTGCAGGGTACGAGGCAAGCAACATTGCCCATCTGCGGCTGTGCCGGGGGCTGCCCCTGTCCGGCGGGTTTGGGCTGAATATCACGAATCCGCTGGCAGCGCAGTTCTATGCAGACCAGGGGCTGGACTCTGTGTTGATCCTGCCGGAGGTGCGGGATGCAGAGATCGCTGCCATTGCTCCGGAGCATAAGGGCGCACCGGTCCCCACCGGTGTGCTGATCTACGGTCATATGCCGTTGATGATCACCCGTGCCTGCCCGCTGCAGAATGTGCAGGATTGCGCCCATTGCAGCCGCGCCGGTACCCTGACCGACCGCAAAGCCCGGAAGTTCCCGGTGCGGTGCGGGCTGGGCGTGCGCACCATCTATAACCCGGTGCCTATCTATATGGGGGATAAACCCGGTGCCTTGGCGGTGGATTACGGTGTGGCATACTTTACCCTGGAAAGCCGGGACGAAGCCGTCCATATCCTGGAGATGATCCGCACCCATGCGCCCTTTGAGGGCGAGTTTACCCGGGGCCTGTATTTCAAGGGCACCAACTAAGGGTGTTTGCGCAGTTAAAAAGAGATGAGGTAATAAAATGGAACCTATTACAGTAAAGTATAAAGTGCTGGACAGCCGCGCTAAGGTGCCGGTATATGCGACCCCCGGCGCCGCTGCAGCGGATCTGTGCGCAGTGCTGGACGAGCCGCTGACCCTGGCACCGATGGAGCGGGCGCTGGTGCCTACCGGTCTGGCGGTGGAGCTGCCCGGCCCGCAGGCGGTGGCTTTGGTCTATGCCCGCAGCGGCCTGTCTATTAAACATGGTCTGTGCATGGCCAACGGCGTAGGCGTGGTGGATAGCGACTACCGCGGAGAGCTGAAAGTGCCCATGGTCAATCTGGGGCAGCAGCCCTACACCATCCAGCCCGGGGAGCGGGTGGCGCAGCTGTGCATCGCACCGGTGTACACGGCCGCTTTTGTCCCGGCGGATGCCCTGGGCCAGACCCAGCGGGGAGAGGGGGGCTTCGGCTCCACGGGGAAATGAAGATGAAAGAGTTGATCTTGGCATCTGCCAGCCCCCGCCGCCGGGAGCTTTTGTCCTTGTACACCACAGAGTTTACGGTCTGCGCCAGCGATTTTGACGAGGACTCGGTTGCGCCCTGCCCGCCGATGCAGCTGGTGGAGGCTCTGGCCCGTGGCAAATGCCTGTCGGTCTCTGCACAGCATCCCGGTGCGGTGGTCATCGGCTGTGATACAGTGGTGGAGCTGGATGGCCGTGTATTTGGCAAGCCCCACAGCACAGATGAGGCCGTGCAGATGCTGCGGGCTCTGTCCGGCCGGGTACATCGGGTCCATACAGGCGTCTGTGTGTCGGACGGCAGCCGGACCGAGAGCTTTGTGGATAGCTGCCAGGTGGCGTTCTTCCCGATTTTAGAGGAAGAGATCGCCCGGTATGCCGCTACAGAGGAACCCTATGATAAGGCTGGCGCCTATGGCATCCAGGGCCATGCAGCCTTGTGGGTGGACCGCATCGAAGGGGATTATTATACGATCATGGGGCTGCCGGTCAGCCGCACGGTGCGTCTGGTGGAGCATTTTGCCCCGAAATTCCCCGAACAAAGATGAAAAATAGCCGAAAAAGTTGGGAAAACGCTTGTGCAAAATTACCCGCAAGGCTATAATATAAACGTGTTATTCTGCGCAGTACGGTATTTTGCAAGGGTACTGCGCTTTGGGAGACACTGGCTCAGGCCGGTGTCTGTATCAGGAGTGGGGCTGCACTGCCCAGGAGAGAAAAAGGAGAACGCTGCGCTATGAGTTTTTTGTCTAAGGATATCGGCATTGATCTGGGTACCGCCAATACCCTGGTATATATGAAGGGCAAGGGGATCATCATGCGGGAGCCCTCGGTGGTGGCGGTGGATACCAAGACCGACGAGGTGCGCTGTGTGGGTGGTGAGGCCAAGGCGGTCATCGGCCGTACCCCTGGCAGCATCGTGGCAGTGCGCCCGCTGAAGGACGGCGTGATTGCGGATTTTGACGTGACCGCCAATATGCTGGAGAATTTTCTGAAGCAGGCTTGCGGCAACAGCATGTTCTCTCGTCCCCGGGTGGTCATCTGCATCCCCTCCGGCGTTACCGAGGTGGAGCGCCGGGCTGTGCGTGAGGCTACCCTCAAAGCAGGTGCCCGTCAGGTGTCGGTGATCGAGGAGCCTATGGCAGCTGCCATCGGTGCAGGTCTGCCCATCAGCGAGCCCACCGGCAGCATGATCGTGGATATCGGCGGCGGCACGGCAGAGATCGCCGTGATCTCTCTGGGCGGCATCGTGGCCTCCCGCAGTGTGCGGATGGCCGGCGATATGTTCGACCAGGCCATCATTGCCTTTATCAAGCGTATGTACAACCTGCTGATCGGTGAGCGCACCGCGGAGCAGATCAAGATCGAGATCGGCTCTGCCTATGTGTTGGACCCGGAGATGACCATGGAGATCAAGGGCCGCAACCTGGTGGACGGCCTGCCCAAGAACATCGTTGTTCACTCGGAGGATGTGCGGCAGGCCCTGCTGGAGTGCCTGGCCAAGATCACCAGCGCCATCAAGGAGACCCTGGAGCGCACCCCCCCGGAGCTGAGCGCCGATATCATCGACCGCGGCATTACCCTGACCGGCGGCGGCGCACTGCTGCGGGGTCTGGATCAGCTGATCCAGAGCGAGACCGGCATCGATGTCCATATCGCAGAGGATCCGCTGGATTGTGTGGCAAAGGGCGCAGGCGCAGTGCTGGACCATGTGGATATCCTGCACGATGTGCTGGATACCGACGGCAACCATATGTAACAAACCAAAGCGCGGATGGCCCCGGTTGTCCGCGCTTTTTTGCAATCACCTCTAGGAGGGGACCCTGTTGAAGGATTTTTTTGACACCTGGAAATTCAAGATATTGATCGCAGTAGCGGTGTTTCTGGTGGGCGTGCTGGCGTATGCGGGCGCAAATGGCCGCTTGACAGCTGCCCCCCAGGAGCTGCTCAGCGTGGCGGCGGCACCGTTCCAGCGGGTGGCATCGGCCATCAGCGGCGGTATTTCTGCTGTGTGGGACAAGTACACCAGCATTGACGCAGTGGCAGCGGAAAACGAGGCTCTGCGGGCAGAAAATGCAGAGCTGCGGGAGCAGATGGTGGAGTACGACCGTCTCAAAGCGGAAAACCAGGCGTACAAAGCGCTGGCCAATATCCAGCAGCGCACACCGGAGCTGGTCTATGTCTCTGCCTTTGTCATCGGACGGGACCCGCTGGACGCTTTTTGGGGCTTTACGCTGGATAAGGGCATGCTGGATGGTGTGTCGGTGGGGGATCCCATCGTCAGCGATGCAGGCTATCTGCTGGGCATGGTCACCGAAGCCGAGCTGACCAGCTGCAAGGTCATGACCATCCTGCATCCCAGCTTCAATGCAGCTGGGGTGGTATCCCGCACACGGGACAATGGCATCCTGACCGGCAGTGCAGAATATGCGGCAGAGGGACAGTGCATTTTTACCAATCTGCCCCGCGCCACAGAAGCACGCCGGGGGGATCAGATCATCACCACCGGTCTGGGCGGCGTATTTCCGCCGGATGTACTGGTGGGGACAGTGCAGGAGCTGGTGCCGGAGGCCAGCGGCAAGTCGGTGACGGCGGTGATCCGTCCCGGCGGCGATGCCCGCACGGTCAAGCACGCTTTTATCATCACCGGGGAATGAAAGGGATAACGCCATGGAGTCACGCCGTCGCCGCCGCCGCAGTCAGCTGCTCAAATGGGGCTGCTATGGGCTGGGGCTGCTGATCTGCACCGTGCTGCAGACCTGTCCAGGTTTATTCCAGCTGGGGCAGGCAAAACCACTGTATCTGCTGCCGTTGTGCCTGGCAGTCGCCAGTTTTGAGGGCGAGTTTGCGGGGGCACTGTTCGGAGCAGTGTGCGGCCTGATGTGGGACTGGACTGCCGGGCGCACGGTGGGCCTGCTGGCCTTGGCGCTGATGATGCTGGCCTTTGGGATGTCGGTGGCCGTGCAGCTGTTCCTCAAATGCAGCACACCCAACTTTGTGCTGGTGTCTGTGGGATGCGCTCTGCTGCTGCTGTTGAGCGATTTTATGTTTTTCTATGTGATGCCGGGCTATGTGGGGGCTGCGCAGCGGGTAGTGACCTTTATACTGCCCTGCGCAGTGCTTACCGGGCCGGTGTCTGCGCCGCTGTTCTGGCTGGTGCGCCGCATCAATGCAGAATTTGCGATCGATACCGGTGCGATCTGACTTGAAAACCGTTTGAGGGAGAGGGGACATTGAATCCGAACGAACATAAGACCGTAAATCGGCGGATGGCGCTGCTGATCGCTCTGTCGACCGTGGTCATTGCACTGTATGTACTGCGGCTTGTCTTTTTGCAGCTTATCAACGACGAATATTTCAGAGCGCAGGCTACCAGTACCACCGATTATAAGTTTACTGTAACAGCTGCCCGGGGTGATATCGTGGATGCGGCCGGCCGCCGCATTGCCTCCACGACCACCGGTTATAATGTGGTGCTCAGCAAGCTTCTGATGGGGGAAAAGGACCTGAACGAGACCCTGCAGCAGGTAGTGGAGATTTTGAAAGCCAACGGGGAAAGTTGGAACGACACACTGTTGATCAGTGAGCCGGGTGCCGCAGGACAGTACCACTTTACCAATGACCCGGAGAGTGAGAGCGACCAGAACACCCTGGCGTCCACCAAGGAAGCTCTGGGCCTGCAGCAGTATGCTACAGCGCAGGATGTCATGGGAAAGCTGGTGGAGGACTATGAGCTGGGGGACTGGCCCCTGTACTGGCAGCGTGTGCTGGGCGGGCTGCACTATCAGATGCAGCAGGAGGACTACTCCAACCTGAATAACTTTACACTGGCAGAGGGCGTCAGTGATGCCACCGTGGCTACCATTAAAGAGCACAGCCTGGAGCTGCCCGGCGTGGAGATCGTCCAGACCAGCGCCCGCAGCTATGAGATGGGCACAGTTTTGCCCCATGTGCTGGGCCGGGTAGGAAAGATCACGGCAGAAAAATGGAAAGTGATCGATGAAAATGGCCAGGTCACCTACCCCCTGCGGGAAAAAGGCTATAACATGAACGATGTTATCGGCATTTCGGGTCTGGAGTCGGTCTATGAAGATCAGCTCCGGGGCAAGGATGGCGTCAAGACTATCACCCGCGATGCAGATGGCGTGATCGTGGATACCCGCCTCACCACTCTGCCTCAGCCGGGGTATACGGTGCAGCTGACCGTAGACAGCCTGTTTCAGCAGGCAGTGGACCAGGCCCTGGCAAACAATATCGACTGGATCAATGAGCGTTATAATAAGGATAGCGCAAAGGCTGCTGCGGGTGCAGTGGTGGTCCTCAATGTCAAGGATGGCAGCGTGGCAGCGGCCTCCAACTACCCGAGCTTTGACCAGAACCTCTATGCTGCCCAGTATGGAGAGTACAGCAAAGACCCTGGCCTGCCGCTGTTCAACCGGGCTTTGCAGGGCTTGTATACCCCGGGTTCCACATTCAAACCGGCGGTGGCGGTGGCAGCACTGGATACCGGGCTGGTCAACCAGCATTCCACCGTTTACTGCAATGGCGTATACAACTACTATAAGGA
Organism: uncultured Faecalibacterium sp.; assembly: GCA_900540455.1. Classification (GTDB taxonomy): domain Bacteria; phylum Bacillota; class Clostridia; order Oscillospirales; family Ruminococcaceae; genus Faecalibacterium. The sequence continues at coordinate 73,502 of UQGD01000004.1, forward strand.
CTATCATCCCCGCTGCACCCGCCATGGCCACAGCGGAAATATCGACCTGTTCACAGCCATCAAATGGAGCTGCAACATCTATTTCTATGATGTGGGCCGCCGCCTGAGCAGCGATGTCTATAACGCATATGCCTATAAGCTGGGAATGGGCGTTAAGACTGGCGTAGAGGTGGGCGAGGCCCTGGGCCGCATGACCACCAAAAACGACCCCAACTATATCGAGTCTCTGGACGTGCAGGCAGCCATTGGTCAGGGCAACACGGTGGTGACGCCGGTGCAGCTGGCCACCTATGCCGCTGCACTGGCCAATAAGGGGGTGCGCTATCGCACCCACTTCGTCAAAGCGATTTTGGATACCAACACCGGCGAGGTGATCAGCCGCACCGCTCCGGAGGTGATGGATATCATTGAGGATCACGACGGACTGTTTGACGAGGTGGAGAAGGGAATGGTCGGCGTTTCGGATACGGTGGCGGGTCTGATGGATTACCCCTACACGATTGCCTGCAAGACCGGTACGCCGCAGCGCAGCGAGACGTTTCTGGTAGGCAATACCCGTAAACACTACACCAATACCATGATGGTGGCCTATGGCCCGGTCGAAGATCCACAGATCGCTATTGGCATCGTGATCGAATACGGCGGCGGCGGTGCAAGAGCGGGCAACTTGGTGGCAGATATCTTTGATGCCTATTTTGCTTTGCAGAATGGCACATTGACCCTGCCGCAGACCGAAGCTGAAAGCGGAGACCCGGCGGTGCAGCCACAGGCTCCGGCGGCATCTGCACCGGCAGCAGCGCCTGCCCAGGAGATGGAGCCGGAGGTGGATGCTTCTCCGGAAGGGTCCGTACCGCAGCCGGAGGATACTGCGCAGGAGGATGCTTCATCACCGCAGCCTGAAGGTTGAATACTACCTTGGATGCACGATGCGGCGCAAATTTCTGACAGAAAATCCCCTAAGAGAAGAAAAGTTGACGCTTTTGTCCAAAAAACGCTTGTAAAAGGGCGGAAATTGTGATAAAATGATAAAAACAATAATTTCGCTGGGAAGCGGTACGCAAAGGAGAGAATAAACGGAATGACGATCGCACTGATTGCGCACGACTCCAAAAAAGAACTGATGGTGCAGTTCTGCACGGCATACTGCCGCATCCTAAGCCAGCACAAGTTGGTAGCCACAGGCACCACCGGAAAATTGATCAGTGAGGCCACGGGCCTGCAGGTGCAGCGCTTTTTGGCAGGGATTCAGGGCGGCGATCAGCAGATCGCTTCCCGCATCGCCTGCAATGAGATCGACCTGCTGCTGTTCTTCCGGGATCCCATCAACGCAAAGCCCAGCGAACCCAATGAGATGACGCTGCTGCGCCTGTGTGATGTGCATAACATCCCCATGGCGACCAACATTGCTACCGCCGAGGTGCTGATCCACGGCCTGGAGCGGGGCGATCTGGACTGGCGGGATATCGTGAACCCGCACAACAACTAAAAACCAAAACATCCCCGGCACATCTGCAAAACGATGTGCCGGGGATGTTTATTTTGCGGTTATTCTGCCCGGAGGATCCAGCCGCTGGCAGTTACTGCACCCTGGCGGTAGAAGACTGCGGCCTGGCCGGGGGCTGCAGCCCGCACCGGCTGGTCAAAAAGGAGGGTGGCCTTGCCGTCATACACGGCGTCAGCCAGGGGCGCTGCGCTGCGTACCCGCACCTGATAGCGGCCAGCGGGCAGCGTGGAGCCGTCCGGCGTGACAAGGTCCTGCAGCTCCACCGTGCGGACGTATTCATCCCCAGACCGGGCCAACTGGATATCGCCGCTGGGCAGAATGGTCTTGACAAAGACCGGCTCACCCAAGGCGATGCCCAGGCCCTTGCGCTGGCCTACGGTGTAGTGCAGCACCCCCTGGTGCGGCCCAAGATCTGCCCCGTCCGGGGAGAGAAAGTGCCCTGCTTTGGGGGTGTAGCCCCGCTGGGCGATGTAGGCCGCATAATCCCCGTCCGGCACAAAGCAGATCTCCATGCTGTCCGGCGCATCGGCGCAGTCCAATCCAAAGTCCCGGGCCATCTCCCGGATGTCCTCTTTTTCAAACTCGCCCAGGGGCAGCAGCAGGCGGCTGAGCACCTGCTGGTCCAAGCGGCCCAGCATATAGCTTTGGTCCCGCGCAGCGCTCTCTGGCTGACAGATACGGCTGACGCCGTCCTCTCCCAGTTCTACCCGGGCATAGTGGCCGGTAGCAATGTACTGGATGCCCAGCCGGTCTGCAGCGGTAAGCAGCGCCTGGAATTTGACCGCGGGGTTGCACATCACACAGGGGTTGGGGGTGCGGCCTGCGCAGTACTGCTGGCAGAAGGGCTGCACGACCTGCTGGTCAAACAGCTCCTGGGCATCCAGCGTAATACATTCGACACCCAGCTGCTGGGCTGCTTTGTGGGCGGCAGCTACGGCCTCCTCATGGGCAGGGGAAAAACGGATCACAGCGCCCATTACGCCAAACCCCTGTTGCTGCAGGATGCGCACGGTTACGCTGGAGTCCACGCCGCCGCTCATCCCCACCAGGACCTTGTCCTGGCTCTCGTAGGTGTCAAACCCGTTCCCGGGCAAAATTGTATCGTTCATGTTCCTTGCCTCCCGCCATGTGCTTTGCTTTGCGCTACAGCCAGTTGGTCACAGCGCTCATTTTCTGGGTGACCTGCATGACCTTTGACCCAGATATAGGTGATCTGGTGGCGCGCCTCCTGCTCCAGTGCCTGCTCCCAGAGATCCGGGTTCAGCGCAGGGGAACCATCGGCTTTTTTCCAGCCGCGGCGCTTCCATCCCTTGGCCCAGCCTTTCTGCAGCCCGTTGATCACATACTGGCTGTCGGTGCAAAGCTGCACTTGGCAGGGCTCTTTCAGCTGGCGCAGCGCCTCGATCAGGGCGGTCAGCTCCATCCGGTTGTTGGTGGTGGACGAATCTCCGCCGCTGAGCTCTTTTTCGTAGACTTTGCCGCCAAAGCGGTAGCGCAGCACTGCGCCCCACCCGCCGGGGCCGGGGTTGCCGCTGCATGCGCCGTCGGTGTAAACTTCGACCTGTTTCATGCTGTCTCTCCTGTTCGGTTAGTACACTCTATATTAAGCAGTCTGGAACCAGTTCTGTCAAGAGCTGTGGAAAAAAAGCCTGCCCAGTCAGGGTGCAAAAAGCCGCCCGGCCAAGACGGGCCGGGCGGCAGGGGACAAAGGCTCAATAATGCAGCTGGTCGGGGTGCAGCGCTTCCAGTACCGGCAGCATTGCAGCGGCCTCTGCCCGGGCAGCGGGCAGATCCATATCCAGGTAGTTGCCGCACTCCACTTCGCTGGCACCGGGGATCTCGCCCTCAAAACCAGCCATAAAGCGGAAGGAATCGACGGTCAGCTCCAGCACCTGAGCATCGGTCAGCCCCCGGGTCAGCAGATAAAAGCCGGTGCGGCAGCCCATGGGCCCCACATACACCACGCCGCTGCTGTAAGCGCTGTTGCGGGCATAGGTGGCAAACAGATGCTCCAGAGTATGGGCGGCGCCGGTGGACAGATAATCCCCGTGGTTCGGGCGTTTCATGCGGATATCCCAGGTTTTTACGTCGCCATCCTGACGGCTCAGGTACATACCCCGGTCCAGCGTGGTGTGGTCCACGCAAAAGCTTGCGATGCGTTCCATCATGGCCTCCTGTTATCGTGCCTCTGGGCGTGTTTTAGCGGTATGCGCTGCTTAGCGGTCGTTCTCGTTCTGCAGACGCTGCACGCTGCCGTGAGCGCAGTCCACAGCGATCATCAGGCCGTCCCGGATATGGGCGGTAGCGCCGGTAGCACCCACGATGGTGGGCTTCAGCAGTGCTTTGCCTGCAATAGCAGCATGGCTGTTCAGGCCCGGCTCCTCCACCACCAGAGCGGCAGAATCCCGGACATAGCCCAGCATCTCGTTGTTGGTGGAGGGCACCACCAGCACCATGCCGGGCTTGAACTTGGCGCGCACCTCGTCCAGGGTGTGGCAGACGCAGGCACGGCCGGAAGCATTGGACAGATCTGCATCCTCACGGCCCACGCCTACGCCGGTGGCCAGGCAGTTGCCGATCATGTGGATCTTGATCATGTTGGTGGTGCCGCTGACACCCACCGGCACACCGGCAGTGACCACAGCCAGCTCACCGTCGTGCAGGTAGCCGTGCTCCTTGGCCAGAGAGGTGGACAGTACGATCAGCTCGTCGGTGCTGTGTGCCAGAGACATCATCAGCGGGGTGATGCCCCAGGACAGGGACAGCTGACGCTGCACCTGCTCGCACATCACACAAGCGATGATGGGCTGAGAGGGGCGGTACTTGCTGAGCAGCCGGGCGGTGTTGCCGGACTCAGACACAGTGACGATGGCGGAAGCGTTCACGTCCTGGGCGGTCAGGCAGGCAGCGTGAGCGGTAGCCTCGCTGACGCTGATCTTATCCCGCACCATGGTGCGGGTCAGGCGGCGGTCGATATAGTGGGGCTCGTGCTCCGTGCGCTCTGCAATGGCAGACATGGTCTTGAGGGCCTGCACCGGGTATGCGCCGGCAGCGGTCTCGCCAGAAAGCATGATGGCAGAGGTGCCGTCATAGATAGCGTTTGCAACGTCCGAGATTTCTGCACGGGTGGGGCGGGGGTTGACGATCATGCTGTCCAGCATCTGGGTAGCGATGATGATGGGCTTGCCAAAGGAGAAGGAGCGGTCGATGACGCTCTTCTGGATGCCGGGCAGCTCGGTAAAGTCGATCTCAACGCCCAGGTCGCCGCGGGCCACCATGACGGCATCGGCGGCAGCCAGGATGCTGTCGATGTTGTTGACGCCCTCCCGGTTCTCCACCTTGGCAATGATGCGGATGTGGGAGTCGTACTCGTTCAGCAGGTTGCGGATATCGTACACGTCCTGTGCGGTACGCACAAAGGATGCAGCGATAAAATCAAAACCCTGCTGGATGCCAAAGATGATGTCGTCCCGGTCACGCTGGCTCATATAGGGCATGGACAGGTGAACGCCGGGCACATTGACGCCCTTTTTGTTCTTGATCTTGCCGCTGTTCAGCACTTCGCAGAGGATGTCGGTGTCGTTCACGGACAGGATGCGCAGCTTGATCAGACCGTCGTCCAGCATGATGACGCCGCCAGCAGCCACGTCCTGGGGCAGATCCTTGTAGGTAATGGAGCAGATCTCCTTGGTGCCTTCCACATCCCGGGTGGTCAGGGTAAAGTGCTGACCGGCTTCCAGGATCTCCACACCGTTCTTGAAGTCCTTCAGGCGGATCTCAGGACCCTTGGTGTCCAGCAGAGCGGCCACAGGCTGGTTCAGCTCCTCCCGCAGAGCCTTCAGCTGCTGCAGGCGGCCCAGGTGCTCCTCGTGGGAGCCGTGGGAAAAGTTGAACCGGGCCACATTCATGCCATTGGCAATCAGCTCCCGCAGGACGCCCTCCTGATCAGTGGACGGACCCAGGGTGCAGATAATTTTCGTTTTTCTCATAAATAACCTCCATCAATACTCACAATTCCTTCTCTATTGGCTCAGCCGTCCAAAGGACGGATGGCCCAGCCGGCCGGTCCGGTTTCGGACCGGCGGCAGATGCGGCGTGCTACCTCTATTATACTCGGTTGGATACAATAGAGCAAGAAAAAAATTAGCGAAGGTTTGGGGAAGGTTTTGTTCAAAACGGGCTGTTGTTAACTATGTGACAAAGACACTTGCGCTGAAAGCAGAGTTTGTTTATAATAAGGGTAATAAGTAATACCAAAGACGGGGCTGCTGCAGGCAGTCCCGCTGAAAAACCATCAACGATCTATCAGGAGGAAATGCGTATGGATAAGCGTGTTTTTCTAGTCGTTCTGGACAGCTTTGGCGTTGGCGCAGAGCCGGACGCTGCTGCTTTTGGGGACGAGGGGACCAATACCCTGGCGGCCATTGCCCGCCACCCCAACTTTGATTGCCCCAACCTGCGCCAGCTGGGTCTCTTTAACCTGGACGGCGTGACTGTAGGGGAGAAGCACCCGGCCCCCGCCGGTGCCTTTGCACGCCTGCAGGAGCAGAGCATGGGCAAGGATACCACCATTGGCCATTGGGAGATCGCAGGTGTGGTCAGCCCCCAGCCGCTGCCCACCTTCCCGGATGGATTCCCGGATTCTCTGATCCAGGAGTTCGAGCGCAAGACCGGCCATAAAGTGCTGTGCAATAAGCCGTATTCCGGCACCCAGGTGCTGCGGGACTACGGTGAGCAGGCGATGAAGGAGAATGCGCTCATCGTCTACACCAGCGCAGACAGCGTGTTCCAGGTGGCAGCCCATGAGGAGCTGGTGCCGGTGCAGCAGCTGTACCAGTACTGTGAGATGGCCCGTGAGATGCTGAAAGGTGAATTCGGCGTGGGCCGTGTGATCGCCCGGCCGTTCCTGGGAGACTCGGCAGATACCTTCTACCGCACCACCAACCGCCACGACCTGAGCCTTAAGCCCCCTCGTGCCACCATGCTGGACGTGCTGAAAAACGCTGGCAAAGATGTGATCGCTGTGGGCAAGATCTTTGATATCTTCGACGGCGAGGGCGTGACCGAAAAGATCAAGACCACCGGCAATACCAACGGCATTGCTTTTACCAAGGCACTGCAGACCCGGGATTTTGAGGGCCTGGCCTTTGTAAACCTGGTGGACTTTGATATGCTGTATGGTCACCGCCGGGATGTGGCGGGCTATGCAGCGGCGGCGACAGAGTTTGACCGCTTCCTGGCAGATTTCATTCCCGGTATGCGGGAAGGGGACCTGCTGATGATCACGGCGGATCACGGCTGCGATCCTTCCTACACCAAGACCACCGACCACACCCGGGAGTATGTGCCCCTGCTGGTCTGCGGCAAGGGGGTCAAGCAAGGGGTGGACCTGGGCACTCGGCTGTGCTTTGGCGCCATTGCGAAGACCATCTGCCAGTACCTGGATGTGGATGCCTCCTCTCTGGACGGCGAGAGCCTGCTGGGAGAGATCCTGAAATAAGACGCTGCGGCTTTGCAGCATACAAAAAACCTCCCGGCGTCAGCCGGGAGGTTTTTTGCCTATAAGAACGGATCTTTATGCGGCCTCGTCAGAGGCGCTGTCCAGCATAGAGCTGGCGGTGTCGCTTGCCATGCCCAAAAGCCCCTCTACGATGGAGGTCAGGGGGCCGGGTGCTTCCTCCGCACCGGCAGCCGGGCTTTCGGCAGAAGGCTCCGAGGCAGCCTCAGAGGAAGGGGCAGAGGAGACAGGCGGCGCAGCTTCGGAGTCGGAGGAAGCCTCCGATTCCGGCAAAGGCTCCGCAGGCTGTTCCAGGATCACGCTGTCCGGTGTGGGTTCCGGCACCGGAACAGCGGCGTCGGGGTCCGCGGTGGGGGTGTGGACATCGGTTTTTTCAGGGGGCTGTGCAGCAGAGCTGCTGGAACTGTCGGCCGACAGCTGTCCGCCCAGTACCGAGGCTGCCAGGGCACGGGCTTCGTTCACCGAGTTTTCGTCCGGCTTCATGATGTACAGCTTCTGCCCCTGTGCGGAGTAGCAGTGGGTGCTGGAGCCGCTGGTGCCGGTGGCGGTGTAGCTCTGGATCTGCCACTCAGCAAAATCGGCCAGCTGCATCCGCACCAGCGCCGAGATCTGCGCCTGAGAGAAGCTGGTCACAAAGCAGTCAGATACAGCATCCATCAGCTTGGAAAAGCTCATCAGCAGCGAAGGGGACTTGAGCTTGCTCAGCATAGCGTCAATGACCTTCATCTGGTTGATGCCGCGCTGGATATCACCGGTGGCAAAAGCGTGGCGCTCCCGGGCAAAAGCCAGGGCAGCCTTGCCGTCCAGGTGGTTCCAGCCTTCTGCAAAGGTGGTGGGGTCGTAATAGCCAGGGCTGCCCACCGAGGTGAATGCCTGGTCGGAGTAGACGTCCACTCCGCCAATGGCATCCACGATGCTGATAAAGCCTGCAAAGTTGATGCGGACAAAGTGGTCTACCTTTACGCCATACAGGTTGCCCAGCGTGTCCATAGAGGTCTGGACGCCGTACATGCCTGCGTGGGTCAGCTTGTCCTTGCTGGAGGTGCCCGCCAGGTCCACATAATAATCCCGGGGCGTGTTGATCAGCGCCACCTGCTTGGTCTCCGGGTTTACCACAGCCAGAATGTTCACATCACTGCGGGCATTTTCGGTCAGAGCGCCGCGGGTGTCCACACCGCTCAGGTACACGACAAAGGGTTCCAGAGTGACCTTGTGGGCCTCGGCGCCGGTCACCTCGCCCGCAGTGATGTTGTCCAGAGCAGTCAGGCCCTGCTGCGCATAAACGCAGCCTGCGGCCAGTGCAATGGATAAAAGCAGCGAAACACCGTGCGCAATAAAACTGTGGCGGTAGCGCTGGCAGCGCCAGACTACGAACCACAACAACACCAGCAGCACGGCCAGCACGGCCAGGTACAGCATGGGCAGCATCTGGGTGCGTGCCAGCTGCACCAGCGCGGCCACACTCAGGATCGCCTGCAAAATCAGCATGAAAATACCTCGTTTTGGCATCCGGGGCGGCTCCGGCGGCTGGACGGGAGACGACGGGGGTGCAGGTTGAGTGACCGGCGGCGGAGCCGGTTCGGCAAAAAATGCGGAGCTGTCCACCTCTACAGGGCCATCATCCTGCTGGGATGGTGTGGGGCGGATCTGCCGCAGACGGCGGTCATGTTCATCCATCATAGTTTATGCTCCTTTGGCTCAGGCAGCCGGGACGATGGTCAGCACCGCCCGGGCCGGCAGACAGCTGGCGGTCTGATCCTCCACCGTGATCCAGCCAAAACTTTCACACACATGGTCCGGACAAGGGGAGTCCACAAACCGGGCTGCCCCCTCCGTCACCTCAATGTGTACCGTAAGATATCCGGTGTCCACGTCGTAACGGGCGGGGCCGTCCAGGGGGATCTGCATCACGGTGTTGTTGTCGCCGTAGATCAGCTCGGCGGCAAGGGGCGCATCGCTGGGGCCTTTGCGCAGCACCAGCAGCAGCCCGGCTAAAACAAGGATCACCGCAGCAAATGCCAGATTGACCCACAAAGTGTGTTTTTGTTTCATACTTGCTCCTTAATGCAGGGACAGCTGCTCCAGCTCCGCCAGCCACAAAGCAGCGGCGGCATCGCTGGGCATCCGCCAGTCGCCCCGGGGCGAAAGGCTCACGCTGCCCACCTTGGGGCCATCGGGCAGGCAGCTGCGCTTGAACTGCTGGGCAAAAAAGCGCCAGTAGAAGTTGCGCAGCCATTTGTACAGGATCTGGTCGGTATACTCCGGCCGGTTGGCAAAGGCGGCCTTTGCCAGCCGGAAGATCTTGCCCGGCCCAAAGCCAAAACGCAGTACATAATAAAGGTAGAAGTCGTGCAGCTCATAAGGGCCTACAAGGTCCTCGGTCCGCTGGGCGATCTCTCCGTCTTGTGCCGGCAGCAACTCCGGCGATACGGGCGTGTCCAGAATGTCATACAGGACCTGCTGCAGGGTGCCGGGTCCGGCCTGCTCTGCCTCATACTGTACCAGATGACGCACCAAGGTCTTGGGGACACCAGCGTTAACGCCGTACATACTCATATGATCGCCATTGTAGGTGGCCCATCCCAACGCCAGCTCGGACAGGTCGCCGGTGCCGACCACAAGTCCCCCTGTGCGGTTGGCCAGATCCATCAGCTCCAGGGTGCGCACCCGGGCCTGCCCATTCTCAAAGGTGACGTCCAGCACATCCTCGTCCTGGCCGATGTCATTGAAGTGGCTGTGGACGGTGCGGGCAATGTTGATTTCCTGGAACTCCACCCCCAGCTCTGCACAGAGGATCTCTGCGTTGGAGCGGGTGCGGCGGGTAGTGCCAAAACAGGGCATCGTCACGGCCAGCACGTCCGAGACCGGGCGTCCCAGCTGCTTCATGGTGCGCACGGCCACCAGCAGTGCCAGACAGCTGTCCAGACCGCCGGAGATGCCCAGTACGGCCTTTTTGGCATGGGCGTGCTCCAGACGCTTGGCCAGGCCGTCTGCCTGCATGGTCAGGATCAGCTCGCACCGCTGGGCGCGGCAGGCTGCATCCCCGGGCACAAAGGGGGCGGTGTCCACCCGGCGGGTCAGCGCAGTTTCGGTCAGAGCCAGGTCAAACAGCACGGTCTGATAGCCCTCATCGGAGCTTTTAAAGCTGGTGCTGCGCACCCGATCAGCCTCCAGGCGCTGGCAGTCCAGTTCGGTCTCAGCCCATCCCCCGGCAAAGGGGGTGGTCTCCGCCAGCAGAGAGCCGTTTTCTGCGATCAGGTCGTGGCCGGCAAACACCATATCCTGGGTGCTCTCGCCGTGACCTGCCGAAGCGTACAGATAACCACACAGCAGACGGGCGGACTGATTTTCCACCAGCGAGCGGCGGTACTCTGCCTTGCCCACCGTTTCGTCGCTGGCAGACAGGTTTGCGATCACCGTAGCACCCGCCAGGGCGTGGAAGGTGGAGGGGGGCAGTACGCTCCACAGGTCCTCGCACAGCTCCACTCCCAGCACAAAGCTGGGCATCTGACGGCAGGCAAACAGCAAAGAGGTGCCAAACAGGGTCTGCTGTCCGCAGACGGTCACCGTCTCTACCTGGGTGCTGCCGGGCACAAAATGCCGCTTTTCGTAAAACTCAGCGTAGTTTGGCAGATAGGTTTTGGGCACAAGACCCAGCAGACGCCCGCCGGAGACCACGGCGGCACAGTTGTACAGCTTGCCATGCAGCAAAAGGGGCAGCCCCACCAGGGTCACCAGGTCCAGGCCGGTGCTGGCGCTCAGAACCTGGTCCAGCGCATCCAGTGCGCCCTGCTGCAGGGTGCGCTGCAAAAACAGGTCGCCGCAGGTGTAGCCCGTAAGGCATAGCTCCGGGAACACCGCCAGTTTGACGCCCCGCTGGGAGCACTGACGCATTGCATCCACGATTTGAGCGGCGTTATATCCGCAGTCTGCCACCCGCAGCGCAGGGGAGAGTGCGGCAGCTTTCAAAAAACCATCCTTCATAGGAGGATTCCACATCCTTTATCCAGTCTATCCGGGCGATGGCCCGGCGCGCCCATAGTATACCACAAACCGCCGCAAACGAAAAGCCGAACGGCGCAAAAATCTGCGGCACACAAGCAAAAAAGCCGCTGCGCACAGCGCAGCAGCTCTCAAACATCAAAAATGGAAAACGAGATAGACCGTAAGCCGGGTTCTGTATTAAACGACGATCTGTCTAGGCCTGCCATTGCTGACAGGCTCGTGCCGCCTTCAGGACACGCGAGCAGCGCTGTACGTCCCATATAGGCGTTGCTTCCGGTAGGGTTTACAAAGCCGCATAGTCACCCATGCGCTGGTGAGCTCTTACCTCGCCCTTTCATCCTTACCGCATTGCTGCGGCGGTTTCCTTTCTGTTGCACTTTCCCTGAGGTCACCCTCGGCTGCCGTTAGCAGTTACCGTGCTCTATGAGGCCCGGACTTTCCTCAGAGCGGTCAAAGCCGCCCCGCCGCCGTATGTTCCACTCGTTTTCCATTGCACATAATATCATAAACCGGCGGCATTTGCAAGATGCGGCTTTTTTTGATATACTGTTTGTGCAAGAATCGATGTGCGGCGCCGGCCTTCTGCGGCGGCAGCCGTACCCAGGAGAGGGGAAGAGCACGGGGATGGAGCTGTGTTTCCGGGTGCCGGATCAAGAAGGGCCGCAGGGGGTGCTGCTGCGCAATTTTTTGCGCCGGTGCGCTGTGTCGTCCGACCTCTCCCGCGGGGTCAAGTTCCAGGGCGGCGGCTTTTTTGCGGATGACCGGCCGGTGCTGGCCAATCAGAGGGTCTTTCCGGGGCAGGTGGTCCGGTTTGCACTGCCGCCCCAGGGTGCTGGCGTTCGTCCGCAGCCGGAGATCGGTCTGCGCATCGTCTATGAGGACCCCTTTGCGCTTTTGGTGGATAAGCCCGCCGGGCTGGCAGTACATCCTACCTTGAATTATCCGGAGGGCACTTTGGCCAATGGCTATGCAGCCTGGGCGCTGGAACACGGCGTGTGCCCAGTGTTCCGTCCGGTGAACCGCATCGACAAGGACACCAGCGGCCTGGTGCTGGCGGCAAAGCATGCCTATGCTGCGCCGCTGCTGGCCCAGCGGGTGCAAAAGCTCTACTATGCGGTGCCGCAGGGGGAGCTGCCCTTGGGACCAGGCGTTATAGATGCCCCCATCGGCCGCCGGGGGGACAGCATTATTGGCCGCTGTGTTACGCCGGAGGGCAAACCAAGCCGTACAGAATATGAGATCCTCCGGGCAGAAAACGGCCTGAGCTTGGCGGCCTGCCTGCCGGTGACCGGCCGTACCCACCAGATCCGGGTCCACTTTGCCCATCTGGGACACCCGCTGGCAGGGGATGATCTCTACGGCGGCAGCCGGGAGCGGATCGGGCGGCAGGCGCTGCATTGTGCCCGGCAGACCTTTTGGCTGCCCCAGGGCCGCCAGGAAGGGGAGCGTCTTTGGATCGACGCCCCGCAGCAGCTGCACAGCATTACGGTGGAGTGTCCGCTGCCGCCGGACATCCAGGCTCTGTTTTGGTGAAAAGTCGGTGCAAAATCTGTGTCAGCGCTTGTTTCATCCGGCGGAGCGTGTATAATAAAAGAGAAAGAACAAAAATTTGCTGGTGCGGTAGCCCCATGCTGTGTTCAGCCTTGGAAATGCACTGGTTCCCCGGCGCCGCTCCGCTGCGTCCCAGCCCTTTGAGGGCAGGTTGGCGGGGCTGTGCTGTTTCGTGCTGTGCCGTTGGACGGTGCACAAAATTTGACCTTTAGGAAGGAGCCCTCCCTTTTGATCGAACAAAAAAATACGCCCCCGCAGCCGCCGGCAGACAAACGGCAAAAGCTGCGTTCCTGGTGGGCGCAGGTGCAGTGCCGCACGTTGCTGCGCCGACACAGTATGCGTGGTGTGTGGCAAAGCAAGGCGGAGGCTGCGGTGCAGCATCTGGTCTCCAACCCGGTGCTGCTGACCCTGGGCGAGGTGTTTTATGCCCTGGGTTTTTGTACAGAATATGCGTTTGTACGGGCCGGCCGATGGGTGCGGGATGTTTTCCTGGCATTGGTGGCCTGGGCTGGCCGTTTTGCCCATGAGCTGGGCGCGACCGCCTTCCCCGGGGCAGCCCGGGTGCTGGAGGAGCTGATCGGTCCCTTTTACATCCTGTTCCGGGGCATCTGTCGTCTGCTGGTGCGGGCGCATCAGATCCGCTACCAGCAGGGGCTGCGTGCCGCATTGAAGATCAGCGGCAGCTATCTGGCTGCCGGTATACGCCATAACCTGGAGCGTCTGCCCCGTCTGGCAATGTACCTGCTGCCCATGGCTGCGGCGGGCGCCATGTGGGTGGTGGTCTCCACAGTGGTGCAGCGCCCCTATGCGCTGGCAGTGCAGGTCAACGGCGAGACGGTGGGCTATGTGGCCAACGAGGACGTGTTCAACTCTGCCCGGGATGCTGTGCAGCAGCGTATCAATTATGCAGGTACCGAAAAGACCGAGTGGACCATTGAACCCGCCTATACAGTGGGTGTGGCCCATGATGTGATGGACGAGAACAGCATGGCGGACGCCATCCTCCGCACCTCAGACGACCAGATCAGCGAGGGCACCGCCCTGTATCTGGACGGGCAGCTCACCGCTGTGTGTGAGGAAGGCGTGCAGCTGCAAAGCTTCCTGAGCAGTCTGCTGGCGCCCTATGAACAAGAGGATGATCCCAACGTTACGGTGGGCTTCAACCATTCCATCGAGCTGGAGAACGGCATTTATTTTAATGAGAGTTTCCAGGACTATAACCAGGTGAAAGAACTGCTCACCAAGGTGCAGCAGCAGCAAAAACTCTATAAAGTCCTGACAGGCGATACCCTGTGGGAGATCGCCCAGAAGAACAACCTGACCATGAAGGAGCTTTGCGCCCTGAACCCCAACTTTAAGGGTGCACCCCTGAGCCAGGATTCCAGCATCATGCCAGGGGATGAGCTGGTCATCACCAAGGAGGAGTCTCTGCTGGAGGTGCAGATCACAAAGACCGTCACCTGGAAAGAGGAGATCCCCTACGCCATCGAAAAGACAAAGTCCAATGAGTACACAGTGGGCACCACCAAGACCCTGCAGGAAGGCCAGAATGGTCTGCGGGCGGTGACGGCTCAGAACATTTACGATACGGACGGGATGCTGTTGGAGCAGACCATCCTTGGCAGCGAGACCCTGCAGGAACCGGTGACCAAAAAGGTGGTGGTGGGCACCAAAAAGATCACCAACAAGACCACATTTATCACGGGCAGCGGTCAGTTTATCTGGCCGGTGCCGGGGTATAGCTATTGCTCGCGCTGGTTTGGCGGCAGCCACCGAGGCGTGGATATCTGCGCCAGTGCCGGTACCCCCATTTATGCTTCGGCAGGGGGCACGGTGGCAAAGGCCGGTTATAACCGTGCAGGCGCAGGCAGCAACTATGGCTATTCTATTATCATCAACCATGCAGGCGGCTATAAGACTGTATACGCCCACTGCCTGTCCCTGGTCGTTAGTGCGGGACAAACCGTCAAACAGGGGCAGCTCATTGGCTATGTGGGCAGCACCGGCAGATCCAGCGGCAACCATTGTCACTTTGAGATCCGGTCCGGCAATAAGTACATCCCGCCTCAGAATGTGTTCAACCGCAGTAGTTACCGCAACCGGTAAAGACCATTATACAATTTAAAGGAGCGTGTTCTATTTATGTCTACCCCTCATATCAGTGCCCAGCCGGGCGATTTTGCCAAGACGGTGCTCATGCCGGGCGACCCGCTGCGCGCCAAGTTCATTGCTGATACCTTCCTGCAGGATGTCCGTCAGGTGACGGGCGTGCGTGGGATGCTGGGCTTTACCGGCACCTACCAGGGCCGTCCCATCAGCGTGATGGGCAGCGGTATGGGCATGCCCTCCATCGGCATCTACTCCTACGAGCTGTTCAAGTTCTACGATGTGGACAACATCATCCGCATCGGCTCTGCGGGCAGCTACACCACCAAGGCAAAGCTGTTTGATGTGGTGCTGGCCAACAGCGCTGTCAGCGAGTCCAGCTATGCCAAGGTGCAGAGCGGCTACGATAAGGACTACACCCTGCCCAGCGCACAGCTGAACGCAAAGCTCCGTGCTTCTGCGGAGAAGCTGGGCATCCCCCTGATCGAGGGCGGTGTCCATTCTTCGGACGTGTTCTACCGTCAGCCTTCGGATGAGCAGCCCACCTATTGGGAGAAGCTGCGGGATGAGCGGGACTGCGTCTGCGTGGAGATGGAGAGTTTTGCTCTGTTTGCCAACGCTGCGACCCTGGGCAAGAATGCTGCCTGCCTGCTGACCATCTCGGATAGCTTTGTGGCACCGGAGATCACCACCCCGGAGCAGCGCCAGAAGAGCTTTACCGATATGATGAAGGTGGCTCTGGGCGCAGAGTATTGATCCGACCTTATTTTTGATACCCGGAAGGAGGCGTCTGCAATATGACCCATCTGACTCTGGAAGAAAAGCAGGAGCTGATCCGTCAGGCGCTGGCTGCGCGGGAAAAAGCCTATGCGCCTTACAGCAATTTTTTGGTAGGTGCAGCGCTGCGCGCCGCGGATGGCCGGGTGTTTACCGGCTGCAATGTGGAAAATGCCGCCTTTACCCCCACCAGCTGTGCAGAGCGCAGCGCTCTGTTCCATGCAGTGAGCCAGGGTGTGACCCAGTTCACGGATATTGCGGTGGTGGGTGCCCGCCGGGGCGAGGTCAATGAGCTGATCACTTCGCCCTGCGGCGTCTGCCGCCAGGCTCTGTTTGAATTTGGCGGCCCGGAGCTGAATGTGATCATGGCTCGTACCCCGGACGATTTTATCGAGCGATCTATGGACGAGCTGCTGCCCTTTGGTTTTGGTCCGGCAAATGTTGCAGCAAAGGAACTCTAAAGCTTTTGTAAAGAATTTGTAATCGGAATTTACTTGAAACCCATGCGGTTAGCGGCTATACTTTAAGGTGAACGGTATCATTTGTAGCGCTGTTCAGTTGAGAAATTCGGGCTAAGGGGCGACACCCCTGGGGCCGATTAAAAAAAGGAGATTATTCTTATGCAGATGATTTCTCGTCGTAATTTTATGGCAGTGGCAGGCGCCGCCGCTGTTGCTTCTATCCTGACCGCTTGCGGCGGTTCTTCCTCCAGCACTGCTTCTTCCGCAGCTTCCTCCAGCGTTGCTGCCAGCTCTGAGGCTGCTTCTTCCGAGGCTGCCGGCAAGATCGTTAAGGTTGCTCTGTGCTGCGACACCGGCACCATCGATGATGAGAGCTTCAACCAGGCTTGCTGGACTGCTGTCACCGGCTACATGGGCGACAACTGCCAGTACTACATCCCCGAGGCTGACGCTTCTGATGAGGACCGTGAGACCATGATCCGTCAGGCTGTCAACGAGGGTGCTGAGGTGATCGTCTGCGTTGGCTACCTGTACGGCGCATCTCTGGCTTGGGCTGCTGAGCAGTACCCCGATGTCAAGTTCATCGCTGTGGACGTGACTCAGTTCGACATCGGCACCGATGCTATCCCCGACAACTGCTACTGCATCACCTTTAAGGAGGAGCAGGCAGGTTACCTGGCAGGTTACGCTGCTGCTAAGGACGGCTACACCAAGCTGGGCTTCCTGGGCGGCATGGCTGTGCCCGCTGTTATCCGCTACGGCTACGGCTATGTGCAGGGCATCGACGCTGCTGCACAGGAGCTGGGCACCAAGGTGGAGGTCAACTACTTCTACGGCGGCCAGTTCTACGGCGATGCAAACATCACCTCCCGTATGGAGGGCTGGTATGCCAACGGCACCGAGATTATCTTTGCTTGCGGCGGTGGCATCTACACCTCTGCTGTTGAGGCTGCTCTGAAGAACAACGGCAAGGTCATTGGTGTTGACGTTGACCAGAACTACCTGGGCGTCAAAGGCGTGGCTGATGGCACCTATGCTTACAACCCGTTCGTGACCTCCGCTATGAAGGGCCTGTCCGAGGCTGTGGAGAGCTCTCTGAGCACCATTGAGGAGGGCAGCTGGTCCGAGATCGCTGCCACCAACGGCAACTTCGGCCTGGAGGAGGGCGACTACGTCGGCCTGCCCACCGCTGAGGACAGCTGGAACTTCAAGACCTTCACCGTCGAGGATTACGAGGCTCTGAAGGCTAAGATCGCTTCCGGTGAGCTGGTTGTGGACAACAGCAGCGAGGACAGCGTGAAGCCCACCGTCAGCGAGTTCACCACTGTCAACTACATCCAGTAATTCTCTGCTGCAGGCAGAAATTTGAATTTACTCTGACTTCCAAAGCAAAAGGGACGCCCCCATCGGGGCGTCCCTTTTGTGTTTTGTTTTCCCTAAGGCAGAAAAAAGGTCCGCGCCGGAGCGCGGACCTTTTTGGTTTGTTTAATGCAGGGGAGCGCTGGCTCAGACGTAGTACAGCATCTTGCTGTAGCTGGGCAGAGGCCAGTACTTGGCATCGCACAGGGTCTCGGCATCGTCTGCCGCAGCCCGCAGCCGGGCCATCACCGGCAGCACCGTGTCATGGAAAGCGTTGGCACGGGCGGTCTCGTCGGTCAATGCCTCGGCAGCATCCACCACCTGCTGCAGCTCGTCGATGGCATCGCTCATGGCGTCTGCATCTGCCGACAGCCGCTCCAGGGTCTTGAGCTCGCTGTGAACACTGATCGACTGGCTGACGCTGCGCTTTGCTGCAGCGGTATCTGCCACGACCCGCATATAGGCATTGATCGCAGGCAGCAGCTGCTTGCGGGCCATTTCCAGCATGGTCAGTGCCTCGATGTTCAGGATCTTGGAGTAGTGCTCCATCTCCACCTCGTAGCGGCTGTGCATCTCGATCTTGGTCAGCACCCCGAACTCCTCCATCAGAGCGATGTTCTTGGGGGCGATCAAGGCGGGCAGAGCCTCCGGGGCGGTCTTTTTGTTGGGCAGACCGCGGCGCTCAGCCTCTGCCTCCCACTCGGCGGTGTAGCCGTTGCCGTTAAAGATGACACGGCGGTGATCCCGGATGGTGCGTTTGATCAGCTTGATCACCGCTGCGGTAAAGTCCTCAGCGCCTTCCAGCTCGTCAGCGTAGCCCTTCAGGACTTTGGCAACGGCGGTGTTCAGGATGGTGTTGGCGTCGCTCAGGTTCTCCGAGGAACCGGGCATACGGAACTCGAACTTGTTGCCGGTAAACGCAAAGGGAGAGGTGCGGTTGCGGTCGGTGGTGTCCTTGCTCAGGGTGGGCAGCACATCAACGCCCAGGTTCATCTTCATTTTGATGGGCCCTGCGTAAGGAGAATCCGAAGCGAGGGCGTCGATAACGGCCTCCAGTTCCTCACCTACAAAGATGGAGATGATAGCCGGGGGAGCTTCGTTTGCACCCAGGCGGTGATCGTTGCCCGGCGTGGCGACCGATGTGCGCAGCAGGTCGGCGTATTCGTCCACAGCCTTGATCACAGCTGCCAGGAACACCAGGAACTGCAGGTTCTCCATCGGGGTGTCACCGGGGTCCAGCAGGTTTTCGTCCGCAGTGGACATGGACCAGTTGTTGTGCTTGCCGCTGCCGTTGACGCCCTCAAAAGGCTTTTCGTGCTGCAGGCAGACCAGCCCGTAATGGGGCGCGATCTTCTTCATCATCTCCATGGTCAGCAGATTGTGATCGATGGCGACGTTGGCGGTATCAAAAATGGGGGCAAGCTCATGCTGGCAGGGGGCGACCTCGTTGTGCTTGGTCTTGGCCGGGACGCCCAGCTTCCACAGCTCCACATCCAGTTCCTTCATGAAAGCGGAGACCTCCGGACGGATCACGCCAAAGTAGTGCTCCTCCAGCTCCTGCCCTTTGGAAGAAGGCGCGCCGAACAGGGTGCGGCCGGTGAGGATCAGATCCTGGCGGGCCTCGTAGTCCTCTTTCTTGATAAGGAAGTACTCCTGCTCCGGGCCGACCGTGGTAGAGACATAGTCAATGTCTGCGCCAAACAGTTTCAGGATGCGCACCGCCTGGGTGGACAGGGCGTTCATGGAGCGCAGCAGGGGGGTCTTTTTGTCCAGCGCCTCGCCGGTGTAGCTGACAAAGGCGGTGGGGATGCACAGTACGTCATCCTTTACAAAGGCGTAGCTGGTGGGGTCCCAGGCGGTGTAGCCGCGGGCCTCGGCAGTAGCCCGCAGGCCGCCGGAGGGGAAGGAGGAGGCGTCCGGCTCGCCGCGGACCAGCTCCTTGCCGGAGAACTCCATAATGGCAGTGCCATCCCCCAAGGGGCTTACAAAGCCGTCGTGCTTCTCACTGGTGGTGCCGGTCAGGGGCTGGAACCAGTGGGTGTAGTGGGTGGCGCCCATCTCCATAGCCCAGCGCTTCATCACGCTGGCTACCACGTTGGCCACTTCAATGTCCAGCGGTGCGCCCCGGTGCAGGGTGTTCTGTAAGCTCTTGTAAGTGGCGCTGGGCAGGCGCTCTTTCATTACATGCTCGTTGAATACCTTGCTGCCGTAGATCTCCTTTACGTTTGCTGCCATAAATTCTGCTCCTTACTTGCCGCGAATGCCGCCGCACCCAATCAAAACCTGAATAAAACGGCGCTGCGAGTCAGCCTGACCCACAGCGCCGCTGCTATCTACGGGTCGATTATAACGTACACGCCACAAAAAGGCAACAGACAAAAATGACGATTTTGTTATGGAGAGCAAATGGAATTTTGGAGCAAACGCTTTGATTTTGCCAAGGCAGCCCATCCGATGGGGGATGAGTATGACTTATAAGGTGTGGCAGGTGTGTTGTTCCGTGTGTTTTTTGGGTTGGGGTGGAGTCCTGTATACAGCAAAAAACAGGGCACGGACGGAGAGCGCCGGCAGAGTTTATGGAAAAGTTCCAAAGAAAATCCCGTGAAAATGTGTTACAATACGATCATACATCACCGCAATGGAGGAAATGAATATGGAGATCGAACGCAAATGGCTGGTGAGCGGCTGGCCCCAGGGACTGCCCCTGCGGGAGGAATTTCGGATGCGGCAGGGGTATATCAGTGTGCATCCTACCGTGCGCATCCGGGAAGAAGCGCTGACCGGAGGCGATACGCAGTATATCCTCTGCTTTAAGTCGGCGGGTACCCTGGCCCGGGAGGAGATCGAGCGCCCCATAGACCAGGAGCTGTTCCGCCAGCTGGAACAGAAGATCATTGCCAAGCCGCTGATCGGCAAGCTGCGCCGCAGCTATGCCCTGGGAGAGACCCACTTGCTGGAAGTGAACCGGGTGGATCAAGGGCAGCCTACAGAGTTTTGGTATGCCGAGGTGGAGTTTGACACGGTGGAGGATGCCCTGACATTCCGACCCCAGGATTGGGGGCTGGAAGAGTATCTCTGCCAGGAAGTTACGGACCAGCCGGGCCAGAGCATGGGGGCTTATTGGGAAAAGACCCGGGGCTGAGGTCTGCGGTACATAGAGGGACGGCAAAGGGAGGGCTTTGCCGTCCCTCTGCTTTTGGATGGCGTTTTTCACTGGGGATGTGCGTGTTAGGGAGCAGCAGTGCGGAAAAAAGGCAAAAAAGCCCCAGCCTTCATCATTCTGCCATGGAGAGTGAAAGTACATAAACACGCAAAAAATAGGGGAGAAAGGTTTGTTCTTTGGGGCGGAGGACAAAAGGGGCACGAGAATATTTGTGCATAATGCATAAAAGTAATACTAATAATCCGACTTTTCTCCAAAAAATAAAAAAGAAGTGTGCAACGGGTCGAAAATCAGGTATAATGGAAGCTAGTAAAGTGTGCCTTTTACGGTACGAAAGGAGAGTGAGCAGATTGGCAGAGGAATTCGTGATCGAGATGCTCCATATCACCAAGGAGTTTCCCGGCATCAAGGCCAACGACGATATCACCCTGCAACTGCGCAAGGGCGAGGTACACGCCCTGCTGGGCGAGAACGGCGCGGGCAAAAGTACGCTGATGAGTGTGCTGTTCGGCCTGTATCAGCCGGAACATGGTAAGATCCTGAAAAACGGCAAGGAGGTTGCAGTCCGCAACCCCAACGATGCCAACGCCCTGGGCATTGGCATGGTCCACCAGCACTTCAAGCTGGTGGAGTGTTTCTCCGTGCTGGATAATATCATCCTGGGTGTGGAGCCGAACCGCATGGGCTTTTTGCAGAAGGCGGAAGCCCGCAAAAAGGTGGTGGCCCTGAGCGAAAAGTACGGTCTGAAGGTGGACCCGGACGCACTGATCAGTGATATCTCGGTGGGTATGCAGCAGCGTGTGGAGATCTTGAAGATGCTCTACCGTGACAACGAGATCCTGATCTTTGACGAGCCCACCGCTGTGCTGACCCCGCAGGAGATCGATGAACTGATGGAGATCATGCGCGGGTTCAAAAAGGAGGGCAAGTCCATCCTGTTCATCACCCATAAGCTCAATGAGATCATGGCTGTGGCCGACCGCTGCACCGTGCTGCGCAAGGGCAAGTATATGGGTACGGTGGACATTGCGGACACCAACAAAGAGGAGCTGTCCCGCCTGATGGTGGGCCGTGATGTGCAGCTGCAGGTGGAAAAGCAGCCCGCTAAGCTCGGTGAGGTGATCCTGGATGTGGAGGGCGTTACCATGCACAACGCCCAGCACAAAAAGGATTCGGTCAAGAATGTTTCCTTCCAGGTCCGCCAGGGCGAGATCGTCTGTCTGGCTGGTATTGAGGGCAACGGACAGACGGAGTTCGTCTATGGGCTGACCGGTCTGGAGAAGATCGCTGCCGGCAAGATCACCCTGGGTGGCAAGGACATCACCCGGGCTTCCATCCGGGACCGCGCAAAACAGGGTATGAGCCATATCCCGGAGGACCGGCATAAGCACGGCCTGGTGCTGGATTATACGCTGGAGAACAATATGGTGCTGCAGCGTTACTGGGAGCCGGAGTTCCAGCACGGCGGCATCATCCGCAAGGATAAGGTGCGGGAGTACTCGGATCGGCTGATCCAGCAGTACGACGTGCGCAGCGGCCAGGGCAGCAGCACCATCGTGCGCAGCATGTCCGGCGGCAACCAGCAAAAAGCCATCATCGCCCGTGAGATCGACCGCGACCCGCAGCTGCTGGTGGCGGTGCAGCCTACCCGCGGCCTGGATGTGGGCGCTATTGAGTATATCCATAGCCAGATCGTGGCCGAGCGGGATAAGGGCAAGGCGGTGCTGTTGGTCAGCCTGGAGCTGGACGAGGTGATGAACCTCTCCGACCGCATCCTTGTCATGTACGAGGGCGAGATCGTGGGCGAATTTGACCCCAAAACCACCACCGTCCAGGAGCTGGGCTTGTATATGGCCGGCGCCCGCAAACAGGGGAGGGATTGATCCATGAAAAAGAATATGCTTTCCCGCAGCGGTGCGCAGGATTCCATCACCAGTGTGCTGGCAGCGCTGCTGTGCGTTGTCATCGGTCTGGTAGGCGGTTACCTGGTACTGCTGGCCATCAACCCGTCCCATGCATGGGGCGACGGTTTTGTCCGCATCCTGCTGGGCGGCTTCTTTGATGCGCCGTATGGCGTGGGCAAGGTCCTGGCCAACGCTGCACCGCTGATCATGACCGGTCTGTCGGTGGCGTTTGCCTTTAAGACCGGCCTGTTCAACATCGGTGCGGCCGGCCAGTATACGCTGGGCGCCTACGGTGCGCTGTACTGTGCCATCATGCTCAAGCTGCCCTGGTTCGTGTGCCTGCTGGTGGCTACCATCATGGGCGGCATCTGGGGTGCGATCCCCGGCTTCTTCAAAGCCTACCTGAACATCAACGAGGTCATTACCTCCATTATGTTCAACTGGATCGGCCTGTATCTGGTCAACGAGCTGATCTACCAGTACGGTACCGGCCCTATGTACGATGCCCGGAACACCCGTACCCTGAACCTGCGCAAGCATAAGGATCTGGCCCAGAGCCTGATCCCGGATTTTGGCTTGAACAAGATGTTCCAGACCAACAGCACCACCATCGCGATCTTCCTGGCTATTGCTGTGGCGATCCTGATCTGGGTGGTGCTGAACAAGACCACCTTTGGCTATGAGCTGAAGGCGGTGGGCCTGAACAAGAATGCTGCCCGCTATGCCGGCATCAATGAGAAGAAGAACATCATCCTCTCCATGACCATTGCCGGTGCGCTGGCTGGTTTTGGTGCGGGTCTGTACTATCTGTCTGCTGTCTCCGAGTGGAACCCGCTGAACTCCACCAGCCTGCCGGCCATTGGTTTCAACGGCATCTCGGTAGCGCTGCTGGCCAGCTCCAACCCTCTGGGCGTGATCTTCTCGGCCCTGTTCATCTCCCACATTTCGGTGGGCGGTGCGTTCCTTTCCACCAAGTACTACCCCACTGAGGTGGCGGACCTGATCAGCGGCATCATCATTTACCTGTGCGCTTTCTCGATGCTGTTCCGCGGCAAGATCCACACCCTGCTGTTCAAGCACAAAGACAAGACAAATGTAAACGCAGAGCCTGCCCCTGCAGAAAAACCGAAGGAGGGCAAATGATATGCTGCTTCTGATCAAATATACCTTGCTGTACGGCATCGTTTTGATGCTGGTGGCCCTGGGCGGTATGTTCAGTGAGCACTCCGGCATTATCAACATCGCGCTGGAGGGCATCATGGTCATCGGCGGCGTGGCGGGTGTGCTGACCCTGACCATGCTGCCGCCGAGCCTGCCGCCCTTTGCGGTGGTGGTGATCTCGGTGCTGGTGGCAGCACTGGCGGGCATGATCTACAGTTTGCTGCTGGCGTATGCCTCCATCAACCTAAAAGCAGACCAAACCATAGGCGGTACAGCGCTGAACTTGCTGGCTACCGCCATTGCCGTGGTCATCGCCAAGTACTTCAGCGAAAGCGGCAGCGCAAAGCTGACTTACTCCAATAAGCCCTTCCTGTTCAGCATTGGCGGGCTGGAGCTCAGCATCTTTGTCCCGCTGGGGTTGATCCTGTTGGTGATCAGTTATCTCGTTCTGTACAAGACCCGCTTTGGCCTGCGTCTGCGGGCCTGCGGTGAGCATCCCCAGGCAGCGGACTCGGTGGGCGTCAACGTGTACAAGATGCGTTATGCCGGCGTTCTGCTCTCCGGTGCGCTGGGCGCCATCGGCGGCATGGCATATGTGGTGCCCCCGGTGCAGACCTGGAACTTTGAAGTGGGTGTTACCGGCGCAGGCTTTTTGGCCCTGGCGGTCATGATCTTTGGCCAGTGGAAGCCCATGCACATCTGTGGTGCGGCCATGTTCTTTGCTGTGTTTAAGAGTCTGGCCAACATTGCGGACTCTACTTTCCTGGCACAGCTGCAATGGTCCAGCAACATCTACAACATGATGCCTTTTGTGGCCTCGATGATCATCCTGGCCTTTACCTCCAAAAACAGCATGGCACCTAAGGCGGAGGGCATCCCCTACGATAAGGGGTCTCGTTAACCAAATCACCTCCGGCCTTTTGATCGTGGGCGCGGCTTGCTTTTGGGCAGTCGCGCCCATTTTGTTTTCCGCTGCCGACCCCGAAAGGAGGGGGAGGAACAAAAGCCGGAAGGCAGGCTGGAACGACCACTTTTTTTCGAAAAAGCGGGAAAAATCTCCACGTTTCCCATATGTTCAGGAGCAATTTGCCGCTTTTGCAGGGAGGGGGTGCGTTTTCCGCTTGATTTTATCCCGGAAACCGGTATACTCTATAATTGACAAGGCCCTGCCTGCGCAACACTGTGCGGGAGAGCGCTGTCCTGTGCTGAAATGCAGATCGGAGAACCTGTGATGCGTATTTATGATTTGATTGCAAAAAAGCGGGATGGGGGCACCCATACCCGTGAGGAGCTGGAGGCCATCGTAGGCGGTTTTACCCGCGGCGAGGTGGCTGATTATCAGATGGCAGCTTGGATGATGGCGGTCTATCTGCGTGGCATGACCGATGAGGAGACTGCCGAGCTGACCGACGTGATGGCCCATAGCGGTGTCATGGTGGATCTGTCGCCTATCCCGGGGATCAAGGTGGACAAACACTCCACCGGCGGCGTGGGGGATAAGACCACCTTGGTCATTGCCCCGATCGTGGCAGCCTGCGGGGTCAAGATCGCCAAAATGAGCGGCCGAGGCCTGGGGCATACCGGCGGTACCATTGATAAGATGGAGAGCGTGCCCGGCACCCGCACGGCCCTTTCTCAGGAGGAGTTCTTTGCCCAGGTCAATCAGATCGGACTGTCGGTCATTGGCCAGAGCGAGGGCATTGCATTGGCGGATAAAAAAATGTACGCCCTGCGGGATGTTACCGCAACGGTCAGCTGCATCCCGTTGATCGCCTCCAGCATCATGTCCAAAAAGCTGGCCTCCGGCTCGGATGCCATCCTGCTGGACGTGACCACCGGCACCGGTGCATTTATGAAGACGGTGGACCAGAGCATTGAGCTGGCAAAACTGATGGTCTCCATCGGCACCCATCATGGCCGCCGCATGGCTGCCATGATCACCGATATGGATACCCCTCTGGGGCACAATATCGGCAACAGCCTGGAAGTTATGGAGAGCATGGAGGTCCTGAAGGGCCGCGGCCCGGCAGACCTGACCGAGGTGTGCCTGCAGCTGGCGTCCAATATGCTGGTGCTGGCAGGCAAGGGCAGCCGCGCCGAGTGCCGCGCCATGGCCGAAGCCGTGGTGGCAGACGGCTCTGCTTTTGAAAAGTGCAAGCAGATGTTTGCTGCCCAGGGCGGTGATGTGCGGGTGCTGGAAGATTACAGCTTGTTTGACCAGCCCGCTGCAAAGTATGAACTGCTGGCCGAGCAGGACGGCTATATCGTCCAGAACGACGCAGAAAAGATCGGCAGTGCCAGTGTGCTGCTGGGCGCAGGCCGCCAGAAAAAGGGCGATTCGCTGGATTTTGCTGCGGGCATCGTGCTGCATAAAAAGCGGGGCGATTATGTAAAGGCCGGGGAGAGCCTGGCTACCTTCTATGGTGCGTCGGAGCGGTTTGCCGCTGCAGAGGCAGAGTACCGCAGCGGTCTTGCCTATGGCCCGGAAAAACCGGCTGAGGCACCGCTGGTCTATGCCCTGGTCACCCAGGATGGGGTAGAGCGTTTCTAAAAAAGAAGGGGGTCCCGTTCAGTGGGACACCCAGGGTTCCCGAAGCAAGGCATCGGCTGCAGCAGCTGGAGTCGGCTGAAATGGGGCGTGTCTGAACGTCTCAGCACAGGTCTAGCTTTGCTTCGGGAGCCTTTTTATGCGTTTGCTCCCCCTTTGCGGGACGATTATAAAAGAGAGGAATTGTTTGCATGAAGATCATTCTGGTGGGCGGCGGTAAAGTCGGCACAGCGCTGGCGCGGCAGCTCAGTGAAGAGGGCCATAATATTACGGTCATCGACACTAACAAGCCCCGGGTAGAGCACATCAGTGAGGCCTATGACGTAATGGGCATTGTGGGCAACGGCGCTTCCATTGCCACCTTATATGAGGCGGGGATCGAAGAGGCGGATGTGTTCATTGCCATTACCGGCTCGGATGAGCTGAACCTGCTGTGCTGCATGTTTGCCAAAAAGGCAGGCCACTGCCACACCATTGCCCGTGTGCGCAATCCGTCCTACAGCCATGAGCTGGAGTTCATCAAAAAGCAGACGGGCATTTCGGCCATCGTCAACCCGGAGATGGCTGCCGCTATGGAGATCTCCCATCTGCTGCGGTTCCCCGGTGCCAGCAAGATCGATACCTTTGCGGATGGCCGTGTGCGGCTGATCAAGTGCGCACTGACCGAAGCACAGGGGATGGACGGTATGGCGATCCGGGATATCCTCTCCCGTCTGGGCAGTGATGTGCTGGTCTGCGCCGTGGAGCGCGGGGCAGATGTGCTGATCCCCAACGGTGATTTTGTGCTGCGCAATGGGGACCAGGTGACCTTCCTGGCTACGCAGGAAAGAGCACGGGATTTCTTCCAGAAGATCAATCTGCCGGTGCGTCCGGTAAAAAATGCCCTGATCGTCGGCGGCGGTGCGATCGCCTTTTATCTCAGCCAGGAACTGTTGGAGAACAAGGTGCGGGTCCGCATCGTGGAACGGGACCCCGCCCGCTGCATACAGCTGGCCGAGGAACTGCCGGAGGCGCAGATCCTGAACGAGGACGGCTCCAACCGGGATTTCCTGCTTTCCGAGGGGCTGGGCTCTGCCGAGGCTTTTGTGGCGCTGACCAATATTGACGAGGAGAATGTGCTGCTGACCCTGTTTGCCAAAAAACATTCCAAGGGCAAATTGGTCACCAAGATCAACCGTCTGGAGTTTGATGATATCATCAGCGGGTTGGAGCTGGGCAGCATCGTCTATCCCAAGTACATGACCTGTGACTATATCGTGCAGTATGTGCGTGCGCTGCAAAACGAGGCGGGCAGCAATGTCAAGACCTTGTACCGCATCCTGGATGACCGGGTGGAAGCGCTGGAGTTTACGGTCCATGAGGAGAGCAAGGCCACGGGTGTGCCGCTGAGCCGCCTGCGCCTGAAACAGAACCTGCTGCTGTGCTGCATCATGCGCGGAGAACAGATCCTGATCCCCCGCGGCGGCGATGAGATCCAGGTGGGGGACAACGTCATTGTTGTCACTTTGGAGCACGGCCTGCACGACCTGCGGGATATCGTGGCGGATTAACGGAGGCGGACCAATGAACTATGCGATCGTTTTCCGGCTGCTGAGCTATATCCTGCTGTGTGAGTCAGCGCTGCTGATGCTGCCCGCCGCCACCAGTGCGATCTACGGCGAGTGGTCTGTGCTGGGTGCTTTTTTGATCACCGCAGCCCTGTGTGTTGTGTTTGGTCTGCTGCTGCGGCTGGCTAAACCCACCAGCAAAGTGTTTTATATGCGGGAGGGCTTTGCCACCACCGCACTAAGCTGGATCGTCATCAGTATTATGGGTGCAGTGCCCTTTGTGCTGACCGGCTGCATCCCGGACCCCATCGATGCTTTGTTTGAGACGGTGTCCGGCTTTACCACCACCGGCGCCAGTATTCTGCCTGCGGTGGAGGGGCTGCCCCGGGGCATCCTGTTGTGGCGCAGCTTTACCCACTGGATCGGCGGCATGGGCGTGCTGGTGTTTTTGTTGACGCTGCTGCCCCTGACCGGCGGTTCCCACGTCAACCTGATGAAGGCGGAAAGCCCTGGCCCGCAGGTGGATAAGCTGGTACCCAAGGTCCAGTCCACCGCAAAGCTCCTGTACGGCATCTACCTGGCGCTTACATTGGCCCAGCTGGTGTTCCTGATGGCAGGCGGTATGCCCTTGTTTGAGTCTCTGCTTACCGCTTTTGGCACGGCGGGTACGGGCGGCTTCGGCTTTAAGAACGACAGCTTTGCGCAGTTCTCGCCCTATATCCAGTGGGTCGTTACCATCTTCATGATCCTGTTTGGTGTCAACTTCAACTTCTACTTCCTGCTTCTGCTGCGCCGGTTCCGCCGGGCGGTGTCCAGTGAGGAGGTCCGGGCGTATCTTGGCATCATCCTGGTATCCATCGGCATCATTACGCTGAACATCCGCAGTATGTACAGTGGTTTGGGAGAGGCGCTGCGCCATGCAGCGTTCCAGGTGGGTTCCATCATCACCACTACCGGCTTCTCCAGCTGCGACTTTGACCTGTGGCCTACCTTGTCCAAGCAGCTGCTGGTGCTGCTGATGTTTGTCGGCGCCTGTGCAGGCAGTACCGGCGGCGGCATGAAGGTGAGCCGTATCCTGATCTTCCGCAAAACGGTGGGCAAGGAGCTGAAGCAGGCTATGCATCCCCAGGTGGTGGCACCGGTGCGGATGGACGGCAAACTGCTCAGCCACGAGACCATTCGCACTACCAATGTCTACCTCTGCGCCTACCTGTTTATCCTGGTGGCGTCGATTATGCTTATCAGCTTGGATGGGTTTGATATGGTGACCAACTTTACGGCTGTGGCGGCTACACTGAACAATATTGGCCCCGGTTTGTCGCAAGTAGGCCCGATGATGAACTTTGCGGGCTTCTCCAACCCAGCCAAACTGGTTTTGATCTTCGATATGCTGGCGGGCCGGTTGGAGCTGTTCCCCATGCTGGTACTGTTCCTGCCCAGCGCCTGGCGTAAGTTCTGATCTATACTCTGGCAAACAAAAAGCACCCTGTTGGCTGCCTCCGAATAAGAAACCATTGCCCGCCGACTGACGATTTTGTGCAATT